>NZ_JBICKY010000009.1:0-2040 GCF_043104705.1 Delftia sp. WSY_10 | reverse complement strand
CGAGCTTGTCAATTCATCTATGCACTGAAATAACAGTGCATGGCCAGGGATTTATGTAATTCTTCTGAAGAATAAAAATAAGGTCATTTTTTATTGTAAAATGAAAGCTATTCTTTAATGTGAAATATATTTCAAAATTTCATTGTGGCGACATATTTTACTGAAAATAAAATTACTTTTTCAATAAAATATAATTAAGATCTGCTCCATATTTCTGCAAGGCCACCATTTTTTGCATGGGTCGTTATCTTGAAAAGACCATTATTATCGTGGTGATAATGGTATTCTATATCATCTGCCCATCCTGATGCATAGGCTGTTTCTTTAGATGGCAGATTATCAATGGCTTCTATTATATTTATGGAATAATTATTATTTCTTCCAACAATTATACTGACTAAGCTTCCGTCTTTTTCTTTGGATAAATACCCGTAACCATTAAGTCGTGGAAGATTCTTTACAGAATCTTTATATGGAAGATCAATGTGATGTACATTGGCGATATCTGATGATAAATATTCCCCATATAAACTTGTGGATATGAAGTTGCAAGACTTTTCCTTCGGGGCAATGATTATTGTTGGATGATTATTATTAAATGCTGTTGAGAAATTGCCTTTTTCGATGGCTTCAAAAGGAGAATCATATTTTTTCTTCAGAAGCTTTGGTGAATTGAACCCGTCTATTTCTGAACGATAAGGAATCGGATTAAAAAAATCACCTTTTGAATAACGCCATTCATCGACTTTTGGAAATGATTCAATATGTGCATTTTGTGAAATATTATTAGATGCGTCTTTAAAATTGATCAATAATGTATCTAGGATTTTCTTTATATCTGCGCGTTCATTTATCATTTAAATTTCCTTATAAGCAACAGCAGGAAAAGGCTGCTTTCCAACTACCATTTTCAAGTCGTCGCCCTATATCCTCTAGGGCAGCCTCAACATTGCCTCCTCGCTTTTCAACACCTTTCAGTATCTGGTATATCAGTTTATCGTTCATATCACTGTGCACGTGAGGCCCGGCATGATAGTTTCCCGTGCTGATGCTCGCCGCTTTGCCTGGATGGTTGGCCATCGCAGTCTGAGATGGATTTGTTCCCCATAATCTGGCGCCATTGGATGCGCTGTCTATTCCAATATTATTTCGGCCTAAAATATCTCTGGAATTCTGGACGTGCCTATTTTTTTTGCAATTTTCCTGAACAATATGATGCGGGGTTTGACCTGGTTGAAGTGGGCGACCAGAATTTCTAAGGTTTCGTCCCAATTTTGCTGCTGTTAAGCCAAGTATGTCCGCCCATATTTGTGGGTTTACGGCAAATATATAAAAATTGGCCCCCCCAGCCAACCCAATCGGATCCTGATGCACAAACCTCCCCACCACAGGATCGTAATACCTGAACCGGTTGTAATGCAGCCCCGTCTCGCCGTCAAAGTACTGTCCCTGGAACCGTAGCGGTTGCTCCACCAGCGCCAGGCTTTGTACCTCACCCTGCGAGGCCAGGGCCAGCGGGCGCTGGTCGTGGGGGAACACCGCCGCATCGTCCGTGCCGGTGCGCAGGTACTGCAGCTGCTGGGTCTGGCCCCAGACCTTGTAGCTGGCGGCCCAGACGATGCGGCCGGCTTCGTCGGTGAGCTCCTGGGGGGCGCCGATCTGGTCGCAGTGGTAGTAGTAGGTGGCAAAGCTGGATTGGCCCGCTTCTGCCTGTGCGTTGCGGTTTTCCTCGTTCCTCCATTCCGATTCCAGCTTGGCCAGGGGCACGAAGCTGTCGGGCTCGTAGAGGTATTCGCTCAGGCGTGAGCCACGGATTTCTCCGGCGAGCAGGTCGCCGTCGTAGAGGAAGGTGGTGCGCCCGAAGGCATCGTGCTTGTCGATGCGCCGGCCGAGCGCGTCGTAGCGGTAGCGCGTGGTCTGGACGGTGGCGGCAGGCTCTGGCTGCGCATTCGATCCGGCGATCTTCGGTTCGGGCCTGTCGTGGTAGCGCGTGACCGTGGATTCGAGCATCTGGTGCTCGGCGCTGTAGCGAAAGCGCTG
>NZ_JBICKY010000008.1:0-37537 GCF_043104705.1 Delftia sp. WSY_10 | reverse complement strand
CGCGCGGCAACGCAGTGGATGGATTCGCCCGCAGCCAATGCCCGCGAGATCTCCTCGCGCTCAGCGAGAGTCAGTGCCAATCGTGATCGATGACGCGCTGGCGGGCGGATTCCGCCGGTTGCGGCCAGGATGTTCTGAATGGAGGTATGCGGCCGATCGAACAGCTTGCCGATCTGGTGCAGGGTATCGCCCTTGCTCCAGCGATCCCACATCATCGCCTTCTGTGCTTCGGTGTAGTAGATCCGAGGTCGTTGCTTCATGGCCAGCACTCCTTGCGCCAGGTGCAGTCATTGTGTTGCATCGACCGGTTGAATTCACACTGGAAAACCGTCATCCAAGTAGCAACATCGAGAGGCAGCTCTCGGTCGGCAGCAGCCCGCAGCGAGGAGCTGTTGCCGGCCAGGAGCAGCCTGTCGTCAACGACTGCTAAAGCGTACGCACGACGTTAAGCGCCTTAGGAATCAAGGTCCACTGCCAGATCAAGCCTGAAATTCTACACATCGCGATTGCTGCCTGCATTGGGCTATACCCGGAACGCCTACCTAGAAAACACATTTCCAGTGATCTTTCCATATTCCATGCTTATGCAAAAATTCTAACTCTGCTTGCTTTTCCTCTTTACTCAATGATTCGCTGCACTGCATTAACAGAAAGTCTTGCGTTGCTTTGTGAAACTCAAGTTGCTCGGTAGCGATACCCACAACCTCATGAATCCCAGAGAACCTCAAGCGAGTTGCGCGGCAGTAGCCGGCCAGTGAAGTAGTGCGAAGTTCACGGTAGTCCTCTTCGCTATCGGAAGGATCGCGTCTCAACACCATTAGCACATACGCGCGACCCGGCCGGCTAGGTAGAACAATAGTCTTACTGAATCTATTCCCTACGAAATCGCGGGTCAGGACGTCTTGGAGGTTTTCGGACAGCTTCATTCTTCCGAATCGACCCTCTTGGGCCATTGCCCGAAGTACCTCTTCGTGCGCCTGCACATCATTGGACGCGCTTTCGAACCTATTGAGCACCTTCGCAGTCGAGTTCTGGATATGACTTGTTTGATGTTCGATGAGTTCATCCCATAGATAACTCTTCACAACCATTTTCTTCAATTTAGCGTAGGTGTCACTTGCCCGAAAGCGTGACCATCCACCCTCTTCGAGCAGGACCTGATTTTTGCCATCAGGAACGGCAGGAAAGGTAAAGCTATTGGGATAATCACTATTGGGATTGAGTAAATAGGTGGCGAGCAGGTCTTCCTCGCCGCAGATGATGAAGTCCACACCTGACTTGCACAGATATTCCTCTTTTTTTCGAAGATATTCGATCAAATCTGGCGCTGTATCAAGTTCTCCGAGCAAAACATCCAAGGTGAGTTCATCGAACACGTGGATGAATAAACGCTTCTTTAAGGGCCACCCCACCATGAATGGGTGTTTTTGGTGTGCTTCCGCATGCAGTTGCGTGTTAATGATCAAACTGCCAGAGCTGCCGTTACCCCAGTATTTTTCGCCTGCTGGCACAGCACCCCTGGTTACAGCTACCAAATGTAATCGCATATTTTCTCTGGACGGCAGGCGAACGGGCAATGGATGCTCGCACGCTGAGTCAAGATAAATCCGATTAGGATGTTGCTCTAAAAATGATTTCGCGCCAGCCAACTGCTTTGCTGATTTTTCTATTGCGCCCTTAAACCACCTCGGCCAAGCCACTCCAATGGCTTTAGCATCGGGGAAATTGCATTGCTTGTCGGAAAAGATAATGACATCATTTCCGAAAACGACGAGTAGGTCGCACAGTTCGCGGCCACCACTCTCGTCGGTAAAAGGGTTTTGGAAGCTCCAAAAGCTCAAAAATGCCTTTCTGGCAAGAACCCCAAGGTAGCGCTCAGAGTCAGTGATTCCAGATTCTTTCCTCCCTATCTGCCAGATAGGTGCGGGCTGTAAATATGTCATATTAGAGGTAGGAAACTCAAGAATCGAGGTTATGCGACAGACGTATTGCAAAAGGGAGGCGAGCGGTCGGTTCTAGGTCGAACAGACAGCAAAGGTGTCCGGGTCGATCTGGACATCCAAGCCATTATCGCCCCAATTGCTCCATGAAAAACTTGACGCGGACATCGTGCGTAGCAACACGTTAGGAATTCTGCCTGACGTGGTAGTGCTGCCAGTGAAGCCCGCTTGTCACCGTGCCGACAAGGAGGCCGTTAATCTATCAGCCACCTGCCGAGGATCGCCAGCGTTTCTCGAACTTGAAGCTGCGGTTATTCATGCTGTCAGCGAAGCCCGCTTTCCACATGACATAGATAGAAAGTTGGTTTATGCACCGCGATGCGCCACTACCGTTCATGATCTAACTCTGGCTTCCTGGCTCAACTATGGGTTGAGTAGGCAGAGGACAGAAATTTTGCTGTATAGCAGTCTTTACGTGTTGAAGACTGAAGGACCGCAATGGGTCGGTCTGAGAAATTCGCAGATTTGGCCAGGAGTCGATGGCAGTCGCAAGAAGAATCGTTTACTCAGCGCTTGAGGGAATATTAGCGGCCAGTAAGCCATTAAGCTCGTCCATTTTTAACCAAGGCCTTTTGCGATGCAGCATTCTGTGGCAGTTGGAACAAACCAACGCTAGGTCTTCAATTTTGGTTTCTTCACCGCCTTCGTGAAGCTCACTTATTGGTTTCGTATGATGGGCCTCAATAAAACCACGCCCAACTTCGCCGTAATTCTCAAGAAAATCAAAGCTGCAGCACGCGCATTTGAGTGAGCCGACCCTGGCCATTGCCTGCGCTTTTGCTTGCCTGACCAACGTCTGATTGCGCTCTCTGGCCAAGTGAAGCTTCTCTTTAAATTTCCCCTCCGGAAAGCCAGTACGTATTACAGGCTTATCAGGGTCTAAACTGTTTGCTTTTTCCTTGCCGTCCGCGAGGACAAACAGGTCATCAATGAAATCATCTACTTCAGTAGGAATCTGTGGGATCGATATCTGCACGTTAGTGGAAAGAAAAATCTCTGCAAAATATGCCCTGCGCTCTTCATTTTTTTTGTCGTGCTTACTTGGCGAGTAACGCCAGTGCAAAACAGATTCGCCATGTGATTCTACAACGTGGTGGATTTCAGCAATTGGACCGGATTTAGACTCAGGAAACAGGACAACATAAAAGTTATCACTATTTCGCCAATCTATTAGAACAATCCAAATACCCTTCCCCGCAGAATCTTTGAATAAAAACGCGCCTTCGCATGGGCGATCGTTGGCCCACTGATGAAATCCCGAAAGATTTTTCTGCTTTATGTGTTTTTCAAGATGGTACTTTCCAATTCCCTCGTGCCCTGTCTTTAAAAGCAGAACCGCTATTTTTTTGGCCGTTTGAAATTGCATCTAACTCCCCAGATCGCGAACGTACTGTAGATAACACTAAGCATCAGGTTATCTTGAACCTGTGGTCTAAATTGGCATGTAAAAGTCGCAGCAAGGGGCTTGCAGCGAAGCTCTGTGTTATATGCTACCCATGAGACATGAATCCAATTCGGTGATGCAGGTGGCCGCCCTTCTGTCGTAGCCGCACACGGTGACTGGAGTAGGTCCACCTGACAATTTTTTAAAAACACTAACTATAACTGAGACAGGACAGACCGATATGCACTACGCATAGATGTTTATTCATTGAATGACCGCTTTGCGGCTTTTACTTGTGTGTCAACTGAGGGTCGAAAGCAGGCCATCTACAAAATCAATTCCCAACCCCAGCCATCTCCCGAGTCCCTCGACACCCCGCACCAAACGCCGAGCATCCCCAAAATGCCTTCCCAGCCGCAGGCCCTCGCTTGGCAACCCGCTGAACCATTGCTTTCCCGCATTGAGGACAGTCGGGTATTGGGGCGGCAGCCGGTTGCACTGTGTCAAAAGCGGGTTCCGTCTTGATGGGCCCGGATACAGGCACGGGGCTCGCCAAAGGGGCAGAAGTCCGAGCCTTGATGGTTGAAGCAGCTTCTGTCTGGGCCTTTGCCTCCTTGAGCAATTTCATGAGCGCAGCCCCGTCCATGAGCTGGATATTCCGCCCCGCAGCAAAGGCCACTGCTTCTTGAGTGAACCGACCAGAGGTCACCACAAAGCCCGCAGCAGCCCCATCGGCCGCCATGACGCCATATAGCTCGCGCACCGTGGAAACGCCCACCTTGAAGGCTTTCCACTGCTTGCATTGCACCAGTGTCTTTTCGCCATTCTTCGAGAGGACCAGGTCCACGCCACCATCGGGCCCGCCGCCACCGGTTTCCCTGACGCCGTAGCCGCGCCGCCGAAATCCCTCACCCACCAGCGTTTCAAACTCCCGCCATGACATGTTCTGCAGCGCATCCGCGCTGGAACTGGCCGAGGTGGTTTCGAACAACTGGCTGCGGCGGCGCTTGCGCACGGCGGAAATGGCCGCGCCGGCCAGGCAGATGAGGGGCAGGATGTACTGGCCACCGGTAGCCAAGCCCTGCCAGATGGCTGTTGTGGCCAATTGGCCGATTTGCTGCGGGCTTTGTGCTGCAGGCAGGGGTCGGATGGCAATGGAGTGCAGCACCATGTAGCTGGCGAGTGCCAATGCAATGCCAGCCCACCAGGGCAGCATGGCGATCAGATCCATGAGGTCTTCTGCCGTGCTGGTCTTTCGTTTTCTTGCCACTCCCGCTCCTCCATCGTTCAAATTGCCGAACATTTTGCAACATTTATGGGTGAGGCGAATTCCTGTGCCAATGGGTGCGGTGAAATCAAGAGAAATTGACACTGATGGTGTCTTCTGATTGGCGATGAATCTGTGCAATGCGCTATTGATTGCATAGCAGGTGGTGTATGCCTGGTATGCGAAATTCCTTGCCTTGTCATTTGAGGCAATGGATTGATCGTGCTCATTGCCATGGGTCGCGCAGGGGACAGGCGCCATTGGGTGTGAGAGAGCAGTCCGGCTGCTGTCCTTATCCCCAGTGCTGTATGAATTTGTGTCACTTGTTTGGGGGACATACAGGGCCATGGCGGCTACCTAGCATCCGGTCGACTGGAGCGCAAAAGGAGGGCGGGCGATGACTGCGGTGCGGTCATTTCTTCAACGCCGCCGCTTGTTTGCACACCGATTCGAGGCCGAATCCGGCCTTTCACCATCAGGAGCCTTCGCCATGTCCGACCCTGCAAATTCAACGAATGCATTCACACCGTCTGCCGATATCTACAAGGGAATTTCCGTTCTCAGTTCAGAGGACTGGATCGGGCTGACGACGTTCTTCGAGTCTGCAGTCACCGACAACCCGACCACCACGGAGCTGATGCGCGCCATGCTGGGCATGCAGAAGCAGGATGCTTTCAGGCCGGAGTTTTCCGAAGCGGTGGAGCTGTTCGTCACGCTCAAGGGTGTCGGCCAGAAGTTCAAGGCCGATGTGCAGGACAAGATGCTGACCCTTGCCGACGATATCGTTCAGTACAACGATGTGGCGGCAACCACCTATGAGCGGCTGATCGAGCTGGTGGACCGTTTTGATCTGGAGGGAGCGCCCACCCCATCGGCGGAGCCGGCGGTGGAAGCGAAATGGAAGGCCCTGGTCAAGGTTTGGGAAAGCGATACGCCCAGCGGGCGTTCGGAGCAGATCAAGCGCAATTTCAGCAGCGCGCTGGAGCAGTTGATTGAAGACGCCAATGCGCGCTCGGTGCGTGCCTTCGCGCTGCAGAACTCCATTCTTGACAACGGCAACGGAATACTGGTGCGCCTGAATGCCTGCAAGACCGCATTCAATGGACAAAAGCAGAAGTTCACGACCACTCTGGGCGCCGAGGGTGCTGCCAACCAGAAGCTGAAGGCCGCCGTGGAGAAGCTGGAGAACGACTTGAAGGCCCTGCGCCGCAAGGAAAAGGATGAAGTCATCGTGCTGTCCACGTCTCCGGCCTATCTGGCCATTCCGCTTTTCGGGCCGCTGATTCTGGCGGGGGTGGATATCGGTGTGGGTGCGGACCTTGCGGTCACGCGAAGGAAGATTGCCGAGAAGGTGGATGAGGTGAGAACCATCCAGGCCACGATGGCCACGAACGAGCGCTTCATCGGCTATTACAACCGAAGCAATGATCGCTTTGACAGCATCAGCAAGAGCATTGAAGACCTGGGTCCCAAGCTCAAGACGCTGGGCGAGGCATGGCGTGCGATTTCTGCCGATCTGGGCAACATACACAAGGTCTTGAGCACCACCGGCCGCAAGTCCCTGCAAGGGGAAAACTGGTTCAGCCTGACGGTGGTGCTTGGCACGGCCAAGAAGGGCTGGGCGCGTGTCGCCGGACAGGCAGACCATTTCCGCCGCTTTGGCGGCACGCCGAAGAAGGCGCAGAGCGTGGATCAACTGGTGGAACTTGCCAGCAAGAAGGCAGCCTGAGCGATCTGCTCCGGCCTTTGTCCAACCGCTGCACAGGTGCAGTGCCTTACCTGGAACCACCCGCCATGACTTCAGCAATGACTCCCGCGCTCACTGCCGCGATGACTCCCATTGAATTGCGAACCCTGATCGATCGCTACCGAGCCGAGGGCCTGGTGCCGCCAGGGCCGCTGGTCTGCAGCGGTGGCCGGGCGCCGGACGGCAGCTTCAATCCCTTCGGCATCGTGGCCGATCTGGTGGTGGACCTGAAGGTGTTGCTGGACGAGGCCGACGCGGCTGGCCTGCAGGCGCTGGACATCCATGCCGATACCGTGGTGGTGCCCGAGGGGTTCGACAGGCGGCTTGACGGTGCGGTGCGGCGGCTGACGGTGGTTGCCCGCCGCATTGTTTCCGAAGGCACGACGGTTCTGCGCATGCTGCATGACGAGGACAACGAGCTCAGCAGGGTACGCATTTTTGTGGAAACCGTGGAGGGCCGGTTCACCCTGTACGGCGGCCCCACGCGCGACACCCCTTATGCGCTGGAGGGGGCCTGGGACACGGTGGCGCGGCCGCAGTTCAGCAATTTCCTGTGGCAGGGCAACCGGGCTGTGGTGAAGCACACCCCCGTGCCGCCCGGCCTGCTGGAGCATGGCGAGCCGATGCACAGGGTGCTGGCCGCGCTGTTTGCCCTGAGCGCCGGCATGGCGGGCAGGCCCGGCCACAGCGCGGCCGAGCTGGTGTTGTGCCATGAGGCGCTGGCATGGATCACGCGCTGGTCAGGGGTCGAGTCCGGGTTTGGCGAGTTGATCCAGGCGGCGGGTTCGCTGCAGCGTCTGCTGCCGGTCATGGACGTTGACAGGCTGGCCAGGCCGATTCCTGATCTGAGCGCAGGCAGCTATCTGTCGCTGGCCAAGGCCCGGCAGGAGGTGATGGCGGCCATGGAGGCCCACCTGCGCAGCCTGCGCGCCAGCGGCGAGCTGGCAGGTGCCGTGGGCAGCGTCGCGCAGGCGTTTGCCGACCGGGATACCTTGGACCTCAAGACGCTGGAGGCACGTTGCACCGAGCTGGAGCAGCGGTTGATTCAGCAGATCGAGGCCCTTGACCGCGCCGCACGCACGGTGCGCCAGGAGGAGCTTGAAGCGGAACTTGCCGCCATGCGGCTCAAGCTTGAAAGCGACGTTGCCCAGATCGTGCGCACCGTGAAGATGAGCCTGGAAATCGCCTTTGGCGTCATCGCAGTCGCGGGCAGCGTGGCCGCCCTGTGCGTGGGCGTGCCGCCCGACCCGAAGGCGTTGACCGAGACCGGTCAGAAAGGCGTGCTCGGCCTGAAGGATTTGTACGGGCAGGCCAAGACGCTTGGCGGCAGCATAGACGGCCCGCTCAAGGCGCTGAAGGCCCTGGGCCAGTCGTTTGCCATTCCGCTGCAATGGGCCAGGCACAACTCCAGCACGCTCAAGAATCTGGTGGATCCCGCCAAGGGCGCATTGAATGCGGTGCTGCCGGTGATCCGTGGGCCGCTGGGCGGGCTGGATGTCGAGGGGATTTCACGGGAGCTGGGCGACACCATGCGTGCACTTGCGCTCATGCCGGATGCCAATGAAGCCAAGGCCGCCTGGACGGTACTGGAGAACGATGCGGTCAACCGGCTGGATCTGGTGCTTGCCACCGAAGGCACCGAGGCGGCCGTGCGCAACGCCGCCAACACCCTCAAGACACAGGTGCAGAAGGTGGCCGTCTATGGCCGCCTGCTGGCAGAGCAAAGCGCATCCAAGAATGCCATTGCCCGTGAGCTTGCCACGCTCAAGCTGGAATACGTTGCGGTGATCGGCAAGCGCAAGCGCCTGCAGGCGCTGGAGCAGCAGGCGCTGACAGAGCTGGAGCGCAGCGCGCGGTTGCAGGGGGAAATCACCCTCAGGGCAGAAAGTGTGCGCCGCGGCTTCTTCGTGGACTGCTTCGGGGTCCGTGCCGCACAGGCCTACGAGACAGGCAAGCAGCCCGGCCACCGTCTTTCGATGCCGGGCACGGCCGCTGCCATGGCAGATGCACACGCCACCCTGCTGGCAGACCACGCCAGCGCGCAGGCGGCCAATGCGAGGACCCAAGGGGATCTGCGGCGGGAATTGCGGGTCACTGACGCCGCGCTGCTGCAGCAGCTGGCGCATGGGCAGCCCATCAGCCTGTCCATTGCCACCAGCCATCCGGCACTGGCCAGCTACCGCCGCATCCGCCTTTCGTCGGTGCAGGCCTGGCTGGAGTTTGCCGATGTCTCGGCCCAGCGCATCAATATCGACATGGTGACCGGCAGCGACTTTCACGACAGCACGGGCAACGGGGACGAGAGGCTTTTCTGCTCGCCCCTGAAGATCAACTTCACCTACGCCGGCGACCAGATCGAGTTCTCGCAGCACCTGGGAGATGTCTGCCCGACGCCGTTCACGACGTGGCTGATCGAAGTGTTGGAGCCCCGACGGATGCCGGCAGCGCCTCGGGCCCTGCGCCTGCTGATGGCCGGCACTGCCGCCAGATGAGCCGGCTTCTGTGGCTGCCCGCCGCTGCCACGGCGCTGTGCTGCGGTGGCGCCATGGCAGCGAGCTGCCGCGTCGAAGCCGAGCCCGCGCGTGAGCCAGTCGCACGGCAGGTATGGACCGATATCGCCGAGTTCTCGTTCCTGACCGGGCTGGATCTGGACGATGCCAGCGGCCGCATGACGCTGGTAAGGAGCCTGGAGAGCATGCAGTCGTTCCCTGCGCTGAAGGCAGCATCGGCCGCTTGGGGCACGCTGCGTACCCGTATCGACGGGCTGGCCGACACGGTGCAAAAGCTGGGGCAGGCCGTCGGGCGTTTGCAGCAGCTTTGTGACCAGTTGGATGCCGTTTCGCTGACCCCCGACGCACCGCTGGACGAGGCCCGGTGGAATGCGGGTGTCGCAGCCGTCGAGACGGAAATGGATGCGGCCATTGCGGCGGCTGCACCCGTCGTGGCGCAGCTGGAAAGTCATGCCTCGCTGCTTCGCGTGGCCGCCGCGCACCATGCCAGGCAGCCGCCACCGGCAAACGCGGTGGTCCGCCTTGGGCCCGCGCCGCAGGCGATGGCAACGGAATTCAGCACTCTGGCATTGCGCTGGCGGGCCGTGGCCTCCGACCTTGCAAATGCTCGCCGCATCTTGCCGGTGAGGCCGGTGCGCGGCTCGTCCGCGCCCCTGATCACCATGACGGCCACCATGCGGGAACTGGCACGGATCTCCGCTGAGGCACACGCACTCTCGGCCCAGCGGCTCAGCGATGCGGATTTTCGGCGCTACGAGACGGGCGACTATCTGTACGACCAATGCCCCATGCTCAAGGACCGCCAATGGGTCGGGCTGCAGAACCTGTATTGGAGCGAAAGGCGCAATGCGGTAGCGCTGCTGCAGGGCACGGGCCTTGTGTCTCCCCCCGGGCTGTACAACGTCGAGCCATGGCAGATTTCCTTCCCGGCCATGATTCTGGGCGCCGACAGATGGAGGTTCCTGCGCACCGGCAAGGGCTACTGGCTGGTCCAGAATGCGGCGTTCGGACCGGGCACCATGGCGCTCGATGTCACCAGCGTGGCCGGGAAATCGCATCTTGAGCTGAAGATGACGGCGTCAGCGGGAGACTCCCCACGCTTCAGCGGCCAGCAATGGCGCTGTGCGCCCAGCGACCTGCCGGGCCAGTTCCATCTCTACAACCGCTTCCTGTCGGATGCCGTCGTGCTGGATACGGCCAATAACAATGGCATTGCCGTCATGCTGCCGGCCACCAGCCGCTCTGCTGGCCAGTATTGGCGTGTGATCGAGCGGTAAGAGGTGCCAGGGGGCAGGACCCCCTTGATCTCAACCGCACTTGAGGTTGCATGCTCCAGGCTTCTCGTCGCCATGGCACTGCGCCATGGCCGTCGCAGACCCTGCAACCAAGAAGCATCCATGCCCCATCAAGATTCCCTCACGCTGGACGATCAGGTCCGGCCGACGACCACCGAGAGCTGGTCCATCCTGTCTTCCCCCTACCGCCTGACGACGATCGGCATCGTCTCGCTGGTGGCCTTGATTGCCTTTGAGGCCCTGGCCGTGGCCACAGCCATGCCGGCCGTGGCCCGCGCGCTCGATGGGGTGCCGCTGTACGCGGTTGCGTTTGGCGTGACCCTGGCCACCAGCGTGGTGGGCATGACGGTGGCGGGCGGCTGGTGCGACGCGCGCGGGCCGGCGGCGCCGCTGTGGTCTGGCATGGCGTGTTTTGTGGCGGGGTTGCTGCTGGCGGGTTTTGCGCCTTCCATGCCGGTGTTTCTGGCGGGGCGGCTGGTTCAGGGGCTGGGGGCCGGTGGCATGTCGGTGGCGCTGTATGTGCTGGTGGGCCGGCGGTATCCCGAGGCACTGCGGCGGCGCATTTTTGCGGCGTTTGCCACGGCCTGGGTGGTGCCCGCGCTGGTAGGGCCGGCGTTGAGCGGCCTGGTGGTGGAGCACCTGGGCTGGCGCTGGGTGTTCCTGGGCGTGCCCCTGCTGGCCTTGCCGGCCGGGGCGATGCTGCGCCCGTCGCTCCAGGGCCTGGGCGGCCATGGCCAGGGCATGCAGGGCGTTGTGCGGCGCGGGCTGTGGGCTCTGGGCGCGGCCACGGGCATCTGCCTTCTGTATGTGGGCGGGCAAAGGCAATCGGCGGGCGCCTTGGGTGCGGTGGCGGTGGCCGCGGCCTTGTCACTGGTCTGCACCTGGAAGCTCTTGCCGGCCGGCACGCTGCGCGCCGGGCGCGGGCTGCCCAGCGTGATCGCCTTGCGCGGGCTGGTGTTTGCGGCGTTCTTCGGGGCCGAGGCGTTCCTGCCGCTGGTGCTGGCGCGCGAGCACGGGCTGTCAGCGCCCATGGCGGGGCTGGTGCTGAGCGCGGGTGCGCTGGGCTGGTGTTCCGCTTCCTGGTACCAGGGACACAGCCGCAACGGCTGGAGCCGTCACCGCTTCCTGCGCGTGGGCACCAGCGCGGTGCTGGCAGGCGTGCTGCTGACGGCATCGGTGGCCTGGCCGGCCGTGCCCGTGTGGGTGGCGGTGGTGGGCTGGATCGTGTCGGGGCTGGGCATGGGCCTGCTCTCGGCAAGCCTGTCGGTGCTCACGCTGTCCATGTCCGCGCCCGGCGAGCAGGGCGCCAACAGCTCGGCCCTGCAGCTGTGCGAGGCCATTGCCGTGGCGGCCACCCTGGCCATTGGCGGATCGCTGTTCGCGGCCTTGCTGGAGACTTCGGCCCATGCGGCCTATCTGGCGAATTTTGGGGTTGCGGCCGGGGCGGCGGTGCTGGCGGCGGTGATCGTGGGGCGAACGGATACGCGGCAGGTGTTTGTGGGGTGATGAATACGTCCCACTGATATGGCAGTGATCGCTGGATTGACGTAGAAGCGGGACAGGTGACGATGCACCCACCCATCGGTGACTGGACAAAGCGTCCAGTTCCGCGGGAGCGCTGGCGGCTATATTCGCTGCGCGGCAAGCCGCATTCCTGTCTTGAATGCATGCGCCGGCAAGCGTGTCGTGCATGCCTGAGGCTGTATCAAGGGCCACCGTAAATATCCAGAGGAAACAGTTGAATGGGCATCGCTTTTCGCCAGACTGAAATCAACATCAAGATCGCCAAGAAGCAGGGCAAGGTACTCACCGCGCTTCTGCAGGAAAAAGGCTGGATCACGGAAGACATGCCGTTGGATGCCGCGTTGGCCGCGATCGGCTGGTATGGCAAGAGCCAGAAGACCCTGCTGGTGATTGACGAGATCGATGTGGACAAGATCACCGAGCGGGTCTCTCAACAGTTGGAGGCGCTGGCTCCTTTTGTGCGCGATGGGAGCTTTGTCCGTTTTGAATCTGAAGAAAGCAGCAAGGACTATGCGCTCTGTGTTTTCGAGGGCGGCAAGGCCCACGGCTACGGGTGGTTGGGCATCCGGGAAAAATCATCGGTCGCCGCCGCCATCGGAGCTGTGCCCAGTGGTTCATGGAATGAGTACATCCATGACGAGTCTCCTTCTCAGCAGAAACTGACCGATCACCGCTATTGGGCTGTGGTGGCACGGAGTATGGCGGAGAAGCTCTGGTTCATTGCCGGGAGTTCCACGAGCTTCAATGCCAGGGAAAAGGAGCAGGCCTACTGGATCATCCGGGCATGCGAAGAGGCACGGACTGCCATGCTGGGTGAGCGCCATCTGCTGGTCCAGGATATCCAGATGTATGAGCGAGAGGTGGCAAAGCTGCCGCAGATTCTTGCGACCCATGCGCATGAGGCGAAGCTGCGCTGGCTGAAAGGACCCCGCAAGAAGCTGGCCGCGCTGGATTTCGATATCCGTGCCGATGAACTGCAGACGCTGCTTGGCTACCGCGATACGTTTGCGCCAGGGCGAGAACTTCTGGTCAATGGACAGCAGGGGGCATACCAACCGGAAGTGCGCGCATTCTTCGAGCAACTGCGTGAGGCTCCCTGGTTCCTGCAGCTTTGCAATCTGGCAAAGGACGGGGAGGACCGCATGCAGGTCATCCTGGATTTCCAGGGGTTGATGTCTGATGTGATGGACTCTGCCGATCTGAAGGAAAGTCTGTTCTATCTGCATTGGATGGCGTCCGCCGAGAAAGGGTGCGTCGCCATCGTTCTTGGTGCAGACAGTGAAGATATCTCGGACCTCGCGCCCGAGATTCACAAAGCCATGCAGAGAATCGCCCAACTGGCGACCTTGAAGTAGGCCTGCCCGCAAGGCGTTCTTCCTGCGGCCAGCCGCGTGCATGATGGCCGGCATGAATATCTCCTCCTACTTCGAAATTCCCGTCCATGAGCTGGAAAAGGCCATGGCGTTCTACCGCGCCGTCTTCGGGCATGCGCTGGAGCGTGAGAGCGTGGATGGCAACGAGATGGCCTTTTTCCCGTATGCGGAAGGCGCGCCCGGCTCCAGCGGCGCACTGGCCCAAGGCGACAGCTATGTGCCGGGAAAGTCGGGCGCCCGCGTCTATTTCGATGTGCCCGATATCCAGGACACGTTGAGAAGGGCCGTGGCAGCGGGGGGAGCAGTTCGCTATCCGGAAACGGCGGTGGGCGCGTTCGGGTTTGTGGCGGAGTTGGAGGATCTGGACGGCAATTGCATTGGCCTGCGCGCTGCCGCGGCGTCCAGGCAAGATCCGGACGCTGAGCCGGCGCTCCCGATGCCGAGCCATGGGGAAAATGTCTCATGAAGCACGAAAAGAATATTTCCCCGGTAGGCTGGTACGTGGTTTCCTACCTGCTTCGCTTCGTGGAACTGAACGATGAGAAGAGGGACTACGAACAGGCCCGCTTCCTGTCTTGGGAGAACACGGTGCTGGTCCGTGCCGGCACCTTGGACGAGGCCTATGAGAAAGGGATGGCGCTTGCCCTGGAGAATGCCGTGCCCTACAAGGGTGGGCCGGATGGAGAGCCTGTCCAGTGGGAGCTGCTGGGCATCACCGAGGTGCTGCCTATCTACGAGGAGCTGGCGGACGGCGCGGAGATCCTGTGGACCGAGCGTGCGCCCAGAAAACTGAGGAATCTGCGGCAGATGGTCAAGCCCAAGGGCGAGTTCCGGCAATAGGGGCAGGTGGGGCCGATTGCTTGCCGGGCAGCTGCATCTTCAAGGCCAATATTCCAGCAGAAAGAAGATGGTGGCAGGCATGGCGATGAACCCCAGGAGACGCTTTTTTCTCAGGAAGCTTGCAGGCAGTCCTGATGCCAGCAGTTTTCTATGATTGATGGGTTCAAGCAATGCTGAAGAGATCAGCACAAAGGCAAGCAATGCGAATTTGACAGTCTGATCGTTGAAAAACGGTATGGCTAACATGGGTGCGGCGCAAGCCATCACGATGTATTTGCACACCCCTTGGGTCAGGAGTTTTTTCTTTTCTTCTTCTGAAAGGACGGATGTCAGTCGGTTGAATAGATAGATATAAAGCAGAGACAGAGATATCGCAATATACGAATATTTCATTCTTTGAGTTCCTCGCCCTCAATTTGAGGCTGCATTGTTGAACATGCAAAGGAAGCAGGCAAGTGGCATTTTTTGCAGCGGCAGTTGCATTGGCTCGCACGCTCTCCCCGGTATGTGGGCCGGAATATGCTGAATGCTGCGGTATCCGTCTTTTTTGCTGTAGGACGTGCGCGCAGGGGCTGGCGCGCCCCGGGACCACGCCTTGCCCTGTGGCGCCTGTGCTGTGATGGCGGCTTGTCCAACCAACGCACAGGAGAAACACATGTCCGAGAAAACCGCTTCCGTCCATTGGGAAGGTGCAGGCAAGACCGGCCAGGGCCGCATCAGCACGGAGACCGGCGCGCTCAAGGACCATCCCTACGGGTTCGGCAGCCGCTTCGGGGATGACCGAAAAGGAACGAATCCCGAGGAGATCGTGGGCGCCGCGCATGCGGCCTGTTTCACGATGGCCTTTGCCTTTGCCTGCGAGAAGGCGGGCATCGCCACCGAGATGCTGGACACCACAGCCAAGGTCCGGCTTGCCAAGGATGGCGAGGGTTTCAAGATCGACCGCATTGCCCTCACGCTGCAGGCCAAGGTGCCCGGCATCGACGATGCGCAGTTCCAGAAAATCGCCCAGGAGGCCAAGTCCCAGTGCCCGCTGTCCAAGGCGCTGGCAGGCGTGCCCGAGGTGACCCTGGTGGCCACGCTGCTGCATTGAGTCCGCACAGGCGCTTGTGCCGGGAGGTGGGGCGGGGCAGGTGAAGCACTCTGGCTTGCCGAGTGCTCAATCCTGGGCTGTGAAGCCTTTGCCGCAATCGCCGCAGATCAGGTTCAGCCCCGGCTTGCCCCAGACATTGACAGGCGCCGCGCAACCGCCGCACCGGTACTTGACGCGCAGGGACTTGTTGACGGGCTGCACGGTGGTCTCGCCGGTGGTGGAGCCCGGCACAGCCACCGAGGTGCCCACGGGCCGCACGGCTTCGGCCAGGGCGGGCACGGAGGACATGGGCGGCTGGGTGCCCTGCATGCCCTGGAGCTGCGTGGCCATGCTCCACTGGCCCGTGACCACATGCTCGATGGCCGGGAAGCGGTCGTACCAGCTCAGCTGGAAGCGCGTGGTCAGCAAGGCATCGCAGGCCGCCAGGAAGGGGCCGCCCGCCACGGCGTAGTCGGCCATCATGTCGCCCGTGCGCCGCCCGCCGGGCCGGCCCGTGGACGAGGGCATGAGGCCCAGCGATTCCAGCTTGTCCGCCCATTCCTCGTTGTGATAGCGCGCACGGCCCGGCTTGCCGAAGTGGTGCTGCCACAGGTGCGTCATCTCATGCACCAGGGTCTGCAGCGTCTCGATGATGGGCACCGCCGCGAAGTAGGCGGGGTTGAGCGCAATCTCGTCGGTGGTGCTGCCGTCCAGCGAGGCAAAGCGCGCGGCAGAGAAATAACCGCAGGTGCGTTTCTCGCGCTGCAGCGTGATCAGGCAGTGGGGCAGGGCATCGTCAAAAAGGCGCTGGTTG
Source organism: Delftia sp. WSY_10 (assembly GCF_043104705.1). Lineage (NCBI taxonomy): Bacteria > Pseudomonadati > Pseudomonadota > Betaproteobacteria > Burkholderiales > Comamonadaceae > Delftia > Delftia sp. WSY_10. The sequence goes on along the minus strand of NZ_JBICKY010000008.1, from coordinate 21,711 downwards.
AAGTGCTCGTAGGCCTGCTGCAGTTCGGAATAGGTTTCGCGCGTGGGAGCGGAGCGGACGGGGGCGGCGGGCATTGATGGATTGTGCAATACAACCGTGTGAACATTGCCCCAAATCGACGTGGCAAGACCGGTATCGAAATTCAGAGCTGTCTGATTGAAAATAGCTATAAAGAATCAATAATTCATTTCCATGAAATTTATTGATCGACAGGGTGCCAGTTGCCAAATACCGGGACTGCTGTACGACGGAGTACTTTCCGCTGAGGATTGGCAGTCTGCGCTGGACGCCATGCGGCAGGCGCTGGGCGCGTCCGTTTTCCATTTCTTCACGCTGGGCAGCACTGGTGGCGGGGTGGTCGAGAGCGTGCACAACCACGACCTGGCGGGCATCGATGCCGATAAATTGCGTGAATACGAAACCCACTACGTTGGCGAGGACCTGCGCATGTCCGTCGTGGCGAGCCTGCCCCAGGGCCAGTTCATGCTCGACCATGAGCACTTCAGCGCATGGGAGATGTCGCGCAATGCGGTCTACGTCGATGTGCTGGCGCCCCACGGACTTCGCAACACGCTGGGTGTCAAGGTGCGCGACGAAGGGGGGACGCAGGACTTCCTGGGTTTCATGCGTCCTACGGATCGTGGAATCTATGGCGCACAGGAGCGGGTCTTCATGCAGCAGTGGATGCCCGATCTGGCGCGTGCCGCCCGCCTGCGCATGCACATGGGAGGACTGGCGCGGCAGGCGGCTTTGGGATTCACAGCCCTGGACAACTTGCCGCAAGGCATTGCACTTGTGGATTCAAATTGCCGCATCCACTACTGCAACCCCTCGGCCGACTGCCTGCTGGCAGCTTTTTGCGAAGCCTTGTCTGTGCGCCACGGCCTGCTGCGCTGCGTTGACGGGCAGGCCCAGGCGCAACTGCTGCGTCTTGTGGCCCAGGCTTGCGGCCATCATGCACAGGGCCTGGCCGGGGCTCTGTGCCTGACGGCAGGCTCTGCGTTACGGTTGATGGTGACGGTCCTGCCGCTCAAGCCCAGCCATGCCGCTGCGTTCCGCCAGCGGCCCATGGCTTTGCTGGTAATGGCGGATGCCGGTACGCCATTTTCTGGCCCGAGTCCCGGACTCGTGCAGGAGGCGCTGGGTTTGTCGCCCTCGGAAGCGCGTCTGGCGGTGCTGCTTGCCACGGGCAGGACCGTCAAGGACTACGCCCGGATAGAGGGGTGCAGCTGGCATACGGCGCGCACCCACATGAAGAACCTGATGCGCAAGACAGGTTGCCACCGGCAGGTGGAATTGGTGGGGCTGCTGCAATCCCTGCAGCCGAGGTGAGTCCGTGCAACAACGCATTGATGCCATCGCCGGTCAGCTGTATGAGGGGGTGCTCGCTCCCCAGACCTGGAGCGAGGCGCTCGCGGGAATGTGCGCGCAATTGCAGGCGGGCGTCTTTCACTATTTCACGCTGAATGCTGGCGAGGCAGCCGTTCCGCAAAGCGCAAGCAATCTGGAAAGCTTCGGTCTGCATCACGGCTTGATGCATGAGTACGAGACACACCACGCGCACAACGACCTGCGGATGGCAACCGTGCAGCGGCTGCCCGTGGCCCAGGTCATGCTGGACCATGAGCACATCAGTGCCAGGCAGGCGTCACAGAACAGCGTCTATACGGATTGGCTGGTTCCGCTGGGACTGCGGCATACCGCCGCTGCCGCCGTTCGCGTGGAAGGCAATGCGCGTGATTTCATCAGTTTCATGCGCCCCAGGGATGCCGGCGTCTATGGTGCACAGGACAAGGCATTCCTAGAGCATTTGATGCCGCACATCGAGCGGGCCGGCCGCTTGCGCGCGCGCATGGGCCAGCTATGCGGCCAGGCAGCATTGGGACTCGCGGCACTGGATGCGCTGGCGCAGGCACTGCTCGTCGTGGATGCTCGGTGCCGGCTGCAGCATTCCAATCCGGCGGCAGAGCGCCTGCTCGCAACATTCGGCACGTTGCAATGTGTGCACGGCGGGCTGCGATGCACATCGGGCGAGGCGCATGCACGCTTGCAGAGCTTGGTCTCCGCCGCTTGCGCCAATCCCGCAAAGGCGGCTGCCTTGGAGCTCCAAGGCAGCCGGCCCAGCCAGTCCCGGCTCAGGCTGACCGCGTTGCCTCTGGCGGCCAACCATGCGTTTGCTGCGCCGTGGCAACAGCCCCTGGCCCTGATCTTTCTGACGTTGCCCGGCTCCATGGTTTTGCAGAATCAAGGCCTGGTGGGCGAGATGCTGGGCCTGTCACCCAGCGAAACCCGCCTTCTGTTGCTTCTGGCAGGCGGAAAGACCGTGAAGGACTATGCCTTGATGGAAGGATGCAGTTGGCATACGGCGCGCACCCACATGAAGAACCTGATGCGCAAGACAGGCTGCCATCGGCAGGTGGAATTGGTGCAACTGCTGCAGGGGTGGGGAATGGTGTGAACAGTCCCTGCCCATCGCGCAGCGCCTTGCGGGCTGGGCGATGGATTGGGCGCTGGTCACGCAGCCCTTGCTTCAGGGGGTGTATTGCAGGTTGTAGTACATCTCCCTGCCGTTGCGGTCGGCGTAGATGAGGAGGAACTCGGCATAGTTCGTGGCCGATGCACCGTCCGGCTTGCCTCCAAAAGGTATGGTGGCCGAGGTGGCTCCTTTGGGCACAGGGACGGTCAGGTTGGGAGTGCGTACCGTGGGCAGGCCGGAGGCAGACCCCGCCGCAGCGCCCTGCCGATAGGAACTGAGTACTGAAAGTGCCATGGGCATGCTGCCCGCTGGCGGTTGCGCAGCCGACCAGACAACCTGCGCGCTGCCGCCGCCGGCCTTGAAGCCGGCCACGATCTCGCCCTCTGAGGGCGAGATGGTGTTGAACTGGGGATAGGCATTGACAGGTATCTGCGCAAACGCATAAGACCCGCTCTTCAGCGTGACCTGATAGGTGGCGATGGGTGTTTTGCCTTGCTGTCCGTTGACGGCTTTCCAGCCATCGTCGGCATGGATATCGAAGCGCACCTCGGTTCCCGCTGCCAGGCCCAGCGCTGCGAAACGGTTGTCACCGTCTGCCATGGCGGCAGCATCGAACCCGCTGCGCACGGTGGAGCCCCACGAGTCGTTGGCCACACCCAGTTGCGCGTTGGTGCAATCTGCCGTGCCGGCGTTGGCCACGTCGTTGCTGGCGTTCGATCGACACTGCCGGAAGTTGTTGGTGTCCGCATAGCTGGCGTTGCCCCGCACGCCTTGCATTTCGGGTGCATCGCGCATGATGCGTGGCGACAGCAGCTTGAGCGAGTTGCGCGCGCCGCCTGCCTGCGCCGACGGCCAACTGACAATGGCGTAAGTTGCCAGCCGAGCAGGATCGGAAATGCCAAACTGCACCTCGCGCCGCAAGTGGAATGGACTGGCGGACGGTTCGCCGTCGGACAGCTGGCGTACCACATTGGCGCGGTTGCGCGACACCAGTCCCACGCTTACCACGCGCTGATTGCCCAGGCTGCGCATCTCGGCTGCATTGCGGGGAGTGGCGCAGGTGCCGCTGCTGCTTCCTGCGATCAGCGTTTCGCGCTGGTCCCTTGTGCTGGTCCCGTCCGTGAATTTTTCGTCGTAGCTGATATCCACCTCATGCCGTGCGGATCCGTCGGCATTGGTGGCTTTGCGCTCTGCCAGGATTTGCAGATTTTCGAAGCTCCGCCCAATCTGGTAGGCATTGGAGGTCTGGACCTGGGTCTGGTTTTCATCCCAATGGGTGATCAGGCGCTCCTTGCTGCTGCCGTTGCCCAGGTAGCAGTCGTCGAGGTGCGCAAAGCGCTCGGTGCCTTTGGCGGGCAACTGGGTGGCGGTCAGCGCTTGTCTGGCATCCATGTACTTCTGCACCAACTCCTGGGTCGTTTGTGCTGGTGGTGCAACCGGTGGCGTCACTTCGTTGTCTCCGCCACCGCCACTGCCACCTCCGCAAGCCGTAAGCGCGAGCACGGCACCGGCGATGAGGGTGGGGCGCAATTTGGGGGTCTGCTTGGTCATTGGGTATCTGCCTTTCAAACGATTGGGAATGGGCGGCGCAAGGATTCGATGGTTTCCCTCATCCGCCTAGACAGCAGTCTTCCCAGCCATGGTGCGCAAGGCCATACCGCATTTGCGGGATGGCTTCGGCACCGGCTCTGGGATGAAATATTTTTTGAGCGGAGTTTTCAGGAGCTGCAGGCACTATTCGCTTTATTTTGCGATTGGCCCTTTGTAAACATCAAAGCCCGCAGGACTGTTGCAGCACCCAGGAGTTCATCGAACGAATTTTTTATTGAGCTGGTCAATATGCGGTCATATCCTCTTCCAGGATGCGAAAACTAATTGACGATGGTGAGTGATCCATAGGAGCCCTGGCCGCCACGCACGCTATAGAGCTGCGTGCGTCCCGCGCCTGTGGCCCCGCTTACCGTCACTTCCCCTGTATTTCGATCCGCATAGGAGCACGCTCCCTTGTTGCCGCTGCCATTGATGGCCCGTATGCCAAGATAGCTGACTCCTGAGCTGACGGGCACCTCAAAACAACTTGGCTGGTTGAAAAGTTCGGAACGAGCAACTTCCCTTTCATTCAATGTGATGGCTAGAATATCTCCATCCTCGCATTCATTGTCTTTCATGCAGACATCGATATATTTTTGGCCTGCCATATTTGTATTTGCGCTGAAATTCCCCCAATCTGCCAATTGCTGATTGATGGCGTCAGAAACGAACTGGTCCCAGGAAATGGTTTCGTAAGGTGATATCCGATAGCTGCATGACCGGTTGTCCTCGATTTCCTTGTTGACAGTCGTTTTCTTGTCGGGTGTGCCACTATCCCAACGGATGGACTTGAACAGGTATTTGTCAATTTCTCTTTGCAATTCGGCCGGTGCCACGCTTGGTGGACTATCAATGCAGATCATGCGCTGATCGCCCATGATAGGACCGGTGAGCTTGACACGCTTGCCACCATCTCCTGTGGCGACTGCGATGGCATCCAAGACTTCCTCTGCACCACTGCACCCTGTCATCAAGACCGCGATGGGACACGCGATCAAGGAAAAGACAAGCTGACGCATCCACTGGTTTCTTGTTGAGTTCCATTCCATTTTGATTCCCTTCAGTTGATGTGAAAAATAACACCCACGGGAAGGAATAATGGATTGTTTGTCCCAGCGAAAATATACCGCAGATGCGGTATTGATCTTCAGGACGCAGCAAGCATTGCAGTAGAAGTACTGCCAGATTTCTGAAATGGAAAAAGAAACTATTCTTTGCTTTCCTGCACCCTCAACGCCTGCCCAATCGCATAGAACTGCCCACCCGCCACGTAGTGCAGGCTGCGCAGCGCGGGGTCGGCGCTCTCGAAGTGCCAGTGGCCGTTGCGGAACACGCGGGTGTCGGACCAGGCGCCCACGATCTCGCCGATGAACAGGTCGTAGGCCTGCTGGTTGTGGGGCTCGGGGATCAGCCTGCAGGCCAGCCAGCCGGCGCAGCCGTCCACGAAGGGCAGGTCGAACCCGTCCATGCCGAACAGCTGAACGCCGCTGGTGGCGAGCTTGCCGGCATCGGTGGACAGGCTGAGCGTGCCGACCTGGTGCGTGAGCTGCAACTGGGCGGCCGTAGGCACCTGGATCACGAACATGCCGCTGTGCTCGACCAGGGCGCGCGTGGCCGTGGCCTTGTCCAGCACCACGGTGAGCTTCGGGGGCGCAAAGTCCAGCGCGCAGCACCAGGCTGCGGCCATGACGTTGTCCACGCCGCCGTGGCGTGCCGAGACCAGGACGGTGGGGCCGTGGTTGATCAGTCGGTAGGACTTGGCGAGATCGACCGGGGCAATATGCGGGTTCATGCAATGGTTCCTGAAGGGTTCTGTTTTTGCGCGTGCAGGCGCCGGGCTCATTCGGCCAGCGCCTCGGAACCCACGATATGGACACCGGGCCTTGCGTTGACAGCTGCCTCTATCAAGGCATGGGCGATGCGGTGTGCGGGGTTGAGCCGCCAGCGCCGGGGCAGCAGCGGGCCCAGGGCGCCAAGAACGCCGACCATGGCGCGCTCGCCCGCCCGGTGCTCGGTGCGCGGGCCGCTGATCAGGCCGGGGCGCACGAAGGTGAGGGAGGCAAAGCCTTGCGCCTGCAGGTCACGCTCGAGTTCGCCCTTGACGCGGTTGTAGAAGATGCGCGAGCCGGCGTCGGCGCCCATGGCCGAGTTCAGCACATAGGTGGGCGTGCCGTGGCGCCGCGCCAGCTGTGCGGCCAGCAGCGGGTAGTCATGGTCCACGCGCTGAAAAGCCGGCTGGCTGCCGGCTTTCTTGATGGTGGTGCCCAGGGTGCAGACCAGGGCATCGGCCCGCCACCAGTCGGCGCCTTCGGGCAGGTGCTCGAAATCGACGATGGGGGCGAGCAGCCTGGGATGCGCCGGCAGCGCCCGGCGTACCGGGGCCACGACACGGGTGATGCGGCTGTCGGCCAGGGCCTGTTGCAGCACCTGGCTGCCCACCAGCCCCGTGGCGCCCACGATCAGCAGTTGCATGGCTTGGTCTTTCGATGGGGACACGGATCAGCCAGTGTGCCGTAGATGGCGTGGCGCATAAAACTGGTGCAGCCCAAGGCAAGGGACACCGAGGAAGGGCCTACGCCGGCAGCGCCGCCCGGCACCGAGGGTGTCGCCGGCTGCCCGGACGCCCCCTCCCGCGAAGCGAGAGAGGGCGCCGTGCAACGGGGGAAGCGGCGTAAGCCGCTCAGGGGGAGTTACGCCAATGCAGGCCAGTCGATGTAGCCCTGGGCGCCGCCGCCGTAGTAGGCCTCGTGCGGGGCCACGGCCAGTTCCTTGCCGTGGCGCAGGCGGGCCACCAGATCGGGGTTGGCGATGAAGGGGCGGCCGATGGCCACGGTGTCGATAAGGCCCTTGGCGCGGCGGTCCATGGCCAGTTCCAGGTCATAGCCGTTGTTGCCCATGTAGGCGCCGTCAAAGAGCTTGCGCAGCGCGTCCAGGTCCACGCCGGGCGGCAGTTCGCGCGAGCCGCCGGTGGCGCCTTCCACGACGTGCAGGTAGGCCAGGCCGAAGCGGTTGAGCTGGGGGATGAGGTAGCCGTAGAGGGCCATCACGTCGCTGTCCAGCGGCGTGTTGCCGGCGTTGGGCGTGACGGGCGACAGGCGGATGCCCACGCGGTCGGCGCCCCAGACCTTGGCCACGGTGTCGGTGACTTCCAGCGTCAGGCGGGCGCGGTTTTCGATGCTGCCGCCGTAGGCGTCGCTGCGGTGGTTGGTGGAGTCGCGCAGGAACTGGTCGAGCAGGTAGCCGTTGGCCGAGTGCACTTCCACGCCGTCAAAGCCTGCACGCTTGGCGCATTCGGCCGCATGGCGGTATTGCTCGACGATGCCGGGGATTTCGCTGGTTTCCAGGGCGCGGGGCATGGACACCTCGGCTACGCCGTTGGGCGTGAAGGTGACGCCTTCGGCCTTGATGGCAGAGGGGGCGACAGGGGCCACGCCACCGGGCTGCAGGTCCACGTGCGAGTAGCGGCCCACGTGCCACAGCTGGGCCACGATCTTGCCGCCGGCCGCATGTACGGCGTCGGTGACCTTCTTCCAGCCGGCGACCTGTTCCTCGGTCCAGATGCCGGGGGTCAGGTTGTAGCCGCGGCCCTGGGCCGAGATGTTGACGGCTTCGCTGATCAACAGGCCTGCGCTGGCACGCTGGGCGTAGTAGGTGGCGTGCAGTTCGGTGGGCACGCCGTCGTCACCGGCGCGGCTGCGGGTCAGCGGGGCCATGACGAAGCGGTTGGCGAGCGACAGGCCGCCCAGTTGGGTGGGGGAGAACAGATCGGTGTGAAGGCTGTGGTCGGTCATGGTGTGCAGTAGTGGTGGTTGAACAAAAAAGAAGTGGGATAAGTAAGAGGTGTAGGTTTTAAAGTTGACCAGTCGTCTACAAAAAAGACAAATAAAAAGCGGCGGCCAGGCCTGCTCAGCCCAGCAGCCGCTTCGTGGAAACAAGGGCTGCGGCAAAGGGCTCCTCATGCCGGCCCAGCTTGGACAGCAGGGAGGCACCCAGCCACAGCTGGTACAGCGATTCGGCCAGCGTGGGGGCATCCATGGTGGAGGTGATGGAGCCGTCGGCCTGGCCTGCGCGCACGCAGTCGGTCAGGCGGGTGATGATGGCGTCGGTGCCGGTGCGCAGCACCGAGCGCATGTCGTCGGACAGGTCGCAGACCTCGGGACCCAGCTTGACCACGAGGCACTGGCCTCCTGCATGGGCCGAGCATTGTTTCTGTGTCCAATGGCGGAAGTAGGTCATCAGCCTGGAGATGGCCGGATCGGGCGTCTCCATGAGCGCATCGATCTTGGCCAGGTACTCGTCGAAGTACTCCTGCAGCAGGGCCTGGCCGAACTCTTCCTTGGACTTGAAGTAGTAGTAGAAGGAGCCCTTGGGCACGCCCGCGGCCGCGACGACCTCGGCCAGGCCGACGGCCGTGTAGCCTTTCTGGGTCATCAACGCCTTGGCCACATCAAGGATGTGCTGGCGTGTTTCCTGTGCGGGCTTCTTCATGGGATCGAAGTCTAACGCAAAAACCGACCAGTCGTCTACAAACTTTGTTCCAGCGTCATTCCGGCGGTCGCAACGCCTGTGCCGTCGGGCAAGTCACCCGGCCGGATGATGCGCGCAAGGCCCATCCTGTCGCTCAGAAAGTCGATCAAGGCCCGGGCGGCGCCGGACTGGAAGCGGTTGGGCATGTACAGCATGAACATGCGGCCCTGGTTGATGCTGAATTCGTAGTCCTGCATGGCCAGCACGATGCGGCCATCTTCCACCTGGCGGCGCACCATGTAGTCGGGCACCAGCCCCACGCCCAGGCCACCGGTGATGCAGTCGCACAGGAAAGGGTAGCTGCGCGACATCAGCGTGGGCGTGATGTCCAGCTCCTCCAGCGGCTGGCCGTTCCGCGCAATCTGCAGGCGCACCTTGCCGCTTTCGCCGCCCGATGTGATGAGCGGCGTGCGCGACAGCTCGGACGGGGTCTCCGGCAGGCTGTGGCTGCGCAGCCAGTCGCTGGAGGCGCACAGGCTGTAGCGCACCGGCCCCATGTCGCGCGCCACCAGCATGGGCGGCGGGTCGGACATGACGCGGATCGCGATGTCCACGCTGTCCTTGAGCAGGTTGTCTATGAAGTTTTCCAGGCGGATGTCCAGCACCACCTGCGGATGGGCGCGCTTGAACTCGATCAGCCACGGCGCCATGACCAGATGGCCGTAGCCGGTGGGCACGCTCAGCCCGATCTTTCCCGAGATGTCGTCCGTGCTGCTTTGGGCCAGCTCGCGCACCAGTTCGGTCTCGTTGAGGATGTTGCGTGCATGGCGGTAGATGCGCTGGCCGACCTCGGTGGCCTCCACGCCCTGGGGCGTTCTGCGCAGCAGCGATGCGCCAAGGGACTTCTCCAGCCGGGCCAGGTGGTAGCTCACGTTGGCCCGCGACATGTTCAAGAACTTTGCCGCCTGGCTCAGGTTTCCGTGTTCGATGATCTGGACAAGGATGTTGAATGCCAGGAGATCCATGCGCTGCAGTCCAAGGGGGGTGTCAATATTGTTTGACATGATGTCAACCGCCGCCACCATTGTCAAAGAGGGTGCGCTGGGCAGAATGGGCCAGCCAGAACACATAAACATTCAAGGAGACAAGATGGCAGGCATCACAAAAAGACAGGCGCTGGCCAAGGGCATGGCGCTGGGCGCCATCGGCGTGGCTGCGATCGCATCGCTGTGTGGCGCGGCGCAGGCCAATACCGATACCGGTGCCTGGCCCGACAGGCCGATTCGCCTGGTCGTTCCCTTCCCGCCGGGCGGACCCACCGATGGTGCGGCGCGCGTCTACGCCGAGGCGCTGGCGCGCCAGCTGGGCCAGCCCGTGGTGATAGAGAACAAGCCCGGCGCATCGGGCGCGGTGGCGGCAGGCCAGTTCCGTACGGCAGCGCCTGACGGCTATACGCTGATGATGATGGTCACGCCCACCATCATGGCGCCGCATTTCTTCAAGAACGTCAAGTTCCACCCGGCCACGGATTTCGCCCCGGTCACCAAGATCTATGACTTGCCCAATGTGATTGCGGTCAATGCGCAGTCCTTGCCCAAGGTGACGGATCTCAAATCGCTGTTCCAGTACGCCAAGGCGCAGCCCGCCACGCTGGACTACACCAGCTCCGGCGCGGGCAGCTCGGGCCACCTGAGCATGGAGCTGATGAAATCCGCCAGGCTGCACACCATGCAGCACGTGGCCTACAAGGGCAGCGCGCCCGCCATGAACGACACGCTGGGCGGCGTGGTGCCGGTGATCTATGCGGACATGGTGTCTGCGCTGCCCCATATCCGCAGCGGGCGGCTGAGGGCACTGGCGGTGGGCACGCCGCAGCGCGTGAAGGCGCTGGACGGCGTGCAGACCATGGCCGAGCAGGGCTTTGGCGGCTATGAGGCGTCGTCCTGGGGCGGCCTGGTGGCACCCAGGGACACGCCGCGCGCCATCATCGACAAGCTCAGCGCCACCTCGCGCCAGCTGCTGGCCACCGACGAGGTGCGCGACCGTTTCGAGAAGATCGGCGTGACGGCCGCCTACCTCAACCCCCAGGACACCGAAGGCCTGATCCGCAGCGACTACACGCGCTGGGGCGAGGTGGTGCGTACCAACGGCCTGGGCGCGGAGTGAGCGCATGGCCATGAGTCCTATTCCTGCGCAATCCATGTTCCGGCCCCTGCGGGCCGTGCGTTCCCTGGCCGATGTGGAGGCCATCGAAAGCCAGCCCATGGCCGGGCTGATCACGGCGCAAACGGTCTACGACCTGTTTTGCAACTCCGCGCGTGAGCACGGCCAGGGCAGGGCGCTGAGCTTTCTGCCCCAGGCCGGCAGCGTTCATGACGCCCTGCACCTGAGCTATGCCGAACTGCTGGGCAAGATCCACCAGACGGCCAACGCCCTGCATGCGCTGGGCATGGGCGCCAGCGACACGGTGGCCATCCTGCTGCCCGGCTGCATGGAGTACCACTTTGCGCTGTGGGGCGGCGAGGCGGCGGGCATCGTGCAGCCCATCAATCCTTTGCTGAGTGCCGAGAAGATCTCTGCCCTGATGCGGACCACGGGCGCGCGCTTTCTGATCGCCTGGGCGGACGAGGACGATGCCGGCATCCGCGAGAAAGCCACGGCGCTGGATGCGGATCTGGCGCATGTGCTCTGGGTCTCGCATGAAGGCCGGGTTCCCCAGGGGGATGGACAGCGCTGGCCCGCCAGCGATCTGAACGCCGCCCTGGCCGCCCAGCCATCCGACCGGCTGGTGAGCGGGCGCCAGCCCCAGGCCGGCGACGTGGCGGCCTACTTTCATACCGGGGGCACCACGGGTGCGCCCAAGATCGCCGTGCAGACGCATGGCGCCCAGGTCTACACCGCCTGGGCCAGCGTGCAGATGCAGGGCCTGAACACGGCCGACCGCACCATCAACGGCTACCCGCTGTTCCATGTGGCGGGCGTGCTGCCGGGCTCGCTGGCCTGCTTCTCGGCCGGGGCCCACGTCATCATTCCGACCACGGGGCTGTTTCGCAACAAGGCCGTGATTGCCGGCTTCTGGCGCATGGCGGCACAGTGGAAGCCCACGCTGATGTCGGCCGTGCCCACGGTGCTGGCCGCGCTGGTGGAGGTGCCGCTGCAGGGGGCCGATGTGTCCTCCATCCGCTACTTCCGCACGGGCGCCGCGCCGCTGTCGCCCGAGGTGGCGGCGCGCTTCAAGGCGCACAGCGGTTTCCATGTGCACGAGAGCCTGGGCATGACCGAGATGACGGGCATCTCCACCATCACGCCGCCCGGCCTGCACGCGGCGGCGGGCCATGTGGGCCTGCGCCTGCCGTTTGCGCGCCTGGCCGTGCGCCGCATGGGGCCGGACGGCAGGCCATCGGACCAGGAAGCCGCGCCCGGCGAAACCGGCATGGTGGTGTTCCAGTCGCCCAACCTGTTTGCCGGGTACCTGGGCGGCATCGCGCCGTCCAGCTACCTCACCGATGACGGCTGGCTGATCACAGGGGACCTGGGCTCGGTCGGCGACGATGGCCTGCTGCGGCTGCGCGGGCGTTCCAAGGACGTCATCATCCGCAGCGGCCACAACATCGATCCGCAGGTGATAGAGCAGGCGCTGGAGCGCCATCCCGCCGTCAAGGCCTGCGCCGCCGTGGGCGCGCCCGATGCCTATGCGGGCGAGGTGCCTGTGGCCTTTGTCGCGCTCCAGCCCGGCGCCCAGGCCGATGAGACCGAACTGCTGGCCTTTGCCGCAGCCGGCGTGGACGAAGCGCCTGCGCGCCCGCGCTATGTGCGCATCATCGATGCGCTGCCCACCACCAACGTGGGCAAGGTCTACAAGCCGCGCCTGCGCAGCATGGCTGCTGAAATCTACGCCCGCACCCTGGTCGCCCAGGCGCATGAGCGCATGGGCCTGCCGCTGCCGCCCGCCGACAGCACCACGCATGCGGAAGGCGAGGGCTTTGTGCTGCGCCCGGACAGGGCGGCTGACCGGAGCCCTTGGGAGCAGGCCGCCAAGGCGCTGGCCTTCACGGGCGAGCCGGTGCGCATCGAGGATGCCGCCTGAGCGCTGGGCCGGACCCCATTGCAGCCACCTGGTGAACTGCGCCGGGGCGGTGTGCAATGCGCATAGAATGCAAACCATTCGCATTCAATAATCAATGCGGCGACATGCGGCCGCACCCCACTCCCAACACGTTCATGCCGTCGGCCCGTTATGGCGCCGATGGCTGTTTTTTTGTCCTTTGAGGAAGCTGCAATGAAGAAACACTGGATTCTTGTCTCCGCACTCCTGGCCGCCAGCGGCGCCAGCCAGGCCCACCAGATCTGGCTGGAGCAGCCGGCCGGCGAAACCGCCGTGATCCGCTTTGGCGAATTCGGCGACAACCTGCGCGAGACATCGCCGGGCCTGCTCGACAAGTTCGGCAAGCCCGTGGCCACCCTGGTGTCTGCCCAGGGCGAGAGGGCGGCCGATGGCCGCAAGACCGGCACCGGCTTTGCGCTGCCCTTCAAGGCCGGCCAGGGCGACAGCATCGTGGCCGAGGATGCCGGCTACCCGCTGTACACCAGCAAGAAGGGCGAGCAGGAACTGCGCAACTGGTACCACCCGGCCGCGCGCCTGATCACCGGCTTTGCCGCCCAGGCCCCGCGCCTGACGCTGGATGTGGTGCCCTCGGGCAAGGCCGGCGAATTCAAGGTCATCTACAAGGGCCAGCCCCTGCCCAAGGCCAAGGTCGTGCTGACCGTGCAATCGGGCTGGAGCAAGGAAGCCCATGCCGACGAGCAGGGCTTGGTGCAGTTCGACATGCCCTGGAAGGGCACCTACGTGGCCGAAGCCACGCACGACGAGCGCAGCGGCGGTGAGCGCACCGGCCCGAACGGTGCAGAAAAATACGACGGCGTGCACTACGTGACCTCGGTCACCTACGTCAAGCCTGATGGCGTCGCCGCCATCCCGGCCGGCCCTGCAGCCAAGCCCAACAAATAGGCACTGCGGTCCTGCACGGCCCGCACCGCCCCGCACCGGCCGGTGCGGGGCACCGGTTTCCATGGCGTCCGGGCCTGCAGGCATACGGGCGCGACGCCAGCCACCAGGCAGGGCTCAGGGCAGGAACGGTGACGACAGCAGCCGCAAGCCGATGGAAAACCACCGCTCCTGCGTGCTGCTGCCCGCGCGGTTGCCGTAGGTGGCATCGACCTGCACATGATTGGGAACCAGCCAGTAGCGCAGGCCCATCTGGTAGAAGGGCTTGCCCTGGTTCTGGCCGAATGTCTCGGCAATCAGCCAGGTGCTCTGGCTCAATTGGGCCTCGGTGGCCAGGCCCCAGGTCATGAGGTTGCGATGCGTCTGCGCCGTGCGCAGCCAGCCCACGTTGGTGTGGAAGAACAGCCGGTCATCGCGCAGCGAGAACGTGACGGGCACATAGGCGTACAGGTCTCCCCGGCCCTGGCCCTCGTCATTCGGATGCCGGGCATTGCCCACGGCCAGGCCCCAGCCCCAGCCATTGGGCTGCAGTTCCTTGAACAGGGTCTTGCCCTGGATCACCACATCCGTGGTCCGGCTGCTGCCGTCCTCTCGCGTGCGTGCCGCGCCCAGCGTCAGCTCCAGATTGCCCGTGAAATTGCAGGCCGGCTGGGCCCAGAACTCCGTGCTGTCCTTCTTGGACTTGACCCAGCTTTCCAGCTGGCAGGACTTGGCATCGACGATGCGGGCATCATCCGTGATCATGGGCCGGGCTGCATGGGCCGGGCTGGTGCCGAGACAGGCTGCCAGGCCCAGGGCTGCCGCCGTCCAAAGGGAGTGGGAATTGCGCATGGCCCGCCATCCTAAAGCCGAAAAATGACGCCACCAGAACATTGTTGTGCCAGGAGCGCCACAACAACGGCTGTGCACGGATTTCCCCCATATGGCCCATATGGCCCTATATGCCCTTATATGGCTGGCACATCTAGGCACAGACGCAGACCCGCCATCTGGCCGGGCATGTTGGCCAGCGGCAGCTGAAGCTCCGTCAGCAGCATGGCCTGCTGCATGGGATGCTGAAACGGATAGAACGCCGCCGCACCGCCACGGATGCGCCACTCGTGCGGGCTGGCCTGCAGCCGGGTGAACGTGGCCACGGCCAACGCCGCCATTCCCCAGGGATTGGAGGCCGCGCGGTTGAGCTGCCCATCGCCAAACTGCGTCAGGCACACATCACCGGACAGATCGCGCTGGGGAACTGCGTCCCCGCACACATACAGCCGCTCCGTGCCTGCCTTCGCAACGTACTCCCACTCATGGTCCCAAGGCAGGCGATAGCCCGTGGCGGCCAAAAAGCGCTGCGCTTCCTCTTGCGTGACATAGGCGGGAAACGGCCCGTCCTCGCTGTAGAAATCAGGCCGCTCCAGCCCATCGCACAGCTCCACATGCTCTTCAATCACCCACTCGAACGTGGGAAAGCGGCCCATCAGAAATGCGGGCACATGCACGGGATCGGCCTCCTGCGCTGCATGGACCACCGGCGCAATCAAGGACCAGTCCTCCGCAGGAATCGAACCGCGCAGCTTATCCATCCGCTGCGCCGTTGCCCCGTAGGTGAAATCGCCGCCCAGCACCAGGGTCAGCGCGGTCTCATGCTGCGCGTCGTAAAAGCAGGGAACCTCCCATGCCGCGCCCTCAGCAGGTTCTGTAGAGAGGAGCGGTTTGGCGAACTCGAAGCCGCGCGGCAGCCCCTCCAGAATGGCTTGGGCAATCTCTGCGCGGCGGGAGGGCAGGGTGGATTGCCATGATTGGGGGCTGGCAAGCTCGGGTATGGTGTGCATGGTCGGGACAAAAATCACATGACTTCAAACAGATGAAATTTGACGCCGTGCGGATTCTTGCCGAAATCTCCAGACAGCTCGCCACGCATGGTCAGATCGCACTTCTTGTCTTGCATGAAAACATCCATCTCGTAGCCCCAGCCTCCGTAATTCAATCGATAGACCCTGATTGAAGAATTTTCATCGTCGGCACAAATTTCATCTTCTTCCAGAATGATCTGGCTACCTATTGGAGGAGGTGCAAGCGAGGTGAAATCGTCTTTGCCGAGATAATTTTCCAATGCTTCAAAAGCCTCATCCACTTGCAGTGGGCTGATGCCGAAGTGGGCTTCAAGGGTTTTCAGATCTTGGTGAAAGAATGCGGTCGCCAGCAAGCGGATGGATTTCTCTGCGGTCTCCAGGTTGAGTGTGTGAAGATTTTGGGGTGTATTCATATGAGTGGGCAGCTGCCATGTCTGGATGTTAAATAAAGATTGAAGGATTATTGGTGGTAATTATTTCAATATATGACCCGTGGCTACCAATATTTGTTTTATTTTTCTAAGCTTCCTGTTACTCCTTCTCGCCAGTACTGCAGATATTTCAGCGAAGTCATTTTCAACAGCCTTGGTGGAGATTTTTCTGTTTTTTATATCATCGATTATTGCGGCATTGGTTTCAAATGTAAGAGCTAGAGGGTTTTCCTTGTGGTATGAAAATCTACAAACGCATAGATCATTAATGATGAGTGCGCCATCGGAGTTTTTGCTGTCAAGGAACAATCTCATGTTGGCTGGCTTATTGATCATCTTAAGGATGGTGGATAACCTGAATCCATGGAAATCAAGGCCGCTGCCCCATATTTTCCCTTTGAGCGTGTATATCTTGAAGTTGATTCCCTGGTTTCTATTAACTATGGAATAGTATTTCTCGAATAATTCATGATCATGCGGATCTCCCTCTCTGGAAAATCCCGTGCATGCCAGGTCTTCTATGCTTTCTGGCACCGTTGCTGATGTTTCAACATTCAGACATATTTCTCCAAATAGATATTTTATTAAAATAATGCTTATATCTGGGTAATCGATTGTCATAATGTAGGGGCTATGTATCCAACTGTATGGGCTTCAATAATACATTTGCCTTTTGCAAAGGGAATCGTGTGGCAGAAAAGAAAGTCAGGCAATCGGCTCTGATTCTTAAGATGTTCAGTCCCACAGTGAGATGCCACGACCAGTAGCTCAAGAGTAGGCCGTGGTGCGGCCCAGGCCCCTTGGCCATGTTCGGCGGTGATCCAGTGGCGCGCCGATCTGGTCGCACTGGTACCAGTAGGTGCTGTGTTCCTCGCCCGCTCCCTGAATGGTGGCCAGCGGTACAAAGCTGCTTGGCTCGTAGATATAGATAGAGCGCCTGCCTTGCACCGCGTTGGCTGTGCACCATGAGGTCGCCATCCCACAGGTAGTGGGTGCTGCAGAAGACATCGCTTTTGGCGACACATCGGCCCGTGGGGTCGTAGGCGTAGCGGGTGGCCTGGGTGACTCCGTGGCGCGTGGTGTTCGATTCGATGAGCTGGTGGTCTGCGTTCCAGGTCAGGTCCAGCACTTCCTGAGTGTCGGTCTTTTGGTTGCCACGGGTGCGGCGGGTGACGTTGCCGCGCACGTCGTATTCAAAGTGGAGGCCCTGGTATAAGCACAGGCGGCATATTAGGTCTGCGGATATGAATTATGGCAATGGTTCCAGAGAGATGCACGTAGCTTATATTTATGTGCCAATTTGGGATTGCCCAAAGATCGGCGGATAGGTTATGAATAAACCTGGAGGCAATGGGTTTGCTTAGTTTTTGATGTACTAAGGTTTGGGTATCTGAAAAAACAAGGCCAAAAGGTAGAGTCCCCTGAAAACCACGATAGCTCGATACTCCTTTAGCATAGAACGCTACCTGTTTGAGAATAAAATCGCCTTCCGTATGGATGGAGTTATCTTTGAAGATTCGATCATAGTTGTCTTTATTTTCATAGATCAACGCAATGCTATGCTTCTCGTTTTCTTCAATCTCGCTATTTCTTGCATTTATCGATGCTGCTTCAGTATCCTCTTCGTATTCTTCGTCTTGCTCTGCAAGATGAGGACGTTCAAAGATTCGATGCTCCTGAAGCCAAGCATCGAAAGAGGGATCATTGGGAGATTTCCCAATGAATGAAACGAGAATTTTTCCATCCATAGAATATGAGATCCTACTTAAGGTTGAGATTCTTTGCGTCGAATTTGTTAATCTTTCTTATTCTTATGGTTTCTATGCCTTTCCACTTGTTTTTATAGAATATAATAATTATGTGGTTGTCCTTTTGATACGCTTGGACAAGGTCTTCCTGATTCTTGCTGACTGATTTTCCCAATTTTTCTTCAACCTGTGATTTGTCCATTGCAAAAGCGAGGTTGAATGGATTTTCTTTTTCAAAGCCTTTATTGATATCGAATGATTCAAAAGTGAACCAGCCATCCCCAATAGGTGGGGAAAGATATTTTTCCTTGTATGAATCTGTGGGGTCAAATTCCATGGAAATCAATTTGTCTTTGGTTTTTATTCTTGTTGTTGAATCTCCCTTTGGCATCTTTTTTATGTCATTCTCGAGAAGAAATGACTCAAAATCATCACTTGTCGAAGTATGACCTAGGAAGGATAGCAATCTTTCGGTATTCATCATATTTCTTATGTTGATGGTAATTTTGGTTTCACGGCTTTATGAGATAACGCCATGTCTTCGACATATTTATCAAAATCAAAATCCTTTAGCTCTTCCACTGATTGCATATACTCTTCAAGCATCCATGGTCTTTCGTGAGCCACGGATTTCCCCGGCGAGCAGGTCGCCGGCGTAGAGGAGGGGGGCGCCCGAAGGCATCGTGCTTGTCGATTCGCCGGCCCAGTGCGTCGTGGCTGTCGGTAGCCTACGTACGCACAGGCTTCTTGAGAGGAGTTCTGCAAAATCTAGTTTTCCGTGATTTCAACCAAATGAAATTAAATTTCACGGGTGATGATCGTTTGAAAACAGTTTTTTGCGAATCAATTTTCAATTGGCCAAGAGTCTAATTCTTGGAATAAACCACAAAACTACCTTTGTTCGGATTGCTACTGCCTTTCCAACCACAAGGAAATCCCGATGACTTATATATTTTAAATACTCTTTCAAAGAAATCTATTTTTTCCTCGGAGAATAATCTGGATTTTGCGCAAAACACCAAATCTTCATAAAATATATTCATTAGAAATTCATAGTCATCGTCATCTATACCTAATTCCATAATAAGATGTTTGTTGTTATTTATTATTTTTTCGTAATAATTTTCCGAATCTCGATGTATTGCAAATTTTTCCAAATAATTGGGTGGAGGCGGGATTTCAATTTTCTTTTGTGCGGAGGAAAATATATCTTGTAAAAAATAATAGGGTTTTTTGATATCCTGATCTGTATATATTTCTAAGGCTCTATGTATATTTGTGACAATCTCTGTATTTTTATCACTGCCTTTATATATAGTGCTGAGAAATTTATTATCCCTCATGAAAATTAAAATCTCCTGCACATCTGCCGGAAAGTCAGTTATGGTCGTCATTAGAATCCTCCTTTTTTCAAGAGATCGTCTCAAAGTTTGAATGTAGATCCTTCACTTTTCATTATTGGCGTTCCTTTTTTTTAACTCTTTGTGTAAGAAATCCTGCATTTCATTTACTCTTTTTGAGAGTTGCTTGGGACATCCGCCCGATGATGCTATTTCTCTATCTATTGCAGATAATATGGCGTCGGAATAGTCATTGTGATTAGTATTGTGGGTGGATTTTCCAAACCATTTTCCCTTCTTTCCTCCAAATTGCCCTGTTTTCTTGGGTAAATTGATAAGATTCTCTAAAGCGTGTCTGTCTATGCAGTTGAGAATAGGTCTTTTGTTAAAAATATCTTGTGGTACTTTGTGATGTGTTTGATGATCTGGAGATTTACCTGCTACCCGATCCATTCTATTTCGATGGGTTGATAGACCAGCAGGATCAATCCATTCAATTGGATTGACCCCATATAAATAGAAATTTTCACCACCAAACAACCCAATCGGATCCTGATGCACAAACCTTCCCACCACAGGATCGTAGTACCTGAACCGGTTGTAGTGCAGCCCCGTCTCGCCGTCAAAGTACTGTCCCTGGAACCGTAGCGGTTGCTCCACCAGCGCAAGGCTTTGTACCTCACCCTGGGCGGCCAGGGCCAGCGGGCGCTGGTCGTGGGTGAACACCGCCGCATCGTCCGTGCCGGTGCGCAGGTGCTGCAGCTGCTGGGTCTGGCCCCAGACCTTGTAGCTGGCGGCCCAGACGATGCGGCCGGCTTCGTCGGTGAGTTCCTGGGGGGCGCCGATCTGGTCGCAGTGGTAGTAGTAGGTGGCAAAGCTGGCTATGTCCGCTTCTGCCTGTGCGTTGCGGTTTTCTTCGCTCTTCCATTCCGACTCCAGCTTGGCCAGGGGCACGAAGCTGTCGGGCTCGTAGAGGTATTCGCTCAGGC
This sequence comes from Delftia sp. WSY_10, assembly GCF_043104705.1. Lineage (NCBI taxonomy): Bacteria > Pseudomonadati > Pseudomonadota > Betaproteobacteria > Burkholderiales > Comamonadaceae > Delftia > Delftia sp. WSY_10. The sequence continues at coordinate 1,824 of NZ_JBICKY010000008.1, read as the reverse complement.
GTGAGCCACGGATTTCCCCGGTGAGAATGTCGCAGTTATGTCGCGGGGCGGTGCGCTCGAATGCATATCGCGATCAATGCGCGGCGCCCACTGAAAAATACAGTGGATTGTTGTCCAGTTGTCGCGCCACTCTATGGAAGTATTGAAGTTCCATGTGTATGGCGGATCTATTAAACAAGTCTAACCCTCCGGAAAAGCACAGCTGCCTACGAATAGATGCACCGCTGTGAATATGAACAGTTTTACATAATGACTAATCTTCGGTGACGCTTCGATTTAATGCATTGAGCAATGCATCGAGAAAATCATCACCTATTTTTTTTGCACTTGCCCAGTCTAAATCACCAAGAGGCACAGCCCAGACGGAAGAATCATTGGGAAGATGTTTGAATATATAGCCTACTCCGCCGCCATTAGTGGCAAAACACAGGGCCTTATCCCCAAGATATTTTTTAACCAAAAAATCATTATTTAGAATCTCCAGCTCATCTATTGGCCAAAATGATAAATATAGACTACCAAATTGCCCTTCTCCTCCGTTGGCCCAGCGCATCCACTCAACGTAATTTGCAGGCAGGTTTAATATTTTGGATATATCATTAATATTTCTTTCTTCTAGGGGTGGGTCACGGTCATATTGATTTAATACTCTATTTTTTATAGATTCAATAATATCATTCATAATCAAAATGCTCCAATTTCATCAAAATACTGATAACTCTTCTTTAGTGCTCTCTTTCGGCATTTTTCCGAGACTCCAGCAGCTTTAAGATCCTTTGAAGAATATTCAAATTCCTCTCGAATTGTGCTTGACCGTTTCCCGTTGCCTGCTGCAACACGAGCATCGCGTCTGGCATTTTGTCGCGTGGTGATTGTGGCATGATTTGGACTTCTATTTAAGAGAATAGAAGGCGCATCACCTGAATTATATTTGGCGTATCCTTGACTTTTGGCCCATTCGTCTTGAACTACATGATGCGAGTCTTTGGGCCTACGTGGTGATGGTTGATCGCGGTGTCTTGTAATATCGCATGGATCTCTGCGGCATCCGCACCTCTTCTTGGGAGCTAGTCCTAATGCATCGCTCCAATTACTAGTATTCGGTGCATACAAAAATAAATTATCACCCCCCTCCAACCCAATCGGATCCTGATGCACAAACCTTCCCACCACAGGATCGTAGTACCTGAACCGGTTGTAGTGCAGCCCCGTCTCGCCGTCAAAGTACTGTCCCTGGAACCGTAGCGGTTGCTCCACCAGCGCAAGGCTTTGTACCTCACCCTGGGCGGCCAGGGCCAGCGGGCGCTGGTCGTGGGGGAACACCGCCGCATCGTCCGTGCCGGTGCGCAGGTACTGCAGCTGCTGGGTCTGGCCCCAGACCTTGTAGCTGGCGGCCCAGACGATGCGGCCGGCTTCGTCGGTGAGCTCCTGGGGGGCGCCGATCTGGTCGCAGTGGTAGTAGTAGGTGGCAAAGCTGGATTGGCCCGCTTCTGCCTGTGCGTTGCGGTTTTCCTCGCTCTTCCATTCCGACTCCAGCTTGGCCAGGGGCACGAAGCTGTCGGGCTCGTAGAGGTATTCGCTCAGGCGTGAGCCACGGATTTCCCCGGCGAGCAGGTCGCCGTCGTAGAGGAAGGTGGTGCGCCCGAAGGCATCGTGCTTGTCGATGCGCCGGCCCAGCGCGTCGTAGCGGTAGCGCGTGGTCTGGACGGTGGCGGCAGGCTCTGGCTGCGTGTTCGATCCGGCGATCTTCGGTTCGGGCCTGTCGTGGTAGCGCGTGACCGTGGATTCGAGCATCTGGTGCTCGGCGCTGTAGCGAAAGCGCTG
>NZ_JBICKY010000007.1:0-266 GCF_043104705.1 Delftia sp. WSY_10 | reverse complement strand
TCCACGCATTCGCTGGCCACGCCCGGGCCCATGACTTCGGACAGGCCGTAGATGTCCACGGCATCCAGCCCCGCCTTGCCCTCGATCTCGCGGCGCATGGCCTCGGTCCAGGGCTCGGCGCCGAAGATGCCGATCTTGAGCGAGCTCTCGCGCGGGTCCATCCCCTGGCGCTGCATCTCCTCCACGATCACCTGCATGTAGCTGGGCGTGACCATGATGATGTCGGGCCGGAAATCCTGGATCAGCTGCACCTGCTTTTCGGTCTG
>NZ_JBICKY010000006.1:0-433 GCF_043104705.1 Delftia sp. WSY_10 | reverse complement strand
GGAGACTTGCTGTTCGGCGATGCTCATAGCCAGATCGCGACCTTGGTGGAGCGACACACGCGCTATGTGATGCTGGTCAAGCTGGTGGACAAAGACTCGTACACCGTGGCTGCGGCCCTAGCCAGACATGCCAGGAGCCTGCCGCATGAGCTCTACCGCTCCTTGACCTGGGATCGCGGCTCGGAAATGGCGGGGCACAAGCGCTTCACGTTGGCGACCGACATCCAGGTCTACTTCTGCGACCCGCACCATCCATGGCAACGGGGCACCAACGAGAACACGAACGGGTTACTCAGGCAGTACCTTCCCAAAGGCCTGGATCTGTCGGGCTACTCACAGGAGAGCTTGGATGCGATTGCAAGGCAGTTGAACCAGCGTCCCAGGAAGACGCTGGGGTTCAGAACACCTGCTGAAATGTTTGATGAGTGTGTTG
>NZ_JBICKY010000005.1:0-37545 GCF_043104705.1 Delftia sp. WSY_10 | reverse complement strand
GATGGAGATGCCTACATCCGCGTGCGCCTGAAGCAAGGCCTCACGGGCCACAGCCGGGTGCGGGGCCAGTCCTGCCACCGGGCGCTGGCCACGGGCTACACCTTCAGCCTCTACAACTACCCGCGCGGCGACCAGAACCGGCAGTACCTGATCACGGGCCTGAGCTACCACCTCAAGGAGAATCCCCGCGTCAGTGCCGTCGCCCCGGGCGCCAAGGGCAGCGCCGCCGAAGACGGCTCCTTCCAGCGCTACGAACTGCAGGCCCAGCCCACCAGCCTGGCCTTCACGCCGCCGCGCACCACGCCCAAGCCGCGCACCACGGGACCGCAGACCGCCGTCGTCGTGGGTCCGGCCGGAGAAGAAATCTGGACCGACGAATACGGCCGCATCAAGGTGCAGTTCCACTGGGACCGGCTGGGCAAGAAGGACCAGAACTCCAGTTGCTGGATCCGCGTGGCCACCAACTGGGCAGGCCCGGGCTTTGGCGCCATCTCGATCCCCCGCATAGGGCATGAGGTGGTGGTGGACTTCCTCAATGGCGACCCCGACTATCCGCTGGTCACGGGCTGCGTCTACAACGCGGCCAACATGCCGCCCTGGGCGCTGCCGGCCAATGCCACGCAATCGGGCATCAAGACCCGATCGAGCAAGGATGGCAACCCGGGGTCAGGCATGAAGAACGGCCAGGGCGACGCCAACGCCATCCGCTTCGAGGACAAGGCGGGCGCCGAACAGCTGTGGCTGCATGCACAGAAGGACCAGCTCACCGAAGTCGAGAACGACGAGGACAAATGGGTGGGCAACGACCGGCGCAAGACGGTGGACCGGGACGAGACCAATGTCATCCACCGCGACCGCACCGAGACCGTGGACCGCAACGAGAAGATCGATGTCCACGGCTGGCGCACGGAGGTGGTGGACCTGGACGAGACCCTCACCGTCCACCAGAACCGCACGCGCACGGTGGACCTGGATGAAAGCATCCGCATCTGCAAGAACCGCACGAAAACCGTGGATGCCAATGGACGCGACAGCATCGGCCGCAACTGGACCCTGGCCACGGGGCGCATGAAATCCGAAACCGTGGGCATCGGCTACACGCAGGGCACGGGCCTGTTCAAGATGGTCACCGTGGGGTGTGCCTACAACCTCAACGTAGGCGCGGTGCTGATGAGCAACGTGGGTGTCCTGCGAAGCGACAGCGTGGGGATGGACTGGAGCCGGACCGTGGGGCGCAACCGCAGCGCGCAGGTTGGAAACGATGAAGGCCTCATCGTGGGCAACAACCGCAGCAGCACCATCCAGAACAACGACAGCACCGAGGTAGGGCAGGACCAGGCGGTCAACGTCGGCAACGACCACGCGCTGCGGGTGGGCGCCAACAGCCTGGTCGATGCGGGCGGACAGCTGGCCCTGGCGGCGGGCACCACGCTGACGGTCGATGGGCAACAGGTCATCGTCACCGGCACCCGAAGCATCCGGCTGCAATCGGGGGCGAGCTCCATCGAGATCTCTCCGGCCATGGTCGAGATCAAGTCGCCGCTGGTGAAGATCAACTGCTGAACCCGGGACACTCGCATGGGACAACCTGCAGCAAGAGTGGGCGACATGCATGCCTGTCCCGCCCACGGGGGCGGGGCCATTCTCTCCGGCCAGGCCGATGTGCTCATAGGCGGCATGCCGGCGGCCAGGGTCACGGACCAGGCGCTGTGCCCCCGTTCGCCGCCCGACGCCATTGCCGAAGGCGAAGCCACGGTACTGATCGGCGGCAGGCCCGCGGCCCGCATGGGGGACAGGACCCTGCATGGCGGCGTGGTCGTCTCGGGCTGCACCACCGTCTGGATCGGTGCGAATGCGGGCCGGTGCCTGGCCGAAGCCGCGCAATCGGGGGCCGCCTTCGTGTCGGCCATGGAGGACTGAATCGCCATGTCCACCTTGATCCCCCCAGGCCCCGGCACGCCGGACGATCTCCAGATGGCGCGCCAGGCCGTGCTCGAAAAGGTGGCGGCGACCTATGACGGCCTGCTCTACGCCATCGTGGATGCGGCGGCGGATGAGCACCTGCATGACGCCATCCTGGCCGAGCCGCCGCAGTCGTGCATCACCTGCCTGTATGACGGCATGCCTGCCGCCCGCTATGCCCGCTACGCGCCCTATCTCATGCGGGTGCATGCAGGCAGTCCGCTGTTCCAGCGCTGGCCGCATGAAGGCTGGCAGGCGCACTGGGGCATTTTCCTGATCAGCCGGCTGCCGGCCCCTGCGCTCAAGCGCCATCTCAAGCGGTTTCTGCAGGCCAGGGGAGACGGCGGCCAGCGGCTGTGGCTACGCTTTTACGACCCGCGCGTGCTGCCTCGCCTGCTGGCGCAGTTCGACCCGGCGCATCTGGGGGACTGGTTCCGCGGCCACAGCATCCTCGCCTGCCTGGCACCGCATCCCGAGGGGATCTGGGTCGGCTTGGCTAAGCGCAAGTTTCTGGACCACGTCACAGGCCTGGCACGCCTGGACAACAGGCAATGGGAGGTGTCTTCGCCATGATGGAAATTTCAACCCTGGAAATGCAGCGCACGCTGCGCCGCAACCTCGTGCCCAGCGAAGAAGGGATTGCCGCCATCGTGCGGCAGACCTGCCATCTCAGCGAGCAGGATTGGCCGCATGACAGGCTGCTGGCCCACACCCGGCGAGGCCTTGACCGCGCGGTGGGCTGGGGCCTGTCGACGCCGGACGATGTCATCGGCTTCCTGGCCTTGCGCCACCAGTTTGGCGAGCGCTTCGACGAATTTCCCGCCGTGCGCAAGTTTCTCTCGCGCACCGACCTGCCGCCTGACGGACGCATCCAGTTGATGATGCTTGAACTGCCGATGGGCATCTGGGACGTGGTGCGGCGGCGCACACCTGCTGGCGAATCCTCCTCGCCCCTCGGCGGGCCTGGCGCATGAGCTGCGAACAACTGGTCCCCGCCTTCATCGCCCTCAATCGCCTGAAGCGGTCCAGGGACCTGTGCAAGGCCGTCGTGCTTGTGGGCTTCAACAAGGTATGCGGCACCCGGGACTTCGACAACGAACTGGACCGCAGGGCGCTGTGCGAGCTGTTTTGCTGCTGCATGACCGGCGGCCTGGGCCAGCGCTGCGTGGCCGGCGTGGTCATGCAGGCCGACGGGTTTGAAGGCTACCGGGGCTACTACAAGCAGGAAGTGCCGTACCTGAACAAGGCCCCCGTCATGTCGCGCAGGGAGCCCGTACGACCCACGCGCAGCCGGCCTGCGGGCTCGCGCATCCCGGATGTGGTCGTGGTGAAGAACCCGCGCCTTCCGCCTGTGCTGGACAACATACAGCGGGTGTATGAGATGAAATTCCCGGGGGATAAATTTTCTTCAGAATTTGGGCCAGACGGCAAGATACAGTTTCAGGCATATAGCGACATTTTTAAAGAAAAGTTTTTCAAGGATGCCTTAGACGCAGGAAGTTGTGCTTGCGAAGGCGATGGAGAAACGACGAACGAAGGCGTATTGAACCAAGCAATGCGATGGCAGGCCAACAGAGAAAAGGAAATTTATTTGGCAGAACGGGTAAATGCGGATGCGGCAGCAGCAATTGGGGCTGCGGCCGGTGCGTCCGCATTGGGGCGTGTACTCCGAGGTGTAGGTGCGGTGGGAACCGCACTGGCAAGAGTCCTCGGCGTGACATTTTGAAGCAATGGCTTCGGTACGGTCAGATATGGAGATGGATATGGCTAAAGACTTTAATAAACCTTTAAGCACCAAAGAACTGCAAAAAGCTACCGTGGCGACTATGGATATTCTGAAAGCGATGGTATTACAGAATAGATTTGGACGTATTTGCGCAAGAGCTGGGTGGACCATCGAAATGGTGTTCCATGAAGGGGATTCACTGGCCGTACGTGAGCGTGCATGGAAAGTGATTGATCTGTTTTGTGAGGTTGTTGGCGCAGACAAGCTTGCAATATGGTGGGGTCTGGCGCCTATGTCACTGACCAGCAAGCAAGCACAAGCGAGAATTGCCAAACACAAGCCGAGTACGCTTAACAATCCCGAAGGGTTTGCGATGATTTTTGATCTAGCTTCGGGAAATCCAAAGCCACCAGATGACTGGGTTGAAAATGCTCAAGACTTTCGACTTCACTGCCGTATAAACAACGATGAAGGTATTTGGCTACATGACCGCCATATCTCGCCTGGCATAGGTCCTGCCATGTCTTTCATTCGCATGGCGTTTCCCGCATGGTGGATTCTGGGTCAGCCGCCCGAGCGCAATGTGGGCCGGATCACCTCCCAGGTGGTGGAATTAATGCAACCCTTCTGGGCTATTGCCGGGTGGGGTGTCATTCCTGCAGTGGAAGAACGCAATATTGGACCCGATGGCAAGGGCCAGCAGGTGCTGTATCCCTATCTGAAGCGGTTCCCAGGATTGAATGCCATAGGAAGTCTTGCATTGTTCGATCATGACTTCAACAAAGCCATGTACAGCATCAACTGGCTGAGTTTTGTCAGCGATGCATTGCTGGAAAAACTGGGAGGGCGAGAGGCCGTGCGCAAGCAGATCGAGGCCAGCCAGTATCTTTCGGCCGGTGATGTAGGCAACTGCCTGGGAATCCGTGCAGGAGACTTTCCTGGTCTGGGGGATATGGATCAAGGACTGACGCTGCCCGCCTTTGGCGAGGCGGCGCGCCTGCTCAAGCCTGTTCGCGCCAGATCCCGGCTCAACAACTTCATCGGCCCACCGCCTTCGGGCTCCAATGATGAACATGCGTGGCTGCTGGCATGCGATGCCTATATGAGTCGGTTTGATTTGTTCTGATTTCTGGTGTTTTGAAGGAATGGGGAAGATCACAATGGCTGCGGAAAATGATTTCAACTGGCCTTGCGGCAATGAGGAAGCGGATGCTGCCACCGCGGCGACGATGGATATTCTCAAGGCGCTGGTATTGCGTAATCAATTTGGCAATATTTGCGTAAGAGCTGGCTGGACCATCGAGATGGTATTCCATGAAGGGGATTCATTGGCTGTGCGTGAGCGAGCTTGGAAGGTGATAGATCTATTCGTTGAAGCCGTTGGTGCTGAGAAGCTTGCAATATGGTGGGGGATGGCTCCTGTTGCTATGGCCAGCGAGAAAGGGAAAGCGAGAATGGAAAAGCACAAGCCGAGTACGCTCAACAATCCGAAGGGCTTTGCAATGATGTTTGATCTGGCTTCGGGCAATCCAAAACCTCCAGACGATTGGGTGGAGAATGCACAAGACTTTCGTCTTTACTGCCGTATCAACAACGACGAAGGGCTTTGGATGAAGGATCGCTATCAATCACCTGGCATAGGCCCTGCAATGTCTTTCATTCGCATGGCATTTCCTATCTGGTGGATTCTTGATCAACCGCCCGAGCGCAATGTGGGAAAAATTACCACCCAGCTAGTGGAGTTGATGCAGCCCTTCTGGGCCATTGCAGGCTGGGGTGTCATGCCTGCAGTGGAAGAGCGCAATATCGATCCCGATGGCAAAGGCCAGCAGGTGCTGCACCATTATCTGCAGCGTTTCCCGGGATTGAATGCCCTGGGCAGCCTTGCGCTGATGAGCCATGACTTCAACAACGCCATGTACAGCATCAACTGGCTGAGTTTTGTCAGCGATGCATTGCTGGAAAAACTGGGCGGGCGGGAAGCGGTGCGCAAGTAGGTGCAGGCCAGCCAATACCTTTCCGCCGGGGATGTGGGCAACTGCCTGGGGATTCGGGCAGGAGATTTTCCGGGGTTGGGGGACATGGATAAGGGACTGACACTGCCAGCCTTTGGCGAGGCAGCGCGCCTGCTCAAGCCGATTCGTGCCAAATCCCGGCTCAACAACTTCATCGGACCGCCGCCTTCCGGATCCGACGACGAAGACGCGTGGCAATTGGCATGCGACGCCTATATGCGTCGTTTTGATGAATTCTGAATGGAAAGCACCATGAAGCCACAGCCCATCGCCCCGTTGATGGATGCCGTGTTGCGCACGCTGGGACGGCACAGCCGGCAGGACTACCTGCGCCTGGCTCTGCGCCAGGCGGGATTGAGCGATGCGCAGCTGCTGAAGAGCGATCACGCTCTGCCTTACCCGGTGACATGGGCGGAGACGGGGCTGGGCCTGGTCCTTCAACGCCTGGCCTGGGGCGACATGCCAGGCGCTCCGACATGGGGCGTGCACAGCGTGACCCTGGATGCGCAGCGCTGGAAGGGGTCCTGGCCCATGGGCCTGGATCCGGAGACCGTGACCGCGCAGGAATTCGTCAGCCTGCTGGCCCAGGACCAGTCCGAGGCGCTGTGCCTGCCCCAGATGGCCTGCTGCACGACCCGCGGTTTCGACGAGCAGACATGGGCACTGGTGGCAGTCTTTGGCGGCGCCAGCGGCGCTTTGCAGAATTTGACGATGAGCCGGGTCGGGGAATGGGTGGGGCTTTCCATGCTCCCGGCCTGGCAGGGAGCCGGGTAGCGGGTGGGCCACGTGGGCCATGTGGGGCGATAGGGCCCCGTGGGCGCCAGTTCCGACCGGGCGCCACGGACATGGCGGCGCGGCTACACTGCGGGCCATTCATTCGAGGGGCTGGCCGTGGCCGGTTCCTTCTCCCTGTTTTCCCTAGAGATTTCCGCCATGTCCAACGACGCCCACGAAGCCACCGCCCTGCCCGACGAGCCTGCCCTGACGCCCGAGGCGCTGGAGGAGCTTGACGATCTGCTCGACGAGCTGCGCACGCGCGGCGAGGAGATTCCGCAGTGGGAGTTCTGCGACGGTTTCCTGACGGCGCTGATCTGCACGCGCCGCGAGGTGCCGGCCGCCGAGTGGCTGCCCATGCTGCTGGGCGACGGCGGCACGCTGGAGGTGGCCGAGGGCCAGCCGCTGCCGCTGATGGAAGTGTTCAAGGACGCGGCGCAGCAGGCGCGCTTTCTGGAGCTGGTGGGCCTGCGCATGGACGAGATCCGCACCCAGCTGGACGCCGACGTGAAGACGCTGGAAGACGACCGCACCTTCCAGCCCGAGGCCATGGACATGCGCGGCGCCATCCTGTCGCTGCCCGAGGAAGAGCGTCCCGATGACGGCGAGATTCCTTCGTTCGGCCAGATCTGGGCGCTGGGCTTCATGTTCGTGGTCGAGAACTGGGCCGAGGAATGGGCCGCCCCGCGCGACAAGGAAGCCGCCGGCTGGCTCAACGAGGCGCTCAACGCCGTCGTGGCCCTGACCGAGGACGACACCGGCAAGCCCGAAGTCTGCATGTACGACGAGGACGGCCCCGCCAGCACCAGCCAGGAGCGCGTGGAGCAGTTCGGCGAGGCCATCTGGGCGCTGTACGACCTGCGCCAGATCTGGAAGAGCATGGGCCCGCGCCAGGAAACCATCGTCAAGGGCGAGCAGCCGGGCCGCAACGACCCCTGCCCCTGCGGCAGCGGCAAGAAGTTCAAGAAGTGCCACGGCGCCTGAGCGCCCGCGCCACAGGCTTTGGATGCACGGGCCATGAGACATATCGGTGAACGCATACGCGCCCGCCGCGCCGAACTGGGCATGACCCAGGGCCGGCTGGCCGAGGCCGCAGGCATCACGGCCTCGGCCGTGTCGCAGATCGAATCGGGGGCCATCCGCACCCTCAAGAACGACACCCTGGCCCGCGTGGCCCTGGCGCTGCAGACCACGGCGCTGGAGCTGACGGCGGGGCTTGAAGACGACAACGCGCCGCTGCCCGTGGACGAGCAGCGCCTGCTGGAAAGCTACCGCGCCCTGCCTGCACCGCTGCAGGAGATCGCGCACCGGCTCATAAAAGCCTTGCGCTGATCAGCGCATTGAGGCGCTGCAAGGCGTGTGCCACGGTGGCCTGGCGCACGGCGGCGCGGTCGCCGTCAAAGCGCACGCATTCGCTGTGCGTGGTGCCGTACACGTTCCAGCCGAACCAGACCGTGCCCACGGGCTTGGCGGCGCTGCCGCCGCCCGGCCCGGCCACGCCTGTCACGGCCACGCTGCACTGCGCACGTGAGTGGGCGATGGCGCCTTCGGCCATGGCGCGCGCCACGGGCTCGCTCACTGCGCCGTGTTCGGCGATCAGCGCCTCGGGCACGCCCAGCAGGTCGTGCTTGGCCGCGTTGGAGTAGCTGACAAGGCCGCGCTCGAACCATTCGCTGGAGCCGGCGCGGTCCGTGCAGGCCGCAGCGATCATGCCGCCCGTGCAGCTCTCGGCCGTGGCCAGCATCCAGCCGCGCTGCAGCAGCAGGCCTGCCAGGGTTTCGACGAGTTCGTTGGATGCGCTCATGCCAGCTCCTTCAGCCGATGAAATGGCGCCACAGGGCGATGACCAGCAGCGTGCAGAAGGCGGCCACCAGGTCATCGAACATGATCCCCCAGCCGCCGCGCCAGCCGAAGCCCTTGAAGCACCGGTCGGCCCATTTGACGGGCTGGGGCTTGGCGGCGTCGAAGAAGCGAAACAGCCCAAAGGCGATGAGCTGGCCCCAGAAGCCCGTGGGCATGACCAGCCACAGCACCAGCCAGAAGGCCACGATCTCGTCCCAGACCAGGTTGCCCGGGTCGGCCACGCGCATGTGGCGCGCCGTGACCGTGCAGGCCCACCAGCCCAGGGGAATGCTGCCCGCGATCAGCAGGCCGATCTGCTGGGGCGTGAACCAGTGCTGCAGCAGCAGGAAGGACAGCCAGGCCCACAGCGTGCCCACGGTGCCGGGCGCGATGCGCCCCAGCCCCGAGCCCAGCCCCATGGCGATGAAGTGGGCCGGGTGGGACATCATGAATTCCAGCGTGGGGCGAGCCATGCCGCCCTGCGGCGGGCCTTCCGGTGGGCGCGCCGCAGAGGCAAAGGTGGGGGTAGCAGGATCGCCGGAAACCTCCGGCCGCAGCGGCGCGTCACTCATGGGGCCAGATCATAAGCGCGGCCCTGGTGCTTCACTGACGCTCTTCGACCGCCAGATCCTGCGGATGTCGGATCTGGTGGCGGGCCTCGAAGCTGGCGCTGGCGCCAGCGGCCAGCGGCTGCTGCCAGGCGATCATGCCGTTGCGGTCGTTCCAGCGCGTAGTGGACGGCTGCGGGTTGTATTGGGACTGCACGCGGATCTGCTCGTTGCGCGAGACGGGTGCGGCGTCCACCACCTGCAGCTCGATGGCGCGGTCGTGGCGGTTGTCCACCTGGAAGCGCCGCGTGACCTGGCGTTCGGTGCTGCTGCTGAGCAGGCCGCCGCTGCCCGTGGCCGAGTCCACGGGCAGGTTGCGCACCACCACCTTGTCGTCACGGCCGAAGGACAGGCCCTGGGCCAGCGCGGCGGCGTTGCCGAAGTCCAGCCGGCCCTGGCCGGCGAAGGCGCCGTCGCGGAACAGGGCCACGGGGCCTGCGGGCCAGACACCGGCCGGCACGGCCAGCTGGGCCACCAGGTAGGCGGCCTCTTCCACGGCGGGCGCCGTGCGCGTGAGCAGGGTGGCCGGCAGGTTCTGCGAGCCCAGGGCCAGGGTCACGCGCTCGCTGCTCGAGGGCACGCTGATGCGGTAGGGCACGGAGAACTGCGTGGCGTAGGCGGTGTTGAGGCTGGCGACATCGAGCACCGGCAGTTCGGCGGCCTCGCCGGCCGCCCCGGGCTTGCGGGCGCGCTCCAGCATCATCGCAGGGGCCGGCGGGGCCGGCGCTGGCGGAGGGGCCATGGCGGCCACGGGGCGGGGCCGTTCCACATCCAGCGTCCAGGGATTGGGCAGGCGTGCCTGCGTGCTGCGCGAAGGCTGGCCGGTGGATAGCAGCAGCTGCACCTGGCTCCAGTCCTCGCCGCTGTTCTGGGCCACCAGGGCCAGGCGTTCGATGGCCACCGTGCCCTTGGCCGGGTCCAGCTGGGCGCGGTAGGTGGGCTGCCAGCTCGGGCCGCGCACCTGGTAGGTGAGCTGCACATTGGCATCGGCCGGGCTGGCCAGTTGCACGGTGACCTTCATCACCTGGGCGTTGCCTGCGCCCGTGCGGTCGCGTTCGAGCTGCAGCGGCCTGAGCTGCTCCTGCAGCGCCTGCTTTTGCCGCAGGATCTGGTGGGCGCGCAGCGTGTTGCCACGGCTGGTGCTGCGCAGCGCCTCGGTGGCGGCGCCCAGCTGGCTGGCGGCGGGCAGGGCGGGGGCTTTGGCGTCATCGCCGGGCTTGGCCAGGCCCTGCAGGTAGTCGCCCACGAGCTTGGCGGCGGACTCGTCGGCCTCCAGCGCGGCCAGCTGGTCTTCCAGCGTGCGGATCTGCTGCTCCAGCGGGCTGGCGCAGGCCTTGGAGGCCAGTTCGCGCGGCTGCGACTGCAGCTTGTAGTCGCCCAGGCGCACGCCGGCATCGGCGCTGACCTGCAGGCTCTGCGGGTCGATGGAGCCGGGCAGGCACTCGAACACCAGCTGGCGCGTGGCGGCCGTGATGCGCGCCGTGCGCTCCACCGAGGCCACGCCCGCATACAGGGTGACGCGCGCGATGGGGGCGCGGGCGATGGTGGCTTCCTGGGCTTGTGCCTGGGCCTGGACCGGGGTGCCTGCCAGCAGGAAGCAGGCGGCGGCCAGGGCCGAGAGGGCGGGCAGGGCGGGCAGGGCGGAGCGTTGAACCATGGGGAGTCCTTCTCGGATGAAAGTGGTTTGGCGCGGCGTCAGGCCGCAGCGAAGTGGTCGAATGAGGTCCACCGGGGTGCCATGGCCGCTCCGTCCGGGCCGATCAGCCGCAGGCCGGGCTGCTCCTCGATGCAGCCGATGCGCGTGACGCGCGTGGCGCTGTCGCGGCCTGCGGCCTGCACGGCATCGCGCCGGTCGGCCGGGGCCGTGAAGCACAGCTCGTAGTCGTCGCCGCCGGACAGGGTGCACTGGTGCAGCAGGTCGATGGCCAGGGACGTGTGCCTGCCGGCATCGAGCAGGGGCGTGATCAGGCGCGTATCCAGGCTGGCGCCCACGCGGGATTGCTCGAGGATGTGGCCCAGGTCGCCCAGCAGGCCGTCGCTCACATCCAGCGCGCTGCTGGCAATGCCGCGCAGCGCCTGGCCCAGGGCCACGCGCGGCGTGGGCGCTTCCAGGCGCTGGCGCACGGCGGCCAGCGTGCCGGGTGGCAGGGTGGTGTGGCCCAGCAGGGCTTCCAGCGCCAGGCGGGCATCGCCCAGGCTGCCGCTGACCCAGATGTCGTCGCCTGCGCGCGCGCCGCTGCGCAGCAGGGCCTGGCCGGGCGGCACTTCGCCGAAGACGGTGATGCAGATGTTCAAGGGCCCCTGGGTGGTGTCGCCGCCGACCAGCTCGCAGCCGTGGGCGTCGGCCAGGGCCAGCAGGCCGGCCGCAAACGCCTCGGTCCAGGCCGCATCGGCACGCGGCAGGGACAGGGCCAGGGTGAAGGCCAGCGGGCGTGCGCCGCAGGCCGCCAGGTCGGACAGGTTCACGGCCAGGGATTTGTGGCCCAGCAGGCGCGGGTCCACGTCGGCGAAGAAATGCCGGCCCTCGACCAGCATGTCGCTGGAGACGGCCAGCTGCATGCCCGGCGCCGGGGCGAGCAGGGCGCAGTCATCGCCCACGCCCAGGGCGGCGCGGCGCACGGGGCGCTGGAAGAAGCGGCGGATCAGGTCGAATTCACCCACGGTGGCGGCTTTCGGATGCGTTTGGCGATCGGGCTATTGTGCTGCGAGGTTCGTGCTGCCCCGTATCAGGTGGTCTCGCCCGCACCGGGCCGATGCTCCAGCGCCAGCGCGTGGAAGGCCTGGGCGGCCGGCGACAGGCTGCGCTGGCGCCTGCGCACCAGGTACAGGTCGCGCCGGCGGTCGGCATCGGCCAGCGGGCGCGTCACCAGGCCAGGCTGCACGAAGTGGAACAGCGCCAGGGCCGGCACCACGCTGATGCCCAGGCCCGCGCGCACCATGCCCATCACGGTGGCCAGGTGCTCCACCTCCAGCAAGGTGTTGAGGGGCGGGGCCTGCTCCTGCGATTCCAGGTACTGGCGCACGCTGCTGTGGCGGGCGAGCTGGATGAAGGGCTGGTCACGCAGGTCGGCCATGGCCGGCGCGGGCAGGGCCGCCAGCGCATGGTCGGCGCGGCAGACCAGGTGCAGCCGGTCGGCGCAGAACCATTCGGCCTGCAGCTCCTCGGTGTCGGCGCGGATGGCGGCCAGCGCCAGGTCGGCCTGGCCCGAGGCCACCTGGGCGATGCAGGATTCGGACAGCAGGTCCGACACCTGCAGCTGTATGCCCGGATGGCGCGCATGGAACAGCGCCAGCACGGGCGGCAGCCAGGCCGCCGCCAGCGAAGGCAGCAGGGCGATGGACACGCGCCCACGCTGCAGCGCCGCCGCCTCGCGCAGGCCGTGCACGGCATCGCCCAGGTCGGCGCGTATGCGCTGCGCGGCATCGAGGAACTGCGCCCCCTCCTGCGTCAGCGCCACGTGGCGCGTGCTGCGGTCGAACAGGCGCACGCCCACGCCGTCTTCAAGCCCCTTGATCAGGGCACTGAAGGCCGGCTGCGACAGATGGCAGCGCTGCGCGGCCAGGGTGAAGCTGCTGAGCTGGGCCAGGGCGATGAAGGCATCGAGCTGGCGGGAGGAGATATTCATCGGGTTTTTGGATAAGTCGATCCGAACAATCGATTTCACAGATTAGCAGCGGCTGCCTACATTGGCTCTCATGGACAACCTGGAACCCTCTCTTGCCCCGGACAGGCCCCCGCTGTGGGTGGGCTGCGCAGCCGGCTTCTCGGGCGACCGCACCGATGCCGCCGCGCCCGTGGTGCGCGCCCTGGCGGCCAGCGGCCAGAGCGCCTGCCTGATCTTCGAGACCCTGGCCGAGCGCACGCTGGCGCTGGCCCAGCTCGCGCGGCGCGAGCAGCCCGACGCGGGCTACGAACCCCTGCTGGAGGACCTGCTGGAGCCCGTGCTGGCCGACTGCCTGGCGCATGGCATACGCATCGTCAGCAACTTCGGTGCCGCCAACCCCGAAGGCGCGGCGCGCTGCATCCAGCGGCTGGCGCAGCGCCTGGGCCTGCGCGTGCCGCGCATCGCCGTCGTGCATGGCGACGATGTCAGCGGCCCGGCGTACCGCGGGGCGCTGCGGGCCGCGCTGGGCGCGGAGTTTCCCGAGGATTCGCTGGTCAGTGCCAACGCCTACATCGGCGCGCGCGCGATTGCCGAGGCCTTGCAGGCCGGCGCCGAGATCGTGGTGGCCGGCCGCGTGTCCGACCCCTCGCTGACCCTGGGGCCGGCCATGGCGCATTTCGGCTGGGCCTGGGACGACTGGGACCGCCTGGCGCGCGCCACCATGGCCGGCCACCTGCTGGAATGCGGCGCCCAGGTCACGGGCGGCTACTTTGCCGACCCGGGCTTCAAGGACGTGCAGGGCCTGGCGCGGCTGGGCTATCCCATCGCCATCATCGAGCCCTCGGGCGACTGCACCATCACCAAGCCCGAAGGCACGGGCGGCCTGGTCAGCGAACGCACGGTCAAGGAACAGCTGCTGTACGAGGTGCACGACCCGGCCGCCTACCTGACGCCCGACGTGGTGGCCGACCTGTCCGAGGCCGAGGTGCACCAGGTGGGGCCTGACGCCGTGC
Organism: Delftia sp. WSY_10; assembly: GCF_043104705.1. Classification (NCBI taxonomy): domain Bacteria; kingdom Pseudomonadati; phylum Pseudomonadota; class Betaproteobacteria; order Burkholderiales; family Comamonadaceae; genus Delftia; species Delftia sp. WSY_10. The sequence continues at coordinate 24,000 of NZ_JBICKY010000005.1, read as the reverse complement.
GCCTGAGCGGCGTGCGCGGCCATGCGCACAACGGCCACTACAAGGTCAATGTCTGCCATGCCTCGGGCTGGCTGGCCGAGGGCGAGATCTCCTATGCCGGCCCGCGCGCCCTGGAGCGCGCCCGGCTGGCTGGCGAGGTGCTGCGCGAGCGCCTGGGCGGCGAGGCCGCCGGCGACCTGCGCCTGGACTGGATCGGCGTGGCCAGCGTGCTGGGCGACGACGCCGGCCGCTGGCGCGACGCGCAGCCGGCCGGCGCAGCCGCCCCCCAGGACGTGCGCCTGCGCGCCGCCTGGCTGCGCCCCACGCAGGCCCAGGCGCGGCGCCTGCCGCGCGAGGTCAATGCGCTGTACACCTGCGGGCCGGCCGGCGGCGGCGGCGTGCGCACGGCGCTGCGCGCGCGGCTGGGCACGGTGTCCTGCCTGCTGGCGCAGCAGAGCATCGCCACCGGGTGGAAGTGGGCCGAGGAAGAGATCGACAAAGGGGTCGAGAAAGAGGCCGGGAAAGAAGCCGGGGAGCACGCCGCATGAACACACTGCCAACCACGATGCCCGTCACCGTGCCGCTGTACCGCCTGGCGCACGGGCGCACGGGGGACAAGGGCAACCGCTCCAACATCAGCCTCATCGCCTGGAATGCCGCCTGCTGGCCCGTGCTGGTGGAGCAGATCACCGAAGAGCGCGTGGCCGCGCACTTCGCCGCCCGGCGCCCGGCGCGCGTGCAGCGCTTCGTGCTGCAGCGCCTGCAGGCCATGAACTGGGTGCTGGACGCGGTGCTGGACGGTGGCGTCAACGATGCGCTCAACCTCGACAGCCACGGCAAGGCGCTGTCGTACTGGCTGCTGCAGATGCAGGTCCACATACCGGCTTCGCTGCTGCCCCATCTGGCGCCGGAGTAGCCGGCAGCACCCGCCCGTCACACATTCATCACAACAAAGGAGACAGACATGCACTTTTCGCACAACTTCCCCCGCCGCCATGCGCTCGCGCTGGCAGCCTGCGCGCTGGCAGCCGCCGCAGCACCGGCGCTGGCCCAGGACTATCCGTCCAAGCCCATCACCTTCGTCGTGCCGTTTGCGGCCGGCAGCGCCACCGACCAGCTGGCACGGGCGCTGGGCCAGGCCGTGACCACGGCGACCAAGCAGGCCGTGGTGGTCGAGAACAAGGGCGGCGCCAGCGGCATGATCGCGGCCCAGCAGGTGGCGCGCTCGGCGGCCGATGGCTACACGGTGCTGATCACCACCAACACCACGCACGCGGCCAACCAGCATCTGTACAAGAAGCTGCCCTATGACGCGGTCAAGGACTTCGCGCCCGTGGCCGGGCTGGGCAAGGGCGGCCAGGTGCTGGTGGTGCGCGCCGATGCGCCGTACAGGAACGTGGGCGATCTGCTGGCGGCGGCGAAGAAGCAGCCGGGCAAGCTGTCGTTCGGCAGCGGCAGCTCCTCCAGCCGCGTGGCCGGTGAAATGCTCAAGCAGCTGGCCGGCGTGGACCTGATGCACGTGCCCTACAAGAGCAATCCGCTGGCCATCACCGACCTGCTGGGCGGCCAGATCGACCTGATGATCACCGACACCTCCACCGGCGTGCCCCAGGTCAAGTCGGGCAAGCTGCGCGCCCTGGGCTACTCCACCACCCAGCGCAGCCCGCAGCTGCCCGAGGTGCCCACGCTGGAGGAGGCCGGCGTCAAGGGCTATGACATGGGCTACTGGTTCGCCGCCTATGCGCCGGCCGGCACGCCCGAGGCCGTGGTGGCCCGCCTGAACCGCCTTCTGTCCGACGCCGTGCACAGCGCGGGCGCCAAGTCCTTCTTCGACATGTCCGGCTCCCAGGGCTGGACGGCCACACCGCAGGAACTGGCCGCCTTCCAGGCCGCCGAGACCCAGAAGTGGGGCCAGGTGATCAAGGCCGCCGGCATCCAGCCCGAGTAGGCCGCTCCCCCGCTCTCCCGTTCCTTTTTTTCCGAACCGCCCTAGGCCGCCGCAATGCACGGCGGCCAGGGCGCAGCCTTGCCTGTGCCATGACCCCAAGGAGACAACATGCACATCAGATCCACCCATCCACTGGCCCTTGCCCTGGCCGCATCCGGCCTGCTGACCGCCTGCGGCGGCAGTGACTCGCCCGCCGGTTCGCAGGCGCCGCGCATGCAGCTGAGCATCAGCGCCACCGAGGACTTTGCCGGCAGCTACGGCAGTGTCGGCGCCTACGAGAAAGTCACCGGCGTGCTGCGTGGCGAGCTGGACCCGGCCGACCCGAAGAACGCCGTGATCCAGGACCTGGCGCTGGCGCCCGTCAATGCGCGCGGCATGGTCGAGTACAGCACCGACTTCGTCATGCTCAAGCCCAAGGACATGTCCAAGGCCAGCGGCGTGCTGCGCTATGACGCGCCCAACCGCGGCAACATCCTGACCATGCCCAACCCCACGGCCACGCCCGGCGATGCGGTCTACCTGGAGCGCGGCTATGTGCTGCTGTACTCGGCCTGGCAGGGCGACGTGCCCAAGTCCACGCCCGCGCGCCTGACGGTCACCGTGCCCGTGGCCCGCAACAAGGACGGCAGCAGCATCACGGGCAGCTACCGCACCGAGCTGGTCCCGGCCGCCGCCGTGCCCTCCATGGCCCTGCCCGGCGGCGTGTTCAATGGAAGCATGATCCCCTACGAGCCCGCCAGCCTGGACAACATGCAGGCCGGCTACTCGCTCACGCGCCGCATCAACGAAACCGATGCGCGCCAGACCGTGCCTGCGGGCGACTGGAAGTTCGCCAGCTGCGATGCCGCCGCCAATCCCTTCCCCGGCACACCCAGCGCCACCAAGGTCTGCCTGAAGGGCGGGTTCGACCCGCAGTACCTCTACGAGCTGGTCTACGTGGCCAAGGACCCCAAGGTCATGGGCGTGGGCCTGGCGGCGCTGCGCGATACGGTGAGCTTCTTCCGCGCCAAGGCGGCCGATGCCGACGGCAAGGCCAATCCGCTGGCCGGGCGCATCACGCACACCATCGGCCAGGGCACCTCGCAGTCGGGCAATGCCATGAAGACTTTCCTGCACCTGGGCTTCAACCAGGCGCTCGATGGCGGCAAAGTCTTCGACGGCATGTATGCCCATGTGGCCGCGCGCCAGACCAACATCAACACGCGCTTTGCCGTGCCCGGCGGCGGGGGCGGCCTGCGCACCGACCACACGGCCTTCGGCCAGACCGCGCCGCGCGGCCTGGACAAGGACTACAGCGACGAGGTCAGCGGCCGCCAGGGCGGCGTGATGAAGCGCTGCGAAGCCAGCAACACCTGCCCCAAGTTCTTCCTGGGCCTGTCCGGCACGGAGTTCTGGCAGCTGCAGGGCTCGCCCGTGCTGACCGATGCCAACGGCCTGCGCGACATCGCCCAGCCCGCCAATGCGCGCATCTACTACTACGCCAGCACCCAGCACGGCGGCGCAGGCGGCACGGCCAGCATCGGCTACGCGCCCACGCGCAATGTCTATCCGGCCGGCACCGTGGTGCACTTCAACGACACCTTCCGCGCGCTGTTCATCGCGCTGGAGGACTGGGTGGTGCGCGGCACCGAGCCGCCGGCCAGCCAGGTGCCCAGGCTGGCCGACGGCACCCTGGTGCGGCCCGACAAGCTGGTCTTTCCCGCCATGAAGGGCCTGAGCTGGAGCGTGGGCGGCGTGCAGAGCGCCATCCCCGAGTTCCGCTACCTGGCGCGCCACAACGGCTTTGCGCTGCTCGACTTCGGCCCGCAGTACCTGCCGCAGGACGAAAGCGGCATCGCCACGCTGCAGCCGCCGCGCGCCACGGGCAAGGACTACGCCATCCTCGTGCCCCAGGTCGATGCGGCCACCGGCCTCACGCGCGCCGGCATCCGCAGCGTGGAGGCGCGGGCACCGCTGGGCACCAGCATGGAGTTCAACTACGTGGCCACGCCGGGCATCGTGGACCTGTCCAACCTCACGGGCAGCTTCATCCCCTTCCACAAGACGCGCGCGGCGCGGCTGGCGGCCGGTGACGCGCGGCCTTCACTGGAGGAGCTGTATGTCGACCAGGCCGGCTACGTGAGCGCCGTCACGGCGGCGGCCCAGGACCTGGTGCGCCAGCGCCTGCTGCTGCAGCGCGACGCCGACGCGCAGATCACCGCCGCGCGTGCGGCGGCGGTACTGCCTTGAGCCTGCGCTGAACGCAGGCCTCAGACGGCCTGGCCGCGAAAGCGCATGGCCGCCTGGCGCGAGACCTCGGCCAGCAGCTGCTCGCTGCGCTGGCGCTCGCGCAGCCAGCGGGCATCGTTGCTGCCGGCGGCCACGTCGCTGCGCAGCAGGTGCAGGGCGGGCGCGGCGCCATGGCGGGCCGCGTAGTCGGCCACGGCATCCATGGTCTTGAGGATGTGGTCGGCCAGCGGCATGTGCTCGCCCGTGGCCGGGTCCACGTACACGGCCTCCAGGCCGAAGCGGCAGGCCTGGAAGCGGTTGTAGGTGTAGACCAGGTAGTCGTCCTCCACGGGCGTGAAGGGCTGGGTGTCCATGAACCAGGCGGCCAGCGCCTGCACATAGCCGGACAGGGCGGCTGCGCGCTCGATGGTCAGCGGCGTGTCGAACACGCGGATCTCGATGGTGCCGAACTCCGGCTTGGGCCGGATGTCCCAGTAGAAGTCCTTCATGCTCTTGACCACGCCCGTGCGCGTCATCTTGTCGAAGTACTGCTCGAACTCGCTCCAGTGCAGCACGCAGGGCGCGCGGCCCGATAGCGGAAAGGCGAACACCGAGTTCAGCCGGGCCGAGTCGAAGGCCGTGTCATGGCCCTGCACATAGGGGCTGGAGGCCGACAGCGCAATGAAGTGCGGGATGTAGCGCGACATGCGGTGCAGCATCAGCAGCGCCGCGTCGGCGTCGGGGCAGCCGATGTGCACGTGCTGGCCGAAGATGGTGAACTGCTTGGACAGGTAGCCGTACAGCTGCGACAGCTCCTGGAAGCGCGGCTTGTCGTAGATGCGCCGCTCATGCCACTGCTGGAAGGGGTGGGTGCCGCCGCCCACCACGGCGATGTTGAGCTTGTCGGCGCTTTTGACCAGCGCATCGCGGATCTGGCTGAGCTGGCCCAGCACCTCCGAGGCCGAATGGCAGACGCTGGTGGAGATCTCGATCATGCTGTTCGTCATCTCGGGCACCACGCTGCCGGGCAGCGGGTTCTTGAGCATGAGGCGCAGCATGTCCTCGGCGTAGGGGGCCAGGTCGTAGTCGTGGGTGTTGACCAGCTGCAGTTCCAGCTCCACGCCCAGGGTCAGCGGTTCGGACGAGTTGAAGGCTTCAAGACTCACGTTCATCTCCTGCGGTGTTCGAGCGGCTCAGCGGCTTCCAGGGACGGGAGCTTTCGCCGGAGCGGTAGATGGCCACGGTGGCCAGGGCGGCGCCCAGCACCTCCATCACCAAAATGGTGGGCAGGGCCACGCCTGCGATCTGCGCGCCCAGCTCGGGCGCGGCGGCCACGAACTGCGAGGCGATCAGCAGCGCCACCGATGACATGGGCGCCATGGCGCAGCCCACCCAGAAGGCCTGGCGCCAGTTGGCGCCCGTGCCCACATTGCCCACGGCCACGCCCAGGGTCTTGGCGACCAGGCGCGCCAGGATCACGGCGCCCACCACGCCGGCCACCGGCGCGCTCCAGTCGGCCTGTGCGGCCACGGTGGAGACCAGCACGAACATCAGCATGGTCAGCAGCGAGGCCGCCGTGCCCAGCTGGCGCGGCCAGGCCCAGGGGCGCGGGTTGAACTGCTTGAGCAGGATGCCGCCCAGCAGCGCCGCCAGCGGCGCCGAGCCGCCCAGGTACGAGGCCACGGGCACGCTGGCCGAGATCAGGGTGAGAAAGAGGATGGAGGTGTTCTCGCTGGCCGGACTCATGAAGCGCAGCGCCAGGCGCATCAGCACGGCCAGCACCAGGGCCACGGCCACCGAGACGCCCAGCACCACCAGCACCGGCATGATCGAGGCCACGAAGCCCGCCTTGGGCTGCGTCAGCATGCCCGCCTTGGCGCTGCCAAGGGCCAGCGCATACAGGGTGGACAGGGTGGCCAGCACCAGGCCGCGATCGGTCACGGCGCCTGCGGCACGCATGTCGGCCACCACGCGCGTCAGCACCAGGGGCGAGGCCGCCATGGCCACCAGGGCCAGCGGCCCGGCCACTTCGGGGGCCACGCCCAGCCAGCCCAGCACCAGGGAGACGAGCACATAGGTCAACGCGGATTCGGCCACGCTTTGCACCAGCACCATGGGGTTGTGGCGGAACCAGCGCAGCGTGATGCGCCCGCCGCATTCGAACAGCACGATGGCCACGCCCAGCTCCAGCAGGAACAGCCCCGTGCCCTGCAGCGGCCAGGTGGTGTTGGCCCCAAAGCCGATCAACCCGGCAATGCCGCCGACCAGCGAGTAGCCGACCACCTTGGGCAGGGCGGCATGGCGCTGGCAGGCATAGCCGACCATGGTGGCCACGGCCAGCAGCAGGGACCACTGCACCGTGGCCAGCCCGGCCGAAGGCCGCAGCCACGGTTCCCAGAAGCTCAGCATGTCATTCATCAGCGACGTCCTTTGCGCGAGCCAGTGGCCCGCAAGCGAAGCTCCGCAAGGCCTTCCCTGCGGCGCGGGCAAGCCCGCGTCCCGTGCGCCTGGCACGGGGACACTTCGTTGGCGATCCACTGGCGTGACTGCCAGGCTGCAAGGCCGGGCGGGCACGCCAGCACGTGGGTTCCGCGTGGTTCCCGAGGTCCCGCAGGCTCAGGGGCGGAAGAAACTCAGCGGCGCTGTGCGCAGACGGCGGCGGATGGCCGAATAGATGCGCGAGCGGTCGACTCCGCTGACATTGTGTGCCCTCAGCGCAACGCGGAATGCCAGATAAAAGCTGACAGTGACGTTCAACGCGCCATTGATGGGCAGTAGGGCAATCGCCCACCAGAACATGTCGGAGTGCAGAACCTCCCAGCCCAGGGCGGCCATGGCGGCCCCGATCTGGCCGGCCGACAGCGTGACGTGGCGCACCTCCAGCCCCAGGCCGAAGAAGGCCGCGAAGGCCGGCACGAGGCCCAGCATCATGCCCAGCGAGACATTGGCGGCAAAGCCCGAAATGTTCTTGCGCCAGAAATGCGCCCAGCGGTCGGCGCGCTTGGCGCCCAGCCAGCGCGTGATGCCGGGGTTGTAGCGGATCACCGAGTCCAGCCGGCGCAGCACGAACCAGTTCTCGGCCCAGCCCGCGATCAGGCTGCTGGCGAACAGCAGCACGCCCGTGAAGGCCGCGAACAGCGGCGACAGGCCCAGCAGGCTCAGCGAGTCGAGCACGGCAATCGCATGCGGCCCGTCGATGGGCGTGTGGCCGAACAGCTGGGCATAGCCCAGCGACAGCAGCAGCACCATGGGCAGCACCACCAGCACGTTGCCCAGCACCGCCGCCACCTGCGAGCGCACCAGGTGGGCGACCTCGTCCACGAATTCCTCGATGGCCTCGCTGGCGCGCAGGTCCTTGAGCTTGGCGGCCATGGCCGGTGCCGTCATGGCCGGCTGCTTGGTGGCCACCGTGAAGTGCAGCAGCTGGATCAGCACAAAGCTGATGGAGTAGTTGATGCCCGCCGCCAGCCCGCCCCAGAACGCCGACAGCCCCAGCGCGTAGAGCGCGAACTTGAGCAGCGTGGTGAAGGCCATCACGAAGCCGCCGCCGGCGGCCTTGGTCACCATGGACAGGTACTCGCGGCCCGTGCGCGTGATGTAGTGCTCGCCGGTCTCGGCGCTGCGCTCGGCCACCTTGGCGGCCAGCAGCGAGGTATTGGTGGCCAGCAGGGCGCGCAGGCTGCGCCGCTCGATGCCCACGGACACCAGGTTGGCCAGCAGGTCGGCCGTCTCGGTGGCGCGGTTGTCGGCCAGCAGGCAGTCGAGCAGGCGCCTGACGCGCAGGATGCGCGCGCGCAGCTGGCGCAGGCGGAACACCAGGCCCACCGAAATCCCTTCGGACTCGAAATGGGTGTAGACCGATGTCACGGCCGCGCGGCAGGCATCCAGGCGCTCGCGCAGCCGGGCCTCGGCCGCATCGCGCCGGTCATTGGTGCGCAGCGCGTGCATCACCTCCACGCGCAGGCTCTCGGCGTCGTGGATCAGGGCGTGGAAGGGCTGGTCGTCGCGTGCCTGCTCGTCCATGCGCAGGCGCAGTTCGGGCGAAAAGCCCGTGGACAGGATCTGCCCCGTGCAATAGGTGATGGAGCCCAGCAGGCTGTTCTGCCAGAAGCTGCTGCCCTGGCCCTCGCTGCCGTCGGTCAGCAGCAGTGCGATGCGTTCGAGCAGCGGCGCCTCCAGAGCGTGCAGCCAGCGCGCGTCGAATTCGTCGGGCATGGCCAGCATGAACAGCTCGGAGGCATCCACCGTCTCCGGCGTGCTGGGCAGCAGCTTGTAGCGTGCGCGCTCGGACAGCTCGCTGAACATGTTGGTGCGCGGCGCAAAGCCGAAATCGGCCAGCAGCGCCGTGATGTCCACGGTGTCGATGAAGCGCAGCCACCAGGCATGCAGGCGCTGGCGCACGGCCGGATCGGCCTCCACGGCCTCCACCAGCAACTGCACGCGCTGCACCGCGCCGTCCACCGACGGCTTGGGCGCGCGCACCCACTCCAGCAGGTGGATCAGCCAGATATGGCGGTGCGCGAGGTCGGCCTCGGGGTCGAGTGCGGCCAGAAGGCCGGGCAGGTCTTGGGTGATTCGCTTCATGTAGGGGTCTTGCGGCAGGGCGGAAGACTAGCGCCTCCCCCGAGGAACGCGCTCAGTGCAGCACGCGGTTGTCAGGGTCTGGAAAGCTGTCGCCGCCAGCGCCCGACTGCAGATGAAAGCGCGGGATGGGGCACTCGAAGACTTCGCCCTCGTGGCTGATGCACAGATAGGTGCCCTGCATGCTGCCGTTGGGCGTGCGCAGCTGGCAGCCGCTGGTGTACTCGAAGGTCTCGCCGGGCTGCAGCAGCGGCTGGCGGCCGATCACCCCCAGGCCCTTGACCTCTTCGACATGGCCCAGTTCGTTGGTGATGATCCAGTGGCGCGCGATCAACTGGCCCGGCACCTGGCCGGTATTGGTCACGGTGATCGTGTAGGAGAAGGCGTACACGCCTGCCGCTGGAGCGGATTGCTCTGGCAAAAAGGCGGGGCGGACCTGGACCTGGAACTCGTTCATGGGCATGGCGGCAATGGTAACTGCCCGCAATGTACCGGCTTGCGAACGTCCCCACGCGCCGCCGCCCATGGCTTTGTGCCGTCGCTGGTGCCGGTATGGGCTAGCTGCGACAATCGCAGGCCATGAGCCCCACCTACCGCATCGCCCCCTCCATCCTGTCTGCCGACTTCGCCCGTCTGGGTGACGAGGTCAAGAATGTGATCGCCTCCGGCGCCGACTGGATCCACTTCGACGTGATGGACAACCACTACGTGCCCAACCTCACGTTCGGTCCCATGATCTGCGAGGCCCTGAAGCCCCATGCGAAGACACCCGACGGCCAGCCCGTGCCCGTCGACGTGCACCTGATGGTCACGCCCGTGGACGAACTGGCCACGGCCTTCGCCAAGGCCGGCGCCGACTACATCAGCTTCCACCCCGATGCCACGGCCCACGTGCACCGCAGCATCCAGAACATCCGTGCCCAGGGCGCCAAGCCGGGCCTGGTGTTCAACCCGGCCGCCTCGCTGGACGTGCTGGACTGGGTCATCGACGACATCGACCTCATCTTGCTGATGAGCGTGAACCCCGGCTTCGGCGGCCAGAGCTTCATCGACAGCACGCTGCGCAAGATCGAGGCCGCGCGCAAGCGCATCGAGGCCAGCGGCCGCGACATCCGCCTGGAGGTGGACGGCGGCATCAAGGAAACCAACATCCGCCGCGTGGCCGATGCCGGTGCCGACACCTTCGTGGCGGGCAGCGCCATCTTCGGCAAGCCCGACTACAAGGCCGTGATCGACGCCATGCGCGGCGCCCTGGCGGCCTGAGCTTCGGCCTGCCTCCAGCAAAAAAGGCCCGCGAATTGCGGGCCCTTTTTTTGCTGCGTCGAGTTGCGTTGAGTTGGATTTTGCGCAGCGCAGGCCGCAGCGACGCGGCCCCTTCAGCCGCCTCGCTCGTGCTCTGCGGGCATGACGAAGATGCTGCGGCCCTGCGTGTCGAAACCTGGCGGCGCAAAGCGCGCCACCGGCACATGGCTGTGCCGGATGGAGCTGACCTTCCACGCGAATGTCCTGCCCTTACTGGTGAAATTGAGGGTTTCGCCGCAGGTGACGTTGATGGGCGTCTTCTGCGACAGATCGACGCTACGGTAGGAGCCTGCAGGCGCGGGCGAGCCGTAATGCGATTGACCGTTGGGAAAAGTGTCCGCATGGGCCATTGGGCAGGCAAGAAAAATGCCTGCGATATACAGGGCATTGATGTTTTTCATGAAATGCTCCTTGGCGCAAATGGGATTTTCAATTCAAACGGAACATGGATGGCAGGCCGTGGCAATGGTTTGGCAAATGCGGCAAAAGGGTATTGCCCGGCCTGCCGCCAGCGGTTTTGCAACGCTGGCGGGAATAATCCCGGAAAGGAAATCAGAAGCTGTGGCGTATGCCCACTTCCGCACCCGTTGACGTGCCCTTGGGAGCAAGCCCCGGTGCACCGCCCGACAGGGCGAAATTCGCATTGCCCTTGTTGGATATGCGGGCCACGGTTCCATACAAGGCCGTGCGGCGCGACAGATCATGCACATAGCCGATGGCATATTTGTTCGCATCGCTGCCATTGAATGCCACCGGACCCTTGCGCGAATCGGTACGCACATAGGAGGCGCGGAGATGGCCGCTGCCCACGGGAACCGTCATGCCCAGCAGCCAGCGGTCCTCGGAGCCCAGGGTGCTGCTGCCGTAGGTGCCGAAAGGCAGGTCCTCCCGCTGGAAGTGGCCCATGAGCTTGGCGAAACCGAAGTCGTACGAGGCGCCCGCGCCATACTGCCTGAACTTGGCGCCGGCGGCGCCGATGTCGGTCGTGCCATAGGACAGCGACAGGCTCAATGGACCGTTTTCGTAGTGCACCCGGCCTGCCACGTGGCGGCCCACGTTGCTCGATGGGTTCTCGTCCATGGCGTACATGAATTCCGCACGCAGGCCCCAGAGGCTGGGCGAGAGGTACTGGATCGCGTTGTCGCGGCGGTAGTAGGACGGTGAGAAGCCGTCCGGCATGCGGCTTGCCACGGCGGAACCGCCCAGTCCGATCACGCCGAACGGATCGTATTTGTAGGTATGTGCCGAAGCCGGCGAAAGGTCGCGGCCCAGGCGCACTTCGCCGAAACCTCCCGACAGGCTCACGGTGGAACGGCGCTGGAAGAACTTGCCCGTGGAGCTGAACGTGCCCGTGTCGGCATTGACGTCCGACTCCAGCCAGAAGCCGGCCCTCAGTCCGCCGCCCAGATCCTCGTCGCCGCGAAATCCCAGCCGCCCGGAGGCCAGGCCGCTGTTGTTCATGGTCAGGTTGCCAGGCAGGTCGCTGTTCCTCACGTAGCGCGCATTGACGTCTACGATGCCGAACAGGGTGATGGATGACTGCGCGCTGGCCGCCAGCGAAATGACGGGCAATGCTGCCGCCAATATGCGATTGAATTTCATGCCTGATCCTTGTATTGAATGGTGGATTCCATGCGCATCCATTTTCAAAACGGATGCTGTGGTAAATACTAGAATCCGCAGGCGATCGCAGTCGGTCTTGAAAAGAAATGGGCAGGGCATGGCAAGCCATTCACAGGCTTTTCGTGCAAAACCTGTTCCACCCCGCCAACACCAGAAGGCAGGGGCTGCCATTCATGACAGTTACCTTTCTTCAAAATGTCTTGAATGTCACTTTGCTGTCGGGTGGATGGATGTTGGGCATTGATAGCATTCAGGGGATTGACTCCGGTGAAATAAAAATAATCCGTGTCGTATCGCTGATGCGGCTGTGGGTGGGTATTGAAAGATAGGCGGGGGGGACAGAAAATGCGTCGCGAGGATGTCAAGCTGAGGATGCTGGCGAGAAGAGGGGACACGGGGGCCAGGCTTCAGCTCGGGGAGGCCTATCTGGCAGGGGGGCCGGGCGTGCCCAGAAGCATTTCCGTGGGGCTCGGCTACCTGCAGGCCGCACTGCCCCAGGCCAGGCGCCAGGCCTCGGTCTGCATGGCCCTGCATCTGCCGCTGAGGCAGTTGCTGGAGCACGGGCTGCTGGAGCCTTTGAGGATCGCTGCGCAGTACGAGGATGTCGGGCGCCAGAAGCTCGCCGCATGGCATCTCATCCGGGGGGAACTCGATCTGGCGCTGGAATGCCTGGGCCGGTGCAGCGCTTCCCTTCCGTGCCACGGGGCAGGCGGCGCATCCGCGCTCACCTGCGGCGAGCTGCTGCAGGTCCTGCAGATCCTGCGCGCCGTACAGCCGCAGGACATTGCCGAGGTCATGGCCAGCGAAGCCCGCCAGGCCATGGCCATGGGCCAGTCGCCACGCGCAGTGCAGATGCTGGAGCTGCTGGGCGATCTGCCCCATGCCGCTGCCTGTCCCGCCATACAGCAGCTGATCGCCGACCTGGTTCACCAGGCGGAGGTGGCAGGCCATGGCCTGGGGCGGCTGGCGGTGGGCTGGATAGAAAGCAGCCTGGAGCGCTGCGCCGCCGATGGCGACCTGCACGCCTGCCATGCGCTGGGGCGGGCGCTTTCCGGCCAGTCCTGCGCGCACCTTGCGCCAGACAACCTCGTGCACGCGCAGAACCTGCGCAAGGCGGCAGCCCTGCTGCTGCGCGCCGCCGATGGCGGCATCGCCGTCGCTTGGCTGCACCTGTTTCGCCTGTGTTCCGACTACCGCAGTTCGGTGGCCAATCCCACGCTGGCGCGCTTTTGCCTGGAGAAGGCGGCGCGGCACGGCCTGGCGGAGGCCCAGCGCCGCCTGGGTGCGCTGGTGCTGCGTGACGCCACACGCATCGAATCCATGGAGCAGGGCGTGGCCCTGCTCCATGCCGCGGCGGCCAAGGACGACGAGCAGGCCGGGCTGCTGCTGCGCTCGTTGCTGCTGCCCGTGGACGGGGGCGACGAGGAGGCGCTCACGGCCATCGAGGCGGTGCGGCCCGATGCGCCGCGGCTGGCCATGCGGCTGCGCCTGGCGCGGGCGTTCGGGCTCACTAAGCAGGAGGCGCTGTCGGTCGACCCCTTGACCGCCATGCGGCCCTGGGGCCTGGTGGTGGGCCACAACCCCTTTGTGGCGAAGGCACGGCTGTGCGAGCCCCGGGCCGTGCCCGCGACCACGCCCGAGGCCCGCTGCTGCCTGGAGCAGGCCGCTTTCCTGTTCTCGGCGCAGCGCCAGGAATCCCTGGTGCCGGAAGGATCGCTGCGGGCACGTTCGCTGCAGTTGCGGCGCTTGTTCCACCGGCTGCAGATCAGCGAGACGGTCTTTTTCGCCTCCGCCTCCTCCCGGCAGCGCGAGGCCATCCGCGTCGGCACGAAATGGGCGCGACGGCAGCAGCAGATGCTCAGGCAGGTGCTGGCCTGAGCCTTGCCGTGCGGTCAAAGGAGCGAGCATGAAAGTCCTGATCGTGGACGCCCATCCTCCATCGGCGCAGTACCTGTGCCAGGGCCTGTGCCAGGACGGGTTTAACGTGGACGTCGCGCATGACGGCCGGCAGGGCCGCGACATGGCACTGAGCCGTGCCTACAGCCTGGTGGTGCTGGACCTGGACCTGCCCGGGTTGAGCGGGCGAGAGGTCCTGCAGGCCCTGCGCCGGGCCACAAGCACCCCCGCCATCGTGGTTGCCGCAAACGACAGCCTGGAGGACCAGGTGTTCTGCCTGCAGCACGGCGCGGATGACTACCTGGTCAAGCCCATCAGGCTGCCGGTGTTCCTGGCCCGCGCAAGGCTGCGCATGCGCGGGTCCGCCGGGCGGGAGGGCATGCGCCTGACTTTGGCGGATCTGGTGCTGGACCTGTCCAAGAAGCGGGTCGAACGCGCCGGTCGCCGGCTGGACCTGACCCGGCAGGAGTTCGCCGTCCTGTGGCTGCTGCTGCAGCGCCAGGGCGATGTGGTCTCGCGTGCCGAATTGGTGGAGCAGGTCTGGAGCCTGCCCGTGGATGCCTTGAACAACGCCGTGGACGTGGCGGTGTGCAGGCTGCGCAGCAAGCTCGACGATCCCTATGCGGTCAAGCTGCTGCACACGGTGCGGGGCATGGGCTATTTGCTGGCGCTGCGGACAGATTCCCCGTGACCGCAGCCTTGCCTACCCCAGCCACTGCCGGATGCGCCCTGCCAGCGCCTGGGCGCTGATGCCGTAGCGCTCATGCAGCGTGGGCAGGGCGCCCGCGTCGAGGAAGGCGTCGGGCAGGCCCGCCAGCCGAAAGCGCGCGGGCCGCACATCGCGCTCCAGCAGGGCGCCGGCCACGGCCTCGCCCAGGCCGCCCACCACCGAATGGTTCTCCGCCACCACCACCAGGCGCGGCCCGCTGGCCACGGCCTGCACGATGGCCTGCACATCCAGCGGCTTGATGGTGGCGCAGTGCAGCACGGCGGCGCCCACGTTGTCGGCGGCCAGCAGCTGGGCGGCCTCCAGCGCGCGCATGGTCATGAAGCCGCTGCAGATGATGAGCACCTCGCGGCCCTCGCGCAGCATCTTGGCCTTGCCCAGCTCGAACCGGTAGTCGTACTCGTCCAGCACCAGCGGCACGTTGCCGCGCAGCAGCCGCATGTAGACGGGGCCGCGGTGCGCCGCGATCTGCGGCACGGCCTGGGTGATGTCCAGCGCATCGCAGGGATCGACGATGGTCAGTCCCGGCACGGCCCGCATCATGGCCAGGTCGTCCGTGGCCTGGTGGCTGGGGCCGTAGCCCGTGGTCAGGCCGGGCAGGGCGCAGCAGATCTTGACGTCCAGGTTGTCCTCGGCAATCACCTGGTGGATGAAGTCGTAGGCGCGGCGCGTGCCGAAGACGGCATAGGTGGTGGCAAACGGCGTGAGCCCCTCCTTGGCCATGCCGCCGGCGGCGGCCATCAGCAACTGCTCGGCCATGCCCATCTGGAAGAAGCGCTCGGGGTGGGCCTGGGCGAACAGGTGCAGGTCGGTGTACTTGGCCAGGTCGGCGGTCAGGCCGACCACGTCGGGGCGGCTGGCGGCCAGCTCCACCAGGGCCTTGCCGAAAGGCGCGGCCTGCACGCGCTGGCCCTCGGCGGCGATGGAGGCGATCATGGCCGAGGTGGTCGGCCGGGGCTTGGGGGTGGCAAGAGGCATGTTCATGGCAGGGCGGGCTCCAGGGGTTGCGATGCGTCCAGGATGGCGATGGCCTGCTGCCACTCGGGCGGATCGACGCGGATGAAATGGTTCTTCTCGCGCTGCTCCAGGAAGGGCACGCCCTTGCCCATCAGCGTGTCGCAGAGGATGACGCGGGGCCGGTCCTCGGCCAGCGCCCGTGCCGCGTCGAAGGCCTGCACCACCTGGCCCAGGTCGTTGCCGTCCACGCGCTGCACATGCCAGCCGAAGGCGGCCCATTTGTCGGCCAGCGGCTCGAAGCCCAGCATGCGCGTGGAGGGGCCGTCGGCCTGCTGGTTGTTCACGTCCACCAGGCAGATCAGCCGGCCCAGGCCGTGGTGGGCGGCGGACAGCGCGGCCTCCCAGGTCGAGCCCTCGTCCAGCTCGCCGTCGGACATGGAGTTGTAGACAAAGGCATCGCTGCCCTTGTGGCGCAGCGCCAGCGCCATGCCCACGGCGATCGGCAGGCCCTGGCCCAGCGAGCCGCCCGAAATCTCCATGCCTGGCGTATAGCTGGCCATGCCCGACATGGGCAGGCGGCTGTCATCGCTGCCATAGGTCTGCAGCTCCTCGTCGGACAGGATGCCCGCCTCGGCCAGGGCCGCGTAGAAGGCGATGGCGTAGTGGCCGTGCGAGAGCAGGAAGCGGTCGCGGCCCTCCCACCCGGGCTCATCGGGCCGCAGCCGCAGCGCGTCGCCATAGGCCACGGCCAGCACATCGGCCCAGCCCAGGGCCTGGCCTATGTAGCCCTGGCCCTGCACCTCGCCCATTTGCAGGGCGCGGCGGCGTATGCGCCAGGCACAGGCCGCGAGCCGGGCCAGGCGCTGTTGCAGTTCTTGGTTCATGCATCGTCTCCTAGGGATGGAAAGGCGCGCGGCTCAGCGCAGGATGCTGGCCGGCACATAGGACACCAGCGCCAGCACCGCCAGCGCCACCAGGTAGAAGGGAATCAGCTCGCGCACGGTCTGGCCCACCTTGACCCGGGCCAGCGAGCTCGTGATGAACAGCGTCGTGCCCACGGGCGGCGTGTACAGCCCCAGGGCCAGGTTCACGACCATCATGATTCCGAGCTGGGTCATGTCCATGCCGATGCTCTGGGCCAGCGGCACGAACACCGGCGTGAGCAGCAGCACGGCGGCCGGCAGGTCGATGAACATGCCGATGAAGAGCATCAGCAGGTTCATCAGCACGATCACCAGCCAGGCCGAATGCACATGCGACTGCACCCACTGGACGATGCCATCGGGCATGCGGTCGAAGGTCAGCAGCCAGCCGATGGCCGCCGAGGCCATGATCACCAGCAGCACCACGCCCGTGGCCAGGCCCGCATGCACCACCGCATCGTTGAGCCGGCGCCAGCCCAGGTCGCGGTACACCACTGCCGACACCAGGCCCGCATACAGCGTGGACAGCACGGCCACCTCGGTGGGCGTGGCAATGCCCAAGCGCAGGAACACGATGATCAGCACCGGCAGCAGCAGGGCCGGGCTGGCGTACAGCAGGTGGCGCCGGAAGGCGGGCCAGGCAAAGGGCGTGGTGTCGCGCGGAAATCCGCGCCTGCGGCCCACCCACCAGCACACACCCATGAAGCCCGCGCACATCAGCAGCCCCGGCACGATGCCCGCCACGAACAGCGCCGCAATCGATGCATTGGCGCTGAGCGCGAACAGGATCATGGGGATCGACGGCGGGATCAGGATGTCGATGGTGGCCGCCGCCGCCAGCGTGGCCGCCGAGAACGCGGGCGGATAGCCCAGCCGCCTGTGCCACGGGATCATCAGCGATCCGATGGCCGAGGCGTCGGCCACGGCCGAGCCCGACACCCCGCCGAACAGCGTGGACGACATCACCCCCACCTGGGCCGGCCCGCCGTGAAAGCGCCCTATCAGCGCCGACAGCACGCCCACCAGGGCCTCGCCCAGGCGCCCGCCCATCATCAGCGAGCCGGTGAGCATGAAGAACGGGATGGCGATCAGCGGAAAGCTCTGCACCTGGGCCACCATCTGCTGCACCAGCAGGTCCAGCGGCACGCG
Organism: Delftia sp. WSY_10; assembly: GCF_043104705.1. NCBI lineage: Bacteria > Pseudomonadati > Pseudomonadota > Betaproteobacteria > Burkholderiales > Comamonadaceae > Delftia > Delftia sp. WSY_10. The sequence goes on along the minus strand of NZ_JBICKY010000005.1, from coordinate 6,707 downwards.
GTCCGAGGTGGCGGCCGCCGCCATGGCGCCCATGAGCAGCGCGTGCGCAATGGGCATGGCGATCACGGCGCCCGCCATGAAGACGAAAAGCATGATGAAGGACATGGACCTGCCCCCTTCACCAGTGCGCGGCGGCCACCGGCCGCGCGGGTTCGGCATCGGCACTTGCGGCATTGGTCGCATCTGCAGCCCCTGCGGATACCCGGCCCCCGCCCGCCACGCAGGCGCGCCATGCCGACTGCAGGGCCAGCAGGGCCAGCAAGGCCATGCCCACCATCACGCAGCCATAGGTCAGCGAGCCGGGAATGCCCAGGATCTGGCTGCGCTCGTCATGCACGATCTCCAGCATGTTCAGCGTGGACCAGGCCAGCGTGGCGTACAGGGCGGCCACGGCCAGCCAGCCCAGCACGGCCGTGGCGCGCCGCACTCGGGCAGGCAGGGCCTCGACCAGGAAGCTGGTGGTGATGTGGGCGCCATGGGCGGCGGCCAGCACCACGCCCGACATCACCAGCCAGGGAAACAGCAGCTCGGGCACCTCGTTGGCCCACTGCAGGCTGGTGCCGCTGGCATAGCGCAGGGCGGTGTTGCACACCAGGATCACGAAGATCACCAGGGTGCTGGTCCACAGCACGGCGCGGCACAGGCCCGTGACCAGGCGTTCGATGAGGTTCATGGATGGCTCCCTGCGCTTGACTGCGCGCCTGCGGCCTTGACGACCTTGGCGATATAGGGGCCCGCAGGGCTGGCCAGCCACTTGTCCTGCACCTTGGCCGTGGCCTGGGCGAAGGCCCGCGCGTCGATGGTGCTCACCTCCACGCCCTTGGCGCGGAGGTCGTCCAGCAGCTTGTCGTCGGCCTCGCGCGCCAGCTGGCGCTGGTAGGCCGTGGCCTCCTGCGCGGCCTCGGCCAGCAGCGTGCGGTCGGCGGCCGGCAGCCGGTCCCAGCTGCGCTTGCCCATGATCAGCGGCGTCATCTGGAACATGTGGCCCGTCAGCGCCAGGTGCTTTTGCACCTCGTACAGCTTGCTGGCGTGGAAGTTGGCCAGCGGGTTTTCCTGGCCGTCGACCACGCCCTGCTGCAGGGCCACGTACAGCTCGGCGAACTTGATCTGCTGGGCCTCGGCGCCCAGGGCCTGGATGATGTCCACCAGCACCGCGTCGGGCGGCGTGCGCATCTTCAGGCCCTTGAGATCGTCCACGCTGCGCAGGGGCCGCTTGCTGTTGGTCATGTGGCGTATGCCGTTGTCCCAGTAGCCCAGCACCACCATGCCCTTGGCGGCCGATTTGTCGGCCAGCTCCCGGCCCAGCGGCCCGTCCAGCACCTGGAAGGCACGGGCCGGCGTGGCGAAGAGAAACGGCATGCCATAGGCCGCGTACTCGGGCACGGCCGCGGCCACCGCGCCCTGGGAATTGGCCGACAGGTCCAGCGCGCCCGTGCGCAGGGCCGTGACCATGGCCGCGTCGTCGCCCAGCTGGGCCGAGGGGGCGACCTGCACCTCGATGCGGCCTGCGCTGCGTGCCTTCACCAGCTCGGCGAACTTCAGCGATGCCAGGTGGCGCGGATTGTCGGGCGCGGCGCCGTGCCCCAGCGTGAGCTTGACGGCCTGGGCACAGGCCAGGGCCGGCAGCAGCAGGGCGCAGGCGGCCAGGGCGGCGCGGTGGAAAAGCGTGCTTTGCATGGTCTTGTCTCCTTTGCTTGGGTTGTGTGCGGCCATGCAGGCCATGGCCAGGCGCGCGGGGCTCAGTGGATGAGCATCCCGCCGTTCACATCGAGCGTGATGCCCGTGCAATAGGCGGCCAGGTCGCTGGCCAGGAATACGCAGGCGCCGGCCACATCGTCGGCGCGGCCCAGGCGGGCCAGCGGAATCGTGGCGGAGATCTCGCGCTTGCGCTCGGGGCCGAGCTTGCCCTGGGTGATATCGGTCTCGATCAGGCCCGGCGTGACGCAGTTGATGCGTATGCCCTCGGCGCCGAACTCGCGCGCCATGGCGCGGGCCAGCCCCAGCACGCCGGCCTTGGCGGCCGAATAGTGCGGCCCGCCGAAGATGCCGCCGCCGCGCTGGGCCGAGACGGAAGAGATGCAGACGATGGCGCCCGCTTGCTGCCTGCGCATGGCCGGCAGCACGGCCTGGGACATGTACAGCGTGCCGCGCAGGCTCACGTCGAGCACGCGGTCGTAGTCGGCCCCGCCGATCTCCAGCGTGCCCACGGCCTGCGTGATGCCCGCGTTGTTGACCAGCGCGTCGATGCGGCCGAAGGCGCGCAGCACGGCGGCGGCCGCCGCCTCGCACGAGGGCTTGTCCGTCACATCGGCCACCAGCCCCAGGTGCCCTTCGCCCAGCCGCGCGGCCGCGCCGGCCGGATCGGCCCGCTCCAGGTCGAGGATGGCCACGCGGGCCCCCTGGGCGGCCATCTGGCGCGCCGTGGCAAAACCGAGTCCGTTGATCCCTGCGCCGCCGGTGATGATGGCGGCCCTGTCCTTGAGCAGCATGTGCCTGTCTCCGCTGTAGTTGTGGTGGATGCAGCCATCTTGGGCTGTCACGAGCATGAAGACAAACGATGTTTCATCAGCCTAAGATGACGGTTCTTCAGCTCACGTACGGGGTCTCCCGGGGTCTGCCCGTGAGCTGCCCGCGTCTTCGAGGAACTTGCCATGGCATCCATTCCCAGCAGTGCCCACCTGCAGGCCTTCGAGGCCGTGGCGCGCCGGCGCAGCTTTGCGCTGGCGGCCTCCGAGCTGCACCTGACGGCCTCGGCCGTCAGCCACCAGGTGGCCAAGCTGGAAGCGCAGCTGGGCGTGCGCCTGTTCGAGCGCAGCGCGCATGGCGTGCGCCTGAGCCGCCCGGGGCAGGCCTACCTGGAGCGCGTGGGCGGCGCGCTGGCGGCCATCGTCTCGGCCACCGAGGACCTGCGCCACAGCATGAGCAACAGCCTCTACGTGCACTGCGCGCCCAGCATCGCCAGCCTCTGGCTCATGCCCCGGCTGCGGGACTTTGCGAGGGCCTGCCCGCACATTGCGCTGAACCTGTCGGCTGCGCATTCGCACAGCGACTTCGCGCTGGGCCAGGCCGATATCGACATCCGCTACGGCATTGCGCAGTGGCCGGAGCTGGAGGTGGAGCCCCTGTTCGAGGAGCACATCCTGCCGCTGGCCAGCCCCGCGTTCGTGGCCGAGCATGGGCTGCAGCGCGTGCAGCAGTTGCTGCATGTGCCGCTGATCCAAAGCAACGTCAGCATCGTCCAGTGGTCGGACTGGTTCCAGGCGTTCTCGCAGCTGCGCGCGCCAGAGCGCTTTGCCGTGCGCTTCGACCGCGCCCAGATGTCGCTGGACGCGGCTACGCAGGGCCTGGGCGTGGCGCTGGAAAGCGCCATGAACGCGGGCGGCCACATTGCCGACGGCCGGCTGGTGGCCCCCTTCGGCATGGACCGGGCCCTGCGCGTCAAGGCCCACTTTGCCGTCTACCCCGCGCGCAACGCCCGGCGCCCCGCCGTGGCGGCCTTCCTGGCCTGGCTGCATGCCGAGGCCGCGCGCACCGAGCAGCAGCCCTGCCGCCAGTGCCCGGAATGAGTTGGCGGCCGGACCGGGAAAAGGGGCCGGACAGATATTCCCGCATCCGGCGGAAAAGGCCTGCGATGCAATTTCTCTATGAATGAGCGAGTGCGCGGCAAATGGTTTTATTGCCCCCTGTTTTCGGCGAATGACGACGCGATTGCCAGCAGGGATTGGCAATAATTCCGGACAGCCATATACACAGGGAGTGCCACGCTGAAATGGCCAAATCAGCAAGACGCCGATTTATCGGACTGATCACGGTGAGCTACGGATTGCTCGCATTCGCCTGGATCATTCTGTCCGACAAGCTGTTGTTCGCGTTGGCAGGCAGTGCGGATATCGGCTGGCTTTCCGTCGCCAAGGGGCTGTTCTTTGTGCTGGCCACGGACTTCCTGCTGTTCTTCGCGCTGTGCTCGGTGCCGGCCGCGCACAGCGGCGGCGCCTCCGCCATCACCCAGGAAATGGGGCCGCGCCGTTTCCCGGTCTGGGCCTCCTATCTGTTTGCCCTGGCCATGAGCCTGGCCGTGCTGGCCGCCAGCAGCACGCTGGCCAGCCATTTCGGTGAACGCTCGCTGCTGCTGCTGTTCATGCTGCCCGTGCTGGTCAGTGCGCTGATCGGCGGCCTGGGGCCGGGCCTGCTGGCCACGGCCTTTGCGGCCTACAGCCTGGACCAGACGGACGGCGTCGCCGTGCGCGACTGGGCGCAATGGGGGGTGGTGGCCGTCAACGGCCTGGCCGTGAGCGTGCTGGCCGAGACGCTGCAGCGCTCGCTGCGCAAGGCCAACATGCAGCGGCAGCTGCTGGACTCGGTGATCTCCGGCACCTCGGACGCCGTCTTCGTGAAGGACCTGCGCGGGCGCTATCTGCTGGTCAACCGGGCCGCCGCCAGCCTGGTGGGCCGGCAGGCCGAAGACATCGTGGGCAAGGACGACTTCGCGCTCTTTCCCTTCGGCATCGCCAGCGCCATCCGCAGGAAGGACCAGGCGGTGCTGCGCCAGGAGGTGGCCACGCATGAGGAGCAGCTGACGGTGGAGCCGGGCAGGACGCTGGACCTCCTGGTCACCAAGGGCCCGGTGCGCAATACGGCAGGCCACATCGCAGGCCTGTTCGGCATCTCCCGGGACATCACCGAGCGCAAGCGCTTCGAACGCGAGCTGGCCCAGGCCGCCGTGGTGTTCGACAGCAGCCACCAGGGCATCATGGTGGTCGATCCGGCGCGGCGCATCACGCGCGTCAACCCGGCCTTCACCCGCATCACCGGCTATGCGCCCGAGGAGGTGATCGGCCAGACGCCGCGCGTGCTGTCCTCGGGCCTGCACGGGCCGGAGTTCTACCGGCAGATCTGGGCCTGCATCGCGCGCGACGGCTTCTGGCACGGCGAGATCTGGAACCGCCGCAAATCGGGCGAGATCTTCGCCGAGATGCTGTCCATCTCCGCCGCGCAGGGTGCCGGCGGCGAGATCGAGCACTACATCGGCGTCTTCACCGACATCAGCCACATCAAGGCCCATGAGGCCGAGCTCGACCGCGTCACCCACTACGACCTGCTGACCGGACTGCCCAACCGCCGCCTGCTGGTCGAGCGGCTCAACCAGGCCATGCTGCGCACGGCGCGCGAGGGCCGCTCCCTGGCCGTGTGCTTTCTGGACCTGGACGGCTTCAAGGAAATCAACGACCTGCACGGCGTTGCAACCGGCGATGCGCTGCTGGTGGGCGTGGCCGAGCACCTCAAGAGCGTGCTGCGCTCCGAGGACACGCTGGCCCGGCTCGGTGGCGACGAGTTCGTGCTGCTGCTGTCGCAGATCGGCTCGGTCGAGCACTGCACCTCCATCCTCGACCGGGTGCTGGAGGCGGCCAGCCGCCCCGTGCCCGTGCAGGACCGGGTGCTGACCGTGACCGCCAGCGTGGGTGTCAGCCTCTACCCCGACGACCAGGCCGACCCCGACCTGCTGCTGCGCCATGCCGACCAGGCCATGTGTGTGGCCAAGCAGGCCGGGCGCAACCGCTACCAGCTGTTCGACCCGGAAAACGACCGCAAGGCCGATGCGCGCCGCCTGCAGCTGGGCTGGCTGCGCCGTGCGCTGGAGCAGGGCGAATTCCTGCTGCACTACCAGCCCAAGGTGGAGCTGGGTGGCGGCAGGCTGGTGGGCGCCGAGGCCCTGCTGCGCTGGCACGACCCGCGCCAGGGCCTGCGCTCGCCGGCCGATTTCCTGCCCTTCATCGCGGGCAGCGACCTGGAGCGACCGCTGGGCGACTGGGTCATCGGCGAGGCCGTGGCCCAGGCGGCGCGCTGGCTCGACCAGGGCCTGGACCTGTGCGTGAGCATCAACGTCAGCGCCAACCAGCTTCTGGATGGCGGCTTCCACGCCACCATGGCCCAGGTGCTGGCCCGGCATCCCGAACTGCCGCCGCACCTGATCGAGCTGGAAATCCTGGAAAGCGCCGCCATTGCCGACATGGAGCAGGCCATCCAGGTGATGGGGCAGTGCCGGCAGCTGGGCATACGCTTTGCGCTGGACGACTTCGGCACCGGCTACTCCTCGCTCACCTACCTGCGCAAGCTGCCCGTGCAGTCGCTGAAGATCGACCAGAGCTTTGTGCGCGACATGCTGGCCGACCCGGACGACCTGGGCATCGTCGAAGGCGTGATCCAGCTGGCCAGCACCTTCCAGCTCGAATCCGTGGCCGAAGGCGTGGAAACCCCCAGGCATGCGCGCCGCCTGCGCGAAATGGGCTGCCACGTGGCCCAGGGCTACGGCATCGCCCGGCCCATGCCCGCCGACCAGCTGCCCGCCTGGGCCGCGCGCTGGCAGGCAGGGGACAACTGGCTGGTGCATGGGCGGCACATGCCGTCCGAGGCCTGAGCCTCGCGCCACCGCGCCACCGCGCCCGCGCAGGCTATGTCAGCTCGGCCGGCCGGGTCTCCTGCGCACTGCGGCTGGGCAGGATGATGGTGAAGATGGCGCCGCCTGCCGGGCCGTTGCCGGCCACGATGGTGCCGTCCATGGCGTCGATGATCTTGCGGCAGATGGCCAGCCCCAGGCCCGTGCCGCCCGAGCCGTCCTTGGTCTTGCTGGACTGCACGAAGGGCTGGAAGATCTTGTCCAGCTCCTGCGGCGGAATGCCCGGGCCCTGGTCGGAGAAGGCGATGCAGAT
>NZ_JBICKY010000059.1:0-22666 GCF_043104705.1 Delftia sp. WSY_10 | reverse complement strand
GACGGCTGGATATCCACGAAGCGCTGCTAAAACTGGCAGCGGCGATCATCTGTGCACGCTTCGTGGATCGGTGGTGTTAGCCACTCTTATTGCGGCATGGGCGTCGAGGAATACCGAAAGCGCTGGCTGGAGCATGAATTCCCGCTGCGGGACTATCAAAGCCTGGGCAGCGCCATCCGCAAGCGGGACCTGTCTCGCCTGATGCGTGGATGAGCCGCGCGGCAGCAAGACCTGAACAAGACGAACAGACAAGAAGACTGAAGGACAACGCAATGAACTACCTGCAACACAACGTGGAAAACGGCGTCCCCATCAAGATGTGGACCAAGGGCGTGCCCGTCGAGGACGAGGCGCGCAAGCAGCTGGAGAACGCCGCGCGCCTGCCCGTGGTGTTCAAGCATGTCGCGGCCATGCCCGATGTGCACCTGGGCATAGGCGCCACCGTGGGCTCGGTGATCCCCACCATCAAGGCCATCATCCCGGCGGCCGTGGGCGTGGACATCGGCTGCGGAATGATGGCTGCCAAGACCACGCTGCGCGCCGAGGACCTGCCCGACAACCTGGGCCCGCTGCGCTCGGCGATAGAGCAGGCCGTGCCGCATGGCTCGGTGCCGCGCCACCGGGGCCGTGATCCAGGCAGCTGGGAGAACCCGCCCGTGTCGGTGGACCAGGTCTGGGCCACGCTGGCCGAGGAGTTCGACCTGCTGTGCGAGCTGCATCCGCGCCTGGCCAACACCAACAACCGCAAGCACCTGGGAACGCTGGGCAGCGGCAACCACTTCATCGAGATCTGCCTGGACGAGGCGGGCTTCGTGTGGTTCATGCTGCACTCGGGCTCGCGCGGCGTGGGCAATGCCATCGGCACCCATTTCATCGAGCTGGCCAAGAAGGACGCAGAACTGCATCAGCGCAACCTGCCCGACAAGGACCTGGCCTATTTCGAGGAAGGGGCCCGCTACTTTGGCGACTATGTGCGCGGCGTGTCCTGGGCGCAGAAGTTCGCCATGCGCAACCGCGAGGTGATGATGGCCAACCTCATCGCCACGGTGCGCAAGGTGATCGCCAAGCCCTTCGAGTCGCATGTGGAGGCGGTGAACTGCCACCACAACTATGTGCAGCAGGAGCGCCATTTCGGCCAGGACGTGTTCATCACCCGCAAGGGCGCGGTGAGCGCGCGGCGCGGCGAGCTGGGCATCATCCCGGGCAGCATGGGCGCGCGCAGCTATATCGTGCGCGGCCTGGGCAACCCGGAGAGCTTCGAGAGCTGCAGCCACGGTGCGGGCCGCGTGATGAGCCGGACCAAGGCCAAGAAGATGTTCAGCGTGGCGGACCACATCAAGGCCACCGAGGGCGTGGAATGCCGCAAGGATGCCAATGTGGTGGACGAGATTCCCATGGCCTACAAGGACATCGATGCGGTCATGGCCGCGCAGCAGGATCTGGTGGAGGTGGTGCACACCCTGAAGCAAGTGGTGTGCGTGAAAGGATAGGCACCCCCTGAGCCGCTATGCGGCTTCCCCCTCTCTACCCGCTTCGCGGGGGAGGGGGACGACACCCTCGGTGCGGGGCGGCGCGGCCGGCGTAGGCCCTTCCTCGGTGTCCCTCGCTTGGGGCTTGCCAGTCTTATGAGGCGTGGCAATTGAAAAGAAAGCAGGATGAGAGCATGAGGGAAGAAAAGGTATTGAGCGCGCATCCGGTCTCCGATGCCATGCGCGCCACGGTGCTGTCCAACCTGGCCGAGGTGGAGCGCAGGCACGAGGTCACGGTGCTGTTTGCCTGCGAGTCGGGCAGCCGCGGCTGGGGCTTTGCCTCGCCCGACAGCGACTATGACGTGCGCTTCATCTACGTCCACCGCCTGCCCTGGTATCTGACGGTGGCGCCGGGCCGCGATGTCATAGAGCAGCCGCTCAGCGGCGAGCTCGATGTCAGCGGCTGGGAGCTGCGCAAGGCGCTGGGGCTGCTGCGCGCCTCCAACCCCACGCTGCTCGAATGGCTGCGCTCGCCCGTGGTCTACCGGCAGGAGCAGCCCTGGGCCGAGCGCCTGCATCTGCTGGCCGAGCAGGGCTTTTCGCCGGTGCGCGGCTACCACCACTATGTGGCCATGGCGCGCAAGAACCTGCGCGCCCACCTGCAGGGCGATGTGGTGCGCTACAAGAAATACTTCTATGTGCTGCGCCCCTTGCTGGCCGCGCGCTGGATACGCGAGGGGCGTGGTGCGCCGCCCATGCGCTTTGCGCAGCTGGCGGCGGGCACGCTGGAGGATGCAGGCCTGCTGGCCGAGCTCAACGAGCTGCTGGAGCTCAAGATGCGCCTGGGCGAGGCCGCCAAGGGGCCGCGCCGGGTGCGGGTCCATGATTTCCTGGAGCGCGAGCTGGCCCATGCCATGGCCCATGCGCCCGATCCGGGGGACCAGGCCGATGCGGCGCCGCTGGACCGCTATCTGCGGGATGCCGTGGCGCGCTTTGGCGGCAATGAATGAAAGAGAAAAATGAAAGTGATCGAGATCGACGGCTCCGCCGGGGAGGGCGGAGGCCAGATGCTGCGCAGCGCGCTGGCGCTGTCCATGTGCACGGGCCAGCCTTTTGCCATGCAGCGCATCCGTGCCGGGCGCGCCAAGCCGGGTCTGATGCGCCAGCACCTGGCCTGCGTCAATGCCGCCGCCGAAATCTGCGGCGCGCAGATGCAGGGCGCCGAGATGAATTCGCAGGCGCTGCAATTCACACCGGGGCCGGTGCGTGCGGGCGAGTACCGCTTCGTGATCGCCTCGGCCGGCAGTTGCACCCTGCTGCTGCAGACGCTGTGGCCCGCGCTGATGCTGGCTAACGGCGAAAGCCGCCTGACCCTGGGCGGCGGCACCCACAACCCGGCCGCGCCGCCCTTCCACTTCCTGGAGCGCAGCTATGCGCCGCTGCTGCACAGGCTGGGCGCGCGCTGCGAACTGCGGCTGCGCCGGCTGGGCTTTTATCCGGCCGGTGGCGGCGAGATGGACGTGACGATCACGCCGGCAACCAATGGGCTTGTGCCTTTCGATATCACCGAACGCGGCGCCCCCGTGGCCAGCCATGCCGAATGCTTTGCGCCCGCGCTGCCACGCGCGGTGGCCCAGCGCGAACTGGACCATCTGGGTCAGGCCCTGGGCTGGTCTGGCGAGCAGCTGCAGGTGGCTGCCGTGCGCCAGAACGAGGGGCCGGGCAACGCGCTGCTGGCCACGCTGGCCTATGAGCACCTGTGCGAAGTGTTCACGCAGTTCGGCATGAAGGGCGTCAGCGCCGAAAAGGTGGCGCATGACCTGGCGCGCGAGGTGCGCCGCCACCAGGGCAGCCGGGCCGCGCTGGGCCCGTACCTGGCCGACCAATGGGCCCTGCCGCTGGCGCTGGCCGTCTGGCGCAGCGGGCGCGGTGCCAGCTACACCTGCACGGAACTGACGCCGCATGCGCGCAGCAATTTCGAGGTGATCGAGCGCTTTGTGCCTGTGCGCTTTACCACGGACGCAACGGGCGACGGCTGGCGTGTTTCGCTTTCGCCTGCCTGAGCGGCCTCAGCGATCGGCCCGCACCAGCGTGCTCTTGCCGAACAGGCTCTCCAGCAGGTCCACCACCAGTTCGGCCGTCTGGTTGCGCACATCCAGCGCGGGATTGAGCTCCACCAGATCCATCGAGCCCAGGCGTCCGGTATCGGCCAGCATCTCCATGCACAGCTGGGCCTCGCGGTAGCTGGGGCCGCCGCGCACGGGGGTGCCGGTGCCGGGCGCGATGTCGGGATCGAGGTAGTCCACGTCGAAGCTCAGGTGCAGGTGGGTGTCGCTGCCGGCGAGGCCGTCGAGCGCGCGGCGCATGACCTCGCGCATGCCCAACTCGTCGATGGCGCGCATGTCGTACACCTCGATGTTCAGCGAATGCAGCAGGCGCTTTTCCTGGTCATCCACGCTGCGCAGGCCGATCTGGCACAGCGAGGCGGCATCCAGCGCCGGATCGCCGCCCTGGGACAGCGCGGTCAGCGGCTCGGGCCCCAGGCCGCACAGGCTGGCCACGGGCATGCCGTGCAGGTTGCCGCTGGGCGAGATATCGGGCGTGTTGCAGTCGGCGTGGGCGTCCAGCCAGATCACGCGCAGCGCGCGGCCCAGGCGGCGGCAGTGGGCGGCCACGGCACTGATCGAGCCCATGGCCAGGCTGTGGTCGCCGCCCAGCATCAGCGGCAGCTCGCCATCGTCCAGCGCCTGGCCCACGGCCTGGTGCACGGCGTCCATCCAGGCGCGGGCCGGTGCGAGGTGGCGCAGCCCCTGCTCGGGCGGTGTCTGGGGATTGGGCGGACCGGCCAGGTTGCCGATGTCGCGCACCTGGCAGCCCAGCTGGCGCAGCGCCGGGGCCAGGCCGGCCACGCGCAGCGCGTCGGGGCCCATGGCGCTGCCCAGGCGGCTGGCGCCGATGTCGGTGGGCACGCCTATGAGTCTCAGGGCGCGTGCGGTCTGCGGGGTCGTATGGGTGTTCATGCTCATGGGACCCATGGTATGCAGTCCCCGTGTCAGCCAAAGCCGCGTTCTGCCTGCCCGGCCTCGCGCACCAGCCGGTACAGGTCGCGGGGGTCGGCCAGCGCAGGCACCAGGTCGATCGACTGCATCAGCCCGGTGTCGTGGGCCAGCGCGCGCAACCAGCGCAGGGCCGAATAGTCTTCCAGCGCAAAGCCCACGGAGTCGAACAGCGTGATCTCGGTGTCGTGCCCGCGTCCCGGCGCCAGGCCATTGATGACCTGCCACAGCTCGGTCACGGGCGCGTCGGCGGGCAGCTGCTGCAGCTCGCCTTCCACGCGCGTCTGGGGCGTGAACTCCACGAAGATGCGCGCGCGCCGCAGCAACTCCACGGGCAGTTCGGTCTTGCCGGGGCAATCGCCGCCGACGGCATTGATGTGGGTGCCGGGGCGCACATCGGCATCGGCGATCACGCAGGCGCGGCGCTTGGCGGCCGTGACCGTGGTGACGATGTCGGCGCCTTCCAGCGCCTGGGCGCTGCTGGTGCAGCAGGTGATGCGCTGGGCGGCAATGCCTGCATGGCCCAGGTTGTCCACCAGCTTGCGCATGGCCTGGACATCGATGTCGAAGATGCGCAGCCGCTCCACGCCCAGCAGGTGGGTGAAGGCCAGGGCCTGGAATTCGGACTGCGATCCTGCGCCTATCAGCGCCATGCTGCGGCAGCCCTGCCGCGCCAGCCGGCGCGCGGCCAGCGCCGAGGTGGCGGCGGTGCGCAGCGCCGTGGCCAGCGTCAGGTCGGACAGGAAGACCGGCAGGCCCGTGGCCACGTCGGCCAGGGCGCCGAAGGCCATCACCGTGGGCAGGTCCCGGTCGGCGTTGTCTGGATGGCCATTGACGTACTTGAAGGCGTAGTCCAGCGCATCGGACACGGGCATGAGCTCGATCACGCCGCCGGGCGAATGGTGGGCGAGGCGGGCCGATTTCTCGAAATCGGGCCAGCGCGCGAAGTCTTGCTCGATGGCATCGGCCAGGCCGGCCAGGCAGGCGGCGACGCCGACCTGCGCCACCAGGCGTGCGGCCTGCGTGGCGCCGAGGAAATCCGTGTGGACGGGCGTGGTTCGAGTCTTCATGGTGCTCTCCCTCGCGGTTGCTTCCACTGTAGGCCCGGGCCGAAGCGCAGGCAAGCGGGTTTCGGCTGGCGCCTGCGCGGGGAATCGCGGTGCGCGTATGCTCGGCACCCAAGCTATGAACCAACTGCATCTGTTTTTGCCCTGCGCCGCCGGCGTCGAGGGATTTCTGGCCGACGAGGTCCACGCGATCACCGGCCTGAGCGGCCACGACCTCCTGGTCGGCCGTGGCGGCGTGATGGTGCGCGGCCTGTGGCGCGACGCCATGCTGCTGAACCTGCACAGCCGTCTGGCCCAGCGCGTGCTGGTGCAGCTGTCGCAGACCCTGTACCGCAACGAAAACGACCTGTACCGCGCCGCCAGCGAAGTGGCCTGGGAGATCTGGTTCTCCCCGCGCGAGAGCTTCAAGATCGAAGTCACGGCCCAGCACAGCCCGCTGACCAGCCTCAACTTTGCGGCGCTGCGCGTCAAGGACGCCATTGCCGACCGCTTCCGCGACAGGAAGGGCGTGCGCCCCGACGTGGAAACGCGCCACCCCGACGTGCGCGTGCACCTGCACCTGACGACCGACGAGGCCACCATCTACATCGACACCTCGGGCGAGGCGCTGTTCAAGCGCGGCTGGCGCGAGGACAAGGGCGATGCGCCGCTCAAGGAAACCCTGGCCGCGGCCATGATCGCCGCCACGGGCTGGGACCCGCACGGCGACGATCCCCAGCCGCTGTACGACCCCTGCTGCGGCAGCGGCACGGTGCTGATCGAGGCCGCGCAGATCGCCCGGCGCATTCCGGCAGGCATCCTGCGGCGCTTCGCGTTCGAAAAGCTCGTGCCCTTCCAGAGGCATGTGTGGGAAGCCATGCTGGACGAGGCTGAGGCCGCCATCCTGCCCGACAGCCCCGTGGGCATCTATGGCTCCGACGTGTCCCACCGCATGGTGGACTTCGCCCAGCGCAACGCCGAGCGCGCGGGCGTGGGCCAGACCGTGCAGTTGCGCGGCGGTGACGCGCTGCAGCGCATGCCGCCTTGCGAGCAGCCCGGCCTGATGCTGCTGAATCCGCCCTATGGCGAGCGCATTGCCGCAGCCGGCTCGGCCGGCCGCAGCGCCGGCGAGCGCATGGCCGTGGTCGAGCGCGCGGGCCGCGAGACGGCCCAGACCGAGGACGGCGTGGAATTCTTCAGCCAGCTGGCCACCCACTGGAAGAAGAACTACAGCGGCTGGAGCGCCTGGATGCTCACGCCCGACCTCAAGCTGCCCGGCAAGATGCGCCTGAAGGAAGCGCGGCGCACGCCCATGTGGAACGGCCCCATCGAGTGCCGGCTGTTCCGCTTCGACATGGTCCGTGGCGCTGTCAAGCCCAGAAAGGCCGCCGAAGGCCCGGCAGAGGGCGCCGCGCCATGAAGATCGTGCTGCGCTGGCCGCAGTGCAACGACGGCTACGAAGGTCCCCTGCCCCGGCCCGTGGTGCTCGATACCAATGTGGTCCTTGACATGCTGATCTTCGACGATCCGCATGTTCCGCCGATCCGCGAGCTGGTGGAGCAGGGGCAGATGCGCTGGATCGCCGACCAGGCCCAGCGCATCGAGCTCGAACGCGTGCTGCACTACAGCCAGATCGCGCCGCGCGTGGCCTTCTACGGCAAGACGGTCGAGGGCGTGCTCTCGGCCTTTGACGGAGCGGTCGAGTACGTGGCCGATGCGCCGCGCATCCGCTTTGCCTGCACCGACCCCGACGACCAGCATTTCCTGGACCTGGCCAGCCAGCACCAGGCGCTGCTGATCAGCAAGGACAAGGCCGTGCTCAAGCTGCGCAAGCGCGTGGCCGGCCTGGGCGCCACCGTGGGCAACATCCTGCTGGCTGAACAGGAAGAGGCACTGGCCGCCTGACGCCCTGGATGCTGTTGTGCAGCAACCACCCAGGCGGCAATGGGGCAACAGGCTGGGTGCGGCCGGCTTGAAGGCTTTCTCCTAAACTGGCGGCCATGCAGGAGGCACAAGCCCTTCTGCCAGGAGGACGGCCTCCCCCACATCGGGACATGCATGCGCCGGGACGACCCGGCTTCACAAGGAGTTTTCCATGGCATGGGTCTATCTGTTGGTGGCGGGGCTGCTCGAAGTGGTCTGGGCGTTTTCGATGAAGCAATCGCACGGCTTCACGCGGCTGGTGCCCAGCGCCATCACCATCGTCACCATGATCGCCAGCTTCGGCCTGCTGGCCGTGGCCATGCGCAGCCTGCCGCTGGGCACGGCCTACACGATCTGGACCGGCATCGGCGCCGTGGGCGCCTTCCTGGTCGGCATCACGGTCCTGGGCGAGCAGGTCAGCGCCATGCGCATCGGCGCGGCCGTGCTCATCGTCTCGGGCCTGGTGCTGATGAAGATGTCTTCGGACTGAGCGGGGCGGCCGTTCAGCGGCCCGTGCCCAGCTCCAGCGTCAGGCGCAGCATGTCGCGGTGCTGCACGCCGCGCTCCCACAGCTGGGTGGTGTAGTGCTTCAGAAAGAAGTCACGCACGATTCCCGTCACGCGAAACCCCGCGCGCTGGTAGAAGACCAGCTGGTCGCCGAAGCTGCCGGTGCCGACCTCGATGCGGGGAGCACCTTGCGAGCGCGCCCAGGCGATGGCCTGGCGCAGCAGGGCGGTGCCCAGGCCCCGGTGATGCAGCGATTCCGCGACCGCGATGTTCATCAGCTCCCAGGCGGGTGGGCCTGAGGCCTCGTCGCCGCTGGCGCGCAGCGGCACCAGCACGCACATGCCCAATACCTCGCCGCGCCCGCCGGGACGCGGCGGCTGGCCTTCGCGCTGGAAGGACTCGCGCGCGGCAAAACAGGTGGAGCCCGCCAGATAGCCGCGCACCTTTTCCCGCGACGGGTCCGCCGACAGCAGCAGCGGCCACGGCGCCTCGGCCGGGTTCAGCGGCTCTATGTGCCAGGGTGCGAGGGAAACGGAAGGCGCGGTCATAAGCCTGAATCATCCCATGCCTGACATTGGGACGCAGTTGGGCGCCTCTGCGGAATCTTGACGTGCGCTTACAACTGTGCGTTTGCACGCCGGAATCTAGTGGTTTATACTTATTCCTAGGGTAAACGCTTAGAGGGTTTTCCCGGCATTCGCGGCACTTGAGATGCATGCCGCCAGTGATTGTTGAGCGTCTCAGTAAGGAAGTTCACCATGCGCCAAGCAATCTATTCCCTGATCGATTTCATCCAGCAAGCCCGCAACGCCGAGCTCGAAATCGCCAACCAGTAATCCGGTTGGAGGCAGGTGCGCCCCGAAGCGCGCCCACCGATGCGATCGCCCCATTGCCGATGATGGCCTTGGGGCTTTTGTGTTTCTGGGCGCCGGGCTTGCGGGCGCCGGGCTGCCCTGTAGCCCTGGCTACAGGCCCAGCACCAGCCTGCCGCCCCTGGCGCGCGAGCAGCAGCTCATCATCTTGGTGCAGGCCGCGCGCTCGCCGCGCGTGAGCACCATGTCTCGGTGGTCCACCTCGCCTTCGAGTACGGGCACTTCGCAGGACCCGCACAGCCCTTCCCGGCAGTCGCTTTGCACTTCGATCTTCGCGCTGCGCAGGGCGTCCAGCAGCGTCTGGTCGTTGCGCACCTGCAGCACAAGGCCCGATGCGCGCAGTTCCACCTCGAAGCCCTGCTCCCTGGCAGGGTCCAGCGCCCCCACAGTGGAGACGAAATGCTCCACGCGCAGGCTGTCCTCGGGCCAGTGGCGGCTGGCCGCCTCCAGGCCGTCCAGCAGGCGCGCCGGTCCGCAGGCATGGATGCGGGCTCCGGCGCGCGGCGTGGCGAGCAGGGCGGCGTAGTCGGCGCGCCGGCCTTCCTCCGCCACGTACAGATGCAGCCTGGCGCCATGCTCGGCCAGCAGCGGCGCCAGCAGCGCCATGCCCGCGCGGCGCCGGCCGCTGTAGTGGATTTCATAGGACAGGCCCAGCGCCCTGGCGCGCCGTGCCATGGCCGAGATGGGCGTGATGCCGATGCCGCCGGCCACCAGGATCAGGTGGCTGGCGCCTTCGTCCAGCGGGAAATGGTTGCGCGGGCCCCGCACCTGTACGGTGGCGCCGCGGTGCAGATGCTCATGCACCCAGGCCGAGCCGCCACGGCCGTTGGCCTCGCGCAGCACGGCAATCTCGTAGCTGCCGGTGTCCTGCGGGTCGCCGCACAGCGAGTACTGGCGCGACAGGCCCGTGTCGCCGCATTGCAGGTCGATGTGCGAGCCCGGCGTCCAGCGCGGCAGGGCGTGTCCATCGGCGGCCTTCAGGCGCAGGCGCAGCACGCCTTCGGCGGCAGCCACGGCCTCGGCCACGACCATGGGCCGGCTGGCGCCGCCCTGCAGGGCTTCGCCGATGCGCACGGGCTGGCGCGCCTGCAGCAGGGCGGGACGGGCGCGCTCGGGGTTCAGGGCCGGGTCCCACTCCACCCACAGGTGTTCGGGGCCCCGGAACGAGGTGTTGGGCACGTAGGTGAACCGCTGCTCGGCCAGCCGCATGTGGGGCAGGCGGCGCGTGAACTCCTCCAGGAAGATCTGCATCTCCATGCGCGCCAGGTTCTTGCCCATGCACTGGTGCGAGCCATAGCCGAAGGTCAGGTGGTCGCCGGCGTTGTCGCGGTGGATGTCGAAGAAGTCGGCATCGGCGAAATGCCGCTCGTCATGGTTGGCCGACGAGGTCACGATGAGCAGCTTCGAGCCCGCCGGCACGGCCACGCCGCCGATCACCACGTCGCGCGTGGCCAGGCGCCGCCAGGCGGCCACCGAGCCGTTGTGGCGCAGGCATTCCTCCACGGCATTGGGGATCAGCGCGGGGTTCTCGCAGATCTGCTTCCAGGCGCCGGGATGCTGCAGCAGCAGCTTGACGGCGTTGGCCGTGGCATTGGCCGTGGTCTCGTGCGCGGCCACGATGCCGGCCATCATCATGGAGTGCAGGTAGGAGTCGGTGACGACCTCGGGAAGCTCCTTTTGCTTGCGTATGCCGTATTGCATCCAGCCCGGCGCATCGGGGTTCTCGCGCATCTTGGCCAGCACCTTGCCGGCCAGCTGCCAGAAGTTGCCCACCGCATGGGCCACGGCCACCTGCTGCTCGGGCCGGGGCCGGCCCCAGGTGTTGACGGTGTGGGCGATGGAGTACTCGCGCAGCCGGTCCATGTCCTCCTCGGGCACGCCGAGGAAGTGCAGGGCCACGGTCAGCGGCACCTCCCACAGCATCTGGTCCACAAGGTCGGCGCGGCCGTCGTCGATGAAGCGGTCCACATAGGCGCGCGCCAGCTCGCGCACCATGGGCTCGTGGTGGCGCAGCTCCTCGGGCGTGAACGGGTCCATCAGCGCGCGGCGGCGCGGCATGTGGGCGGGCTCGTCCTCGTTGACCAGGGTGCGGTTCAGCGCGAAGCCGTAGGAGGCCAGCACGGCATTGGCCTCCTCGCCCGTGGGCGTGATCTTCTCCAGCGCGATCGAGGGACTGAAGGCGATGTTGTCGCGGAACACCGCCTTGATGTCGTCGAAGCGCGTGACCACCCAGTAGCCCAGTTGCGGGCTGTAGAACACCGGCTCCTGCTCGCGCGCCCAGCGCACATATTCGGGCGGGTCCTGCTGATAGCCGTCGCTGAACGGGTCGAAGGCCGCGGCACCCGCGCTGACGGGGCAGCCCGTGGGGCCGGTCTGGCCGCTGGGCTGGCGGTGGTCGAAGGGGCAGCGCGCGGAGGCGGGCGCAGAGCCGGGCGCAAATGCTGGCGCAGAGGCGGACGGGGCGGTGTCGGGGGCGGCGGAGGCAGTCATGGCAGGTTCGCAGGCAGGCGCGGAGGGTCAATCCAAAGTGATGTTCTGGTCGCGGATCAGCTGGTGCCAGCGCGTGCTTTCGCTGGCCAGCAGCGCGGCGAACTGCTCGGGCGTGTTGCCCACGGGCTCCACGCCGAAATCCACGAGCTTCTGGCGCACGGCGGGCTCGTTGATCGCGGCCACGACCTGCCGGTGCAGGGCCGCGATGACCGGGGCCGGGGTCCTGGCGGGCGCCACCAGTCCTACCAGGGCGGCGGCCTGCACCTTGGGCAGGCCCAGCTCGGCGAAGGTGGGCACGTCGGGCAACTGGGGCAGGCGCGTGGCGTTGGCCACGGCCAGCGGGCGGACCTTGCCGGCCTTGATGAAGCCTGCGCCCGCGGCCAGGTCCACCATCATCACGGGCACCTGGCCGCCAGCCACGTCGCCCAGGGCCGGCGCCGCGCCCTTGTAGGGCGCGTGCACCAGCTTCAGGCCGGCCTCCACCCTGAGCAGTTCCATGGCCAGGTGGTGCGGACTGCCGGCACCGGCCGAGGCGTAGTTCACGCCGTCCTTGCTGGTGCGCGCCTGGGCCAGGAAGTCTTTGGCCGTGGCCGCTGCCATGCCGGGGCCGGCCACCAGGATCATCGGGAAGCGGCCCATCAGCGTGACCGGCGCGAGGTCCCTGGCGGGGTTGTAGCTGAGGCTCTTGTAGAGCACGGGATTGAAGACCAGGGTGCCGTTGTCGGCCGACAGCACGGTGTAGCCATCGGCGGCAGCACGCGCGGTTTCCGAGGCGCCTATGGCCGTGTTGCCGCCCGGGCGGTTGTCCACCACGATGGGCTGGTGCACCTGGCCGCCCCAGGCCTGGCCTATGGTGCGGGCCAGGAAGTCCGAGCCGCCGCCGGCCGCGTAGGGAACGATCCAGCGCACGTTCCTGCTGGGGAATCCGTCCTGGGCCAGCGCGCCGGGCAGGGCGGTGGCCGATAGCAGGCCTGCGGCCAGTGTGGTGAGAAAGAGGCGCTTGTGCATGGGGCTTGTCTCCGGTGAGGCCTGGGTGGAATCCATGGAATCTTGTTTTGCGTAATTTTTCTACGCATTGCGTAAAAGCACCGCCCGGGATTACCCGCAAGCTGCGGCACAATGCCCCGCCAGCCCTTAAAACAGGCCTTTCCAGCACCGCCCTGCCGCCATGACTTCCACTGTTGCCTCCGAGATTGACGAGCCCGCGCCGCCGCGCGAAAGGCGCCAGCGCGTGCAGGCCGCCGAGACCTGCCTGGCCGTGCTCAAGGCCCTGGCCACGCTGGGCGGACGCGCCAGCCTCACGGCCATCGCGGGCGCGGTGGAGGAAAGCCCGGCCAAGGTCCACCGCTACCTGGCCAGCCTGATGGCCGAGGGGCTGGTGGAGCAGGACCGTGGCGGCACGCAGTACGCGCTGGCGGCCGAGGCCATGCGCGTGGGCCTGGCCGCCATGCGGCAGTCCGACCCCATCCGCCTGGCCGAGCCGGCCCTGCTGCACCTGCGCGAGGCCTTGCAGGTCACCAGCTTCGTGGCCGTGATGGGCAACCTGGGGCCGACCATCGTGCGCTTCGAGGAGCCGGGCCTGCCGGTCACCGTCAATGTGCGCGTGGGCTCGGTGATGTCGCTGCTGTGGTCGGCCACGGGGCGCGCCTTCTTCGCCTTCATGGACGACGATGCCCGCGTGGATGCGCTGCTGGCCCGGGAGCTGGCCGAGGCGCCGGCCGCGCGGCGCGCGCTGCTCGATGGCGCGGACCCGCTGGGCACGCTGCGCCGCGAGATCCGCGCTGCGGGCTGCGCCTCGGTGCGCGATGTCAACCTGCCGGGCATCAGCGCCGTGGCGGCGCCGCTGCACGATTACACAGGCCATGTGGTGGGCGTGCTGTGCGCGCTGGGCGCCAGCGGCGGCTTCGACCCGGACCCGCAGGGCGCTGTGGCCCGGGCCCTGCGCGCCGAAGCGGCGCGCGTCAGCGCCTCGCTGGGCCATCTGCCCGGTGAGGCCCGGCTGAAGCCCGGCTGAGGCCCGGTTGAGGCGTGCAGCCCGCTGCCGCTACGGCGTCACCAGCGTGTAGGCCATGCGCACGCGCTGCATGTCGCGGCCCAGGCGGCGGCTCTCAGGCAGGCGGCGCACCCAGGCCAGCTGTTTCACGGTGCGCGCCATCAGGGCGCGGGTTTCGGGCTCCATGGACTGCACGAAGTCCCGCCAGGCCGCGCGTGCGGCCGGCATGGCGCCGGCCTGCTCCAGTATCCAGGCCGTGGAGTGGGCGTAGCACAGGGCATCGCGCACGCGGCACAGCGCCAGGGGCAGGTGGGCGGCGGGGTCGTCCTCGAAGTCGATGAAGCCGATCACGCCATCGGCACAGCAGACCATGTTGCGCGCAAAGGCCTGGCTCAGGCAGTCGCCGCTGCCATGCACCTGCTGCAGGGTCTGCAGGCCCTGCAGCCACAGCGCCAGCGTGCTGCCATCCCCCCGGGGCAGGGCGGCTTCCATGGCATTGCCCAGCGAGGGCGCCTCCACGCCGGGGCTGCCCAGGTGGCGCATGGCAAAGCCGTCCTCGCACTCGGCCAGCACGGCAGGCACGCGCAGGCCGCGCTGCGCGAGCTGGCGCAGGCGGCGTACCTCGGTGCGGATGGCTTCGTGTCCGCCGGGATTGGGCACGGGCCGCAGCACGGGCAGGCGCAGGCACAAGGCGAGCAGGGCCAGCGCGCGATAGCGCCACGCCGGGTTGCTGGCGCCCGCGCGCTTGACCCAGATGGTTTCGTCGCCGCGGTCATAGCGCTGGATGCTCAAAGGCTGGCTCAGCACATGGGCGCGCAGGAAGGCGTCGTAGTCTGGCGATTCGGAAGGCGGGACGGCGGCAAACGGTTCGGACACGGCAGGCTTTTCTGGTGGGAGGCGCAGGGCGCCAAGCATGGACCGATTGTGCCGTGTCATGTCCGTTGCGCGGGGCAAGGCCTGTTTACGGGTTTGCACTGCGCATGGCCCTGGAAATCTGTGCGGCGGCACCCTGAAAATTGAGACAATCGTTTCATCTTTTCAGCCCTCATCAATCCATGAATTCCGAAGACAGTGGCAAGCTGGTGGCCGCCCTGGTGCGCGGCATCTCCGTACTGCAGTGCTTTTCCAACAAGCACCAGGAACTCAGCGCCCGTGAACTGATGGACATGACGGGCCTGCCCAAGCCCACGCTGTTCCGCCTGATCGACACCCTGTGCGAACTGAACCTGATGCGCTACTCCGAGCGCCTGTCCAAGTACGTGCCGGGAGTGGGGCTGCTGAACCTGTCCTCGCCCGTGCTGGCGCGCATGCACATGCGCCAGTTCGCGCGGCCGCACATGCAGGAGCTGGCCAATCACCTGGAGGGCCAGATCCAGCTGGCCGTGGGCCATGGCCGCCAGCTGTGCCTGGTGGAGCTGGCCAACGGCCTGACCAACAAGGTCTTCCTGCCCGAGATCGGGGTGCACATCTCGCTGTCGCGCACCGCCACGGGCCGCGCCTACCTGCTGAGCCTGCCCGAGGCTGAGCGCGAGGCCTTCATCGCGGAACTGCAGGCCGACGATCCCGCACGCGCCCAGCAACTGCGCGAGCGGCTCGACGATGCGCGGCGCGACCTGGCCGAGCACGGCTTTTGCCGCAGCCACGGCGACCTGCACCGCGAGATCCAGTCCATTGCCGTGCCCATGTCCACGGCCCAGGACGGCGAGTACTGGGTGTTCTCGGTCTCCCTGCCCATCTACAGCCCGCAGAGCCGCGCGCTGGAAAGCGATGCCGGGCCGCGCCTGATCACGCTGGTGCGCCTGGTCGAGGGCATGCTGGGCGCCTCCAGCCTCTCGTGAATCAGCGGGCGCTGCGCCAGACTTCCTGCGCGCGCCCTGCGCTCACCTTCTCCCGCACGCTGGCGGTGTCGGAGCCTGCGGCGCTCGCAGGACCCGGTGCATAGGCCTGGCCGTCAAAGCGTGGCGCGGGGCTGGCCTGCAGGGCGCCGCCTTCGGGCTGCAGATAGACGCCACGCGCCTGCAGGTGCGGGTGGCTGGCGGCTTCCACAGGGCTGAGCACGGCGCCGAAGCAGGCATCGCTGCCCTCCAGCAATTGCTGCCAGTGCGCGCGGGGCCGGGAGGCGAACAGCGTCTGCAGCTGCGCGCGCCGCGCCGGCCAGGCGGCGCGGTCCCACTGCGGGCCCTGGAACGCTGCGGCACCGGCCAGGCCCAGCCTGTCCAGCAGCAGGGCGTGGAACTGCGGCTCGATGGCGCCCACGGTGATGAAGCCGCCATCGCCACAGGCATAGGTTTCGTAGAACGGCGCACTGTCGTGGATGCTGTGGCCGCGCTCGTCGGCCACCAGACCGCGCTGGCGCGCGTGCAGCATGAGGTTGAGCATGTGCGCCGCACCATCGACGATGGCCGCGTCCACCACGGTGCCGCGCCCCGTGGCGCGTGCCTGCACGATGCCGGCCAGCAGCCCCGTCATCAGGTACATGGCGCCGCCGCTGATGTCGCCCAGCGTGGCAAAGGGCGAGACCGGCCGCGCGCCGGCCGGCGAGCACCCCCACAGCGCGCCCGAGACGGCGGCATAGTTGTTGTCGTGGCCGGCTGCCTGGGCCAGCGGTCCGTCCTGGCCCCAGCCCGTCATGCGGCCATAGACCAGGCGCGGGTTGAGGGCCTGGCAGGCCTCGGGTCCCAGGCCCAGGCGCTCCATGGCGCCGGGCCGCATGCCTTCGATCAGCGCATCGGCATCGCGCACCAGGGCCAGCACCAGGTCACGCCCTTCGGGCGACTTGAGATCGGCGAACACCGAGCGCTTGCCGCGCGACAGCGCGGAGGTGGCTGAGGTGGCTGAGGTGGCTGAGGCGGATGAGGTGGCGGCGGGTTCCGCCTCGGGCCGCACGATGGACACCACATCGGCTCCCAGGTCCGCCAGATGCATGGCGCAGAACGGCCCCGGGCCGATGCCGCCAATCTCCAGCACGCGCACGCTGTCCAGCACCTTCATGGCGTCTCCGTCGAAATCGGTTCAGTCGAGTTGCAGCTGGCGGCTGGTGATCAGCGCGCCCCAGCTCTTGCGGTCGTTGTCCACCAGCTGGGTGAACTGCGCCTGCGGCATGCCGCCCGGGCGGCCGCCGAGCTCGCGGTAGCGGCGCGCCACCTCGGGGTCCCGGAGCACGGCGACCAGGCCGTCGGTGAGCTTGCGCACCACGGCGGGCGGCGTCTGCGCGGGCAGGAAGAAACCCATCCAGCCGACCTTGTCGAAGTCCTGCAGGCCCAGCTCGGTGGTGGTGGGCACGTTGGGCAGCTCGGGCTCGCGCTGCGCGCCCGTCACGGCGATGGGATGCAGCTTGCCCGCCTTGATATGCACCAGCGAGGCCGTGAGGTTGTCGAACATGAACTGCGTCTCTCCCGAGACGATGGCCGCCGTCGCCGGTGCCGAGCCGCGGTAGGGCACATGCACCACGTCCACGCCTGTGCGCTCGCGCAGCAGCTCGCCCATGAGGTGCGTGGTCTGGCCCACGCCGGCCGAGGAGAACGACAGCTTGCCCGGCGCCTGCCGCGCGGCCTTGAGCAGATCGTCCAGCGAGCGCACCGGCGATGCCTGGGGCACGACCAGCACGTTGGAGAACGAGATCATGTCCGTCAGCGCCACGAAGTCCTCGGGCCTGTAGGGCAGCTTCTTGTAGGCCGTGTAGTTGATGGCGTTGGAGCCCGTGTTGCCCACCAGCACCGTATAGCCGTCCGGCTGCGCGCGTGCCACCTGGCTGGCACCGATGGAGCCGCCCGCGCCCGGCCTGTTGTCCACGATGACGGGCTGGCCCAGCCGCTCGCCCAGCTTGAGCGCCAGCAGCCGCGCGGGAATGTCGGTGGAGCCCCCGGCCGCGCCCGGCACGACCAGGGTGATGGGCCGCGTGGGCCAGGCATCGGCTGCAATGGCTGCCGTGGCGCACAGCCAGGCGGCAGCGGCCAGCGTGAGGCGTTTGAACATGGTGTTTCTTCTCCGCGCGTGTGCTGGGCCAGGGCGCTTCTCAGCGAGGACTCATCCGAATGGCACCGTCCAGGCGAATCGTCTCGCCATTGAGCATGGGATTTTCAAGAATGTGCAGCGCGGTCAGCGCGTACTCGGACGGGTGGCCCAGGCGTGCGGGGTTGGGCACGGAGGCGGCCAGCGACTGGCGGATGTTGTCGGGCAGCTTGGCCAGGATGGGCGTGTCGAACAGGCCCGGCGCAATGGTGCACACGCGGATCATGCGCGTGGCCAGGTCGCGCGCGGCGACGATTGTCATGCCGATGATGCCGGCCTTGGCCGAGGCGTAGGGAATCTGGCCGATCTGCCCCTCGTAGCCCGCCACCGAGGCCGTGAGCACGCAGGCGCCGCGCTCGCCTTGCACGGGCTCGTTGCGCGCCATGCTGGCGGCGGCCAGGCGCAGCGTGTTGAAGGTGCCGATCAGGTTCACGCGCACGATGCCCGTGTACTTGTCCAGCGAGCCCGGGCTGCCGTCCTTTTCCACCAGCCGCAGCGGCCCGCCCACGCCCGCGCAGTGCACCAGGGCGCGGAACTCGCCGAAGTCCTCGGCGGCGGCAATGGCGGCGGCCATCTGGTCGGCGTCGGCCACGTCGGCCTTCACGAAGCGCAGGCGGCTGCCGTGGCGCTGGCGGGCTGCGTCCACCATGGCCGCGCCGCGGTCCTCGTTCAGGTCCACCACCACCACGTTCAGGCCGCGCTCCAGCAGCGCCTGGGCCGATGCCTCGCCCAGGCCCGATACGCCGCCCGTCACCAGGGCCGTCATGTTCTCTTGCAGTTGCATGGATGTGTCTCCCGTGCCTGGCTCACAGGCGTTCGATGATGGTGGCGTTGGCCATGCCGCCGGCCTCGCACATGGATTGCAGGCCGTAGCGCGCGCCGCTGTCCTCCAGCGCGTGCAGCATGGTGGTCATCAGGCGGATGCCCGAGGCGCCCAGCGGATGGCCCAGGGCGATGGCGCCGCCGCGCGGGTTCAGCCGCTCGGGGTCGGCGCCCAGTTCCCTCAGCTCTTTCAGCCAGGCCAGCGGCACGGAGGCGAAGGCCTCGTTGATCTCGCAGTGGTCCATCTGCTCCAGCCGCATGCCGGCCTTGGCCAGCACGCGCCGCGTGGCGGGAATGGGGGCCGTGAGCATGTACAGCGGATCGTCGCCCACCACGTCCAGCGCCACGAAGCGCGCTCGCGGGCGCAGGCCCAGCTGCTGGGCGCGCTTTTCGCTCATCAGCAGCATGGCGCTGGCGCCGTCGGTCATCTGCGAGGCATTGCCCGCCGTGGTGTGCCAGCGGATCTGCGGAAAGCGCGCCGACAGCTCGTCGTTCTGGAACACGGCCTTGAGCGCGCCCAGCTTCTGCGCCGTGGTGGCCGGGCGGATGGTCTCGTCGGCCGTGAAGAGGCCGGCAGGCGTGGTGATGCCCACGATCTCGCGCTCGAAGTGTCCGGCCGACTGGGCCGCATGGGCGCGCTGGTGCGAGCGCGCGGCATAGGCATCCAGTTCCTCGCGGCCCAGGCCCCAGCGCGCGGCCACGAGGTCGGCCGACACGCCCTGGCCCACCAGCCCCGGCGCAAAGCGCGCATCAAAGCGTGCGCCCGTGGTGTTCTGCCCCATGCGCGAGCTGCCCATGGGCACGCGGCTCATGGACTCCACGCCGCAGGCGATCACCATGTCCTGCGTGCCCGACATGATGGCCTGCACGGCAAAGTGCACGGCCTGCTGGCTGGAGCCGCACTTGCGGTCGATGGTGGTGGACGGCACATGGGCCGGCAGGCCTGCGGCCAGCCAGGCCAGGCGGCCCGGCGTGCCGGCCTGCTCTCCGGCCTGGCTCACGCAGCCGGTGATCACATCGTCCACCGCGCCGGGGTCGATGCGGTTGCGCTGCACGAGCTGCTCCAGCACCTGGCTGAGCAGATCGACGGGGTGGAGTTGGGCCAGGGCGCCATCGGGCTTGGCCCGGGCCATGGGACTGCGGATGGCATCGACGATGACGGGAGTGTTCATGCTGATTTAATGAGACTGGAGGTTCACGAAATGAATGATAAGTCTCGAAATTTGCATTGAACAAAGCGTTTTCCCGGATGAAAAACCGCGCGCAAACAAAAATACTTGCTGAAACCCGGTGAATTCGAGACGACGGATTCAAAAAAGCAAAGGAGACAGGCGTGCATGACTTTCACAGCTGGGCCGATGCCCGGCCCGACCGCGTTGCGCTGACCATGGGCGACAGCGGCCAGCAGCACACGGCGGGCGCGCTGGCGCAGCGCTCGCGCGAGGTGGCGCAGTGGATGGCCGGGCAGGGCCTGGCGGCCGGCGACACGGTGGCCGTGCTGATGGAAAACCGCGTGGAGATCCTGGAGCTGGTGCTGGCCGCTCGCCTTGCGGGCCTGTACGCGGTGGTCATCAGCACCCACCTGACGGCGCCCGAGGTGGCCTACATCCTGGGCGACAGCGGGGCGCGCCATGTCTTTGCCTCGGCCGCCACGGCGGCGCAGCTGCCGGCCGAACTGGCCGCCTCCGTGCATTCGGTGGACGGAGACTGCGCATCCACGGGCCTGCCGTCGCTGGCCGATGCCCTGGCCGCCTGGCGTGCGCAGGCGCCCGCGCCCATCGACCTGTCCAGCCGTCCGCTGGGGCGCGACCTGCTGTACTCCTCGGGCACCACAGGCCGGCCCAAGGGGATCAAGAAGGCGCTGCCGGCGGCGCTCTACCGCACGCAGGCCGATCCCGAATTCCTGGCCTGGCAGCGCAACATGGGCTTTGATGCCGACGCGGTCTACCTCTCGCCCGCGCCGCTGTACCACGCAGCACCGCTGCGCTACTGCCTGCGCACGCTGGACGGCGGCGGCGCGGTGGTGATCACGGCGCGCTTCGACGCCCAGCAGGCGCTGGCGATGATCGAGCGCTACCGCATCACCCACAGCCAATGGGTGCCGACCATGCTGGGCCGCCTGCTGCAGCTGCCCGAGGAGGTGCGGCACGGCTATGACCTGTCCAGCCACCGCTGCGCCATCCATGCGGCCGCGCCCTGCCCGGTGGCCGTCAAGCAGGCGCTGCTGGACTGGTGGGGCGACATCCTGCTGGAGTACTACGCAGGCTCCGAAGGCTGCGGCATCACCCTGATCAACTCCGCCGAATGGCGCCGGCGTCCAGGCTCCGTGGGCCGCGCCAGCTACGGTCGGCTGCGCATCGTGGGCGACGACGGGCAGGAGCTGCCTGCGGGCCAGATCGGCCGCGTGTTCTTCTCGGACGTGGCGCCCTTCGCCTACCTCAACGACCCCGCCAAGACCCGCGAGGCCATAGACGAGCGTGGCTGGGCCACCTATGGCGACCTGGGCCATGTGGACGAGGAGGGCTACCTCTTTCTCAGCGACCGGCGGGCCGACCTCATCCTGTCGGGCGGCGTCAACCTCTATCCGCAGGAGATAGAGAACGCGCTGGCCACGCACCCGGCCGTGCAGGAGGTGGCCGTGGTCGGCGTGCCCGAGCCCGACTTCGGCGAGCAGCCCATGGCCGTGGTCGTGCTGCGCCAGGGCCATGCGGCCAGCGCCGAGATGGCGCGCGCCATCGTCGCCGAGGCCGGCGCCACGCTGTCGCGCCTCAAGCGCCCGCAGCGCCTGCAGTTCGTGGACGAGCTGCCGCGCCTGCCCACGGGCAAGCTGCTGCGCCGCGTGCTCAAGGACAGGCTGCGCGAGCAGCCCCACGCGGGCTTCAACCTGCGCAGCGCCTGAACGGCCCTTCCCCGTCTTTCCTCACCGACAACCACCGGATACCGACCCATGCAAGACCTGACCGAGCGCTCCGTCTACCGCGAAGACCATGAACAGTTCCGCGAGCAGGCCCGCCGCTTCTTCGAGCGCGAGATCGTCCCCCACCATGCCGAATGGGAGCGCCAGGGCATCGTGCCCAAGGAGGTCTGGCGCAAGGCCGGGCGCGAAGGCCTGCTCAACCCCATGCTGCCCGAGCCCTACGGCGGCGGCGGCGACTTCGGCCATGCGGCCGTGCTGCTGGAGGAGATCGCGCGCACGGGCGCCAGCGGGTTGGGCTTTCCGCTGCATTCGGACATCGTCGCGCCCTACATCCATGCCTATGGCAGCAAGGTGCAGAAGGACCGCTGGCTGCCGCGCATGGCCGCAGGCGAGCTGATCGGCGCCATCGCCATGACCGAGCCCGGCGCGGGCAGCGACCTCAAGTCCGTGCGCACCACGGCGCGGCGCGAGGGCGACCACTACGTGCTCAACGGCCAGAAGACTTTCATCACCAACGGCATCAATTCGGAGCTGGTCATCGTCGTCGCCAAGACCGCGCCCGAGATGGGTGCCAAGGGCGTGTCCCTGATCGTGGTCGAGGACGGCATGCCCGGCTTCTCCAAGGGCCGCAAGCTCGAGAAGATCGGCCTCATGGCGCAGGACACCTCGGAGCTGTTCTTCGACAACGTGCGCGTGCCGGCCGACCACCTGCTGGGCGAGGAGAACGCGGGCTTCAGGTATCTGATGCACGAACTGGCCCAGGAGCGCCTGGTGGTGGCCGTGCGCGCCGCCGCCTCCATCGAGGCCTTTTTGCACAAGACCATTGCCTACACGCGCGAGCGCAAGGCCTTCGGCCAGCCGGTGTTCGACTTCCAGAACACGCGCTTCAAGCTGGCCGAGGCCAAGGCCCAGGCCACCATGCTGCGCGTCTTCGTGGACGACTGCATCGCCCTGCACCTGCGCCGCGCGCTCGCCCCCGACCGGGCCGCCATGGTCAAGCTCAATGCCACGGCGCTGCAAAACCGCCTGCTCGACGAATTCCTGCAACTGCACGGCGGCTACGGCTACATGACCGAATACCAGATCGGCCGCGCCTGGACCGATGCGCGCATAGGGCGCATCTACGGGGGGAGTGACGAGATCATGAAGGAGATCATCGGAAGGACTCTTTGAACCCCTGAGCGGCTGCGCGGGCGTGCGGCGCCCTGATCCGGGGGCGGCCAGCCGGGGCGATGTGTGGCGGCTGCACATCATGAAGGCCCTTGCTCCGGCCGCTTGTCCTAGGCTTTTCCCAAGCCCGATCCGAGTGGGAGAAGCGGCAATTTTCCTTTTGGCAATCCTATTTTTTGGCAGAAATTGGAATTTCCATAGAGCGGCTCATTCTTCCATGATCTTTCCGTATCGAAAGATCGGGAGGGCGCCCCCACAGGGCGAGAGCACCAATGACACGCCGAGTCACCATCCATACGCCATTGGGCGATGAACTGCATTTCCGTGAATTGCGCGGCCAGGAAAACATCAGCCAGCTCTTCAGCCTTGATGTGGAAATGCTCAGCGAAA
>NZ_JBICKY010000058.1:0-77149 GCF_043104705.1 Delftia sp. WSY_10 | reverse complement strand
GGCAGGGGAGTGTCCCGGTCCCAGAGGGCCTGGGGTGAAGGCCTGCCGGGCTGACCTTGGAGTGCGCCTTGCTGGCTGACCTTGTGCGAGGTGAGGCGGCCCATGGGGTCCCAGCCATAGCGGCTGGTCAGCGTGCCTTGGGTGCGTTCGATTTCCTGGTGCAGGGCGTCGCGTTCGATGTCGCTGAGCACCTGGCCGTCGGCGAGGATCTGGTGCAGGTGGCCCGAGCCGTAGTAGAGCCATTGGACGTGGCGGCCCCCGGGCAGCCAGCAGTCCGTGCGGTTGCTCAGCGCGTCGTAGGCGTGCCGATAGCTGTAGGTCGCCAGCGCCTGCTCGTCTGCACTGGGCGCCATATGTACCTGGGTCTCTTCCACCAGCCGCGATAGAGCGTCGTAGGCGAAGCGCACGTGCGCATCGGGGTTGCTGGCATGCAGCATGCGGCCCAGCAGGTCGTAGCCATAGGTGGTGGTTCCTCCGTCTCCATTACCTGCCGCGTCGCTGCCCACGTGGATCTTGGCGACAAGGCGGCCCAGCACATCCCTGCGAAACAGCGTGCGCTTGGGCAGGGCTGCGTCGGGCCGTGGATCGTAGGGCGTGTCCGGGGGCTGGTGGGCATCGCGCTCGTGCAGTTCGGTCAGTTCGCTGGCGGCGTTGTAGCGGTAGCGCTGTATGCGGCCGTCAAAACCGGTTTCCTCGATCAGGTTGTCTGCGGCGTCGTAGGTGAAGCTGGTGACGGCGCCGTTTTCGTTCTGCAGGGCGATGAGCCTGCCCACGGCGTCATAGCGGTAGCGCAGCGTGCCGCCCAGCGCATCGCGGCGCTCCACGGGCTGGTCCAGGCCGTTGTAGGTGTAGCGGGTGATGGCGCCTTGCGGGTCGGTGTAGGAAAGCAGGTTGCTCTGGGGGTCGTAGGCATAGTGATGTTCGGAACCATCAGCGCCCCACATCCGGCGCAGGCGTCCAAGCGCGTCGTGAAGGTAGCGGGTGGTCTGGCCCAGGGCGTCGGTGGAGGCCACGAGGTTGCCCAGGATGTCCCACGCATATCGCGTGACCTGGCCCGAGCAGTCGGTGTAGGCCACGAGCTGTCCGGCTTCGTCCCACTGCAGATGGCGGGTTTTGCCCAGCGCGTCTTCTATGGCGACGGGCAGGCCGCGCGTGTCGTATTTCCAGCGCGTGGCGTGGCCAAGCGGGTCCAGGCGCTCGACCAGATTGCCCTGGGCGTCGTAGGCCTGCCGCCAGACATGGCCCAGCGCGTCGGTGACTTCTTCAGGCAGGTTGAGCCGGTTGTACTTGAGGCGGGTGGTGGCGCCCGATGCGTCCGTGACGGCCAGCAGGTTGCCCTGGCCGTCGAATTGCCAGCGGGTGGTGCGCCCCATGGCGTCCCGCGCCTGTTGCGGGTTGCCGGCGGCGTCCATGCGCGTCTCGGATCGGACGGGCTGGCCATCCGGCCCGGGTTCGACGATGGCGACGACCTCATGCCGGGCGTTGTATTCGTAACTGCTGCGCCGGCCCAGGGCGTCGGTGACATGGGTGGTGCGGCGGCCCAGGTCGTAGTCGAAGCGGGTGTCCAGCGTGCCGGGCTCGTCGGTCCAGGTCCGCACGACACGGCCGCCCGCGTCAAGCCGGCTCCATTCCTGGTGGTAGGTGAAGCCGGTGCGGCTGCTGTAGGCCACCATCAGGTGCTGGCGATAGCGATAGTGCGCCACGCCGCCCATGGCATCCGTGGCGGACTGGAGGTTGGCGTGGGCGTCATCCGGGACGTTGCCATCCGTCCCATAGGCATAGCGTGCCAGCAGGCCGCCGACCTGTTCCACGCCGTCGATCACACGGGATTCCAGGTGGATCTCCTGCAGCAGCGGGCCGGAGGGTCCCTGGTTTTCACTCCAGGTGAAGCGCAGCTTGCGGCCAGCGCTGTCGGTCAGTCCCAGCGGGCGGGGCGCGCGGCCATCGATGCCTGTGGCAGTGTAGGCCGGGTAGTGAAGGCTGATGGTGTTGCCATTGCGGTCCACCAAGTGCACCAGTGGCAGACGCCATTGACCGGTGGCCGGGGGGGCGAACAGGTGCCGGGTGCCATCGGCGCTTTCAACGCTCCAGCCGCCTTGCTGGTGGTGGGTGACGGTGATTTTTTCGCGCGGGTCGAAGTGGCTGGTACCTGCGGCAATCACGGGCAGCTGTATGCGGCGCCCGCGGGCGTCGTAGTAGTGCACCGCATCGTGGACCAGCACCAGTTCGGTGGACAGGGGCGTGCTCCATCCCCATCCAAGCCAGCCGGGACGGCGGTCGCTGGAGCGGTAGTACCGCTGCCAGGTCAGGGCCATGGGGCCGGGCAATTCGAAATCCGTGTCGCGCAGGATCTTGGTGCCTGTGGCAAAGATCACGGGATGGCATGTGCCCAGCTCGCAGGTCGGTGGCGTGGCAATGCTTCCCTTGGAGGCGTTATCGATGATATTGCCCTGCGTGTTGGGATTGACGCTGTTGTCCGTGCGCTGTGCCACGGGGTTGCGGCGCGACTTGGCGCGCTGGGCGATCTTGCCAAGGACAAAGCCGATGGTGATGGCGGCCACGCCATCGGCGATCACTTCGGCGATCTGGTCGATTTTCTCGTCGGTCAGGGGCGGTGTCAGCAGCTCCTGGATTTCCTGGGCGAGTTCGGCGACTTGCTCGGCCGCCTGGGCCATGGCGGCCCCTCCGACGACGAGGTTGACGCCGGGAATGAGCTTGCCCACGAGCTTGAGGGCGGGCCCGATCAGCGCGCTGGGATCGGTCAGGCTTTCTCCAAGGGCCGACAACTGGCCGGAGAAGGCGCCCGGCAGCTTTTCGATCACCTTCTGCGCCAATTGGTCATAGGGACCGGGCAGCGCCTTCATGGCAAGGCGCATGGCCCAGCCAGGATTGATGACCATGGCGTTGCTTTTGGTCGTGTCGAAGGACCGCACGCTGCCCCGGCTCTCGAACTTGGTATCGCTGCTGTAGCTGGTGGGCTCGGCCGCGCCGCCGACAACGCCAGAACGCACGCCCGCGATACCACCGAGCTTGTCGGGCGTGGCGGGTATGGACTCGAAGCGGCTGCCGGCAACGGCCACGGGGTGCCCATCGATCTTGAGCGTGGCCGTGCCGTTCTTCAGGCCCGGGCCATGGGCCATGTTGAGGATGGGAACCGGTGGTCCCTGGGGCTTGGGAAAGACGGGGTTGATCGGGCCAGGAATCATGGCCGGATTGCGGCCTTCGTGGATGGCGCGGCGGTCGTTGACGTAGGTGGCCATGGATGGACTCAGGACTCTTGGGAAATGGAGGATTGGCGCCGCCCGGCTGCGGAAGATCTTCCTGCCGTGCGGGCATGGCGATTCCAGGTGGCGCTCCAGGCGGCCACGCGGGTGTTCAGCCCGGTGACCGTGAGCAGGCCTGCGTGGCCTGCCAGGGGCGACGGCATGACGGGGTGCGTCAGCCACTGGCGCATCTCATGGAACAGGCTGAGCATGAGAGGCGCCCAGGCCGCGCCCATTTGACCAAGCAATGCTGCCGGGTCCTGGGCTTGCGGCAGGCCGCCCTGTGACGCCAGCGCCGCGGAGAGGCTGGCCAGCTCTGCGCCCCGCCATGCCGAGCCATCCATGTCGGACCAATAGGAGTGCAGGGCGTTGACCGGCATGTGCGCTGCCTTCAGCGCACCGTGGCTGGCCTCGATCAGTGCGCGGCCATCGGGCAGGGTGTCGCTGTCCAGGCGTGAGCGTGGCTCGTCTGCAAAGAATGGTGGATAGACCGTGACGAAATCTGCAGTGGCCGGCTTGCGGGACAGCCGTACAAATGCTGCGCCTTCCGAGGCAATGAAGCCTTCGCAGACGCCGTTGACCTTGGCCCAGCGACGCTGGTAGAGCACGTCCGCGATCTCCGTGTCCACGAAGCTGTCCACTCCGCCGATGATCACTTCGGGCACCGAGGGGTTGTCGTGCATGAAACGATAGGCCTGCGACAGCGCATCGGCGCCTGCCACTGCGCCGCCCGGGTAGACCTTGATGGGCAGGAACTCTGCGGCGAGGTCCAGTGCGCGGGGAAGCTCCAGTGCGAATCGGCCGGCGTCTATCCAGCCCGGCAGTTCAGGCAAGGAGTCGGGCAGTGCCACGAAGAGGGGGATGGGCCGCTGCAGCGGCCAGCCTGCGGCAGGCGCCGGCTGGCCGCGCAACGCTTCGTGCAGGGCAGGGGCTGCGAGCCGG
Source organism: Delftia sp. WSY_10 (assembly GCF_043104705.1). Classification (NCBI taxonomy): domain Bacteria; kingdom Pseudomonadati; phylum Pseudomonadota; class Betaproteobacteria; order Burkholderiales; family Comamonadaceae; genus Delftia; species Delftia sp. WSY_10. The sequence continues at coordinate 72,944 of NZ_JBICKY010000058.1, read as the reverse complement.
ATCAGGCGTTCCGTTCCTTTGCAGGCTGCATCAATGGCTTGCACCCGGGATACGGTGGCACGGTGCTCGGCCTGGCCGGTAATGGCCTGCCGGGTAAAGCTCGACTGGCGAGCAAAGAAGCCGCAGCCGGTCTGCCAGGCCCGGGTCCCGATGGGGGTGCATGCACCAGTGGCCGCGATGACGAGAGGGTTCATGGTTGTGCCCTGCCGATGTTGAATGCCGCACGTTCGATCACGGAGGCCGTGCTGCAGGCCAGGGCCTGAACGACGGCCAGATCGTCGGCCTCGATCCACAGCGCTGCGCCCACGCGTGAGAGGTGCTCCAGATAGAGCAGGTGGCGCAAGGGCGCGCCTACCATGGCCACGGCCTCCTGCAGAACCACTTGCGTGCGGGGGCGTCCGAGACGCAGGGCCGGCCCTGACAGAGGAAGTGCGGCCAAAGCGGCGTCGATGGTGGCGGAGCGGCCCGATGCCTCGTGACCCAAGTCAAAGGCAATGTCGGCGGGTTCTCCTGTGAGCAGGGCCGTGGCGTCAGCCAGGGTGCGGCATGCCTCTTCGTCGTCCCAGGCCGTATGGGCAGCGAGCTGGCGAAGCAGGGGAACGTCTCCCACAAGTGAGGCCGCATATACCTGCAGGCCCCAGGGCATTTGGGGATGCCGGCCTTCCCGCAAGGCGCTTGCCAGCGCATGTCCATCCCTGGCGGCCAGCAGGGCCAAGGCCACGGTGGAATGCGGCATCCGGGCCAAAAGAGTGCGTGCCACAGGCGTTTCCTGCCGGCTGCCCATGAGCGCCAGCGCCAGCAAGGCGGCCTGCGCATCGCTGTCTTGTTGCGTGGCTGCGATGGCCTTGGTTTCATCGCCACGCCCGGTGCATCGCCAATCACACAGGGCCGCCAGGCCGCCCGGCAGACCGGATGTCCATGCAGAGATGGCTTGTGCGAATTCGTCGCTGACAGCCGGCCGGGAAATTGCGAGGCGCTGGAGCAACTGTGCCAATGGCGCGCTCTGCCTGTGCTGTCCCTGGGAGAGCAGCCAGGTGAAGTATTCGGCGACGGTGTTGTCGAAGCAAAACCGCATGGCGTTGAATACCGCGTTCGGCTGGGCCTGGAGATGGGCTCCCAGCGTTCGCTCCAGCCCATCGTGAATGTGCTTGCGTTGCAGGTGCAGGGCTTGCAGGCAGGCCAGTGCGAAGATGCGGGAGGGCTCATCCAGGATTTCAGCGCCAGCTGTTTCGATGGCGTGCTGGCAGGCATGGTCCAGCTCGGGTGCGTGCATCAGGTGCTGCTTCAGGCCGCTCAGCGCCTGCACGATGCTGTCGTCGAACACGGCAAATGCGTCGGGGCGCGACGCGGGACGCTGCAGCAAATGGGAGCGGCGCCAGTACTGGGTTACCAGGGTCCGGGCCATGCGCGCTGCCGGCTGGGCCGACACAGGAATGTCGATGGCTCTGGGAATGGGAAGGTCGATGACGGTCATGATGAAAAGAGCCTGGCAGCCCCCTCGGAAAGAGAATGCATGGGGGACAATGCGCCCCAGGAGGAACCCAAGCGATGCTGGACAATCTGACGCCGTTTGCTGCGGAAATACTGCCGGGACATGGGGCCGACGGCACCCTGTGCTCCACCGTGGTGATCAAGGCCACGCTGGATTTCGAAGGGCGCGCGGTGGCCCAGGGCAATGCAGTACCTGTGTTTCGCGGCGATGAGTTCTTTGGCGCGGAGGGACCCATTGGTGTGGTACGCCACGAGGCCGATATCGCTCCGCACAAGTCTCGGGTGGATGTGCTGTTCAACGGCTATGCCTACGCTCCTGGTGGCAAGCCCGCTGCCCACTTCGATGCGGGTCTGGCCGTGGGCGGTGAAAGCCGCGTCATAAGAGTCTTTGGCAAGCGGGTCTGGCGCCGACGCCTGGGAGTGCTGCCCCTGGCACAGGAGGTGGAGCCCGCCTTGAAAGTCCCTGTTACCTATAACCTTGCCTTCGGGGGAGCGGATGCCGAAAAGCCGGAGGTATTCCACGGAGCCAATCCGATCGGAGCAGGCTTCAGTGCAGGACTGCCCCGGGAAGGCGAGCCCATGCATCAGCTCGAATGGCCTGACGATCCGGTTCGCTCTGCAGTCGACCGGGTTTCGCCGGCCGGCTTCGGCTGCATAGGCCGTAGTTGGTTGCCGCGTCGCGCCCTCTGGGGCAGCTATACGGGCAAGGAGGTTGACGCATCGCCAGGCCTTCTCACGCGCATGCCGGCTTCGTTTGATCCCGCCGCGTGGAATTGCGCCCATCCCCGGATGCAGTTCAGGCGCGAGCAGGTGCAGCCAGGAACGAAGATCGCCTGGATGAACCTGAGCGCGCAGGGCATGGGCACTACCGTCGTGCCTGCGATCCGGCCGCAACTGAGCTGGGTGCTCCGCGGTGAACGTGGCACTGCACGCCCGGAATTCGACACGCTGATCATCGAGCCCGAGCATGGGCACCTGATCCTCATATGGCGACACACGCTTGCCGCGCATGTGCTCAGTGGTCTTGAAAGTGTTCAGATCCATCTCTGAGCCAGCCTTCAATTGATGCGGACTTCGGCCGCGTCCAGATCAAGCAGATCCCGCGCATCTTGCTCAATCGTTAATGCCACCAGGCGAGCAAGCCCCTGGGCCGTGAGTTTCAGCGTGGCCTGCCCGCAGGCCAGCGTGATGCAGTCCTGCGACTGTAGGTGGATGCTCCTTTGTCCCCATGGCGCCGTGGGTGCGGGTGAGAGCACTGCGGTGATCGTGGCACGCCCCGTCGGCTGGACTGCCAGCAAAACCTCATCTCCCGGAACCAGAACCGGCAGCAGCACGCCCGCAGGCGCTTGCACCGAAAGTGCGGGATCGTGCGTGTACGCCACCAGATAGAGGTCTTGCCCCAGTACCTCGACGACCTGCCCGGCCAGGAGCTGTACGTTGGACGGCAGGCGTTGCGCCTCATCGACGTCGGATGGCTTGGCAGGAAGGCGTTTTTGTGCGATTGCCATGGGATTTCCTTCAAGCGGGGTTGATGTGGCTGTCAGGGGAGGAAACGGTCACCTTGGAGCTGCCGCTGATGGAGATCGTCTGTCCGTTGACCTGCACGGTGCCGTCGCTGGTCATGCGCAACACGGCCTTGCCGCACTTGATTTCGATGGCGTCACCCACGGTGATGGCCATTTCCTTGCCTACCGTGATCGTCTGCACCTCGCCCACGGTGGTGGCGGAGTTCTTGCCGACCGTCGCCGTATGGTTGTCGGCCGTGTCGTCGGTGCGGTTCTTGCCCACGCTGGTGGACTGGTTCTGACCCACTGAAACACTGCGGTTCATGAGCACCGTCGTGCTCTGGCTCAGCCCCACATTCACCACCATGGCCGCGCCCACGTTGACGTTGTAGGCGGCGCCGATGTTCACCATCTTGGCCAGGCCCACGTTCTGCATGTAGGCCAGTCCGATGGTCTCTGTCTTGAAGCTGCCCACCTTGATCGACCAGTTGTTGCCGATCTTGTCCTTCTCGTTGCGGCCTATGGTCTTGCTGCGGTTCTTGCCGATGGAGATGTTCTCGTCGATGCCAACGTCTTCATTGCGGTTGTCGCCGATGCTGATCTTCTCGTTGTGGTCCACACGCTCCGTGCGGTTGTTGTGCACGGTGATGGTCTCGTCGCGGTCCACGGTCTCGGTGCGGTCGCGGTGGATGACGCTGGTCTCGTCCCGGTCGATGGTCTTGCGCCGGTCGTTGCCCACCCATTTGTCCTCGTCGTTCTCCACTTCGGTGAGCTGGTCCTTTTGCGCGTGCAGCCAAAGCTGCTCTTGCCCAGCCTTGTCCTCGAAGCGGATGGCGTTGGCGTCGCCCTGGCCGTTCTTCATGCCCGCGCCTGGGGCGCCGCCCTTGCTCGACCGGGTCTTGATGCCCGATTGCGTGGCGTTGGCCGGCAGTGCCCAGGGCGGCATGTTGGAGGCGTTGTAGACGCAGCCCATGACGATGGGGTGGTCAGGATCCCCGTTGAGGAAGTCCACGATGACTTCCATGCCGATGCGCGGGATGTGCACGGCGCCAAAGCCCGGCCCGGCCCAGCTGGTGGCCACGCGCATCCAGCAGCTGGAGTTCTCGTTCATGCCGCCGATGCGATCCCAGTGGAACTGCACCTTGACGCGGCCGTACTGGTCGCACCAGATCTCTTCGCCTGCGGGGCCCACGACGACGGCGGTCTGCGGGCCCGTGGTGCGCGGTTTGGCGGTGATGCGCTGGGGCTTGAAGGGAAGGCTGGTGGGCTGGGCCTGGAGCACGAATTTCTGCACCGAGCCTTCGCCGCTGCCGCCGTCGCTGACGCGCGGGTTCTCCTCGAAGGCATAGTCGACCGCCGTGACCAGGTAGGTCTGGTTCTGGTCGCCGCGCGGATAGTTGTCCAGCGTGAAGGTGTAGCCCGGCGCCATGGCGCGGTGGTTGGAGCGGCCCTGCACCGTGCTCTGGCGCGTGAGGCTTTGCTGCAGGCGCACGCGGATGTAGTCCTCGCCGTCGCCGGTCTCGGTGTAGCCGCCCGGCCATTCGTAGATCTCGTAGGCGTCGTGCGCGTGGCCGGGCGGGTTGCGGCGCATGTTGGACAGCTCGGCGCGGGGCTTCTTGAAGTCGTAGTCGTCGTTGTAGTGCCGGCCGGGCTTGACGCGCTGGTGCAGTTCCCAGGCGTGTATGCATTCCTCGCGCGCCACGGCGGCCTTGCCCGGCGGGTGGAAGGGGATGACGGCGCCGCCCTGCAGCGGGTCGTGCGAGGCGATGACATCGTCGCCCAATGTCAGCACATGCTGGCCCGCGCTGTGCTGGTGGTAGTAGCAGATGCCCTCGTGCTCCATGAGGCGCGAGACGAACTGGAAGTCCGTCTCGTTGTACTGCACGCAGTACTCCCAGGTGCGGTAGGAGCGCGTCAGGCGCTGCTGCATGGGGTGGCCGTAGATGCCCAGGACCTCGTTGATGATGTCCGGCACCGTCTTGTTCTGGAAGATGCGGAAGTCGCTGCGGCGCGTGGCCAGCCACAGCCAGGGCGACAGGCGTGCGCGGTACAGGAAGTTGCGGTGCTCGTCCTGGCCGCGCATGCCAAAGGCAGTGACCAGGCCGTCGATGTAGCGCTTGCCGCCGTCCTGGGTCTCCACCACCACGGTGGCGCCCTTGCCCAGCAGGGCCTTGGGGTCGATGCTGTCGTCCTCGCTGAGCAGGTCGATCTCCAGGGCGAACAGATGGCTGATTTCCTCGCGACCCTGCAGCCGGCGCAGCTGCAGCTGGTCTGCCAGGGGGGTGTTGATGGTGACTCTGCGTGTCATGGTGTCGGATCTCGCGGTGCTTGGGGTGGAAGAGGGGTCGGGGCTTCAGGCCTGGATGGCAGGGCCTGGGTGCGCCGGTCGATGAAGGGCTTGCATGGGGTGGCTGGAAGGTCCTTTGCTGCTATCGGGCTGCGTACACCAGTCCCGGACGGGCGCCGTCGGCGTCATCCTGGGCGCCATCCATGACAGGGGCGCTGTCGAAGGACTGGCCCAGCGCAACGAACTGGTAGTTGCCGCGCCGGTCGGTGAAAACCGCCAGGCCGTCCGGCGTCAGGGCTACGTTGAACCAGTCGTTGTCTGTTCCGGGCTGGTCCGGGTTCAGCGTGCGGGATTGGCTCCGGGCCAGCACGCTGCCGGCCAGGCTTGCCTGGTTCAACACCCGGGTCTGCCGGCCATCCGCGCCATACAGCCGCAGCTCCCCGGTGGCTTCGACCTTAACTGGCGTAGCGAGGGCAGCCCGCATCTGGTCGGTGCTGGACGAGCAGCCCGCTGCCAGCGCGCTGGCAGCCATGACTGCACAAGTCACGAAACGGGCGGGGGTCAGGTGCGGTGGCATGGCGGCAAGGGCTTGTGGGTCTAGCGCGACGCCTGCGCGGTGCGGCTGCGATCCAGGTGGAGCACGGCGGCGTCCAGCAGCGGGTCGCCGCCGGCCTGGATGGAGGCGGTGAAGGCCGCGTCCACGGGCACGCGCAGGCGCGGGGTCACGCCTTGGGCCTGTGCGGCGGGGTTGTTGCCGCCAGAGGGGCCGGTTTCTGCGAGCAGGGGGACTTGCACGATGAAGCCGGCCGGCAGGTGCACGCGCGTGGCGGGGCCGGTGGCGCCAGCCGTGGCACTGGTGGCGACGATGTCGGCACGTTGGCTGTGCTGCAGCCAGGCGGCGAACAGTTCGCAGGGGCCTGCGCAGCCCGGGCCTGTGAGCACGGCGATGGGGGCCGTGAAGGGCGTGCCCGAGGCGGCCAGCGGCAGCTGGGCCGGCAGGCCCAGGCCGCCACGGCTGCGCCAGACGCGGGCGGCGGGGTCGAACAGGCGCTGGGCGGCGTCCTGCATGCGCAGCGGCTTGTCGCGTGTGTAGAGCGAGGCCAGCATGTGGGGCAGCAGCTGGTAGGCGTCGTCGCCCCGGTGGGCGCGCAGGTCGATGACCAGGCCCGTGACCCTGGCCTGGGTGGCTGCGGCCAGGGCGCCCTCCCAGCGGCTGAGCTGGCCGGTGGCGCCGTCGGCAAAGCTGTCGAGGGCGATGTAGGCCAGGTTGCCGCCCTGGGCGCTGCGCAGCAGGAAGGAGGCGAGGGCGGGCTCGGCCGCAGGCAGGGCCGTGGTTGCGGCGGGGGCGGCGTCCAGGCGCAGGGTCTGCTCCTGGCTGGCCGGGGGCGCGCCGGCTGCGGTGCGCAGGCTCAGCGTGGCGGGCGTGCCCAGGTCCAGCGCCAGCAGGTCGGCGCGGCGGGCTTCGGCACCGGCGCGCAGCGAGGCGGGGGCAATGCGGTCCAGGTAGCGGGTCGGGCTTTCCCCTTCGATGGCGAGGATGTCGCTGCCGGGCTGCAGGCCCGCCTTGGCGGCGGCAGAGCCTGGCGCCACGCTGGTGATGGCGATGCGGCCGTCCTCGCGCAGCCAGGTGCGCGGCATGGGCAGGTTGACGCTGCCGCGTGCCAGCAGCTGCGGGGACAGGCCCCGGTCTGTGCGGGCAGGCCAGGCCTGGCCGCCGGGCAGCAGAACGCGGTACTGGCCATCGCCCAGGCGCTGGCCCATTTCTGCCAGGGCCTGGGCCTGCGCGGCGCTGTCGCCGCGCTCGGCGGCGGTCTGCAGGCGCTGGCCGTAGTCGGCGCGCAGCTTGCCGGCATCAAAGCCGCTGGCAGCGGCCAGCGGGTGGCGCTCGGCAATGAGGCCGATGAGGGCCTGGGCCGCATCGCCTGCGCCCAGGCGGGACAGGTCGATGTCCTGCGCGGGCTGGACGGCGTGGAAGGCCAGGGCGATTTCCCGGGCGCGGTCGAAGCGCAGGCCCTGCGGCTCCAGCGTGACCACGGTGTAGCCGCGCGGCAGGGTGACCATGGGGTCGTCGGCGGTGAACAGGCGCCCGTCGGCGCCAAAGCCGGAAGGGAAGCGCTGCGTGGCATCGCTGGCCCAGACCAGCAGCTTGCCGCCCGTGGGCTCCAGGATGTCGCCGCTTTGGCGCGGCCATTCGGTGCGCACCGAGCTGGCGCGCAGCATGGCGTGCTGCTCTATGGCGTCGAGGCTGCGCCGGCCCGCGCGCTGGGGCACGTCGGCGTGGACGGACAGGGCGAAGATGCGCACGCCCCGGCCCCCGGGGCGGGCACGGCCGGTGGACAGGTCATAGGTCGTGCCGTCGGGGTCGCCGGGCAGTTCGATGGCCACGCCGGTGCTGTCGCCGCGCGGCAGGGCCAGCCATTGCGACTTGGCCGGCGCCACATGGGCGGCCTGGCGCTGCACGAGGTACGGCCCCTGGTCCATGAGCGCGACCACGGCCTGGCCGCGCCGGGCGCTGTCCGTCCAGGCGTCGCCCAGCACGGCCATGACGCGGCGTGGGCCGCCCTGGTCGTCCTGCACGGGGGCGGCGCCGGAGGGCGGCGACTGTGCCGCCTCGGGCTGGGCCTGGTTGCGTTCCCACCAGGCACGGGCCTCGCTGGCGGCACCGGTGGCCGCGTTGGTGGCCGTGCTGGCTGCGCTGCGGCCGGCCTCCAGCGCCTGCTGGCCGGCTGTGGCGGCGCCCGAGGCCCGCTGCACGGTGTCGGCGGCCTGGCCGATGGCGCCCAGGTCCAGCGCCTGCGCAGCCGGGGCGGCCAGCAGAGCTGCTGCGATCACTGCCGTGGCGGCGCGTGGCAGGCGGTGCCTTCTCATGCCGGCTCCGCAGCGCGGGTGCGCACGTCCAGCGTGAAGTCGTCGCCGCTGGCGCCGGCATGCAGGCTTTGCAGTTCCTGGCCTTGCACGGTGGCCTGCAGGAAGTGGGTAGCCATGCGCGGCAGCAGGTTCTGGGTGAGGATGCCGTCCACCATGCGCGCGCCCGATTCGACCTCGCTGCAGCGGCGGCGCACCAGGTCCACGGCTGCTTCATCGAAGCTGAACTGCGCGCCGTGGCGTTCCTCGATGCGCCGCTGGATGCGCAGCATCTGCAGCCGGATGATCTGCTCCAGCATGGCGTCGGAGATGGGGTAGTAGGGCACGACGGTCAGGCGGCCCAGCAGCGCGGCGGGGAAGGTCTGCAGCAGCGGCTGGCGCACGGCCTGTGCCAGGCCTTCCGGCGTGGGAGCCAGGTCCGGGTCGCGGCACATGTTGGCGATCAGGTCCGAGCCCACGTTGGAGGTCAGGATGATGACGGTGTTCTTGAAGTCGATGTAGCGGCCCTCGCCGTCCTCCATCCAGCCCTTGTCGAAGACCTGAAAGAACATCTCGTGCACGTCGGAGTGGGCCTTCTCGATTTCGTCGAGCAGGACCACGCTGTAGGGGCGGCGGCGCACGGCCTCGGTGAGCACGCCGCCTTCGCCGTAGCCCACGTAGCCGGGCGGCGCGCCCTTGAGGGTGGAGACGGTGTGCGCCTCCTGGAACTCGCTCATGTTGATGGTGATGAGGTTTTGCTCGCCGCCATACAGGGCTTCGGCCAGGGAGAGGGCGGTTTCCGTCTTGCCCACGCCCGAGGGGCCGGCTAGCAGGAACACGCCAATGGGTTTGTTCGGATCGTCCAGCCGCGCGCGGGAGGTCTGGATGCGGCGCGTGATGGCCTCCAGGCCGTGGCGCTGGCCGATGACGCGCTTCTCCAGCGTGTCTGCCAGCGAGAGCACGGACTGCACCTCGTCACGCACCATGCGGCCCACGGGAATGCCGGTCCACTCGGCCACGACGGCTGCGACCACGCCGGCATCGACCACGGGCTGCAGCAGCGGGGAATCGCCCTGCAGCTCGGCGAGCTGGCGGCGCAGCGCTTCCAGCGAGGCCACGCTGGGGGGCTCGGCAGGTTCGGTTGAGGTGGCTTCGGCGGCCGTTTCCGGTGCCGCAGCGGACGGGTCTGCGGCGGCGCCGGTGGAGAAGACGGCCGGATTCAGGCCCATGAGGGCGGCCTCGGTTTCCAGGATGCGGCGGGCCAGCGCGCTTTCCTGGCCAAAGCGTTCGGCCAGCGTGGCCTGGCGCTCGCGCAGGCCGGCCAGGTCGGTTTCCAGCGCCTGCAGGCGCTCGGCCGTGGGCAGGCCGAGGGCGGCCTCGCGCAGCAGCACTTCCTGCTCCACGCCCAGGGCCTCGATGCGGCGCTGCACGGCTTCCAGCTGGGCGGGCGTGGCATGCAGGGCCATGGCCACGCGCGAGCAGGCCGTGTCCAGCAGGCTGACGGCCTTGTCGGGCAGCTGGCGCGAGGGAATGTAGCGGTGCGACAGGCTGACGGCCGCGGCCACGGCGTCTGCGGCAATGCGCACCTGGTGGTGGTTTTCCAGCTTGGCGGCCACGCCGCGCAGCATGTCCACGGCGCGGGGCTCGTCGGGCTCGTGCACCTGAACGAGCTGGAAGCGGCGTGTCAGGGCCGGGTCTTTTTCGATGTATTTCTTGTACTCGGCCCAGGTGGTGGCGCCGATGGTGCGCAGCGTGCCGCGCGCCAGGGCGGGCTTGAGCAGGTTGGCGGCATCGCCCGTGCCGGCCTGGCCACCCGCGCCCACCAGGGTGTGGACTTCGTCGATGAAGAGCACGATGGGCGTGGTGCTGGACTGCACGGCGTCCAGCAGGCCGCGCAAGCGGTTCTCGAATTCGCCCTTCATGCTGGCGCCGGCCTGCAGCAGGCCGACGTCCAGCACGCGCAGCTCCACGCCCTGCAGCGGCGGCGGCACATCGCCCTGGGCGATGCGCAGGGCCAGGCCTTCGACCACGGCGGTCTTGCCCACGCCGGCCTCGCCCACCAGGATGGGGTTGTTCTGGCGGCGGCGCAGCAGGATGTCCACTATCTGGCGCACTTCGTCGTCGCGGCCCGTGACAGGGTCCAGTTCGCCCGCCTTGGCGCGGGCCGTCAGGTCCACCGTGTACTGCTGCAGCGCGCCGCCCTGGCCGGGCGCGGCGCCCGTGGCCTGGCTGGCTTCGCCCGGCGTGCCTTCCAGCCCGCTGCCATCGGCCGCGCGCATGCGTGCCTCGGGCGAGTCGGGCAGCAGGCGGGCGAAGGCGTCGCTGAGCGCGGGCTCGGAGATCTTGTCGAATTCGCGCGAGATGGAGCGCAGCTCATTGGCCAGCGAGCGCGTGCGCACCATGCCCGACAGCAGATAGGCGCTGCGGATCTGGCTGTCGTTGAACATCAGCGTGGCATAGACCCAGCCGCGCTCGATGGCGGTCTCTATGTGCTCGGAAAAGTCGCTGATCGAGGTGGCGCCGCGCGGCAGCTGGTCCAGGCGGCGCAGCACATCGGCGGCCAGGCGGTCGGAGGCGATGTCGAAGTGGCGCAGGATGCGGATCAGGTCGCAATCGTTTTCCTGCAGCAGCTGGTGCAGCCAGTGCACCAGCTCCACATAGGGATTGCCGCGCAGCTTGCAGAACACGGTGGCGCCTTCCAGCGACTTGAACAGCAGCGGGTTGAGCTTGCCGAAGAGGGATTGGCGGCTGATTTCTGTCATGGGTCTTGGGTGCGGAAAAAGAGTGGATGAATGGGGGCCGGGCATGCCGGCTAGCGGCGGGGGCGGACTTCGACCTTGTGGCCCTTGGCCTGGCACTGCGCCAGCAGCCGGTCGACCCAGGCGCGTTCGACGAGGAAGCTGCTGCCGGTGATTTCCTGCGCCGTTTCACGGACGCCAGTGGCCAGGCGGATGGATTTGTTGCGCGCCATGCCTTCGCCGTACTCCTCGGCCTCCTGCGGCGTGGCATGTGCCGGGGCCAACAGCGAGCCCAGGCTGAGAATCTCGCCGCCGTCTTGCCAGATCATCCAGACGAAGGGGCTTGGATCTTCGGGCGGCGCGGAGCGCTGCTGGACAAAGCAAAAGTGCTGACGCCTTCCCGCCAAGGATGTGTCTGCGTACTGCAGCTTGAGTCGAAGGTAGGCGCGCAGTACGGCAGGCGAAGGGATGCTGGCCTTGACGGGACGTGAGAAGTCGTCAGGAGGGAGACCCTGGGAGGCTGCTGGCGCAGGGCTGCCGTTGTCTGCCGCAGCATTGGCCTGAGCCAGGACTGTTGCGGGCAGGGCCAGCGCAGCCACCAGACAGGCCATCCGGCACATCCGGCTGGGCGGCAACCAGGATTGGTGGAGATGCGGCATTCGGCTATCGGGCAGGAGCCACTTTGATGGTGCGGCCCTTGGCCTTGCACTGCGCCAGCAGCAGGTCCACCCAGGCACGCTCGACGAGGATGCTGCTGCCGGTCGTTTCCTGCGCCGTTTCACGAACGTCGGTCGCGAGGTGGATGGCCTTGGCTTCGGCCAAGGCATCGCCGTCCCATTGCGCTTCATCCGGCGATGGTTTGGCGGTGAAGCGGCGCTGCCCCAGATTGGCGATCTGGCCGCCTTCCAGCCAGACCATCCAGACCGATGAGCGCGCAGGGGTTACGGTGCGGTTGTGCTGCTGCACGAAGCAAAAGTGCTGCCTGCTCTGGGCTTTCCGGGTGTTGTTGGCTTCGTCCTTGGCTTGCAGATAGTTGCGAAGGGCCGCAACCGATGCCACGTGGTGAGAGGCCGGGCGCGAGAAGTCGGCGGCCGCGGCGTGTTTTGGTGCGGCATCGGCTGTGTCTGCCGGTGCTGCAGCGACAGCGTGCCAACTTGCGACTGCGAGGAGGGTCAGGCACGCTGCCCGTGCGAGACCGACCGAGACGCTGGCCGGCTTGGCAAGGGCAGGCATTGCGCAATGGCCGTGGTGGCTGGGGGAGCCCAGTCGCAGGAGGGCTTGTTGAAGTTCAGGCATGGGCTTCAGTCCTTCTTGCGCAAGCGGGTATGGGTGTAGAACGTGTTGCCGGACAGGGTCTTGTGTTCGCGGAATTCGGGGCCTGGCTGGGGGGCTTCAGTGGTTTTCCAACCGAAGAGCCCTGTGGATGTGGGGTCCGGGGGCACTGGCGCCTGGGCGATGTCGATGGCGGCCTGCACAAAATCCAGATAGGCCTTGCGCTGCGGGTGAAGGCCGTTGTTGGCGTTCTGGAGATACTTTTGAAGGTTTCCTGCCATTTCGGATGGCAGCGTGGGATACAGGTTGAACCCGTGGAACTGGACCGATCCACGGTCGTTTGCCATGACGATGTCTTTTTCGCTGGTGGCGCCACGTGCCATGAAATCCCCGGGATTCGGGCTCTTGAGGCGGTTTTCGATCACGCGCCGCATCCATTGCATGGAAGTCCGAATGTCTTCAATTCGCCAGCTTGAGCCACCGAGTGCGGGCGAGGTGTTCTCCGCCAGGAACAGCCTTGCCAGCATCCCCTCCGTCGTGCTCTCTGCAGGCAGCGAAATGCTCTTCTCCACCTGCACGGTGATGGCTGCGGGCATGACGCTGAGCCCGCTTCCCTGCACCGCCACGATGCTGAGCTTGGTGAGCCCGGGCTGCTGCGCCACGAAGTCGAATTGCCAGCTGTCGGCGCGGGCGTTGTGTACGGGGGGCTGGGCCGCAAGAATGCTGGGCGCATCGATCCTGGCGCCCAGCTTGTAGGTCTTGGCGACGGCCTCGATCTTGACGCGCAGGCGGTTGCCCTCGACCAGCGTCAGCGTGGAAGGAACCGGTGCGTTGTGCGGGAACTTGATCTGTACGGTGGGCATGTGTGCGAGCAGGGAAGTGGTGATTCAGTGGTTCGGTGATTCAGTGGCTCGAGGACTGGGGCCGGGGCCGGGGCGCCGGCCCCGCACGGGCTGGCGGCGCTGGCGCAGCCAGGCTTCGGGGTCCATGCGGAAGTCGCGCGCGTCCTGTGCGGGCTCGGCATGCGTGAGCCAGGTGGTCCAGCCCAGCTGGGTGCTGCTGCCCAGCCGGGCGGCAGGCACTTCCTGGCGGCGCAGTACCAGCACATAGTCCCAGGCGTATTCGATGCCCAGGTAGTTGCGCACCCAGTCCACCAGGGTCTGGAACAGTGCGGCCTGGGGCAGCAGCTGCTGGTACTGCTCCAGGCCCAGCGGGCCGAGCACCAGGCGGAACTTGCTTTGCGCATCGGGCACGCGCGAGCCCACGACGGCATCCACGCCCAGGCGCGAGTTGCAGGGGCGGCTTTGCAGCCGGGTCTGCTGCCCGGGTTCCAGCTCCAGGTGGTGCAGGCAGTTTTCTTCCAGCCGCACGGGGATCTGGAAGTAGTGCGACAGGGCCTGGCACAGGCCTTCGGGATTGCGTGTCCAGCGGGTCAGGTGGCCGGCCATGAAGCGCTTGGCGTGGTCGGGCACGTCGTCGCGTGCGCGCTGGCTGGGCAGGCCGGTGCCGATGAAGCTGTCTATGTAGCGGCCGAAGGGGTCCTCGCCGGGGCGGTCCAGCGATGCCGTGGGCTGGGCGTCCGACCAGGCGCGGAACAGCAGCAGCAGCATGCGGTGGTGAAAGATGTCGGAAAAACGCGCCAGCGTGGCGTCGTCATGCTGGCGCAGGCGCTCGCGCACGTATTCGGTGATGTGCGTGGGCAGCGGTCCGTTGGGGCCGTAGAGGCCGAAGTTCCAGACCGTCATGCGCTCGGGCTCGCCGGCGCGCGAGGGCAGGATCTCGGCGATGGTGGCGGGCGCGAAGGCCAGCGACGGGTCCTGGCCCAGGCGCAGCGGTTCGTCCTTGGGGCGCGTGGCCTGGCCCAGGCGCGGCAGGCCGGGGTGGCGCGCCTGCAGGTAGCGCAAGCTGTGCATCAGGTCGAACTGGTAGGGCCTGGCGCTCAGGCGCTGCCAGAACAGGCGCGCCCGAGCGTCCTCGGACGCGTTCGCCTGCACGGTGGGCAGCTCCGGGTCCTGATCGGGCACCGGCTGGGCAAGGGGAGCGTGCGCGGCGTTGCTCATATGCCGGGCCGTTGTCCGGGGCGTGGCGCCCAGTGCGCGACGGGGCCGCGCTGGCGAGAGTGCAGCTGCAGCTCGGTGAAGCTGTTGACGCCCACGTGGCGGGCAAAGAACCGCTCCAGCATGTTGGCCAGGGGCCAGGGGCTGACACCGGCCATGGCCGGCTCGTCCACGCTCAGGTGCACGCCCACGCCGCGCCCGTAGACGAGCTGGCGGTGCTGGGGCAGGCGGCGCGTGATGGGTTCGATGCGCATGCCCTGGATGGCGGCGATCTGTCCGGCCAGCTGGTGGTTGCCCAGGTCCAGGTACAGGCGCAGCAGCTCCTGCAGCGTGGCGGCGCCTTCCTCGTCGGACAGGTCGGTCATGGCCAGGTAGTTCAGGCTCAGGTGGGAGATCAGCCGCCAGGTGAGGCCGCCATCGGCCACGGCCGGTATCGGGGCGCTGGGGCCGGCGATGACGCGGGCCCAGTCCACCGGTGCCGACTCCTGAAGGGCAAAGTCGCCGCCCGGCTGGTTGACGCGCATGAGCAGGGGCAGGTCGCGGTTGGTGCACAGGGTATGCATGGACAGCTGCTTGAGCTCGTCGGAGAACGGCGCCTCGCGCTGGTCCACCAGCGAGATGAAGACTTCCGAGCCCAGGTACTGCGTGCGCGGGCCGCTGCGCAGGCTGCGTTCGGAAAACAGCCGGGGCTCGCGCCGCGTGGTGAAGTAGGCCTGCTCGGTGGAGTGCAGGCCGTGAGTGGATGCGTACAGCGGCGCAAATTCACGGTCCTGCGTCTTGCCTTCGTGGTGCCCGGTGACGGCCTGCACGCCGTAGACCTCGAAGTCCAGCGGCCGCATGCGGTCGGCAACGACGTGGTATTCGTGCACGTTGGAGGCCACGTGCAGGCGGTCCGCCGTGTACTCGAACAGGTTGATGGCCGGAATGCAGTGCATCAGCAGCTTGGCCGCGTCGATCTGCGGCTCCAGCGTGGGCGCGGCGCGGCGCAGCAGCAGCGTGATGCCCACGCCGTCGTGGGCAATGCGGCGCATGCTGCGCGACAGGCCGTTGATCGAGAAGAACCGCTGCCGCGCGGGAAACGCGAAGTACTCGTGCAGCAGCCGGTGGCCCTGGAAGGCGCGGTGCGAATAGGGAATCAGGGCCTGTTCGCTGTCATGGCCCTCGGCGCGCAGCGCATCGGGCGGGAGCACGTCCCAGACCTGGCGCGGGTCCTGCGGGTGGTGGACCACGATGGCCAGCGTCTGCGTGTGGATGAGCTCCTGCAGATGGGAAGCGACGACGTCGCCCGCATGGATGTACACCCACAGCTGGTCCAGCGCCACCTGCATGCACTGCGAGGCATCCAGCGTGGCCAGCTGCAGCCGCAGGTGGCCGCCGGCCTCGCCCAGCTGGGGCACCAGCGCATGGGGCAGGTCCAGCGCCGGGCCGCCCAGGCGGGCCTGGCGTATCTCCAGCGGCCACAGCGTCAGCGGCCCGCCGGTGCGGAAATCGCAGATGGTCTGCTCTTCCTGCACCTTGTGGGTGCGCAGCACGCTGCCCGAGGGCAGGGTGAATCCATCGACCAGGTTGCCTTCCTTGGCACTGGGCTTGAGCTGGACCACCACCATGGATGGCGTGGGCGCCAGGTAATGGGGGCAGACCATTTCCAGCATGCGCTGGGACAGGCGCGGGAACTCCGCGTCCATCTTCAGCTGGATGCGTGCGCTCAGAAAGCTGAAGCCCTCCAGCAGGCGCTCCACATAGGGGTCGGCCACATCGGTGTCGTGCAGCGACAGACGGCCCGCGACCTTGGGAAAGGCGGCAGCGAACTCGGCGCCCAGCTCGCGCAGATAGGCCAGTTCGCGGTTGTAGTACTCGACGAGGCGGGGATTCATGGTGTGTGTGGCGGCGTCCGGGCTCAGGCCCTGAGGTTTTGCAGCGAGACCTGGCCCGTCTCCAGGTCCAGGCTGGTCTTGAGCAGCAGCTCCAGCGGATAGGGCATGGACCAGAACTGGCAGCGGATCTCGAACTGCAGCGTGTTGTGGTGGTTGAGCTGCTCGGTGGAGGCCAGCAGCGTCACGGCCAGCGTCTTGGGCAGGATGCGCGGCTCGAAGGCCAGGATGCTTTCGCGGATGCTGCGCTCCACATGGCTCCAGTCCAGCTCGGACAGCAGCTGGCCGGCCAGCGGCGGCATGCCGTAGTTGATGACCGAACGCTGCACATGCTCCAGCCCCTCCATCTCCACGTGGTCCCAGGCATCACGCGCATTGAGCAGCCAGCCCAGGTCGCGCAGCAGGGCCTCGCGCAGGCGGGATTCGTTCACGAAGACCGCATCGGGCCGCTCGGTGCGCAGATGGGGCTCATGGTCGGTCAGCCGGTCCAGCAGGGCGGGCTGCAGCCGGTCCTTGGCTGCGGTCGCCTGGTTCTGGCGCGTGCGCAGCGTGGGCATGGGGTTGAGGGGACTGGGGCGCATGGCTTGTTTCTTCAGGAACCGGCCGGCCGGGCAGCCGCCAGGGGGGTCACGGGCTCCTTCGCCTTCAACGCCGGGTCTTGGCGGCAGGCGGAAAGAGGGCGCGAACGGGCAGAGAAGATCTGAACGATCTGCTCCTTGTCATCGGTGGACACCTTCATGCAGGCGCAGCCATAGCCGTGGCTGCCATGGCCGGTACGCACCCAGTCACGGTTTGCAAAGCGGGGCCAGTCACCCTGGACCTGATGGCCGCCCTGCACGCCAACGGTCCATTCGGTATCGCGATCGGTCAACGAGGCATTGGCGGGCGTGGGGTTGTCGAACCAGCCGCAGCGCAGGGCATTGGCCGGGCCGTGGCTGGAGGCCGATGCAGGCCACGGGCCCAGACACAGCAAGGCAGCCAGCAGCAAGAACGGGCAGCGCAGGGCTTGCGGGGACGCGGGGGCGACTGTTCCGTGCATGGCTTGCTCCGTCATCGCGTGGCGGTGTCCAGCGCCAGCTGGCGCACCTGCAGCATGGGAAAGTCCTCGGAGTCGGTGACCCAGGTGCGCTGGCCGTGGCCGGCCACGTGGCCCGAGGATTCGTCAGGCTCGGAGGAGCCTGAGTCCAGCGGGCTCCACTGCGTGCGGCGCGACATGCGGACGGCGTCGTCATCGCCGGGCGCCAGCGGATAGCGCGCGGGCATGAAGCCCTGCAGCGCGCCGCCCTCGCGCAGCGTGACCTCGCAGGGCAGCCAGATCAGGTCGCGCAGGTCCTGCACGGGCTCGAAGCCGATCTGTGCAATGGCGTCGAAGGGCAGCCAGTAGTAGCTGCCGTGGGCCAGCAGCTCGCACACGGGTCCCAGGCGGGTATCGCTGTCGGCCAGCCATTCGAAGCGGTGCTCGCCCATGTGGCCGGCCGTGGCGGGCGCCTCGTCCAGGGCGCGGGCGCGCAGGTCCTGGGCGGCCGCTCCTTCATGGGCCAGGGCGTCGATCAGGCAGGCCAGCCATTGCGCGGGCTCGCCCATGAGAAAGGGCTTTTTCTTGCCGGCGAAGACCTCGGCGCGCAGCACCTCGCAGCGGATGGCCTCGCGGTAGGCGCGCGCCATGGGCTCGCACGAAGGGTCGAGCTGCGCGCACAGCTGCAGCTGCTCCAGCGCCTTTTGCCATTCGCCCAGCACGCACAGCAGCTGGAAGTAGTAGACGCGCAGGGGCGCCGAGGCCGGTGCCTGGCGGATCTGGTCCTTCAGGGCCTTGAGTTGCTCGTCCAGGGAAAGCTGTGAGGTGAAGCTGGGCAGGGGCATGGTGAAAACGCAGGAAAAAGAGAGGGGCGGGGTGCGGCTGCGCCCCGGTCAGTCGTCGTAGGAGCGGCAGCCCCAGCGCACGGCGTCGGGCGCCTCGCCGGCCACATGGCCGATGACGATGCGCGGTGGCGTCTCGTCCAGGCCCTTTCTGAGCGGCATGGCGCGTGCGTACTGGGCGGGCAGCTCGCCAAAGCCTTCAAGATCCCAGCTGCTGCGCGCCTGCGGCCGGGCCTTGGTGCGCTGGACCAGGGCCTGCAGGCTGCCCGTGGCGCGCGCCGCGACAATGCTGCCGCTGCCGCCGCGCACGGTGATGGAGGACACCTGCGTGCCATCGATCTCCAGCGGCGTGGCAAACAGGTAGAGCAGGTCCAGGCTTTCGCCCGGCGCGCGGTCCACCACGGTCACGCCCTGCGCGCGCAGGCGCTGGGCCAGCGCTTCGTCGCGGCCATCGGGAAACTCGATGCGGCAATGCAGGGCGTCGGTGAACAGGGTGGTGATGTCCGCTGCCGTTGCTGCCGTCGTTGTCGTGGCGGGGCCGGCCTGCACCGTGGCGCAGGCCGTGCCGGCCAGCAGCAGGGTGAAGAAGGTTTTGGAACAGGCGTTCATGGCGTGGCTCAATGGGCGCATCAGGCGCATCAGGGATGGCGGTAGATCTTGAAAGCGGGCTTGTGGGTGCGGTAGCCGGGGCCTGCCCAGAAGCCGTTCTGCTTGAAGTCCGAGATCCAGACGCTTCCGTCGAACATCTGCATGTGGCCGGCCGGCGATGAGGTGAAGCCCTGCATCACCGCCACATCGCCTTTCTTGTAGCCACCTTCGGGCATGGCGTCGTAGCGTGTGAAGCCGGCGGCCACCAGGCTGGTGCCGTAGTCCTTGGCATCGCGCGTGCGCTGCAGTGCGATGCCGCCAGCGCCGATCGCATCGCGCACATAGCGCGCGCAGTAGCCGGCGGAACTGGCGCGGGCATTGGTCTGCAGGGTGGCGACGGCGTTGTCTACATTCCAGGGCATATGAAAATATCCTTTTGATTTCTCTTGATTCTTGATTTGGAGATATTGCTGAAAAGCCTTGTTGGTGACACGCGTTTCACCATGAAAATTTCAGAGGAACCGGCAGGCGCATGCGGTGCACATCCGAAAGAACCATGAAGTCCCCACCATGGCCGTTCTTATCCCTCCATTCCAGGAAATGCTTGTTCTGTACTATGTATTTGCGCCTTTGCGCCTCGTCTGGAGGTACGTTTGCCGTCTCCTGGCCTATGTTGACGCCAGGACGTGCGCCACCCCAGCAATCCACACCCTGGAAACCCCAGCAGCCCAGAGGCTGCGAAACTAATGAGTCACTGTCATTGAAGTCATAGCAATCACGAAGGTAGAACCCAAGTTCATCAATTTCCACGGACATCTTGCCCGGCTCCTCTGTGGTGACCAAGCCAGATACAGCCAGGTTGAGTTGAGACTCGCCCATGGCACCGTAGAAATCGTCCATGGGATCCAGCATCTTGCCAAATACCAGGAAATTCACCTGGCAGGTGTCTTCGAGGATTTTTGCGGGATTGTTCAGGTTGCCAAAGCGCCAAATAT
Source organism: Delftia sp. WSY_10 (assembly GCF_043104705.1). Taxonomy (NCBI): domain Bacteria; kingdom Pseudomonadati; phylum Pseudomonadota; class Betaproteobacteria; order Burkholderiales; family Comamonadaceae; genus Delftia; species Delftia sp. WSY_10. The sequence goes on along the minus strand of NZ_JBICKY010000058.1, from coordinate 53,439 downwards.
TTTGTCCTGAATGTGCAGTTTCCTGGTTTTTAATTCGACGTTTCAGCTGCTCAATCCCGGCATGGCTGTTCCATTTGTTCTTTAAAGTTTCTTGGGCATTTTTTACTCGCTCGAATCCTAATGCCCATTTCATGGTGACACTGGTTTCATCCAGATGAACTGATGGCAATTGACTCAGGCGATAGGGATCCAGGCTTCTCTTTGCCAATGTCGGCATTTTGTAGGCCGCCCCATTGAACCATCGTTCCATTAGTTTTGCTGCCACAGGCCACCCCATGCGTGTACGCATCACGGCCGGTATATCCCGAATTTTGAATACCGGAGTCTGGTATTTTGGTGCGTTCAATGATTCCAAGTGACTTTGTAAGTCACGCTGAAATGATTCGGTATCTATCGAAAGAATGCTCCCCATGTTATCCCTTTAATTTTTGAGAAATATAAAATATCTCAGGTTAGGTTTGCTATTTTTGCGAAAGATGGCAGTTTCAAGGAATTATTTGTTTTTCGGTCAATGGAGGACAGTCCGTGCATTCAGGTGGAATACCTTCAAAAACCACATCTCTGCCAACCTGAATGGTACTGATGGGAGGATTGAGGTACCAATATAACTGTCCGTTGATCCATAGATCAACCACTTTGCTCTCTTCCATCAATGTCTCAGGATTGATTCGATACAGTCGAACGAATCCAGGTAGTTTCATATCCATGTGGAAAAGTCGTTGCAAAGGAGATGCATCGTAGTACTCCAGTCGATAGACTTGCCGCGGACTAATGGATGTTCCAATCATTTTTGGGGTCAGACCATATGGAACCCACAATGCCAGACTCACGGCAATCACCGCAAAAAATGCCCAGACCAAATATTTCAGCAATCTTTTCATGATTTTCTTAGGGCATGGAATGGCTTCTGGCGTACAACAAAATGCATCTTTCCTGTAATCAGGTACCGCTGCCGCCGACCCGCCGCAGCCGGCCGGCGACATCGTCTTACTTCGCGCCCTGCTTGACCGAAGGCAGCTTGGACACCAGGCGCAGCGACACCGTCAGGCCTTCCAGCTGGTAGTGGGGGCGCAGGAAGAACTTGGAGGTGTAGTAGCCGGGGTTGCCCTCGACTTCCTGCACCTGCACCTCGGCGGCGGCCAGGGGCTTGCGGGCCTTGGTTTCCTGCGAGGAGTTGGCCGGGTCGCCGTCCACGTAGTTCATGATCCAGTCGTTGAGCCAGCGCTCCATGTCGGTGCGCTCGCGGAAGGAGCCGATCTTGTCGCGCACGATGCACTTGAGGTAGTGCGCGAAGCGGCAGCAGGCGAACATGTAGGGCAGGCGCGCCGACAGGTTGGCATTGGCCGTGGCGTCGGAGTCGTAGTACTCGGCGGGCTTGGCCAGCGACTGGGCGCCGATGAAGGCGGCCACGTCCGAGTTCTTGCGGTGCACCAGGGGCATGAAGCCGTTCTTGGCGAGCTCGGCCTCGCGGCGGTCGCTGATGGCGATTTCCGTGGGGCACTTCATGTCCACGCCGCCATCGTCGGTGGGGAAGGTGTGGGCCGGCAGGTTGTCCACTGCGCCGCCCGATTCCACGCCGCGGATGGAGGTGCACCAGCCGTAGTACTTGAACGAGCGGTTGATGTTGACCGCCATGGCGTAGGCCGAGTTGGCCCAGCAGTACTTGCCGTGGTCGCCGCTGTCGGTTTCTTCCTCGAAATCGAATTCATCGACCGGGTTGGTGCGCGCGCCGTAGGGCAGGCGTGCCAGGAAGCGGGGCATGGCCAGGCCGATGTACTTGGCGTCGTCGGACTCGCGCAGGCTGCGCCAGGCGGCGTACTCGGTGTTGGTGAAGATCTTGGTCAGGTCGCGCGGGTTGGCCAGCTCCTGCCAGGATTCCATCTGCATGATGGCGGGCGCCGCGCCCGAGATGAAGGGGCAGTGGGCCGCGGCGGCCACCTTGGCCATTTCACCGAGCAGCTCCACGTCCGGCGGGCTGTGGTCGAAGTGGTAGTCGCCCACCAGGCAGCCGAAGGGCTCGCCGCCGAACTGGCCGTACTCCTCTTCGTACACCTTCTTGAAGACGGGGCTCTGGTCCCAGCCCACGCCCTTGAAGCGGCGCATGTTGCGGTGCAGCTCCTTCTTGGAGATGTTCATGACGCGGATCTTGAGCATCTCGTCCACCTCGGTGTTGGTCACCAGGTGGTGCAGACCGCGCCAGGCGCCTTCGAGCTTCTGGTAGTCGTCGTGGTGGATGATGCGGTTGATCTGCTCGGACAGCTTGCGGTCGATCTCGGCAATGATGGCCTGCACCGTCTGGTAGGCATCGTTGGACAGCGTGATCGCCGAGCCCAGGGCCTGCTGGGCCAGCGTCTGCACGGCCGCTTCCACGGCTTCGCGGGCCTGGTCGGTCTTGGGCTTGAATTCCTTTTGCAGCAGGCTGCCGAATTCGCTGCCGGCCAGCGCCTGGGTCGATTGTTCGAGTTGGGTTGCGGTATTCATGACGTGCTTGCCTTCCTGATGTGCTGCCTCAAGCCTCGGATGCAGGGCCCGAGGCCTGCGGGGCAGTGATGTTGGGCGCGGCGGCCAGCGACTTGAGCAGCGCAGGGTCCTTGAGCACCTTGCCGATCAGCTCCTCGGCGCCCTGCTTGCCGTCCATGTAGGACAGCAGGTTGTGCAGCTGGGTGCGTGCCTCCAGCAGCGAGTTGAGCGCGCCCACGCGCCGCGCGATGGCGGCGGGGGAGAAGTCCTCCATGCTCTCGAAGCTCAGGTCGATGTTGAGCTTGCCCTCGCCCGTCAGCGTGTTGTCCACCTGGAAGGCGACGCGGGGCTTGATGGACTTCATGCGCGCATCGAAGTTGTCGATGTCGATTTCCAGGAACTTGCGGTCGGCGATCTCGGGCAGCGGATCGACGGGCTTGCCCGACAGATCGGCCAGCACGCCCATCACGAAGGGGATCTGCACCTTCTTTTCCGAACCGTAGATCTCGACGTCGTACTCGATCTGCACGCGCGGCGCACGGTTGCGCGCGATGAATTTCTGACCACTCTTGCCGGTTTTGGTGAGCGACATGCGGGTGTTCCTTTCAAGAAAAAAATAGGTCGCAGAAGTAAAAAGCCTGGAGTCCCGCCTTGCGGCGGACCGAAGGGCTGAGGGCGCAAGAGGCCGTTTGGAAACGGTCAAAGCCGTGGAAAGGCGCAGATGTCATGGGGACGCTGGCTCCTTGAAGTCGAAGTCCGGCTCCAGCAGATCAGTGCAGGCTTCGCAATAGAGGTAGGACACAGAGCGTTTGCTCTCTGTGGTTCCCCAGCCGGTGCCGTCATCGATGGCCAGCCGGAATTCGCGGCCACCCTTGAAGCGCACGACGGCACTGGCGCTGCAACTACCGGTTTCATAGGCACGCGCGTAATTGAACTGGCTGCTGGGCCTGGCGTGGCGCAGGAAATAGCGCACACGCTTTTCGTCAATGCGCAGTGAGTCGCAATGGATGCGGGGGTCTTCGCTTTTGGCGGTGCCGCCGCGGATCGTGATGCGCTCGATGGCGTTTGCATGCAGTGCACCGGCATCTGCGAAGGCTGGCGTCGAGAGACCCACGCCCAGGGCCATGAAACAGCATTTGGCCTTCATGTCTGCTGCTCCTGCAGGTGGGCGCCCGTGATCACTTCCACCTGGGCCAGGCTGTCGGGCGACAGTTCGCGCAGGATGTCCATGAAGCCCATGCGCATGAAGCGGGCGGCGCGGCGGATGAGCAGGGGGGCGGGGTTGGAGGGCTCGGTGCGCTCCACGAAGGCGGCGATTTCCAGCAACTGGGCAATCGCCTGTTCGCGGTTGCGTGCCGGGGTGTGGGGGGTGCCGGGCGCGGGCTGGGATGCCAGGCCGTCCCCGGTGCCGGCCTGTGCGGCCGGATCGGTTTCAGCGGCCGTGTCGGCGTCGCCTGTGGACTGGGGCAGCCATTGACCGAGGGCCAGCAGCAGCTGGCGCAGGCCGTCGAGCTCGGGCTGCTGGTGGCTGGGCAGGTGCTGTTCGCAGCAGGCGCGGATCCGGTCGAGTTCCTGCAGCGCGGGGGTGACGGCCAGCAGGGTCTCGTGGCCCTCGGCATGCGTGCGGGCCGAGGCCATGCGCAATTCGTCGGCGGTCAGGTGCGGCAGGTCCTCGGGCACGTTGCCCCTGGCCATCAGTTCGGCGTCGCGCACGCTGATCTGGCCCAGGGCTCCGCGCAGGAAGTCGGCGTTGCGCAGGTCGCGCACAAAGCCCGTCACGTCCGACAGGGTGCCCAGGGCGTTCATGCGCATGAAGTAGTCGTCGCCGTCCTCGGGCAGGGGGTGGACATGCTCCCAGTGGCGCTCCAGCAGGGCGGCGCACAGCTGCAGGCCCTGCAGCGTGCCGGGCAGGCCGTGCAGGATGGTCCAGGCACGGCACAGCAGCACGGCCACGCGCAGGTCCTTGGTGCGCTGCATCAGGGCCGAGGCCTGGCGCTCCACGTCGCGCCAGTCCGGTGGTTCGGCGGGGATGACGGTGTCGCCGAACTGCTGTTCGACCTTGCCCTGCGCAGCGCTTTCCATGGACTGGAAGTCGTTGTCATAGGTGAGGTCCGGGCCGCAGGGGGGCTCGGCGGATGTCTCGGTCAGCAGGTCCTGGATATTGGCCATGGGCGGGATTCGATGTGGCTTGGGGTTTGGTGTGCAGGGGCCGTGCGCTCTGTGCGGGTTCAGGCGCCCTTGAACAGCCGGGTGAACAGGCGGCGGTGCAGCACTTCGTGCTGGACCACTTCGTCAGGGGCGTGGCGCGGCGTGGCCGAGATCCACCAGACGGAGGTGGTGGAACCGGGGCGCATGCAGGCGCGCCAGTCCATGCGGGGCAGGCGCGCGGCGTTGCCCTGCGAGGCGCCCATGTCGAGGTCGGCCAGCAGGCTGTGGATGGAGGTGCTGTCCGGCGCGCTGCGCTCCTGCTGGAACGGCCATTGCAGGGTGGCCAGCCGCTCGTCGAGCTGCTGGGCCGACAGAGGCAGGCGCCGCGCGTCGATGAGCGCATCGCGTGCGCCGCTCAGAAAGCGTTCGATGTCCTGGTCCGACGCCGGTATGCCGGAGCTGCCGTCCACCGTGGCCATGATGGCCAGCGGAAAGAGCCGGCCGATGCGGTCGGAGCTGGGGCCGATCACGCCCACCATGGACTGGCCCAGGATGGAGGCAGGGCACAGGAAGAACCACAGCGGCGAGTGCACGAAGCGCGTGGACCAGCCGTCGGCCGCATCGCTGCGCAACTGGTCCATGCCGTTGCGCAGCCATTCGTCCCAGCGCATGGTCAGTGCGTGGGGCATGCGTCGGCCCACGAAATCGCCCTGGCTGGGCAGCTTGCCCCACCAGGCGGCGCAGGGCCGCTGGACAGTCATGGCGTTCACAGCCGGTCCGGACATTCGAATTCCTCCATGGCCTTGAGCCGGAATGGGTTGAGAACGCTGCTGGTGGTGACTTCCATGCGCAGCTTGCGTCCGTCGATGGTGAAGATGGCCGTGAAACGCTCGGGCGAGTTGCCCGGCAGGATCTGGGCACGGTCGAACAGGCGGTGCAGCGCCCAGGGGCCTTCGGTCACGATGCCGGTGTTCTGGGCGCCGGCGGCCGTGATCTGCAGCCGGGCCTGGCCGGTGCCGCGCGTGCCGGGCCAGGAGACGGCCTTGGGGATTTGCGGGCCGTGCTGGTAGCGCACGATTTCGCCGTCCACGTCCAGCACCATCTGGGAGATGGAGGCGTCCATGTCCAGCGGCTTGATCTCCAGCCGGATGCCGGGCGTGTTGCCGCCTGCGCGGAAGAACACGTCGCGGATGGAGGCCGCGCGCTGGAAGGCGGCCAGCGAGGCAGAGCCCCCCACCGGCGTCCCGTCCACACCCTGCTTGAAGGTCCAGGGCACGGTGGAGATATCCACCATGGTCTGCAGCTGGGTGCGGAAGAACTCGTCCATGGTGCCGCCGGTGGCGAACAGGCGGGCGAAGTCGTCCGTGGTCACGTCGCGCGTGGCGCTGCGCGTGAAGGGGTAGCGGCCCAGGATGGCACGGCGGCAGAAGTCGCCGATGGTGGCGTTGAGGTTGCCGCCCAGCGTGCTGCGCACGCTGCTTCCCACGAAGGACGAGGTGGACGTGGCCAGGGCCTCGTACATGCTGTTGAGCGGAGGCGGCACGCGCTTGGCTTCCGAGCGCACCTTCTCCAACGTGCCGCTCAGCGAGGGAGGCACGCCGCCGCCCTGGATCACCTGCTGGCGCGCTGAGGCGATGACGGCCGCCGCCTCGTTGAGCACCTGCAGGCTGGCGGTGATGGGCGCCGGGCCCGAGCCGTTGCTGGTGGCAAGGCGCCGGTATTCGCGGAAGCGGAAGTCCACGATGTCGGCCTCCAGCGTGCCGGTGGCCAGCATGCCGCCCACGTTCAGCGGCTTGCCGGTCAGGCGGCTGAGCTGGTGCTGTTCCTCGCGGATGCGCTGCAGTTTCTCGCCCAGCCAGCTGCTGGTGCTGCCCGAGCTGCCGCCTTCCTGCTGGTCCGGGCGGCGGGCCAGCGTGGTCTCGCGGGCCACGGCGCGGATGAACTGCTCCAGGCTGGAGTTGGCGGACGAGTACAGGCGGGCCTGCTCGCCGGCCTGCTCCAGCGAGGCCGTGCGTATGGGGCGGATGTCGGCCAGGAAGGTTTCCCACAGGCGCGCGTACTCCATCAGGTACAGGCGCTTGACCTCGTTGGCCAGCTGGCCCGTCAGCACTTCCTGGGCCACGCTGCGCCGGCCTTCGGCCTGGCCCAGCACCCAGGTTTCCTCCTTGGCCAGCAAGGTGGTGACCTTGGGCAGCTCGTGCAGGAAGAGGCCGTGGTAGCCGTCATAGGTGAACAGGCCGCTGATGCCCTGGGTGAGCGGCTTGCCGCTGGCACGCGCAAAGACCTGGGGCGCCTCGGGCCCGCTGGCACGCACCACGCTGAAGTCGGGCGGCAGCTTGTCGCCGGTGTTCAGCAGCTGCTTGAGGCGGCTGTAGGCGCGCTGGGCGGGCGACATCTGGGCCAGGCGCTGGCGCACTTCGGCGACCAGGTTGGCGTCAATGGGTTGGGCAGAAACCACCACGCGGCCGTCGATGAGGCGGTCCAGGTGCTCGGACAGCTGGTCCACCAGGCCGGCCTGCACCAGATGCTGGGGCAGGGTGTTTTCCCAATCGCTGCGCAGCCAGGCCTTGACGAAGGTGGCGTCGAAGTGGTCGGGCTCGTAGAGCATGAGATAGGCCTTGAGCGTTTCGTAGCTGGCCTCGGGGCTGCCGGTGCTGACCTGGCGCAGCGAGCGCGCGACATGGCTGCTCAGGCGCGGCAGCCAGGCGTCTTCCAGCAGGCGCAGGTAGGTGGCGTGGGCGGCCGTCTGCACCTTGGGCACCTGCAGCAGGCCCCAGCGCCAGCCCAGCGGGGCCGATTCCTCGAAGCGGCTGCTCTGCGCCACGCGCGCCGCGTGGTTGAGCATGGGCACCAGGGCGACCACGTTGTCGGGATCGGTGGCCTTGGATTCCTCCACGGCCTGGCGCAGCGTGCCGGCGTTGTCGGCCACTTCGTTCAGGTAGCGCTGGTTGTTCTCGTAGCTCAGCGTCCAGGCCAGGGCCGCGCCGCCCAGGGCCAGCAGCAGGGCGCACAGGCCGGCGGCCTGCATCAGGCGCAGTTGGCGCTCTTTCTTGGCGTTGCGCCCGGTCAGGCCGGACTCGTTGAACATCACGTCCTTGAACAGCGACTCCAGGAAGTAGCTGCGGCCCTGCTGCGGCACGGCATCGGCCGGAAGGCGGCCACGCAGCGCAAAGCGGCGCGACAGGGCCGACATCACGCGGTCGAAGGGCATGCCCTCCTGCGTGCCGCTGGTGAAGTAAACGCCGCGCAGCAGCGGCTTTTCCTTGAAGCGCGAGGCGGAGAACGCCGCATCCAGCGTGTCGCGCACCACGTCCTTGAGGCCGGCAAACTGCTGGGGCAGTGCGTAGAGCAGGCTGCGGCGCGCAAGGTCGGGCTCGGTCATCAGCCGCTGGGGCAGCAGGCGGTTGATCTGGGCGACCAGTGCGTCGAACTCCTCCATGTACAGGGCGCTGGCGGCCTGCGGGTCGCTGGCGGGCGAGCGTTGGGTTTTTTCGTCATAGGGATAGGTGAAGCCCCAGACCTGGGCGCGCTCCTCGCGGCTCATGGCGCCGAAGAACTCGTTGAAGCCCGCCAGCAGGTCGCTCTTGGTGACCAGCACGTAGACGGGGAAGCGGATGGTCAGCTCCTCGCACAGCTCGCTCAGGCGCAGGCCGATCAGCTGGGCCAGCTGGGCACGCTCGGTATCGCTGCTGCTGAGCAGCTCCTGCACGCTGAGCGTGACGATGACGCCGTTGACCGGCTGGCGTCCGCGAAAGCGCCTGAGCAGCTGCATGAAGCCCTTCCAGGCAGCCTTGTCCTGCTCCGCATCGCTTTCCTGGGTGGTGTAGCGGCCGGCCGTGTCCAGCAGCACGGCCTGGTCGGTGAACCACCAGTCGCAGTTGCGCGTGCCGCCCATGCCGGGGATGGCGCGCTTGCCGAACTGGGCCGCCAGCGGGAAGTCCAGCCCCGAGTTGATCAGGGCCGTGGTCTTGCCCGAACCCGGCGAGCCGATGATCAGGTACCAGGGCAGCTGGTAGATGTAGCGCTTGTTCCAGCGCCCGAACAGGCCGCCTTCGGTCTGGCCGAAGCGGGTCTTGCTCAGCGTGTCCAGGGCTTCCTTGAAGCGGGACTCCAGCTCGGCCACTTCCTCGGAGCCGGCAGCGGGCGTGCCGTCCGCCTCGCGCGGCGAGGTCAGGCGGGACAGGCCGGTCATGAGGTGCTCGTTCATGCGCTGTGCGCGCCACCATTTCAGCAGCAGGCGCAGGAACCAGAGGATGAACAGGCCGGCGATCAACCACCAGCGCACGGTGGGGCTGCCCAGTGGCTGGTAGGGCTGGATGAAGACGAGGGGGCCGACGAACCAGATGAGCAGGCTCAGGGCCACCAGGCCCAGAAGCTCCAGCATGTAGCGGTTGAACAGCCATGAGGCGATGCGACGGATCATGGGGGTCAGTTCCTGGTCTCGGGTGCGGCAGGCAGGGCCTGCAGTTGCTGGTCACGCTGCTGGGGCGCGACCAGCAGGACGATTTCCACCCGCCGGTTCAGCGCCCGGCCTTCGGCCGTGTTGTTGGGGGCGACGGGGTCGCTGTCGGCACGGCCCTCGGCATGCAGGCGCTGGCGGTCGCGCAGCGAGCCGCCCAGCATCTGGGACACGGCCTGGGCGCGCTCCTGCGACAGGTTCCAGTTGGAGGGGAAGCGTGCCGTGCGGATGGGCAGGTTGTCGGTGTAGCCATTAACGATGACCTTGCCCGGCACTTCGTCCAGCGCCGCGGCCACGCGGTGGATGACCTGCACGTAGCGGGGCTTGACGACGGTGGCAGCCGGGTCGAACAGGCCGTCGCCGCGCAGGATGACGGTGCTGCGGTCGGCTTCGTCGCGCACGCTGACCAGGCCTTCGCGGATTTCGGGCTCCAGGAACTGGCGCAGCCGCGGCTTGATGGTGGCCACGGTGGCAGCCGCCGAGGTGCGCGGGAACCGGATCTCGTTGATGGTGGCGAACAGATCATCCGAGCTGTTGGACAGCCGGTAGCTGAACCACAGGTAGATGAAGAACGCCAGCAGCAGCGTGATGGCTGCCGCCACCCACAGCGGCACCATGGCCCAGGGCGGCGAGGCCAGGCGCTGCACGCCGCGCCAGTGCACGGACAGCAGGCTGCTGCGGTCGCCGCGCGTCGATTCGATGAGCTGCAGCAGGCGCGCCTTGAGCGTCTCCAGCTGGGCGCGGCCGTTGTCGATCACGCGGTAGCGGCCTTCGAAGCCCAGCATCACGCAGTAGTACAGCAGCTCGATGAGGTCGATGTGCTGGTGCGGCGTCTGCACCAGCCGGGCCAGCAGCTGGAAGAACTTCTCGCCGCCCCAGGTTTCGTTGTGCAGGGCCACGAGCAGGCTGTAGTGAGGCCAGATACCTGCGCTTCCCCAGGGCGTCTGGGCGGCGGTTTCGTCGAGCACGGTGCAGATGCAGTAGCGTGCGCCGATGATGGTTTCCATGGGCACGCCGCTGGCGCCGGCACGCTGCTCGAACTCGCGTATGTGTTCGAGCAGCAGCTGCTGCAGCGCGCGCGGGTCTTCGTTGGTGACCATGGCGCGGATCTGGGGGATGAGGTTCAGCAGCTGGTTGGCGGCGGCCACCAGCGGGTTGCCGCCGCTGACCACGTCGGGCAGGTTGGAGCGCAGCGGCTCCTGGCCGGCAGGCGCGGTTGCGCCGCTGGCTGCGCCTTCGGCTCGGCCCGCGTCGCCGTCTCTCCCCCAGGGCATTTGGTGGCTGATGTTGGAACTGTTCATGTCGGAAGATGCGTCGCGCCGTCAGCGGCGGATGGCCCAGAACTCCAGCTGCAGGTCGGGGAATTCACCGGAGACGTGCATGGCAAGGCCGCCGGAGCTTTGCAGCTGGTTCCACAGGTCGTGCGTGGTGTCCACCTCGAAATAGTTGTAGCCCGCGTGGTAGGGGATCTCGCGCGGGGCGATGGGCAGCGGCCGCAGCGTGACGCCGGGCAGGTGCAGGTTCACCAGGTCGCGTATGCGCTCCACCGGGCCCAGCTTGGTCTGGGTGGGGAAGTGGGTGCGCAGGAATTCCGGCGTGGTCTGGGCATGGGCGGCCAGCACGAAGTCGCAGGTGGTCAGCAGCTCGGTGGACGGGATCAGCGCCACGCGCACGCCGTACTGGCGGTCGTGCAGCGGGATCTGGATGGCGTTTTGCTCCAGCACCGAGGACAGGCTGCGCCGCAGCTCCAGCATCAGTGGCGGAAAGCTGCGCCGCAGGTCGTCGTGGTCGTAGGCGGGCAGCACCTCGGGGCGGCGGCGCTCGTGGTCGAAGGTGGTCAGCTCGGCGGCCAGACGCAGCAGTTCCTCGAACAGGCGCTCGGGATGGATGCTGCCGGTGCGCACCCAGTGCTGGGCGGCGCCCGTCCAGTGGTTGATGAGCTGCAGCAGCAGGAAGTCGCCGACCTCGCCGATGCCGCCGCGCTCGGGCTGGATCATGCGCTGGGCCAGAACCTCGCCGCGCTGGCGCAGCAGGCCGTGGATTTCCTTGCAGAAGGTGTTGAGCACCGAGCTGGGCCCGTTGTTGACCACGGTGGGAATGAAGCCGGGCTCCAGCAGCACGCCTCCGCTGGCCTGGCGCTCGACCACATGGGCCACGGGCAGGCTGACCCAGCCTTCGGTCAGCTCGTGGGCGGGGCGCAGGCTCAGGCGCAGCCGGCCCAGCTGCACCTCGGCGGGCTGGGCGCCGACGTCGTTGCTGTCCGCCACTTCGGTCACGTCACTGAGATAGCGCGCGGGGCTTTGCGTGCCTTCGCCAAAGGTGACCTCGCTGCCCGACAGGCGGCGCAGCGGCAGGGCCAGGTGCACCACCACGTCCTTGAGGTCCTTGCCGATGTCCAGCGGGGTGGGCGCCTCGTCGTCGCCCGGCAGCTGGAACGGCGTGCCGTCGGGCAGCACGCCGTGTGCCGAGCGTATGCCCAGCTTGCCCAGGCGCAGCAGATCGGTGTCCAGCTCCAGTTCCGAGAAGCCCCAGAAAAAGGGCTGTCCCGGCAGGCTGCGCGACTGCAGTTGCCGGAACAGGAAGCGCTCCTGCTGCTGGAAGTGCTGGGGCCGAAGGAACATGCCTTCGGCCCAGATGACTTTGCGTTGCCAGACCATGGTGGATAGATGTGCGTTTATTGGGATGCGGGTTGGATGCGCACGGTGACCTCCTCGCGGGTCAGGTGCACCTGGTAGCGCACGGGCTGCAGCTTTTCGGTGGAGCCCATGCCCCACCAGCGCCTGCGCAGCTCCACGGAGTTGGGCGCGGCGGCCGAGGCGCGCCAGGTGCTGCGCTCCAGATCGCGGTAGGCGGCGAACAGGCCGAAGGCGCGCACATCGGGGTTGCCCTTGCGCTCAATCACCTGGCGCTGGCCGGGCGCGATCAGGAATTCCTCGCGCCGCACGAAGTCGCTGCCCAGCTGGCCGTCGTCCTTGTCCTGCAGGTCGAAGAAGCCGGCGCGGTCGAAGGCGGCGGAGGCGCGCAGCTCGTAGATGCGCAGCAGCACGGGCTTGGGGATGCCTTCGCGGTCGGGGTTGATGTCCATGTCGGCCACCACCTCGAACACGGCGGCGGGCACGGCCGTGGGCGCCACTTCAGGCGCGCGGCTCAGGGGATTGAGGGAGCCGCAGCCGGCCAGGCCGGTCGCCATTGCCGTGCCCAGGCCCAAGGCGCCCAGCGTTTGCAGCGCCTGACGGCGCGCTTGCGGTACATGCGGTGCATGCGATTTCCACATGGCTTCTCCTGTCTCGATATCAGTCATTGGTGTCACGCGGGCAGATCCACACCGTCAGCGCGCTGAGGTTGTCCTGGTGCGGATTGCCGCTGGATACGACGCGGCCGACCATGCGCTGTATCCATTCGTCGGGGCGCTGGCTCGCGGCCAGCAGCTGCTCCATTTCCGACTCGTGCATGCCCTCCCAAAGGCCGTCCGAGCACAGCAAAAAGACATCGCCGGGCTCCAGGGCCACGGCGGCGGAGCGGATGCTGGGCGGCACCTGGCCTTCGGCACCGATGGCGCCGGCCAGGACGTTGCGGTTGGGCAGGCGGCGCGGGTCGTTCTCTTCGTACAGGCCGGCGTGCAGCAGCTGCTGCACCAGGCTGTGGTCTTCGGTGCGCAGGTGCATGCGGCCCGCGCGGAACCAGTACAGGCGCGAGTCGCCCCAGTGCGCCCACAGGGCGCGGCCCTGCCCGGGGTCGATGCACAGCACCACCACGGTGGCGCTCATGTGCATGCGCGAGGCCGAGGTGGACTGCTGGCCGCTGACGCGGTGCTCCGCCTGGGAAATCAGGGAGGCCAGGCTGGCAGGGGCGAACAGCGGGTTCTCCCGGAAGCCCTCCAGCACGGCCTGGACCGTGAGCTGGGCGGCAAGTTCGCCATGCCCGTGCCCGCCAGCCCCATCGGCCAGGGTGCAGCACAGGCCGCCGGCGCCCAGGTCCATCAGGCCCATGGCGTCTTCGTTGCTGGAACGCCTGCCGCTGTGGGATGCGCTGGCCACCTGGATGCTGTAGCGGTGGCCGTCTCCGTCGAGGTAGGCGATCACGGCTGGCCTTTCACGGACTGCTCGGCGTTTTCGTAGGCCTCGACGAAGGTGCGGCCCGAGAAGGCCATCAGATCGTCCTCGGCATGGCGGCGCAGCACGTCGAAGTTGTGCTTGTAGTCGTCCCACAGCGCAGCCTTGCGGCCATTGGTCAGCAGCTTGTCCAGCAGGCCGGGGTTGGTTTCGGTGCGGCGCTCCAGCTCGGTCGGATCGAACCGGGTCAGGGCCTCGGCATAGGCGGCGCGGATGCCGGCCATCAGGGCCAGCTGGTGCACGTGCAGATCCTGGAAGGCGTCCTGCATGGCGGGCAGCGGCTTCATGAAGCCCGGGAAGGTCTGGTGGACCATCTGCATGAGCACGCCCTCGGAATTGGGCAGGAACTTGAGCGGATTGTTGGCGCCCGTGGCAATGATGGTGACGCCGGCACGGAACTCGCGCTTGATCTCGGAGCGCGCCGCCAGCAGGTCGATGGTGCCCTGCACGGCAATGCGCAGGGCTTCGCCGAAGGTGCGCATGAATTCGGGCGTGACCTCGAAATGGGTCTTGGCCGGGTTCAGGCCCGCGCCTTCCATGAAGGCCGTGGCCAGGGCCTGCAGGTCGGCGTGGGCGGCGCTGGCGGCGTTGGCGGCCGGCTGGGGCTGCACCGGAGCATCGACAGGCGCGGCGGTGCAGGGCAGGGTGCCGACGGGAATGGCGGCGGCGCCCTGGCCGAGGATGCTGGAGGCTGCGTTGAAGTGGGCGCTGGAGCTGGAGCTGGTGTTGGCGGGAGCGGCGGCAGCGCTTGCGGCAGAAACGATGGCTGGCGCAGCTTGGCCTGCGCCGGACTGGAAGATGTCCAGGTCCAGCCCGTTGGTGGGCAGCAGTCCGTCGAGCACGACGGGCTCGGCGGGGATTTCGGGGGCCGTCGCGGCAGCGGGGGCCGTGGCCATCGGTGCAACAACTGGTGCAGCGGCAGGTAAGGGAGCTGGTACGGCAACTGGTACGGCAGTTGGTGCGGCCTGAACCTGTACAGGTTGTTGTGTCTGCGCCGCAGGCGCCAATGACTGCTCCAGGCCGGCCGGCTGGGCCGGCGCCGCTGCACCCTGTGCAGCAGGCTGCGCAGGCGGCTGCATGCGCGGCAGGTTGAAGGCCTGGCCCAGCTCGGAGCCCCGGCCCGATGCCTGTTGCAGCGGCGCTGCGTCGGCGGGCAGGCCGCCCTGGTCGAACAGCGCGAGCGGATCGAGCTTTTGCGATGCCTCGAAGCACGAAGGCAGGCCGGTATGGGAGGCGTCATGCAGTGCCTCGGTGCTCAGGCCCTTGAGGGGAAGCGTTTGGACCATGCCGTCATGGCGCTGCTGAATCAGCTCGCCCTTGCCGTGCGAGGGCAGGCCGGCCCAGCCTTCTTCCTGCTGCCGAGCCTGCTCGGGCGGCGGTGCAAAGGGGTCGAAATCATTGGGAATCAGCAGCGGGCGATGCTGCGGCCTGGCCGGCTGCGGCATCGCCATGGCCGCTTGCTCGGGGGGGATTGCACTCTCGGCAGAAGGCGCAGGCGGGGTCTGGATGTCATCCAGGCTCAGCGCCGTCAGGCCTTCCCAGGGATCGGCGATGCCGGCGGCGGCTGGAGGCAGAACGTCTGCCAGTGGCGCAGCTTCTGCCGGCCCCGTTGCTTGCGGCTGCAGCGGGCTGTCAACTGCGAGGGGCTGCTGCATCGGTGGCTGCGGGATTGCCGTGACCGGCGAGGGAACCGATGGCGTTGAGGGTGCTGAGGGCGCAGAAGGTGCTGAGGGCGTCACAGCCGCTGCAAATGCTGCGCTGGCAGGCGCCGGCACGGCTGCACCGGGCGAGGCCGGTGCCTCGAAAGGGGTGCCCGGCGCCACGGCGGCCAGGGTGTAGGCGCCGATGCGGATGCGCGCGCCCAGTGTCAGGGCCACTTCCTGGCCCGAGCGCACGGGCTGGTCTGCCACCCAGATGGGATCACGCTCGCTCAGGTTCGCAACAAAGGCTCCCTCGGAATCGAGCCTGACCATGGCGTGCACGCGCGCCACGGAAGCGTCCGGATCCGAGATGATGAGCTTGTTCTGGCCACTGCGTCCGATCGTGCCGCCTGCCATGCCGAATACGGCATGCCAGTGGCGGTCGACCGCAACGCCATCGTGGTCCACGACCCTGAGTTCGATTTTGTCCATGGAGTCTTAGGCTAGGCAGTTTTCAGGAAGCGTCGGGGGCCTCGGCAGGCCTCAGGAGGCCTTGCGCGCGGGCGCCGGGCGCTTGTTGCGCAGCGCGGCCCGGGCATTGTTGAATTCCCGGCCCCAGGTGGGATGGCCCTTTTCGGCCTCGGTCAGCTGGAAGGTGGGGTCCAGGGCCAGGGCCATGTCGAAGTGCTGCCGGCAGGGCTTGCGGCGGCCTTCCACGCAGTGGCTGAAGGCGATGTACTTGAGCGCCTTGACCTGGCTGCTCATCGGCAGCTCCTGCGCGGTGGACAGGGGCGTCAGGGCCGTGATGGCATCCTCGTAGCGGCCATCCACGTAGAGCTGGATGGCCTCGACCAGCTCCTGCTCCTTGATCACCACCGGGTCCACGGGCTTGACGGGCTCGACAGGCGCCTGCACCACGGGCGGTGCTGGCTCGGGCTCCACCGGCTTGGGTGCGGTTTCGCAGGCGGCCAGCCCGAAGGCAACGGCAAGGGCAAGGGTCAGGCGCTGGAGGGAGTGAGGGATATGCATGGACATGGTCATCGGGCATCAAAGTCATGGGAAAGGGTCACCGACTGGCCGTCGGTGATGCGGATCACCTGCCGATAGCTCTCGAAGCCGGGGTTGCGCAGTTCCACCGTGTGGGAGCCTGGCGCCAGCTTGAGCAGCACGACGGGAGGGGTGACGCCGGACGGCTTGCCGTTGATCAGCACGTTGGCCCAGGGGCTGACCCTCAGGCGCAGGTTGTGATCTGTCCGTGGCGTCTCAGGCCGTGCGGCCAGTGCGGCGGAGCGCACCGGGGCCGAGCCCGATGTCAGTGCGGTGATCGATGTGATCACGCGGCTGTTCAGTGCAAAGCCGCCGGCCGTGGGCGCTGCGGTTGCCACGCGCAGCCGTTGGGCGGCAGGGCAGCGCTGGGTCCAGCGTTCCTGGGCGCGGCTGTAGGCGTCCCGCCACGGCGTACCCGTGGTCTCGTAGGCCTGCAGCGCAAAGCCGGGGTGGGCGGCGAACGCGGCGTCGAAGGCGGCCTCGCAGCGCGCCCATTCCTTGTGCGTGCAATAGGTGTAGGCCAGGTACTTGTGGGCGGAGGCCCGCTCCATGGGATCCGCCAGCCCGCCAAACAGCGCAGCCTGCAGCGCACGCTCGGCCTGGGCCAGGTCGCGCGCCTCGAACAGCGCAATGCCCTGCGCCAGCTGCGGGCGTCCTGCCGAGCCGGTTTGGGCCGGCGCGGCCTCCTCGCATGCCGCCTGGGAATGCGCCAGGCAGGGCAGGCCGAGCACTGCAGTGCACAGCATCCATCGCCAGCGGTGGTTCATCAGTCGAGCCATGCGCCGCGCTCATTCGAAAAGATGGTTCACGGTCACCGACTCGCCCTTGGTGACCGTGATGGTCTTGGTCACCGTAGAGGCCGCACCCGGGTTGCTGATGTCGATGCGGTACTCGCCCTCCGGCAACTCCATCTGGGTCAGCGGCGGGCTGGTCCGTGCCGGGGCGCGGTTCACGGAGACATAGCCCCAGGGCACGACCCGGAACACCACCTTGCCTGTGGCCGCTGCGGGCTTGGCGGGGCGGGCTTCGGTCTTGGGCGGCTCGGTGGGCAACGGCTCGGGCACCGCGGCCACCGTGACGGGGGCGACGGGCGCCCCTTGCTCGGGCTGGGAAGGGGGGAGTTCAGCCAGCGCGGCCTGCTCCGGCGGGGTCATCGGCTGCACCTGCTCCGTGGAGGCCAGCGAGGCCTCGTTGAGCAACTGCTTGAGCAGCGCCTGGGCCTCGGTGCGGTGCTGTCCTTCGGGGAAGCTGTCCAGGTAGTCCTGCAGGCGGGCCAGGCTGGACTGGCTTTGCGCCTGCTGCCATGCCAGGCTGTCGCGGGCTGCCAGGGTCTTGGCACGGGCCTGGTCCTGGGAATGGTCGTACCACAGCACGCCGCCGCCCGCGATGGCCGCCAGCACCAGGGCGCCGATGGCCATCGGCACGGCCATGCCGCTGCGCCTGGCCTTGGGCACTGCCTGGACGGCAGCGGCCGGAGGCTGCACCCCTGCGGGCGCGCCCTGAACGGCGGGTGCGGAGGCGGGCTGTTGGGATGCAGGCGCCTGCGCCTGAACCGGGGGCTGCGCAGGCTGAGCGGGGGGCAGTGCCTGGTCGATGTCGATGTACGGACCGTTGTCCAGGCCCATGGGATCGGCGGCAGATGCCTGAGGCGTCATCTGGGGCGCGGCTGCGGCTGCAGATGGCTGGACAGGGCCGCCTGTTGCCAAACCCCCAGGCGCGGTGGGAGCGGGCGGCACCGGTGCGACCGTGGCGACAGGAGGGACCGATGCAACAGATGCAACAGGCGGGACCGCAGGCACGGGCATGGCTGTGGCCGCGGGCGCTGCCTGCGGCGCTGCTGCAGGAACGAAGATTTCCGTGATCGGCACGAAGCGCGGCGCCTGCACGGCTGCCGACTGGGTGGCCATGGCGGCCTGTACGGACGCAGGCGGCGTGATCGGGATGTAGATGGGGCTGGGCTCCCCCGGCGCAGGCGCTGCCCGGGCGTCGGTGGACAGGCCCAGCAGGCTGCGCAGCTCGGCAATGGATTGGGGGCGGTCCTGGGGGCGAACGGCCAGCGCCCTTTGCATGCCCTGCAGGAAAGCGTCGGAGTAGCCCGGGACCTGTTCGGAGGTCAGCGGCTGCATGGGATCGGTGACCATGCGCGCGACCGAGGTGGCCGGGATGCGGCCCGTGGCGGCCTGGTGGATCAGTGCGCCGACCTGGTAGATGTCCGTCCACGCGCCCTGGGGCATGGCGCCGTCGTCCACGTATTGCTCGATGGGCGCAAAACCGGGCTTGAGCACCATGGTCAGCGCCTGGGTCATGTCGCCGATGATGCGGCGCGCGGCGCCGAAATCCAGCAGCACGGGGCTGCCATCGCGCTGCACGAAGATGTTGTCCGGCGCGATGTCGCGGTGGAAGCAGTCTTGCGCATGCAGCACTTCCAGCACGTCCAGCAAGGGGATCAGCAGCGCGCTGAGCCCGGCCTGATCCATGCGGCCGGACGATGCCTTCAGCACCTGGCCCAGCGTCTGGCCCTCGTAGTGGCGCATCACCATGTAGGCCGTGCCGCCGGCTTCGAAGAAGCGGTAGACATGCACCAGGGTGGGGTGGGAGAAGCGCGCCAGCAGGCGGGCCTCGTTGATGAAGCTGCGCAGCCCGGCGTCGAAGGCGCCACGGTGCTGCGAGCGCACATGCACCTGATGGGAGCTTTGCCGTCCGGCCAGTGCCGAAGGCATGTACTCCTTGATCGCGACCTCGCGGTCCAGCGAGAGGTCGCGGGCCTTGTAGACGATGCCGAAACCGCCTTCGCCGATGACATCGAGCACGCGGTATTCGCCAATCTGGACACCTGCCGGAAGGCAGTTGGTCGAACATGCTGCTTCGCTATCCATGCAATCCCACCCAAGATGTTGTTTCACACGCTGGCGGGCGAGGTCTGTCGCAGTGCCAGGGTGCCGAATCTGTTCGAGGCCATTGGACAAGCACAAAGCCGGCATCGCACCGGCAATCTGTCTATGCAACCGCTGGCTTTCCTCGATCAGCCAATTGTCTGAAGCCGGGGGCCAAAGACGAACGTCATGGACTCGTCATGAATACAAGATCGTATTTCAATCGGACTCCGAATGCGGCGTGAGTGTAGCTTGAGTTCTGCAAAAAGCCATGACACGTATCGAATGGATAAGCGATGGATACATTTTTTTTCAGATGTATCGGCCGTAACAATTCAGTCGGGCCAATTGTTTGTATTTTTCCGATCTTATCCACTATCATCGCGGCTCCAACAAAGGAGGGCGGTTCACGACAGTGAGGATTGCAGGCGATTGTCAATACATTCCTTGACCATCCAGGGTATGCGCCGCACTGATCTGAATCACATGTTCAGTGAATCGGTTTCGTGCGCTCTGCCCGGGAGTGGTTTTCCCCTTTGTTCGCGTGTGAACCATCCGATGCAGTCGGTCTATTGGGTTGCATGCGAACGTTTAATCCATTAATTCGAGAGGTGTGCAATGTCCGTTGATATGTTCATGAAGGTCGAGGGCGCCAGTGGCGAATCCCAGGATTCCAACCACAAGGGCTGGACCGACATCGACTCCTTCACCTGGGGCGCGACCCAGCCCAACACCATGGCCAGCGGCGGCGGTGCCGGCGCCGGCAAGGTGAGCTTCCATGACCTGAACGTCATCGCCAAGGTGGACAAGTGCTACCCCGCCGTGCTCAAGCACTGCGCCACGGGCAAGCACCTGGGCCAGGTCGATATTTCGCTGTGCAAGGCCGGTGGCTCGCAGATCGAGTTCACCAAGATCACCCTGACCGACGTCATGGTGACGAACGTGACCGTCAGCGGCGCCAACTCCTCTGACACCGTGACTGTCAACTACTCGTTCCAGGCTGCCAAGGTCAAGACCCAGTACTGGGAACAGACCAACCAGGGCGGCAAGGGCGCCGAGAGCCAGATGGGCTTCAACATCAAGGAAAACCGCGAAGCCTGAGTCTTCTTGCGCAGGCTTGCTGCTGCGGCAAACCCGCGTCGGATGCATCCGGCGTGGGTTTGCCGTGGATGAGCGGGAATATGGCCTCCATCCATCGATGGAGGCTTTCCAGTATGGAAAGCTGGAATCGAGCGGTGGATGGAATATCGGGCAGGACGTGCCTTGTCTCTGCACGCAAAGGCCGCTGCTAGCAGATTCACATGTCAGTTCCTTGACAGAAGGCTGCCTTCCATTCCTGTCAGAGGCTGAATGCCTCAATATCTTGCAATATTTAACAAATACACAAACCCATGGCCGCAGGCATGGGGAATTGATGCGCTCGTTGCACCAGGTGTGTGCAGAAACTCTCTGGAAAAAATGGATTGGCGCAAATATGCGCAGGATTACCGCGAGTGGGTTCCTGTTGGTGTTGGTCCAGTCACTTTGAATGCCTGGTGCCGGGGGCTGCCAAACGCTATGGTGTGTATGGCCTTTGCGGCGGCAAGTCGCGGAGCATACACGAAGATCGGCCGTTGTCGAGGATATTCTTGTAGGTCCAATTATTAAAACGCAATTCGTTTCTTTAATAAATCCCACTGCCAACTTGTGTACAAGAAAGAGTACTAAATGCGTGAATGGACCATTGCCCATTGCCTGATCGCAAATCAGGCAATGGTATTGCTGCTACGGTCGGCGTATACCCTGTCTTCGGCCATGCGCGAGTCCGGTGTCGAAGGCAAGGCCTGGCCCTTCTTCAGGGCTCCGGGCATGTCGTTGCCAGCCCCTGACGGCGGCCAGCGGCAAGGCCTGCGTGCTCCAGCAGGCGTGGCAGTCGCATGAGCATCGCGGTTGTTTCCTCGCCGGTGTGCGAGACGCGCCAGGGGCCTGCAAGCAGCGCGCATTCGCTGGCTGCGCAGATCTACGCCTGCCTGAAGAACGACATCTTCGATTTCCGCCTGCTGCCTGGCGACCGTTTCAGCGAAGGCGAGATCGCCACGCGCATGCAGGTCAGCCGCACGCCCGTGCGCCAGGCGCTGTTCTGGTTGCAGCGCGATGGCTATGTGGATGTGCACTTCAAGAGCGGATGGCAGATCAAGGCCTTCGACTTCAAGTACTTCGAGGATCTGTACGAGGTGCGCACCCTGATGGAGACCAGCGCCGTGGCCAGCCTGGTGGGCGAATCGCTGCAGTCATTGCAGCCGCTGCGCGAAGTCTGGTGCGTGCCCGAGGAGCAGCGCGAGACCGACCCCGCCGTCGTGGCCTCGCTGGACGAGGCCTTCCATACCGGCCTGGTGGCCGCGACCGGCAACCAGGAGATGGCGCGCATCCACCTGGACATTACAGAGCGCATCCGCATCATCCGCCGCCTGGATGTGATCAAGCTGCCGCGCGTCTCGGCAACCTATGACGACCATGCCGCCATTCTTGCCGCCATCGAGGCCGGCGATGCCGCGCTGGCCCAGTCCTGCCTGAAGCAGCACATCGCCGACAGCCGTGCCGAGGTCAAGCGCATCACCTTCTACATGCTGCAGACGGCGCGCGAGCGCTATGGAGCCCTGCAGCAGACGGCTTGATGGTCGGGATGTGTGGAACGGGCCTCTTCGGAGGCCCTTTTTCATGGGCGCACGGGCCGCTGGGCGAAGGCGGGCGTGCATCCGGCCCGGCAAAGGCTGCAAGTCGCGGGTAAGCGGCCCGCTTATCCCTGCATTGCGGCGGCGGCGTCCCGGTAGTCTCCCTGCCAAACCGTGGACGGGCCCTGCGCCCGCACCATCCGCAAACTTACAGGGAAGAGAACATGAGCATCAGAACCGACAACCTGAATGTGCAAAGCCTGTTGGCCCGAGCCCAGTCCAGGCTCAACAGCAGCACCACGGCGCAGACGGCTTCGGACTCGGCCATCAAGAAGAGCGATGCGCAGGCCGGCGCCACGAAGACGGACAGCACCAAGACGGAGACCACCGAAGCGGAGAAAGTCCGCAAGCTGGCGCCTTCGCTGTCCAAGGCACACGAGCGCATTGCGGCCCAGGCCCAGGCGGGCTCTACCTCGCTGTCGGCGCTGGGGCAGTTCAAGTCGTCCCTGGTGGATCTGGCCACGGCGGGCAAGGAGATGGCGGCCCTCACGGCGACCAGCACCACCCAGTCGGTTCAAGGTGCGCTGGAAAAGCTGGTGGCGCGCTACAACGCCAGCGCGGCCAAGGGCAATGCCAGCGCGGCCGCCGGCTCCACCACCGATGTGGGTGCCACCCGCGCGCTGCGCGAGCTGCGTGCGGCCATCATGAGTGTCACGGGCAGCGCGACTTCGCCCAGCCTGGCCAGGATCGGCATCGTCCAGCGCCAGGACGGCACGCTGGCGGTGGACGCCAAGGCCCTGGAAAAGTCCATGGCCACAGATCCCGCAGGCGTGACCTCGGCCCTGGCCGGCATTGGCAAGGCGGTGGAAAACAGCGCCAACGATGCACTGTCCACGGGCAGCCGGCTGAGTTCGTCCATGGCAAGCCTGGGCGACCGGGTCAAGGCGCTGCAGCAGCAGCAAAGCGCCGTGGTGGCGACGGCCGAGAAGCTCGGCGATTCCCTGGTCGGCTCGGCCAACTGGAATCGCATGGTGCTGGACGCCTACCTCAAGAACTAGTTTTTGCCGCGTTTCCGTCCCGCATCCTGTTTCCCCATCATGAAAAATCTGCGCATAGGCCTTCGTCTCGGAGGCGGTTTCACCATTCTTTTGCTGATCATGCTGCTCATCAGTGTCACCAGCATCGTCAGCATGGGGCACATGGCCCGCTCGACCACGGAAATCACCGAGGTGGCCCTGGCCAAGGAGCGGATGATCAGCGACTGGTTCCGCAACATCCACTCGGGTTCGCGCCGCACCACGGCCATTGCCAAGAGCAGCGATCCCTCGCTGGCCACCTTCTTCGCCGAAGACGCAGCCGAGTCCTCGCGCCAGTCCAGCAATCTGCAGGACCGCATCGAGCCGCTGCTGCAGACCCAGGAGGAAAAGGACATCTGGGTCGAGATCAAGAAGGCGCGCGCCGGCTATCTGGCGGGCCGCGACGTGGTGACCAAGGCCAAGGCCGAGGGCCGCGCCGAAGACGCCGAGCGCCTGTTCACCCAGCAATACCAGCCCGCCACGCAGCGCTATATCGACATGGTCCAGCGCCTGCTGGACATGCAGCGCGCGGCCATCGACAGCTCCGCCGCCGATGTGCTGGTGCGCTTCTCGGCCAGCCGAGCCGCCATCATCACGGTGGTCTCGCTGGCCTTTGTGCTGGGCGCGCTGGCCGCCTGGTGGATCACGCGCGGCATCACCAGGCCGCTGGCCGAGGCCCTGCGCGTGGCGCGCACCGTGGCCAACAACGATCTGACCAGCCGCATCACCGTCGATTCGCGCGACGAAACCGGCCAGTTGCTGCAGGCGCTGCGCCAGATGAACGACAACCTGGCCCAGGTCGTGGGGCAGGTGCGCTCGGGTGCCGACAGCATTGCCACAGCTTCGGGCGAGATCGACGCGGGCAACCAGGACCTGTCCTCGCGCACCGAGCAGCAGGCCAGCTCGCTGGAGCAGACGGCCGCTGCCATGGAGGAGCTGACCAGCACGGTCAAGCAGAACGCAGAGAACGCGCGCCAGGCCAATCAGCTGGCCGCTTCGGCGTCGCAGACAGCCGTGCAGGGCGGCAAGGTGGTGGCGGGCGTGGTGGACACCATGGGCGGCATCAGCGAGTCCAGCCGCAAGATTGCCGACATCATCGGCGTGATCGACTCCATTGCCTTCCAGACCAACATCCTGGCGCTGAACGCCGCCGTGGAAGCGGCGCGCGCCGGCGAGCAGGGCCGCGGCTTTGCCGTGGTGGCCGGTGAGGTGCGCGCGCTGGCGCAGCGCAGCGCCTCGGCGGCCAAGGACATCAAGGACCTGATTGCCGACTCGGTCTCCAAGGTGGAGGCGGGCACGCGCCAAGTGGCCGAGGCCGGACGCACCATGGACGGCATCGTGCAAAGCGTGCAGCAGGTCAGCGACCTGGTGGCCGAGATCACCGCCGCCAGCCAGGAGCAGAGCAGCGGCATCAACCAGGTGCACCAGGCGATTTCGCAGATGGACACGGTGACACAGCAGAATGCGGCGCTGGTCGAAGAGGCGGCCGCTGCAACCGGCTCGCTCAAATCCCAGGTGCACCAGCTGGCCGCTGCAGTGAGCGTATTCCGTATCGAGGGCGCGGCGTCCGCTCGTCCGGCGGTGGCCCCAGCCCCGGCCCCTGCCGGGCGTGCACAGCCTGCGGCAGCGCAGATGCGCGCTCCTGCCAGGCCGCTGGCCGCGCCTGCGGCTGCTGCGTCCCCGGGCGCACCCGCCGCCAAGCCTGCAGCCGCCAAGCTGCCGGCCTCCCGGCAGTCCGTGCCCGCCACTGGCAAGGACGATGGGGACTGGACCTCGTTCTGAGCCCGGCCAGGTTACTTGGGGGCGCCCAGCTCGTACTTGGAGCCCTCTCCCTGG
Source organism: Delftia sp. WSY_10 (assembly GCF_043104705.1). Taxonomy (NCBI): domain Bacteria; kingdom Pseudomonadati; phylum Pseudomonadota; class Betaproteobacteria; order Burkholderiales; family Comamonadaceae; genus Delftia; species Delftia sp. WSY_10. The sequence continues at coordinate 29,137 of NZ_JBICKY010000058.1, read as the reverse complement.
CCGTCGGTGATGGCGGCGGCCTGGCCGGCGGCCGGATTCACGCCGCCTGCATCTTCCTTGTTGGTGGCACCTGACCCGCTTGCCGGTTCAGACGCCCGGGCGGGCAGCGGCGCGGCGGCCGGCAACGGCTCATGCGGGTCGCCCTTGGCATGGGGCATGACCTGCTCGGCCGTGATCACGGGCTGGCCCAGCAGGGGCTTGTCCGGTGGCGGCTGGTTGAAGCGCGGCACTTCGGCCATGGGAAATCCCGCGCGCTGCGACGAGGTCTCGCCCGAGCAGGCGGCCAGCGTCAGCAAAGAGCTTGCGGCGACGCCCAGGGCCAGCCGTCTGGCAAGTGTCGTGGCATGCACAAATTCATGGGGCATGGTTGTTCTCCGGTGGTCTATCTTCCGGCCGACATGCTCCCACGCGCCCAGGGCTGGTGGCGTAGGTCCATGCCGGATTCCCGGTCGCCGACCACCGCAATCCTTGCTCAGGGCTGGCTGCCGCTGGCCTTCCACGATCCGTCGGACTGCTTGCAGAACCAGAAGCGCCAGTTTTCCGAGGTCTTTTTCAGGCGCACATCGGCCGACAGCAGGCGGCAGCTTCCGGCCGTCCCGGTCTGCACGGTCTGCTGCGGCTGCAAGGCCAACGTCACGCGCTGGTTGGTTCGGTTCGGGCCGCTGGTCCATTCGGTCACGGAGCCGTCGGCGGCCTCGTTGAGCACCTTGGCCACGGCGGCCTTGGCATCGGGCAGGTCCCTGGCGGGAATGCGCGCGGCGATGGTGTCGTTGAGGAAGATCGAAGCCGCAGCGCTGGCGCTGGTGGACACCAGCGAAGCGGCAGCGGCCAGCGATGCGACGGTGATGGCAAAGGTTTTCATGCAATGGGTCCTGGAAAGTGGGCCGACGCCCGCAGCGGGGTGCCGGAAGGAGAGTATCGGGCCATGTTAACGGCTGCAATGGCGCCTGCGGGCGTCGCGCGCCGCCGAAACCAGCGCAAGCTGCGCCACAGTGCTGCCGAGGGCTGCGCAAAACGTTTACAGTCCTTGGCGGATTTCCCCGTCCCTTCCTGCCAGAAACTCCACTGCATGCCACGATCCTCCCGCAATCAGAGCACCCAGCGCTTTGCCATTCCATGGACACTTGTTGCCGGCTTTGGCGCGGCGGCACTGGCCACCCTGGTCATTGCCTTCGTCAATTTCAGGGCGTCTGAGACGCGAGGCCAGGCCGTGGTGGCCATGGACCGCACGACACTGGCCATGCGCCAGCTCAGCCAGCTCAATGCTTCGCTCAAGGACGCTGAGACCGGGCAGCGCGGTTTTCTGCTCACGGGCGACCCGGCCTACCTGCAACCCTACCAGCAGGCACGCGATGTGCTGATGCAGCAGCTGGAGGCGCTCAAGGCGCGCACTTCCAATGACTCCGACCAGCACCGGCTGCTGGCGCAGATCGAGGAGATATCGGCCCAGAAGCTGCGCGAGCTGCAGGAGACCATAGACCTGCGCAAGTCCGGCGATCTGGACGCCGCCATGGCCCTGGTGCGCCTGGACGTGGGCAAGAACGCCATGGACCGGCTGCGCGAGCTGATCGACGACCTCTACACGCACCAGACACGGGAGCTGGCCCAGCGTCGCCAGCTGTGGGTGGAGGCATCCACCACCTCGACCTACTATTCCTGGGGCGGCTCCCTCATCCTGCTGGGCCTGATCCTGGCATCGGCCGCGCTGACGGTGCGCGAGTACCGCGTCAAGGCCCGCCAGTCGTGGGTGACGTCCGGTCTTTCCGGCCTGGGGCAGCAGTTGCAGGGAGACCACCGGCTGGAAGACCTGGGCCAGAAGGCGCTGGAGTACCTGGCCAACTATTTGCGTGCCGATGTGGGCGCCGGCTATGTGGTGGACTGCGCCGATGGCGGGTTGCGCCTGTTCGGCGGCTATGCCCTGCCGCGCGAGCGACTGCAGCAAAAGCTGCTGCCCGGCGAGGGGCTGGCGGGCCAGGCGGCCGCGTCGCGCAAGCTGCTGCATGTCAGCGATGTGCCTGCCCAGCATTTGCAGATTTCCTCGGGCACCGGCCAGTCCAGCCCCTTGCAGCTGATGCTGGTGCCCGCCATGGAAAACGGCGAAGTGTTCGCCGTGATCGAACTGGGCTTTCTGCGCCCCGTGGGCGAAGCCGAGCGCAGCCTGCTGGAGCGCGCCTCCGAATCGCTGGCCGTGGCCATTCGCTCGGGCCTGGACCGTTCGCGCCTGGAGACCTTGCTGGAGGAAACGCGCCGCCAGTCGGAAGAGCTGCAAGCCCAGCAGGAAGAGCTGCGCGTGAGCAACGAGGAGCTGGAGCAGCAAAGCCGCATCCTGCAGGAGTCGCAGACCCAGATGGAGCACCAGCAGACCGAGCTGGAGCAGACCAATGCCCACCTGGAAGAGCAGACGCAGCAGCTGGAGTACCAGCGCGAGCAGTTGCTGCGCGCCCAGGGCGCGCTGACCGACAAGGCCCGCGAGCTGGAGCTGGCCAGCCAGTACAAGAGCGAGTTCCTGGCCAATATGAGCCACGAACTGCGCACGCCGCTGAACTCCACCCTGATCCTGGCCAAGCTGCTGGCCGACAACAGGCCGGGCAATCTGCAGGCCGAGCAGATCAAGTACGCGCAGACCATCCACGCCGCAGGCAGCGACCTGCTGGCGCTGATCAACGACATCCTGGACCTGTCCAAGATCGAGGCCGGCCAGGTCACCGTGGTCGCCGAGCCCGTGACCATTGCCACGGCGCTGCAGACGCTGATGGAGCCGTTGCGCCCGATTGCCCGCGAAAAGGGCCTGGAGCTGACCTGGACGGTGGACCCGGGCGTGCCCGCCACCATGCAGACCGATCCCATGCGGCTGGCCCAGGTGCTCAAGAACCTGTTGTCCAACGCGCTCAAGTTCACGGCCAAGGGCTCGGTGGGCCTGCAGGTGTCCTGCGCGCCCCAGGGCATGCTGTCTTTCGCGGTGCGCGATACCGGCATCGGCATTGCCGAGCAGCAGCAGCAATTCATCTTCGATGCCTTCCGCCAGGCCGATGGCAGCACGCACCGCAAGTTCGGCGGCACGGGCCTGGGCCTGTCGATATCGCGTGATCTGGCGGGGCTGCTGGGCGGCACGCTGACCGTCTCCAGCACGCCTGGCCAGGGCAGCGTTTTCACACTGACCGTGCCCGTGAGCCTGGAGTCGGCCGAGTCCGGCCCGGCCACGGCCCCGACTGCCGCACCGCAGCCTCAGCCGCAGGGGCTGCGAGAGGCCTTGGCAGCGTCGTCCGTGCCCGTGCTCGCAACGGCCAACGTTGCGCCCGCCGCACCTGCGTTCGCGCCGCCCATGTCGCCTGCCATGGCACCTGCCGCGTCGGCGGCAACGGACGCCCTGCGCAAGAGGGGTCAGAGCGGGCGCCGCATCCTCGTGATCGAGGATGACCTGCGCTTCGCGGACATCCTGTCGGAGCTGGCACGCGAGATGGATTTCGAGTGCGACGTGGCCAATACGGCGTCCGACGGCCTGTCCATGGCGGCCGACAATCAGCCCAACGCCATCGTGCTCGATATCAACCTGCCCGATTTCTCGGGCCTGGGCGTGCTGGACCAGCTCAAGCGCAACCCGGCCACGCGCCACATTCCCGTGCACGTGGTCTCGGTCGCGGACTATTCGCAGGAAGCCATGGGGCGGGGTGCCGTCGGCTACGCGCTCAAGCCCGTCAAGCGCGAGGAACTGGTCCACGCCCTGCAGCGGCTGGAGGCCAAGTTCACCCAGGACCTGCGCCGCGTGCTGGTGGTGGAGGATGACGAGCGCCAGCGCGAGAGCGTGCGCCACCTGCTCAGCCGCAGCGATGTGGACATCGTCTGCGCGGGCACGGCGGCGGCCGCGCTGGATCATCTGCGCGGCTCCACATTCGACTGCATGGTGATGGACCTGAACCTGCCTGACATCAGCGGCTACGAGCTGCTGCAGCGCATGACGGACCAGGACGATGTTTCCTTCCCGCCTGTCATCGTCTACACGGGCCGGGCGCTGTCGCGCGATGAAGAGCAGCAGCTGCGGCGCTTTTCCAAGTCCATCATCATCAAGGACGCGCGCTCGCCCGAGCGCCTGCTCGACGAGGTCACGCTGTTCCTGCACCAGGTGGAGTCGGAGCTGTCGGCCGAGCACCGCCAGATGCTGCAGGTCGCGCGCAGCCGCGAGTCTGCGCTGGAAGGGCGCACGGTGCTGGTGGTGGAAGACGATGTGCGCAACGTGTTTGCGCTGTCCAGCATCCTGGAGCCCACGGGCATCCGCGTGGAGATCGCGCGCAACGGGCGCGAGGCGCTGGAGGCGCTGGAGTCTCGCGGCGCGGCGCAGGCCGGTATCGACCTGGTGCTGATGGACATCATGATGCCCGAGATGGATGGCTACACCGCCATGCGCGAGATCCGCAACCGGCCGCAATGGCGCCGCCTGCCCATCATCGCCCTGACCGCCAAGGCCATGAAGGACGACCAGGAGAAATGCCTGGCCGCCGGTGCCAACGACTACATCGCCAAACCGCTGGACGTGGAAAAGCTGCTGTCGCTGGTGCGGGTGTGGATGCCCAAGTAGCAAGGAGGACGCGATGCCTCAGCTGAAAAATAGCCCCCACGCTCCCCTTGCTGCGCAAGGTCCGCTGCCCCCCAAGGGGGCCGCTTTTTCATCTTGGGGCGGCCCGGCGATGAAAAATGGCCCCCACGCCCCCCTTGCTGCGCAAGGTCCGCTGCCCCCCGAGGGGGCCGCTTTTCATCTTGGGGCGGCCCGGCGATGAAAAAAGCCCGCACCGCCGACATCGAGCAGCGCCTGCTGATCGACGCCATCTACCACCGCTACCACTACGACTTCCGGGGCTATGCCCAGGCCTCGCTCAAGCGGCGCCTGCAGACGGCCCTGGTGCAGTTCGGCTGCCAGACGCTGTCGCAGCTGCAGGACCGCGTATTGCATGATGCAAGCGTGTTCCCGGCGCTGCTGGAATACCTCACGGTCCAGGTCAGCGACATGTTCCGCGACCCGAGCTATTTCCGGGCGCTGCGCACCGAGGTGGTGCCGCTGCTGCGCACCTATCCCTCGCTCAAGGTCTGGGTGGCCGGCTGCAGCGCGGGCGAGGAGGTGTATTCGCTGGCCATCCTGCTGGAGGAAGAGGGCCTGCTGGACCGCACCCTGATCTATGCCACCGACATCAATCCGCATGCGCTGCGCGCGGCCGAGCAGGGCGTGTTCGACATGTCGCGCGTGGCGGCCTTCACCGACAACCATGCGCGCTCGGGCGGGCACAGCTCGCTGTCGCACTACTACACGGCGCGCTACGGCCGCGTGGTCTTCGACAAGGGGCTGCGCGAGCACATGGTGTTCTCCGACCACAGCCTGGCCACCGACAGCGTGTTCGCCGAAATGCACCTGGTGTCCTGCCGCAACGTGCTGATCTATTTCGAGCGCGAGCTGCAGGACCGGGCGCTGGGCCTGTTCCGCGATGCGCTGTGCCATCGCGGATTCCTGGGGCTGGGCTCCAAGGAGTCGCTGCGGTTTTCAGGGCATTCGGAGGCCTTCGAGGACTTCGTGCTCGAGGACCGCATCTACCGCAAGAAGGCCGGGCTGTGATGCCCGTGACCACGAACACACCCGCCTCCGACGCCGCCACAGCCTACGAGGCCATCGTGATCGGCGGCTCGGCCGGCGCGCTCGATGCGCTATCGGTGGTGCTGCCCGCGCTGCCGGCCAGCCTGCGCGCCTCGGTGCTGGTGGTGCTGCACCTGCCGCGCGATCGCCGCAGCCTGCTGGCCCAGCTCTTCGGCCCGCGCTGCGCCGTGCCGGTGCGCGAGGTGCAGGACCAGCAATGGATCGAGCCTGGGTGCCTGTACTTCGCCCCGGCCGACTATCACCTGCTGGTGGACAGCGGCCCCCGGCTGGCGCTGTCGCTGGATGCGCCCTGGCATTTTTCGCGGCCCTCCATCGACGTGCTGTTCGAGTCCGCTGCGGATTGCTATGGCGAGCGGCTGCTGGCGGTGCTGCTGTCCGGCGCCAATGACGACGGCGCGCAGGGCATGGCCAGCGTGCACGCCGCCGGTGGCCTGGCCGTGGTGCAGGCGCCCGACGGCGCCCGCATGCCCACCATGCCGCTGGCGGCGCTGGCCCGCGTGCCGCAGGCCCAGGCGCTGGCGCCCGAAGGCATTGCCTCCCTCATTGCATCGCTGCACCGCCAGGGAAGGCTTTGAATGTCCAGCCGGCACGCCCCCACAAGACTAAATACCGAGAGAGAATCCATGCCCCATACAGATCGCGTCAAATGCTTGATCGTCGATGACATCGCCGAGAACCTGATCGCCATCGAGGCGCTGCTGCAACGCGACGGCATCGAATTCCTCAAGGCCCAGTCCGGCCCCGAGGCGCTGGAGCTGCTGCTCAACCACAGCGACGTGGCCCTGGCCCTGCTGGATGTGCAGATGCCCGAGATGAACGGTTTCGAGCTGGCCGAGCTGATCCGCGGCAGCGAGCGCACGCGCCATATCCCGCTCATCTTCATGACGGCCGGCTCGCGCGAGCACAACTGGCAGTTCCGTGGCTATGAGAGCGGCGCCGTGGACTTCCTGTACAAGCCCATCGATCCCCACATGCTGACCACCAAGGCCAATGTGTTCTTCGAGCTGCACCAGCGCAAGCAGGCACTGGCCCATCAACTGCAGGAACGCACCGAGGCGCTGCGCATCAACGAGATGTTCATGGCCGTGCTCAGCCACGACCTGCGCACGCCGCTGCAATCCATCAAGGCCGCCGCCACGTTGCTCACGCGCCAGCCCGATACGGGCAAGGTGGCCAGCATGGCCGAGCGCATGCTCAGCAGCAGCCAGCGCATGTCGCGCATGATCGAGGACCTGCTGGACGTCACCCGCATCCGCCAGGCGGAAGGCCTGCCGCTGTCACCGCGGCCTACCAGCTTGCAAGCGCTGCTGCAGCGCACGCTGCAGGAAGTGGAGACGGGTTTTCCGCAGCGGCGCCTGGACAGCGAAATGCTGGGCAATCTCGATGGCACCTGGGATGGCGAACGCCTGTGCCAGGTGCTCACCAATCTGGTGGGCAACGCCATGCACCATGGCGATCCGGCGCAGCCTGTGCAGGTGACGGCCGATGGCAGGCAGGACCATTGCGTGGTCATCACGGTGCGCAACGGCGGCACCATTCCTGCGGAGCTGATGCCCACCCTGTTCAACCCGTTTCGCGGAGGAGAGCGCAAGCCGGGCCAGCACCAGGGCCTGGGCCTGGGGCTTTTCATCGCGCACCAGATCGTGCGTTCGCACAACGGGCGCATCGATGTGCACTCCGCCGATGGCGTGACCAGCTTCAGGGTGGAGTTGCCGCGCGAGATGGCAGCGGGAGGCTCCAAGGCCGTGCTGTGACGGCGGGAGCCGATGGACCGGCAGGCCGGTCTCGGAAAAATGGGCTCAGTGGACGGGCCTGGTGTGCAGCGCTTCCTGTATGGAGTCCAGCAGCGTTTCCAGGTCCTCGATTTCGAAGGGCTTGAGCAAGGTCCGCACCTGGGGACCCCAGGCGGCCGGGTAGGGCCCCAGGTCGTAGCCGGAGCACAGGATGATCCAGCGCTGCGCATCGGCCTGCAGCAGCTGCCGCGCCAGATCGGTGCCGGACAGGCCCGGCAGACTGACATCGGAGACCACCACGTCGAAAGGCTGGCCCGCATCCAGTTCCAGGGCCTGCTCGGCAGTGGCGCAACTGGTCACGAAACGGGATTCGCTCTCCATCAGCAGGCCAATGGTTTCTCGCAGGTCGGCATTGTCTTCAACGTACAGGATTCGCATATCTCTTTGTTGCAGTGCGTCATGCTGCTATCAAAAAGGCAGCATGGACGAGGGCTGATCATCCACACCCGCCGCCCTCCATCACGTAGGACAGCATGCAAACTTGGTCGACGGTTGCCTTCTGTGCGTGCCAGGCGATGGATTGTGCAATACAAAGGCAAGTCCCACGAACGGCCTGTGCGATCTCAAGTCCGGGCAGTGGGCAGGGGATCCAGCACATGCCTTTGCACGGGCAGGAATTCACCGGCCTGCCGCGAATAGTCCCAGCGCGTGAGCTGCCGGCGCCAGTCCTGGCCTGTGGCGCCATCCCGATGCTCCAGGGTGAACAGGCTGTTGGGCGCATGGGCGCGCAGCCGCACCGAGACCGCGGTGCCCGCCTGCGCTGCCCACAGCCCGGGCAGGGGCTGGACCAGGCCGGGGTCATGCCCATGGCCCGAGAGCACCAGTTGCGCTCCGGCATCGCGCCAGCGGGCCAGGGCCTGCGCGGCGCGGTGAGGACGGTGGCTGCGGTCCTCTTCGTGGGCCGCAGCCAGCGGGTGGTGGCTGACGACGATGCGCCAGTCGGCGGGGCTGGCCTGCTCCAGGCGCTGCGCCACGTGCAGGATCTGCCCGGCCGACAGGCTGCCGCGCTGGTGGCGCCACCAGCGTGTGGTGTCCACGCCGATCACGCAAAAGCCTGGCACGGCGCACCAGGGCTGCAGTTCGGAATCGATCCAGCGCACATAGCGGTCGTGGGCGTGGCCACCCAGCCGTTCCCACCAGGCGAGCAGCGGCAGGTCGTGGTTGCCGGGCACCACCAGTCGCCGGGGCACGGAAAGGCTGTCGAGAAACTCCCGCGCCTGGGCAAATTGCGCAGCCGTGGCGCGCTGGGTCAGGTCGCCGGAGACCACCAGCAGCGTTACCGGCAGCCGGGCCGCCAGTCTGGCCACGGCGGCGCACACGGCCTGATCGTGGGCGCCGAAATGCAGGTCCGACAAATGCATGAGCAAGGCCATGGGCGCTCCTTGTTCCTCATTCGGCGGTCAGGAGGAGGCGGGCTCTGCCGGGGCAGGCACCACCAGCCACAGCGGCTTCTCGCCCAGGCGAAAGCGGATGGGCGGCGCCATCCATTCGCGTTCGCCATCGAAGGCTACCTTCATGCGGCGAGGACGCCGTCCTGCAGGCTCCGCCACCAGCTCGGTACAGGCCAGGCTGGCGACGGCATCGTCCTGGGCCAGCCGTCCCATTACCGCATTCCAGACCACGCGCGCCGGGGCCTCGCTGGCCTGGGGCAGCAGCAGCACGGCGGCCAGATGACGGCCATCGGCCACGGCGCGGGCCTCGTCAATCCCCACGCGCTCCAGCTGCAGCGGGTTGTTGCCGACGAACAGGGTGGTGGCCAGGTGCTCCTGCTGCTGCAACGGCGCATCCCGGTCGGGGCGCAGGGCCACGCGCCAGCGGCGCACGCTGCCGCCGCGCAGGATGCTCCAGATGGAGGCGGCTATGGCCACCAGCCGGGTGCGGCCGAAACGGGTGGACGCGCGTTCGCGTTCGTCTAGCAGGCGGGGGTACAGGCCCAGGCTGGCGTTCACCAGGAAAAGCCGTTCGTTGACCAGGCCCACGTTCACGGCCCGCATCTGGCCGGCCTGCAGCGCCAGGAGAATGTCCTGCACGGCCTGGGCCGGCTCCAGTGACAGCGCCTGCTCGCGGGCGAAGTAGTTGAAGGTGCCCAGCGGTACCACGCCCATGGGCACGCCACGCGACCAGGCAGCCGAGGCCACGGCATTGATGGTGCCGTCACCGCCGGCGGCCACGACCAGGCCGCCGTCCCTGCGGGCACTGTCCACGGCGCTGGCGGCCAACTGCACGATGTCGGCCCTTGCGCCCGGCACATGCCAATGCACGCTGCGCTGCTGCAGCGCCGGCACGCCGGTCAGGCGGGCGCGCAGCTGCTCCAGGTCGGCGCCGGGGCGCAGCGGCACGATCAGGTGGATGGGGCCGGCGGGATCAAGCCTGGGCGGCTGGTTGTCGCAAGATGAGGGCGTCATGGAAGGAAGCGGGCTGGAACAGGCGCCGATTGTTCCGTGGATGGCACCTGCCGGTGCACCGGATCATGCAAGCGGTGCGCGTCAGCCAAAGCCGACAGTCTGCGGGCTGCTGACTGTACCGGCTCACTCGCGCCAGGGGGCGCGGTAGTCCAGCATTTGCGCCAGCGGCACGGGCCGCTCGAACAGATAGCCCTGCGCATGCTCGCAGCCGAGCTCGTGCAGCAGCTGCGCCTGGGCCTGTTCTTCCACACCTTCGGCGACCACCTTGACGCCAAAGCCCTGGGCAATGCGCAGCACGGCGGTCACGATGGCCTTGTCGGACTCGGAAGCCGGCAGCTGGCCCACAAAGCTCTGGTCGATCTTGATGCAGTCAAAGCGCAGGCGGCTCAGGTAGGCCAGGGACGAGTAGCCGGTGCCGAAGTCGTCGATGGCGATCTTCACGCCCAGCGCGCGGATGGCGGCAATGCGCTGCAGCGTGGCGTCGCTGTCGTCCAGCAGCATGGACTCCGTCAGCTCCAGGGTCAGCACCCGGGCGGGCAGGCCGCTGGTGGCCAGCGCCTGCTCCAGCGTGCAGGCGAAGTCGGACTGGATCAGCTCGCGTGCCGACATGTTGACGTGCAGCTCGAAGTCGGCCGGCAGGTGTGCAAGGTGCAGGGCAATATCGTGCGCCGCCGTGCGCAGCACCCATTCGCCGACGCTCAGGATCAGGTCCGACTCCTCGGCCACCGGGATGAACACGCCCGGCGGCACCCTGCCGCGCGTCGGGCTTTCCCAGCGCACCAGGGCCTCGGCACCCACCATGCGGCCCGTGGCCAGATCCACCACGGGCTGGTAGAAAACGCGCAGTTCGTTGCGCTCCAGCGCCTGGCGCAATTCCATGGCCAATTGGGTGCGGCCCAGCATTTTCTGCGCCAGGCCTGGCTCGAACAGCACAAAGGGCTGCGCTGCGCCAGCATTGCGCTGCGCCTCGCCCAGCGCAATGCTGGCGTTGCGCAGCCACTCGGGCAGCGCGCCCGGCAGCAGCTCGCCGCTGACGGCACCCGCGCAGGCGCGCAGCACGATGTCGTCCTTGCCCACGGAAAATGGCTGGTCGAAGATCTCCAGCAGATGGCGGCATTTGTCCTGTACCTGCAGCGGCGTGCAGTCGTGCAGCCACAGCACGGCGAATTCATTGCTGGCCGTGCGCGCCAGCAGGGCCGGAAATTGCAGATGGTGGTTGCGCAGCCGCTCGGCCACGGCCCGCAGCAACTGCTCGCCCGTGCCATGGCCCACATCGTCGCGCACGCTGCGGAAGTTCTGCAGCTCCAGCAGGCACAGCGCGGCAGGGACGGGCGCGCCGGCGTTGGCGGCCGCGTCGGCCTGCTCGATCAGGCCGGCGCGCGTGAGCAGCTGCGTCAGGCTGTCGTACTGCAGCAGGGTGCGCATGTGCTCGAAGGATTCCTGCAGCCGCTGCGCCATGTTGTGGAATGCCGAGACCAGGGACGAGGTTTCCACCACGGACGTGTCCGGCAGCGCCTTCACCGCGCTCCAGTCACCCTGGGCCAGGCGGTTGGCCGCGTCGGCCGCCACGGCCAGGGGGCGCAGCGCCCTGCGCAGGCACCACAGGCCCAGCGCCAGCCCCAGCAAAGCCAGGCCGACAGCCAGGAAAAGGGTCTGGCGGCTGTCCTCCCGCATGCTGCTGACCAGATCGGACTCGGGCTGCAGCACCAGGATCCGCCAGTCGATGCCGCGCACATCGTGGAAGGGGGTGACCTGCCCGTGGTAGATCTGGCCCTGCTCCGTGAAGCTCAGGTTGATGACACGGTCAGGGCCTGTCCGGGCTGGCGTCGAGCCCTCGCGCGCATGCCCGGGCAGGTGCTCGGGAAGCCGGGCTGCCAGCGAGCGCAGCGCCAGGTCGGGGCTTTCGGACAGGCGCAGGCGCACGGGCGGGTCATAGGGGCCTTCGCGGCGTTTCAGCACCGACAGCTCGGAGGAGTGCGCCACCATGTAGCCCTGCGCATCGACCACGGCGATATGGCCATTGCCGCGCAGGGGCTCGTCGCGCAGAAAGCGGTTCATGCTGCTCAGCCGCACATCGGCGGCCAGCACGCCGGCCAACTGGCCGGACACACGCACCGCAGTGGCTGCGGAAATCGTGGCATCACCCCGGTCCCCCGTCACCGTGTAGATGGGCGACCAGTGCGGGCCGTCTTCGCGAATGGCGGGCTGGTACCAGGGACGCACGCGGGGGTCGTAGCCGGCAAGGCTGGATATGGGCGGGCCCGGCTGCAGTCCCTCGAAAATCTGCAAGGTTCCCTGGGTGCTGCGGTCCTGAAGAATCAGGCGGTAGTGGCCATCGGGCTCCAGCCGCACCCCCGTGTATTCGCCTTGCACGCCTCCAAAGCTCAACAGGCTGATCTGGTGGTGCTGGGCATAGAGCTCGGTGAATGAGCGTGTCAGATAGCCATAGATGGGCCGCAGGTCTCCGGGGGTGTAAAGCGCCTGCCGGGCCACGGTCTCGGCCAGGGCCTGCTGCACGCGCAGCGGAGTCTCCAGATAGTCGGCCAATTGGTGGCGCGTGGTGGTGGACAGGGAGTCGAGCAGCCGCAGACTTTCGCGATTGATGAGCTGGTCCACCTGGCGCTGCTGCCAAGCCGCCAATAGCCCGGCCGTGACCACAAACACCGCAATGAAGGGGGCCGTGACTGCCGTGCGAAGTGAGAGCCGAAAGGCGGGCATGCAGAGGTTTCCGTAGCGTGCGCCGGGCAGCCAAGGGCCGGGTCTGCCTGCGACAGCGGCCATTGTGCAGTGCCTCGGCAGCCTTTCGCGGCAGCGGTCGCCCCCTGTGCAGGAGCTCTCCTGTGGGTGATAGTAAAAATTGTCGATAAATGATTTTCAGTAGAAAAAATAAATAATGAACGGTCATTTGCAGCAACGCAAAGGCATGGTCAGTGCGTCTGCAATGCCTTCCATTGCGGCACTCCTTTTACATATCCGTTTACAAATTGATCTTCATTACATGTAGACATCACATGTAATGGTCGCTATGGTATCCGCATGGAACAAAAGACATCAGCCCACTACCAGCGTCTGCACCGGCAACGGCTGCGCGAGCAGGGGCTGGTGAAAAAGGAGGTCTGGATTCTTCCAGAGTACGGTGCTGCATTGCAGCAATTGGAAAAGCAAATGCGCGTGTCCGGCTTGCAACCGGATTCAATGGTTCTCATCCACAAGGAGGGCAGCATGGACAACAGCAGACAGGCATATCGGGATATTCACGCCTTGGCGGGCGATCTGCAGCAATCAACGCTGGTGCAGGGCGGCCGGCTCCATATCGAGGTGCTTGAAGGCGCGGACGCCAGTCTGCTCATCAGCCTGCCCGAATTCGGCGATCTGCCGGTCCACGTGGCCCTGTCGGGCGACCAGCTGGTGGTGGAGGCCTTTCTCTGGCCCGCCGACCAGGTGCACGACCGCGCCGGCCTCAACGAGCAGATGCTGCGCCTGCAAAAGCTGTTTCCCTTCACTACCATGGCGCTGGAACCCCAGGCCCATGGCGGCGAGGGCTATGTGATGTTCGCCGCCCTGCATGCCAGCAGCAGCGAGGGCGACATCATTTCCGAAATCCTCACCCTGGCCGACAGCGTCATCCAGGCCACCGAGGCGCTGGCCCACTATCTGACCCCTGCGCCGGTGCCCGCGCCAGTGCAGGCCTGAAGCCTGCCCGTTGAAGACACTGAGCCCCAAGGAGATCATCATGACCATCTGGAACAAGCTGGTGACCGCGTTGCGCGGCGCAGCGCACGAGGCCGGCGAGGCGGTGACCGACAGCCAGGCCCTGCGCATCCTGGACCAGGAAATCCGCGATGCCGACAGCGACCTGAACAAGTCCAAGGAAGCGCTGGCCGACATCATGGCCAAGCAAAAGCTGGCGGCCGGCAAGCTCAAGCAGACCCAGGAACGCATTGCCGAGTACGAGGGCTATGCCGTCAAGGCGCTGGACACCAGTGACGAGGCGCTGGCGCTGGAAGTGGCCGGCAAGGTCTCCGTGCTGGAGACGCAGCGCGACGAGGAGCAATCCCAGCTGGACGCCTACACGCAAAGCGTGGAGCAGCTGCGCGTGGCCATACAGACGGCGCAAACGCATATCAAGCGTCTCAAGCAGCAGGCCGACACCGTCAAGGCCACGGAAAGCGTGCAGCGCGCCCAGGCCACGGTGGCCGGCCGCTATGCAGGCTCGCAGACGCGCGTGCAAAGCGCGCTGGATTCGCTGGAACGCATCAAGCAAAAGCAGGCCGAGCGCGGTGCGCGCATGGAAAGCGCGGCCGAGCTGGCGCGCGACAGCAGCGAAGACGCGCTGGATGCCAAGCTGCGCGCCGCCGGCATCACGCCCCAGGCGGGCAATGCGCAATCGGTACTGGAACGCCTGAAGGCGCAGCGCGCAGCCGCTGGCGGAAAAAGCGCTTGATGCGCGGCCGTGGTCCGGGCAGGCCGCGTCGTGCCCGCCGTCCTGGCTGCCGGGTTTGAAGGGAGGAGATAAAACATGTCTGCATTCCTGCAATACGCGTTCGGCTTTCCGACCTTCATCTTCGGCGCCTTGCTGCTGTTCATGCTGCTGTACTGGCTGATCGCCATGCTGGGCCTGCTGGAGGTGGACTCGCTGGACCACTGGGTGCTGTTCGACGGCAGCGACCATGCGCACGGCGTGGAGCACTCGGCCAGCGCGCTGGCCGGGCTGCTGCTCAAGGTGGGCCTGGGCGGCATTCCGCTCACGGTCATCCTCACCGTGCTGTTCCTGCTGTCCTGGCTGGCTTCCTATGTGCTGTGCCATTTCGTGCCCATGCCCCAGGGCTGGACCCTGGTGAACCTGCTGACCGGCACCTTGGTGGCCGTGGCGGCTGCCGTGCTGGGCTTTGCCGCCACGGTGCTGGTGCTGCGCCCGCTGCGGGGCATCGTCAACAAGGTGGCGCCTGCAGAGGAGCCCAAGGTGCTGCTGGGCCGCACCGGCCTGGTGCGCAGCGCCGTGGTGGACGGCACGCAGGGCTACGGCAGCGTGGAGGACGGCGGCGCCGGCCTGAACGTGCAGATGCGCTCGCCCGAGCGCGCACTGGGCCGGGGCACCGAGATCGTGCTCATCGAGCACCTGCCCGAGCACAACGCCTGGCGCGTGGTCAGCAAGGCCGAGTTCGACGGCACCGAGCTGCCGCGCTAGCTCCAGGAATTTCCAGGAATTCCTTCCTATTCGTTCCCATTGATTCCCATTGGCCCGGGCGCCCGTGCGGCGGGCGCGGCCTTTGCGTTTTTCAGCGTTTTCACAGATAGCAATTCACAGGGGAGATTCGCATGAACATGAGCAATATGGAGTGGTACATCGTCGCCGGGGTGGTGATCGGTTCCGTCTTCGTCGTCATCCTCGGGCTGTTCGCCCTGGTCAAGGCCTTCTACATCAAGGTCCCGCAGGGCACGGCGCTGATCATCAACGACACCACCTCGCAGCCCAAGGTCAAGTTCACGGGCGGCCTGGTGCTGCCGGTGATCCACAAGAAGGAATTCATGCAGATCTCGTTGCTGACGCTGGAGATCGACCGGCGCGGCAAGGAAGGCCTGATCTGCCGCGACAACATGCGCGCCGACATCACCGTGGCCTTCTACCTGCGGGTCAATGAAACGGCCGAGGACGTGCTCAAGGTGGCCAAGGCCATCGGCGTGGACCGGGCCTCGGACAAGACGGCCGTCAACGACCTGTTCAACGCCAAGTTCTCCGAGGCGCTCAAGACCGTGGGCAAGCAGATCGAGTTCGTGAAGCTGTTCGAGAACCGCCAGGATTTCCGCGACCAGATCATCCATGTCATCGGCAACGACCTCAACGGCTATGTGCTGGAGGACGTGGCCATCGACTACCTGGAGCAGACTCCCAAGTCCTCGCTGGACCCCAACAACATCCTGGATGCCGAAGGCATCCGCAAGATCACCGAGCTGACGGCCAACCAGAACATCGTCACCAACGAGCTCGAGCGCAACTCCGACCTGGCCATCACCAAGAAGAACGTGGAGACCAAGGAAGCCATGCTGGCGCTGGAGCGCCAGCAGGCCGACGCCGAGGCCCGCCAAAAGCGCGAGATCGCCACCATCCAGGCGCGCGAGCAGGCCGAGACCCAGAAGGTGCAGGAAGAAGAGCGCCTGAAGGCCGAGCAGGCCCGCATCCAGACCCAGGAGCAGCTGGACATCCGCGAGGAAAATCGCCAGCGCGAAGTGGCCGTGGCCCAGCAAAACCGTGAGCGTGCGGTGGTGATCGAGGTCGAGAAGGTCACGCGCGCCAAGGAGCTGGAGATCGTGGCCCGCCAGCGCGAGGTGGAGCTGCAGCGCATCGAGAAGGAAAAGGCCATCGAGGTCGAGAAGGCCAACATCGCCAATGTGGTGCGCGAGCGCGTGGTGGTGGAAAAGTCCGTGGCCCAGGAAGAGGAACGCATCAAGGAAGTGCGCGTGGTCTCCGAGGCCGAGCGCATGAAGCAGGTCACCGTGCTGACTGCCCAGGCCCAGGCCGAGGAAGACCTGGTGCGCCAGGTCAAGAAGGCGGAGGCCGAAGAGGCCGCCTCGCGCCACAAGGCCGTGGAAGTCACGACCATGGCCCAGGCCGAGCTGGAGGCGGCCAGCAAGACCGCCGAGGCCAAGAAGAAGCTGGCCGAGGCCATCGAGGTCGAGCGCGCCGCGCCCGGCCTGGCCGATGCCAAGGTGCGCGAAGTCACGGCCGCCGCCCTGGAAAAGGAAGGCCTGGCGCAGGCCAGGGTGATCGCCGAGAAGATGATGGCCGAGGCCAAGGGCCAGCAGGAAAAGGGCCTGGCCGAGGCGCGCGTCATCGAGGCCACGGCCGACGCCAACGAAAAGCAGGGCCTGGCCGATGCCAAGGTGCTGGAAGAACGCCTGCTGGCCCAGGCGCGCGGCGAGGCCCAGGTGGGCGCGACCAAGGCCTTGGTCACCCGCGACGTGGGCACGTCCGAGGCCGATGTGCTGCGCGACAAGCTCTTCGCCGAGGCCAAGGGCCTGACCGAGAAGTTCACCGCGCTGGCCTCGCTGTCCGACCAGGCGCGCTCGCATGAGGAGTTCCGCATGCAGTTGGAAAAGAATTTCGAGCAGGCGCTGGCCGCTATCGAAGCCAACAAGAGCGTGGCCAAGGACCAGTCCGAGGTGCTGTCGGCCGCGCTCAGCAAGGCCAACATCGACATCGTGGGGGGCGAGGGCGCCTTCTTCGACAACTTCGCCAAGGCGCTGTCCGTGGGCAAGGCCGTGGAAGGCGTGGCGGGCAAGAGCCCCATCGTGCAGGACCTGATCGGCAAGTTCCTCAGCGGCAAGGGCGGCGCATCGCTGCTCAACGCGCTGGGCGACGGCAAGGGCCTGCCGCCCACGCAGAGGGTCGACTGAACGGTCGATTCAACGGCCGACTGAACGGGGCGGCCGCCCGGCCGCTCCCTCCGCCGGCTGCCCAGCCTCCCGCATCCGCCTTCGTCTTCGCCTGCCTGCCCGCCCGTCTGCCGGCCGGCGGGGAAAGGCGTGAATGCTCCCTGACACGCGAAAGCCCGTGACGCCCATGTCCCAACCGTCCCCATCGTCCACACCGTCCTCACCGCCCCTCTCCCCCGACACTGCCGCCTCCGCCGTGGACCAGGCAGTCGCCAGCGGCGGCTCCTACGAAGTGCTGGCCAAGCGCCTGGACGGCCAGGGGCAGGCGCTGGAGGCGCTGGTGCGCCAGCTCAACGAGGAGCGGCTGGAGGAATTCGGCCGCAGCCAGATGGAAGTCATCGGGCGCATGCGCGTGCGCACCGAAAACAACTGCCTGGGCCGCGACATCGCCCAGGTCGGCGGCTACCTGCTGTTCGGCTACAACGTCTTCATGGGCCTGAAGCAGTCCACGCGCGTGGAAGACGTGTTCGGCCTGTATCGCCTGCACGAGGGAGAGCAGGGCTACGAGGTCACTCCCGTGGACCTCAAGGACAGTTTCCTGGGCATACAGAGCTTCGTGCAGGACTTCCAGGAGCTGTACGCCTACTACAAGAACACGCGGCTGATGCAGCTGGCCGTGCGCGACGGCAAGCTGCTGGCGAGCTTCCAGATCGGCGAGCGCCTGTCCGATGTGCGCGTGTTCCGCTGGTCCGTGCCCGTGGACGGCCAGCCCATACGCTACATAGACAACCGCGGCGAGCGCGACATCGAACTGCCTGCGCCCCATGACTTCGAATGGCAGCGCGCCGGGCGCGAGCAACTCGTGCAGGGGCGACACCCGCACATCAACGTGCTGGACAAGGTCTTCGTCGAGACCCTGGGCGGCACGCTGACCATCAAGGTCGAGAACAACACCAACGACGGACTGGGCATCTACAGCGAGCCCGTGCAGGAGAAGAGCCAGTCGCTGGACGACGCCGTGTTCGAGTACGCCGCCGTCGGCAGCCTGATCCTGCTGAAGATCCTGCCCTACCGCGAAGAGCAGTGGCGCTACCTGATCTTCAACACCGTCTCCCGCCAGGTGCTGCGCATGGATGCCATCGGCGCGGCCTGCATCCAGCTGCCGCAGGACCACGGCATCATCTTCCCGGGCGGCTACTACCTGCAAAGCGGGGAGAACCGCTCGTTCGAGCAGAACATGCAGGGCATGCGCTACCGGCGCAGCATCCGATCGCCCAACGGCGAGGACGTGCTCTACGTGTTCTACGAGCCCGAGAGCGGGCGCATGGCGCTGTTCAAGTACAACCTGATCGAGCGCGCCCTGCAGCCGCCCATCATCGGCCACGGCCATGCGCGCATGGACGACGGGCGCATCGTCATCTTCGCGGCCGAGAGCAACGAAGCCTCGCGCGTGCACCCCATGCAGGTCTGGCGCACGCCCTTCGCCTCGGACGACTACGCGGCGCGCCAGCCGCAGCGCGACAGCTTCCTGGGCCGCATCGGCAATGCCGAGCTGGTCAGCGGCATCTCGGACCTGTACAGCGTGCGCAAGGAAATCGCGGCCACCGAGGTCTCGCTGCCGCGCTACGAGCGCCTGATCGACGCCGCGCGCCGCCTGTTCGAGCGCTACCACTGGCTGGGCGCGCCGCAGCTCAAGGGGATGCACGAGACCCTGCTGGGCATCGTCGCCACGGGTGATGCGGTCATCGACGAGTACGAAAAGGTCGAGAGCATCCGCAATGCCTCGGCCAAGGCCATGGGCGAGGTGTCCGGCCGCCATGGCCGGTTGCTCAAGCAGTTGCGCGTGGCGGACTGGAAGGGCATTGGCGAATACGTGGATGCGCTCACCCAGCTGGGCCAGCTGCGCGGCCAGCTCATGGCCACGCGCGACCTGCGCTATGTGGACCAGGCCGCCATCGACACCATGGTGCAGGGCGTCAACGAGGCCCAGGCCGATGTCTCCCAGCGCACGGCCGCCTTCATTGCCACCGACGAGGCCATGCAGCCCTATGCCGAGCAGCTGCAGGCGCTGGACCAGGCTGCGCAGGCGGCAGCCACGGTGGCGCAGATCAACGAGCCGCTGGCGCGCATGGCCGACATGGCGGCCGCGCTGGACATGCTGTCCGAGCTGATGGGCAGCCTGTCCATCGACGACGCCACGCAGCGCACCCAGGTGGTGGACCGCATCTCGGCCGTCTATGCGCGCCTGAACCAGGTGCGTGCACGCGCCGAGCAGCGCAGGTCGGGCCTGGGCGGCGCCGAGAACGTGGCCCAGTTCGCGGCCCAGCTGGCGCTGTTCTCGCAAAGCATCGTCAGCGCCCTGGGCCTGGCGCAGACGCCCGAGAAATGCGACGAGCAGCTGGCGCGCCTGCTGGTGCAGCTGGAGGAAATCGAAAGCCGCTTCGGCGAGCACGAGCAGTTCCTTGGCGACATCATGGCCAAGCGCGAGGAAGTGCTGGAGAGCTTCGAGGCGCGCCGCCAGTCGCTGCAGGACGAGCGCCAGCGCAAGGCGCAAGGCGTGCTGGACGCGGCCCTGCGCATCGTGCAGAGCCTGCCCAAGCGCACCGAGAAACTGGCCAGTGCCGACGCGCTGCATGCTTTCTTTGCAGGCGATCCGCTGATCGGCAAGCTCAAGGAGCTGTCCCAGCGCCTGCGAGAGCAGCTGCACGACCCGGTCAAGGCCGACGATATCGACGGCCGCGTCAAGAACCTGCGCGACCAGGCGTTTCGCGCGCTGCAGGACCGCAGCGAGCTGTACGAAGGCGGCGGCGCCATCATCCGCCTGGGCCGCCACCGCTTCAGCGTGGGCAACCAGGAACTGGACCTGACCCTGCTGCCGCGCAACGGCGCATTGTTCCTGCACCTGGTCGGCACCGAGTATTTCGAGCCCGTGGACAATCCCGAGCTGGCCGCTTTGCAGGCCTACTGGGATGCCTCCACGCCGGCCGAATCGGCAGACTTCTATCGCGGTGAATACCTGGCCCTGGAAGTGGTGCAGGCCGCACGCCAGCGCCGCGACGGCTGGAGCGAGGCCCGGCTGGCCCAGTTGCTGCCCGACGAGGCGGCGCTGACCCAGGCCATCCGCGAATTCTCCGCGCCGCGCTACCGCGAAGGCTATGAGCGCGGTATCCACGACCATGATGCGGCCCGCATCCTGCAGGTGCTGCTGCCCCTGCGCGATGCCGCCGGCGTGCTGCGCTTTGCGCCCGACGCCCGTGCGCTGGCCCTGCTGTTCTGGAGCGCACAGGCCCAGGTGCAGCAGCCGCAGCTGGCTGCCGCCATGGCGCAGTGGCCGCTGCGCGCCCAGCAGGCCCAGGCCATGCAGCAGATGTTCGGCAGCGAGGCCGAGCAGCTGAGCCTGCGCGCCGACATTGCCGAGCGCCTGCGCGCCTATGCCGACGAGCGGGGCCTGCTGCGCGACCTGCTGCCAGGACAGGCGGCGCCCGCAGACAGCGATATCGACAGCCTCATCCACGGCGCCGCCGACTACCTGCAGGCCGAGCTGGCGCAAAAGGCCGTGCGCTTTTCCTTCTCCAGCTACAGCCAGTCGGCCATTGCCGCACTGCAGGCCGCCGTGCAGCAGCAGGCCCAGCCGCTGCAGCGCTGGGAGGAAATGCAGGCCTACTGGCAGGGCGAGGATCGGCACGACAAGCCTTTGGCGCCGCTGGACCAGCGCTGGCGCAGCGCTCTGCACTGGCTGCAGACCGCCTGCCGCGCGCTGGACGACGGGCAAGGGCAGGCCTGGCTGGCCTATTGCGGCGAAGCCGCCGCCTGGCTGTGCTGCGCCGGCCCACTGCCCTGCAAGGTCAGCAATGTGGACCTGCGCCATGAAGTGCCGGGCCTGCTGGGCCAGCATCCGCGCATTGCGGACGGCCGCATGTGGCTGCAGATCGACGACCTGTGCCAGCGCGCCGCGCGCCATTTCCGCAGCTTTGTCCCCGAATTCGGCCGCTACCAGGCGCTGCGCCAGCAGCTGCTGCAGGACTGGCGCTCGCGCGTGCGGGTGGACGAATTCAAGGCCCGGCCGCTGTCGTCCTTTGTGCGCAACCGGCTCATCAACGAGATCTACCTGCCCGTGATCGGCGACAACCTGGCCAAGCAGATCGGCGTGGCTGGCGAGAACAAGCGCACCGACCAGATGGGGCTGCTGATGATGATCTCGCCGCCCGGCTACGGCAAGACCACGCTGATGGAGTACGTGGCCAACCGCCTGGGCCTGATCTTCATGAAGATCAACGGCCCGGCGCTGGGCCACTCCGTGCGCTCGCTGGACCCGGCCCAGGCGCCGGACGCCACGGCGGCCAAGGAGCTGGAAAAGCTCAACCTGGCGCTGGAGATGGCCAACAACGTGATGCTGTACATCGACGACATACAGCACACGCACCCCGAGTTCCTGCAGAAATTCATCTCGCTGTCGGACGGCACGCGCCGCATCGAGGGCGTGTGGAAGGGCCAGACCCGCACCCACGACATGCGCGGCAAGCGCTTTTGCGTGGTCATGTCGGGCAATCCGTACACCGAGTCGGGCGAGGTCTTCAAGATCCCCGACATGCTGGCCAACCGTGCCGACATCTACAACCTGGGCGATGTGCTGGGCGGCATGCAGGAGGTGTTCAAGCTCAGCTATATCGAAAACAGCATGACCTCGAACGCCGTGCTGGCGCCGATGGCCACGCGCAGCCTGCAGGACCTGTACCTGCTGCTGGACAAGGCGCAGGGCAGGGATGTCTCGGGCAATGCGCTGTCGCACGACTATTCATCGGCCGAACTGCGCGAGATCGAGGCCGTGCTGGCCCGCATGGTGCAGGTGCGCGAGCTGGTGTTCAAGGTCAACCAGCAGTACATCCAGAGCGCCGCGCAGGACGACGGCTACCGCACCGAGCCGGCCTTCCGGCTGCAGGGCAGCTACCGCAACATGAACAAGCTGGCCGAAAAAATCACCCCGGTGATGAACGACCAGGAAATGCAGCAGATGCTGGCCGACCACTACCAGGGCGAAGCGCAGATGCTGACCACGGGCGCCGAGGAGAACCTGCTCAAGCTCGCCGAGCTGCGCGGGCAGATGAGCGACGAGGACAGCGCCCGCTGGCAGCAGATACGCCAGCAGTTCCTGCGCCGCCAGGCCGCAGGCGGCGCCAATGCCGACGCCGCCACGCGCGTGACGGCGCAGCTGGTCGACCTGGTCGCCGCCACGCGCGAGGTGGCCCAGTCGGTGGCCCAGCCCCAGCAGCAGGCGATGCAGGAAGGCGCCGCCGAACAGTCCCAGCTCCTGCAAGCGCTGCAGGCACTGCTGGCCCGGCTGCTGCAGACGCAAAGCGCCGCAGGCGACTCGCTGCACGGCATACGCGAGCTGATGGCGCAAAGGGCGGCCAGCGAGCCCGCCAGCACCCAGGCCGGCACCCCGTCGGAGGTGCAGGCCGCCCAGGACCGTCAGGCCCTGGTTCACATGCTGGGCCAACTGCTGACCCGGTCGCTGGCCCAGTCCCTGGAGCCCGTGGTCACGCACCTGGACCAGGCCCGCCGACAGCAGCTGGGCTTGCACCGCGTGCTGATGCAGGTGGCCACGCGCATGCAGGAGCAGATCGACGCCCAGCGCGCGGGCCGTCCCGTGCCGGCTGCGGGCGCCATACGCTCCGAGGAAATCGACAAGGCCTTCGAGCGCATGCAGCGCGGCGACGTGCCGCCTGCGGCCTAGGCGCAGCGCCGGGGCCGGGGCAGGGCCCATCGGCAAAGGCTGGGGCGCCTTGCTGGCGCTGCCTTTGCATGGGCCGGGGGCCCTCGCACGTCTGCATGCGCTGATCCGTCATCGGACAACCCGATGTCCCGGACGTTGGACCATCACCTACAACCCGGGGCGCGTCCCGAACCGATGCTTGGAGTGGCGTGTCCGCAGCAGTGTGCACGCCCCACGAAGAGCCAACACGATGGACGCCCCATGGAACACAACACCCAGCTTTCCGTTTCGCGCAGGGACCTGCTGATTGCAGGTGCCTCCACGGCTGCGGCAACGGCCGTGCCTCGATCGGCCGGCGCGCAAGTGCAGCCTCCCTCCATCCCCGAAGGGGTCCAACTGCCCGTCACCCTGCAGGTGAACGGCCAGGAACACCGCCTGGACCTGGACACCCGCACCACGCTGCTCGACGCCCTGCGCGAGCACCTGCACCTGACCGGCACCAAGAAAGGCTGCGACCATGGCCAGTGCGGGGCCTGCACGGTGCTGGTCAATGGCCGGCGGGTGGTGTCCTGCCTGAGCCTGGCCGTGATGAACCAGGGCGCCGCCGTGACCACCATCGAAGGCCTGGGCACACCGCAATCCCCGCACGCCATGCAGGCCGCCTTCGTGCGGCATGACGGATTCCAGTGCGGCTACTGCACGCCGGGGCAGATCTGCTCTGCCGTGGGCATGCTCGACGAGATCCGGCAAGGCATGCCCAGCCATGCCAGCGAAGACATCGTGGCCCAGCCCCTGGTGTCGGCCCATGAACTGCGTGAACGCATGAGCGGCAACCTGTGCCGCTGCGGGGCGTATTCCAACATCGTCGATGCCATCGCCGAAGTGGCGGGGGAGGGCAGGACATGATTGCCTTCACCTACGAACGCGCCCAGTCCCCCGCGCAGGCTGCCGCCGCCGTGGCGGCCCGGCCGGGCGCCCGCTTCATCGCCGGGGGCACGAATCTGCTGGACCTGATGAAGCTGCAGATAGAAACCCCCGTGCATCTGGTCGATGTCAACGGCACCGGCATGGATACCGTGGAGCCCACCGCGCAGGGCGGGCTGCGCATAGGCGCGCTGGTGCGCAACAGCGACCTGGCCGCCCATGCGCGCGTGCGGCGTGACTACGGCGTGCTGACCCGCGCCCTGGTGGCCGGCGCCTCTGGCCAATTGCGCAATATGGCGACCACGGGCGGCAATCTGCTGCAGCGCACGCGCTGCCCGTATTTCTACGACACCAATATGCCGTGCAACAAGCGTGTGCCGGGCAGCGGCTGTTCGGCCTTTGCCGGCGTGAGCCGCCAGCATGCGGTGATCGGCGGCAGCGAGGCCTGCATTGCCACCCACCCCAGCGACATGGCCGTGGCGCTGCGCGCGCTGGACGCCACGGTGGAAACCGTCCAGGCCGACGGCAAGGCCCGCGTCATCCCCATTGCCGACTTCCACCGGCTGCCCGGCAGCACGCCGCAGGTAGAGACGGCCTTGCAGGCCGGCGAACTGATCACCTCCGTCACCCTGCCGCCGCCGCCGGGCGGCACGCACATCTATCACAAGGTACGCGACCGGGCTTCCTATGCGTTTGCGCTGGTGTCGGTGGCCGCCATCGTGCAGCGCGACGGCAGCGGGCGCGTGGCCCTGGGCGGCGTGGCGCACAAGCCGTGGCGTCTGGAGGCTGCCGAAGCGTTGATGCCGCAGGGCGCCAAGGCCGTCACCGACCGCCTGCTGGCAGGCGCCCGGCCCACGCACGACAACGCCTTCAAACTCACGCTGGCCGAGCGCACGCTTGCCTCCGTGCTGGACCAGGCCAGGAACTGACGCCATGAAATTCGACACCCCCGCAACGGTCAACCCCATTGACCAGCTCAAGATCATCGGCCAGCCGATGAACCGCATCGACGGCCTGCTCAAGACCACCGGCACGGCGCCGTATGCCTATGAGCGGCATGACGTGGTCCAGCACCCGGCCTATGGCTATGTGGTGGGCTCGGCCATTGCCAAGGGCCGCATCCGCAGCATCGGGCTGGCGCAGGCAAGCCGCGCGCCCGGCGTGCTGGCCATCGTCACCGCACAGACCGCTGGCAAGCTGGGCCAGGGCAAGATGAACACCGCGCCGCTGCTGGCAGGCCCCCAGGTGGCCCACTACCACCAGGCCGTGGCCCTGGTGGTGGCGGAAACCTTCGAGCAGGCGCGCGCTGCCGCGCAATTGGTCCGTGTGGACTACGAGCCCGTGGCTGGCGCCTATGACTTGGCCAAGGCCAGGGACTCCGCCGTGCCACCCGACAGCATCAATGGCGATGCGCCGGACACGGCCATTGGCGATTTCGAAGGCGCCTTCGCCTCTGCCCCCGTGAAGGTGGACGCCACATACACCACGCCAGACCAGTCGCACGCCATGATGGAGCCCCATGCCACGCTGGCCGCATGGAAGGGCGACCAGCTCACGGTATGGACCTCGAACCAGATGATTGCCTGGGGGCAGGGCGAGCTGGCAAAGACGCTGGGCATTCCCAAGGACAAGGTGCGCCTGGTCTCGCCATTCATCGGCGGCGGTTTTGGCGGCAAGCTGTTCCTGCGGGCCGATGCACTGCTGGCCGCGCTGGGGGCGCGCGCGGCAGGCCGGCCCGTCAAGGTCGCACTGCAGCGCCCGCTGATGGCCAACAACACCACGCACCGCCCGGCCACCATCCAGCGTGTGCGCATCGCGGCAGGGCAGGACGGAAAAATCACCGCCATCGGCCACGAAAGCTGGTCGGGCGACCAGCCCGGAGGATCGGCGGACGGTGCCGTGGACCAGACCCGCCGCATGTATGCCGGCACCCATCGCATGACCGCCACGCGCCTGGCCGTGCTGGACTTGCCCGAGGCCAATGCCATGCGCGCCCCCGGCGAAGCCACGGGGCACATGGCCCTGGAAGTTGCCATGGACGAGCTGGCGGAAAAGCTCGGCATCGATCCCGTGGAGCTGCGCATCCGCAACGACACCCAGGTGGTGCCGGACAGCGGCAAGAAGCCGCAACCCGAGGCGAAGGAGGGCACCCCTGCCCAGGAGCACAAGCCGTTTTCCCGCCGTGAGTTCGTGCAGTGCCTGCGCACGGGCGCCGAGCGCTTCGGATGGAGCCAGCGCAATCCCCAGCCGGCCCAACGGCGCGAAGGGCGCTGGCTGATCGGCCTGGGCATGGCCGGCGCCTACCGTGGCGCGCCTGTCATGAAGTCCGCCGCCCGCGTGCGCCTGGACAGGCAGGGCATGCTCACCGTGGAAACCGACATGACCGACATCGGCACGGGCAGCTACACCATCATTGCCCAGACGGCGGCCGAGATGCTGGGCCTGCCGCTGCAGCAGGTGCGCGTGCGGCTGGGCGACTCCGGCTTTCCCGTGTCTGCCGGCTCGGGCGGGCAATGGGGCGCGGCCAGTGCCACCTCCGGCGTCTATGCCGCCTGCGTGAAGCTGCGCGAGGCCGTGGCGCGCAAGCTGGGCATGGACCCGGGGACGGCCGAATTCGCGGATGGGCATGTGCAGGCGGGCGGCAAGCGCCGGGCTCTGGCCAGCGCTGCCGGCGACGGCGACCTGACGGCCGAGGATGCCATCGAATTCGGCGTGCTCGACAAGAAGATGCAGCAGTCCACCTTTGGCGCGCACTTCGTGGAGGTCGCCGTGGACGCCTTCACTGCAGAGGTCCGCGTGCGGCGCATGCTGGCCGTTTGCGCGGCCGGCCGCATCCTCAATCCCAAGACGGCCCGCAGCCAGGTCATCGGCGCCATGACCATGGGCGTGGGCGCGGCCCTGATGGAGGAGCTGGCCGTGGACACGCGCCTGGGCTTGTTCGTCAACCACGACCTGGCGGGCTATGAGGTGCCCGTGCATGCCGACATCCCGCACCAGGAAGTGATCTTTCTGGACGAGGTCGATCCCATGGCCTCGCCCATGAAGGCCAAGGGCGTGGGCGAGCTGGGCATCTGCGGCGTGAGCGCAGCCATTGCCAACGCCATCTACAACGCCACCGGCGTGCGCGTGCGCGACTACCCGATCACGCTGGACAAGCTGCTGGCAGGACTGGGGAGGCTGGCATGAGAGGGCACTGCACCTGAGGCAGCCCGCTCAGGCCCTGGATTCTTGATGAACGAAGGCCGGTCACCTCTGGGTGGCCGGCCTTTTTGCATGTAGCCATCAATAGAACGCATAGCTTGCGCGTGCGTAGGCATTGGCCTGGAGAGGCTGGCGTGGAGATACTTTTTGCACTGGGAAATGTCGGCGCTGTGCGCTCCGAACGCAGGCCACCCCCAGTTTCCCCACAACAGAACCTGGCCTGGGTGCAAAGCGCCTGCCAGGGCAAAGAGACAACCTGCTCCGACAAGGACTTGTATGAAAGATATCCGCAAGACGATGGACGAGGGCGCCATGGCGCCGTTCCAGTGGCTGGCCGTGGCCATCTGCATCCTGCTCATCATGCTGGACGGCTTCGATGTGCTGGTGATGGCCTTCACCGCCTCGGCCGTCGCTGCCGAGTGGAAGCTCAACGGGGCGCAGCTGGGCGTGCTGTTCAGTGCCGGGCTGATCGGCATGGCCATAGGCTCGCTGTTTCTGGCGCCCGTGGCCGACCGCCGTGGCCGGCAACCCGTCATCGTGCTGTGCCTGGTCGTGGTGTCCGTGGGCATGCTGCTTTCTGCCGCAGCGCGCAGCTATGTGGAACTGGCGGCCCTGCGCGCCATGACGGGCGTGGGCATTGGCGGCATGCTGGCCAGCGTGGGGGTGATCACCTCGGAGTATTCATCGAACAAATGGCGCAGCACGGCGATTGCGCTGCAGGCCACGGGTTATCCGATTGGCGCCACGCTGGGCGGGCTCATGGCCGCCTGGCTGCTGGCACACCATGGCTGGCGCTCGGTCTTTGTGTTCGGCGGCCTGGCCACGGCGCTGATGGTGCCCATCGTGCTGTGGCGGCTGCCGGAGTCGGTGGACTTTCTGTTGGGCCGCCGCCCGGCACGTGCGCTGGAAAAGCTCAACCGGCTGATGGCGCTGATGGGCCATCCTGCCTTGCTGCAGCTGCCTGCACAGGCCGGCGGCGAATTCCGGCAGGGCAACACCGTGGCTGCCCTGTTCAGGAACGGCCTGGCGCGCCCCACGCTGATGCTCTGGGCCGGCTTCTTCCTGCTGATGTTCAGCGTCTATTTTTCGCTGAGCTGGACGCCCAAGCTGCTGGTGCAGGCCGGCCTGTCGGCACAGCAGGGCGTGACGGGCGGCGTGCTGCTCAACCTGGGAGGCATTGCCGGCGGCAGCCTGTTCGGCCTGCTGGCGGTGAAGGCCAAGCTGCGGCATCTGGCCATGGGCAGCCTGCTGCTGAATGCCTTGTTCACTGCGCTGTTCGGCCTGGCCTCGGCCAGCCTGGGCTGGGCGTTCGCCGCAGCGGTAGGCGTGGGCGTGTTCCTGTTCGCCTCCATGGCCGGGCTGTACGGGCTGGTGCCGGCCACCTATCCGGCCCAGGTGCGCGCCACCGGCATGGGCTGGGCCATAGGCATTGGGCGCATAGGCGCCATCGTGGCGCCCACCATGGCCGGCCTGCTGCTGGACGGTGGCTGGCAGCCTGCCTCGCTGTACTACGTCTTTGCCTTGCCGCTGATTGCCGCGGGGCTGGCCGTGTGGGCCACTGGCGCCGGCCGCACCCTGGCGCCGATGGGTGGCGCGCTGCGAGCGCCTGGTGCTTGATCCTTGAACCCCTATCCGTGAGCACGCGCCCGAGCGCCCGAGCGCCCAAGCGCTCAAGCGCAGGAGAAACACTTCCATGGCATTGGACAAACCCTATCTCGACGTACCGGGAACCACGGTCTTCGACGCCGAGCAATCCCGCCAGGGCTACTGGCTCAACCAGTTCTGCATGTCGCTGATGAAGGCCGAGAACCGCGAGCGCTTTCGGGCTGACGAGCGCGCCTATCTGGGCGAATGGGCCATGACGGCCGAGCAAAGACAGGCCGTGCTGGACCGCGACCTGAACCGCTGCATTGCGCTGGGCGGAAACATCTACTTCCTCGTGAAGATCGGCGCCACCGACGGCGTCAGCGTGCAGAACATGGTCTCGACCATGAGTGGCATGAACGAGGAGGACTACCGCCAGATGATGCTGGGCGGCGGACGCAGCATCAATGGAAACCGCTACCTGCATGAGCAGGAAAGACAGGAA
>NZ_JBICKY010000057.1:0-520079 GCF_043104705.1 Delftia sp. WSY_10 | reverse complement strand
CGTAGGATTGGTCGGGTTCGTGGGATCCGTGGGGTTGGTCGGATTGGTCGGGTTCGTAGGATTGGTCGGGTTCGTGGGATCCGTGGGATTGGTCGGATTGGTGGGGTTCGTAGGATTGGTGGGGTTCGTAGGGTTCGTAGGGTTCGTAGGGTTCGTAGGGTTCGTAGGGTTCGTCGGATCCGTGGGATTCGTAGGATTCGTAGGATTCGTCGGGTTGGTGGGATCCGTCGGATTGGTCGGGTTGGTCGGGTTCGTGGGATTGGTCGGATTCGTGGGATCCGTGGGGTTGGTCGGATTCGTGGGATCGGTCGGCACCGGGGGGGCTGGGTCGTCGTCGTCGTTGCTGGCTGCGGCGATCAGGCCCACGCCGCCCGCGCCGATCAGGCCGGCCAGCAGGAAGTCGCTGAGCACGGAGCCGCCGGCTGCGGCTGCGGCGCTTTCCTTGGTCACGATCAGGCCCACGGCGTCACCGTCACTGGCGGGCGCCACCTGGACGTTGCCAGAGGCCAGGTCCAGCACCATGGCGCCTGCGCCATCACCCTCGCGCTGGGCCAGCGTGGCCTGGGTGCCGCCCTCGAAGGTGCCGACCAGGGTCTGGCCGTCCTTGCCCTGGAACAGCGCCTTGGCGCTGCCATCGGCGGGCACGATGATCTTGTCGCCGACCTGCAGGGCACTGCCCGGCTGGGCCATCAGGGTTTCCCCATTGCGCACGATCTGCACGCCCGGGCTGACCTGGGACAGCGTGGCGGGAGGCGTGCCCTGGGGCATGACCGCTGCGGCTGCGCCGGGCTGCATGTTCGACGTATTGAGCTGCGCAAGCACAACGCTGGAGGGCTGCGGGTCACCGAACTGCACGGGGCTGACGGTGGTGTTGCCGGTGGGCTGCATCGATTGGGCGGTCATTTACTCTCTCCAGACAAGGGTTGAGACGACAAGGTCAGACGGTGGCTTGGAAGCCGTGAAAAATCTGTCGAGCCCTTTTGTGCAACATGCATGCCACGTGCACGCTGCAGGTCCGGATGGCCTAGGAATCATCCTAAGATATTGATTTGTATGGATTTATCTATTGATCACAATGTCTCATCAAGGGTCTGTTACGGCACACGTTACGTAACGCTGCCGGGTCTGCTCCGTTACTCGGGCGCCGGTGCCGCGCCATGTTTCATGGCCCTTGACTCGCGGGCCCATGCAGCGGGGCAAGATGGCTTTCGCCTATAAAATCGCTGGCTTTTGGCTGCAGGCGTGTATCGGCGCATGCAGTAAGCCCAAAAGCGAACAGGCCCGTCTTCCAACTTTCATTGCGTAGAGAGCGCCCATATGCTGATTTCGTCCAGAGTTCCGTCGCGAGTGCCGGGTCGTACCTATTTGCGGATAGCCCGGCCCGTGGCCATTGCCGCCTTCAGTCTGGGGGCGGCTTTGTGCGGGGCGTTTGCCCATGCATCGCAGGAGGCGGTGGACGAGGTCTCACGGCTGCTGGAGCAGGGCAAGGCGCCCCAGGCCGCCAAGCAGGCCGAGGCCTACCTCAAGCAAAACCCGGCCGATGTGCAGATGCGCTTTCTGCAGGGCGTGATCGCCGCGGAGCAGCGCCAGAACGCCCAGGCCATCAAGATCTTCACGGCGTTGACCCGTGACTACCCCAGCCTGCCCGAGCCCTACAACAACCTGGCCGTGCTGTACGCTGCCGAAGGCCAGGAACGCAAGGCCTCGGAAGTGCTGGAGCAGGCCATTCGCACCAACCCCAGCTACGCCACGGCGCATGAGAACCTGGGCGACCTGTATGCGCGCATGGCCAGCGATGCCTATGCCAAGGCCTTGCAGCTGGACGGATCGCGCCAGGCCATCCAGCCCAAGCTGGCCCTGATCACGCAGATCTTCCCCAAGCAAGGTGGCGCCCAGGGCAAGACGGTCCAGGCTGCAGCTGCCTCGACCAAGGTCGCCGATGCCAAGGCGGCCGATGCCAAGGCCCGCGAATCCGACGCCAAGCTGGCCGAGGCCCGCGCCGCCGAGACCAAGGCGGCAGAGGCCAAGGCCGCCGAATTCAAGGCCGCTGAAGTGAAGGCCGCCGATGCCAAGGCAGCGCAGGCCAAGGCCGCAGAAGCCAAGGCGGCGGAAGCCAAGGCCGCAGAGGCCAAGGCAGCGGAGGCCAAGCTGGCCCAGGCCAAGGCAGCGGAAGCCAAGGCCGCCGAGACCAGGCTGGCCCAGGAGAAGGCTGCCCAGGCCGCACAGGACAAGGCGCGCGCTGCCGAGGAAGCCAGGCAGGCTGCGGCCAAGGCCGCCGCCGTGACCACCACCGCTGCGGCCCCTGCCGCCGCCGCTGTGGCCGCCGCCGAGCCCGCCAAGGCAGCGCCTGCCGTCGACGAGAAGAAGGCGGCCCAGTCGGCCGCAGCGCAGGAAGTGGAGGCCGCCGTCAAGGCCTGGTCCACCGCCTGGGCCGGACAGGACATGGACCGCTACCTGGACGCCTACAGCGACCACTTCTCCCCGGCCGATGGCAGCAGCCTGGCCAAGTGGAAGGAACAGCGCCGCCAGCGCATTGTCGGACGCACCACCATCGTCGTCACCGTGCGCGACCTCAAGGTGACGGTGGACGGCGACAAGGCCACGGCCCAGTTCCGCCAGTACTACGCATCGGGCGCGCTCAAGACCACGACCCGCAAGACCCTGCGCATGCAGCGCGAAAAGGGACAATGGCGCATCACCCACGAAGGAACCGGTTCCTGATGCCTGAAAGAGCGCGCCCCCTGGCACGGTCATCCGCCGGCTTGCTGCGCCTGCATGCGCGGGCCGCCGGCGTGGCCGTGCTGCTGGCCGCTCTGTCCACGATGTCGTTCGGCACGGCGGCCTACGCCAAGCCGGCCAAGGCCTCCAAGACGGCATCCGCCAAGCCCGCAACGGGCAAGACCAGCAAGACCGGCAAGGCCGGCGCAGCCAGGCTGCGCTCGGCGTCGGGCAAGACGGCCGTGGCCGCTGCTGCGGTGGCGGCCACGGCAGGCGGCGCTGCTGCCACGGCAGGCCAGGCCAAGGCGGCGGCCGGCTCGCAAAGCCAGGCGGAGGCCCGCCTGCTGGCCATCATCCGCCAGGTGGAGCAGCGGGATCTGGATGGCGCCCTGAAGGCGGCCGCCGATCTCACCGCCGAAGTCCCCAATTTCCGCGCAGCCCAGCTGGTGTATGCAGACCTGCTGCGCTTCAAGACCGGCCGTGCCGGCGAGGTGCTGGCGGGCACGCCCGTGGCTGCGTCCGCCGCCCCCAGCCATCCGGGCCAGGGCGTGCTGGTGCGGCACAACCTGTCCGTGGGCAGCGTCACACGGCTCGAGGGTCCGGCCAGTCCCGCGCAGGCCCAGCTGCAGGATCTGCAAAACGAACTCAAGCGCCGCCTGCAGGCGGACAGCGGCGCGCCGCCTGCGGGTTCCGTTCCCGGCGAGTTTTTGATGCTGGGCGCATCCGTGCGGCATGCCATTGCCATCGA
This sequence comes from Delftia sp. WSY_10, assembly GCF_043104705.1. Taxonomy (NCBI): domain Bacteria; kingdom Pseudomonadati; phylum Pseudomonadota; class Betaproteobacteria; order Burkholderiales; family Comamonadaceae; genus Delftia; species Delftia sp. WSY_10. The sequence continues at coordinate 516,613 of NZ_JBICKY010000057.1, read as the reverse complement.
CGCCAGCAAGTCGCGGCTGTACCTGTTCGCCCATGAGGCAGGCGGGCTGCGGCTGCTGGGGGACTTCTATGTCTCCGTGGGCAAGCTGGGCACCGACAAATGGCAGGAAGGCGACCAGCGCACGCCGCTGGGCATCTACTTCGTGGGCCGCCACATCCCCGGGCCCCGTCTGCCGGAGTTCTATGGCAAGGGTGCGCTCACGGTGAACTTTCCCAATGACTGGGACAAGGCCGTGGGCCGCTCGGGCAGCGGCATCTGGCTGCATGGCTCGCCGCCCGACCAGTTCTCGCGGGCGCCCGAGGCCAGCGATGGCTGCCTGGTGCTGGCCAACCCCGATCTCACCTTGCTCATGCAGACCGTGGACCGGCAGACGCCGGTGCTGATCCGCGAAAAGCTGCAATGGGTGGCCCCCAAGGCCCAGGCCCAGCAGAAGGCGGCAGACGCCTTCGTGCGCGTCATCGACGACTGGAAGAGCGCCTGGAACGGTGCGGACCCGCGCAAGCTGGCCGCCCTCTACGCGCCTGACCTGCTGCAGTCGCCGGCCTCGCGCACATCACAGGAGCGGCTGGCCGCCTACCTCAACCGCCCCGGCGTGACGCTGCAGGACCTGTCCATCTATTCCTGGAAGGACGCCAAGGGCGAGATCCGCGTGGTCAACCTGCGCGCCAGCAGCAAGTCCTTTGCCGAAGGCCTGCCGCTGCGCCAGTACTGGCGCAAGACGGGCGGGCGCTGGCAGCTTTTCTCCGAGGACGTGATGGGCTGAGCCCGGCGCAGCTCAGGTGTTCTCGTTGTGGCGGTTGCTGTCGAAGCGGCGCTCCGCATCGAACAGGTGCTGTATCAGCACATGCGAGGTCATGTTCACGCCGATGCCGCCAATCATGGCCGGCAGCAGGTACAGCGCCGTGGACAGCTCGGAGACGAAGAGGGTGTTGTCGGACAGCGAAGGCGTCGCCTTGGCCGCCGAGGCCAGGCTTTGCAGCAGGTAGACATCCACCCCCGCCATGGCCACCAGGGCCAGCCCGAACAGCAGCACCGTGGTGCGCGAGATGCTGCGCTTGGCCAGCAGGGCGGCGTAGATGGCGCAGGGAAGAACGACCGAGAAAACCACCAGGCTCCAGAATCTGGCTTCGGTGAAGACGGTGGTGCTGATGCGCAGGGCATTCATCGGTGCGGTCTTTCGGTGCGGTCTTTCGGTGCGGTCCTTCGGTACCTGTGGGGTCCTGCGGTTCCCTGTCGGCCGCCCAATATGCCGCGCTTGCGTAAACGCCCGGTGAACCCGGCGCAAACCGGTGGTTGCACATGCAACCAGGCGCACCGGTCGCAGTCTTGTCCGCTTCGGCCCTGCCTGGCCCGATGCCGTCCCTCAGGAGGTCACGACTGCCGCACCAGATAGGCCGGCAGCTGCGCCTCGGGCAGCACGGACAGGACCTTGAGCTGCAGCTGGGCGCGCTTGCGTGCCTGGGCAAGGTAGTCCTGCAGCGCCTGCGCGGCCCGCTCGTACTCACCATCCCACAGGGCGTCGATGACCTGGCGGCAGTTCTCGAGCAGGGGCGGGTTGGGCGACTGCGGGAACATGCGGTCAAAGGTGCTGTGGATCAGCCACGGCATCTGGCACTGCTGCAGCATGCCCACCAGCTTGTGGTTGGGGTGCCGTGCCAGCAAGGCGCCGTGCAGGTGCTGCTCCAGCCGCAAAAGCTCCTGCGCTTGCGGTGCGGCGGGGTCGTGCAGGCGGCGGCGCAGGTCTGCGAGCATGTCCCTGTCCAGGCGCGGGCCGCTTTCGCGCAGCGCCGCGGGAGCCAGCAGCGCCAGCAGCTCGAAGTCCTGGTTCACCGCGCGTGCCGTCAACGCCGCCACGCGCCAGGAGGCATAGGTGCTCTTGTCCACCAGTCCCCGGTCCACGAGCCGGCTCAGCACCTCGCGCAGGGCCACGCGGTTCACGTTGAAGTGCTCCATGGCCGCGCTTTCGTCGATCTGGAAGCGCCCGAAGATCATGGCGATGGAGATGGTCTGCTCCAGCTCGTCGTGGATGCGCTCGCTTTCCGAGGGGATGTGGATGGTGGCGTTGCCCTCCTCCAGGCCCAGGGCCTGCGCGTCCAGCGGCAGGCGCTGGGGCTGCACGGCCTGCCCGGGCCGGGCCACCAGGTAGCCGCGTCCGTCGAAGGTGCACAGCAGCCCTTCGGCATGCAGCAGCTCGAAGGCCTTGCGCACGGGTATGCGGCTGGTGCCGAAGACCTTGGCCACCGGCCCCTCCAGCAGCACCAGGCCGGGCTCGATCCGCTGCTCGACGATGGCCCCGCGCAGGCGCTGGCGTATCAGTTCATAGCGCAGCCGGCGTTCGCCGGGATCGCCGGATTCACCGGATTCGCCGGGGCCTGCTTCCTCGTCGCGGGCAAGCTGCGTGGGTGCTGGGGTGGCTCTTGTCATTCCTGCTTCATCTGCATGTACCTGTGCACTGGCCGCCGCAAAGGGGGCCGGTATCCGGCAGGACTATAAGGGGCGGGCGCGGCGCAGCAGCGTGGCCCATTGGCGCACCAGGTAGTTGTGCTCGTCCATGACGGTGTTCCAGACGGCGATGTGGCCCAGGCGCTGCTCGTAGGAGCCGCCGTCGCGCACGCTGCCGCGCGGGATCAAGATCTGTCCGTCGGTGCCCCGCAGGTCCTCGGCGGCAGGCAGGCCGGCGTACCAGTAGTCCCATTCGCTGGCGCGCAGGTGCTCGCGGCTGCGCAGCGGGTTGGAGATGTAGTAGCCCTGCCGTGCCATCGCCGCACCGGGCCAGCCGGACTGCCACCAGTTCAGGTAGCGGTAGGCGGCATCCAGCGTTTCGCCCCTGGCCTGGCTGGAGATGCCCAGGCCGCCGTACCAGGCCCGGTATCCTTCGCGCGGGCAGGCCAGCCGGTAGTCCAGCCCCGCCGCGCGGTAGTGGGCGATGGCCGGCGACCAGTGGCTTTGTATGGCGACGCCGGCATCGATCATCAGCCGCGCCGCATCGGCGTAGTTGCCCCAGAAGCCCCGGAACTGCTCCGACTCCTGCCGCTGCAGCAGCAGGGCCATCATCTGGTCGATCTCCTCCAGTCCCAGGTTGCTGATGTCGCCAAAACGCATGTCGCCGCCGGCCTGCAGGGCCAGGGCCGCATCCAGCGCGCCGATGGCCGCATCCGCCTGCAGGGCCGCACGGCCACGGCAGGCGGGAGACAGCAGCCACGACCAGCTCTCCTCGGTCTGCGCGAACAGCTCTGGCACGGCGGCGGGCAGGTAGACGAAGCTGTCGGCGTTGTGCGTCAGCGGCAGCATGCTGATGCGCGATGCGGGCGTTCCGCCCAGGGTGCCATCGGCCTGCACGTACAGGCGCATGGCCGGGTTGCAGCCCGCGCCCAGGGCCGCCTGCGGCGTGATGCGCCCGGTCTTGGGCAGGGCGTTGACCTCGTCCCAATGCGCCAGCCTGCCGATGTCTATGGGTTGCAGCGCCCCTGTCGGCCACAGGCAGTCCAGGCTGTGGAACCATTGGTCGTAGAGATCGAAGCTGTCCTGGCGCATGACGGCCTGGCGCTGCGCGTCGAAGCCGTCGAGCACCTCGAAGCGGATGCGCAGGCCCAGGTCCTGCTCGGCGCGGCGGCGCATGGCCTCGGTCAGCGTCACCGAGGTGCCCAGTACCCGCAGTTCAGGCATGTTCTTGCGCATGGGGTGTTCCTTGTCAATGGAAGGCGGCCGGGCCGGGGGCGGCGCCGGGTTGCGCCCCATTGTCCTGCGCGAAGAAACGCTGGAACGACTGCCAGGAGTCGTCCACCTGCTGCCCGTTGAGCCCCGAGGCGATGAAGACCAGGCGCGAGCGGCCGTCGCCACCGGGCCATTCGGCCAGATGCTCGGGCGCATGCATCAGATGGCCCATGCCGTGCAGCACCGTCGGCTGCCCCTGCGGCCATCCTTCGGTGGCCACGGCCACGAGCCCCTTGAGCCGCAGCACCCGCTCGCCATGGCGGTGCAGCAGCCAGGTCAGCCACAGCGTCAGCGCACACCAGTCCACGGGGCCGTCGAGTTCCAGGCAGAAGGCCTGGATACTGCCGTGCGGCTCCTGGCCCTTGCGGCTGCGAGGCGTGCCTGCAATGGCGCGTGCCAGCCAATTGCTCTCCTGCACGGGCTGCTCCTGCCAAGCCGGCAGCGCCTGGCGGCTGTTGCCGAGCACGGCCAGCGGATTGAGCCTGGCAAGCTGCGCGCGCAGCGCCTCGGCGTCCTGCGGCCGGGCCAGGTCGGTCTTGCTCAGGTACAGCCGGTCGGCGGCGGCGACCTGGGCCTGCCATTCGGGCCGCTGCGCATGCGTGGCCGCGTGCAGGGCATCGACCACGGTGGCGACATGGGCGGGCCTGAAGACCTGGCGCAATTGCGCATCCCCAATGAGGGTGGCGATCACCGGGCCGGGCGCGGCAAGGCCCGTGGTTTCGATCAGCACGCGCTGGAACGCAGGCAGCTCGCCGCGCTCGCGGCGCTGGTGCAGCCGCCACAGCGCCTCCTTGAGTTCGCCGCGGATGGCGCAGCAGATGCAGCCGTTGTCCAGCAGCACCGTGTCGGCGTCGATGCGGCCCACCAGCAGATGGTCCAGCCCCACGGCGCCGAATTCGTTGATCAGCACGGCGGTCTCGGCAGCGGGAGAGTCCTGCAGCCATTGCCTGAGCAGCGTGGTCTTGCCGCTGCCCAGAGAGCCCGTGAGCACACCCACGGGCAGGCGTGCATCGCCGGTCATGGCGCCTGCTCCGGTTGCGGCCAGGGCATGGCCAGCGGATCCAGCTCGCGGGCCAGCAGCCGCTCGGCCGCAGGCCACAACGCACCGAAGTCGGGCACCAGAACGCTGGCGCCCGTAGGCCCCTGCAGCAGGTAGGACTGGCCGTGGAAGTCGCTGAGCCGCAGCCGCCACAGCGCCAGCAGCCGGTTGGCGCGCGCAATCTGAATCAGCCGCTGGCGGCGCCCGGCCGATCCGGCCGGCGCCTGGCTCCAGTGGCCGGAGCCCTGCAGCAAACCGCACATTCCACACATGACAGAAACCCTTTCGGTTGCGAATGGAGCCGCCTGCGAAACTGGCGCAGCCAAAGAGCAGAGACACCCAGGAAGGGCCTATGCCGGCCGCGCCGCCCCGCACCGAGGGTGTCGCCGGCTGCCCGTACGCCCCCCTCCGAAGAGATGGGGAAGGCGCGAAGCGACTCAGGGGGTGCTTCTTTTCACGGCATGACATCACCGGAATTGGGCCCCAGCGTCTGCCCCACATACAGATTGCCGCCGGGGTCGGAGGCCAGCAGCACGGCCGTGGGAGCCACCTCGTCGGCGCGGCCGAAGCGGCCCAGCGGCAGGCTGGCCTCCTTGGCGCGTTTCCAGTCCGCGCTGATGCCGTCGACCAGCGGCGTGGCGATGGGGCCGGGGGCAATGGCATTGACCAGGACATTGTCGGGTGCCACTTCCAGCGCCAGCGACTTGGTGAAGCCGATCACGCCGGCCTTGGCCGCCGCATAGTGGCTCAGCTCCACGCCGCCCTTGATGCCCAGCTGCGATGCGATGCTGATGATGCGTCCCCAGCGCTGGGCCTGCATGTGCGGCACTGCGCGCCGCGCGCACAGGAAGACGCTGCGCAGGTCCACGCGCAGCATCTCGTCCCACATCGCGGTGGACATGTCGGCACAGCGCGACTGGGTGAGCATGCCGGCGTTGTTGACCAGGATGTCGATGCCGCCGAAGGCCTGCACGCAGCGGTCGATGATGCGGTGGGCCGTGGACTCGTCGCCCACGTCGCCGATGACGGTCTCGGCCTGCGTGCCCAGCGCGCGGCAGCGCCGGGCCACGTCCTCGGCCCGCGCGGCATCGATGTCGGCCAGCAGCAGCCGCGCGCCGGCCTGCGCATAGGCCAGGGCAATGGCCTCGCCGATGCCGCTGCCGGCGCCTGTCACGACGGCGCGGCGGCCGTCCAGTGGCTTGGATGTGCTCATGTCGGATGTCCTCAACTGGGCCAGCGCACGGTCAGGCCGCCGTCGGCAATGATGGATTGGCCGGTGATGTAGGAGGCCTCGTCGCTGGTCAGGAAACGGATCAGGGCAGCGATTTCTCGGGCCTGCCCGACACGCCCCAACGGAATGCTTTTTGCCGCCTGCGCCAGGCCCGCCGGGCCCAGCGAGTTGACCGGGTCCAGCGACTGCGGCGTCTCGATCAGGCCCGGAATCACGGCGTTGCAGCGTATGCCGCGCGGTGCCAGCTCCATGGCCACGGCGCGGCACAGCCCGGGCACGCCTGCCTTGGCGGCCGCATAGTGGGCATGCTGCTCCCAGCCGTAGACGCCGCCTGCAATGGAGGAGACGGCCACCATGGCCCCGCCTGCAGCCATGTGGCGCGCACTGGCCCGGAAGGTGCGCATCACGCCGCCCAGGTCGATGTTGATGACCTCCAGCCACTGCGCATCGCTCATCTCGACCAGGGCCGCCTGGCGCAGTAAACCCGCATTGGCGACGGCGAAGTCCAGCCGGCCGAAGCGGTCCACGGCGACGCGGGCCAGGTGCTCGACCTGCTCGGCATCGCCCACATCGACCGCCTCCATCACGCACCGCCCGCCCGCGCGCTCGACGAGTTCCAGGGTCTGGCCGGGATCGTGCGGATCCCGGGGGTAGTAGCTGCCGGCCACGGCAATGCCTGCCTGCGCATAGGCCAGGGCCAGCGCCTGGCCGATGCCGCTGGCGGCGCCCGTGACGAGGGCCACCTTGTTGCTGGGGGTGTCCGGGTTCATGGCGGCCTCACTTCACGGTCTCGGGATCGACATGGGGCGCCAGAAACATCAGCAGGCCCGAGGCCGCGCAGGGAATGGCGCCCCAGTACAGCGCCGCCTGCACCCAGTCCGCCCCCTGCGACAGCGTCCAGGTCACGCCGAAGCCTGCCGCGATGGCGCCCACCTGGCCCATGGCGTTGACGAAGGAGCTGGCCGTGGCACGGATGTGGCTGGGAAAGCTCTCGCCGATCAGGAAGAGGGCCGCTGCATAGGGGCCGATCAGGAAGAACAGCCCCAGCGAGTACAGCGGCACGATGCGCCAGAAGTCGCCCGAAGGCGCGTTCAGCATGAGTGCGAAGGCCAGGCCACCCAGCATCCAGCCTATGGCCACGGCGTTGCGCCGGCCTATGCGGTCACCGAGCCAGCCATGGAAGACATAGCCCAGAAAGCCCGCGAGATTGGAGATGATGAGCACCTGCAGCGCGCTGGAGAAATCCACGCCCTTGCCCGGCGTGCCACCGGCGCCGCCCAGCACCGAGGTGCCCAGCACCGCGAAGATCACGATGGCGAACCAGTTCAGGAAAAAGCCCAGGGCCAGCGACAGCGTGGGCCGCAGCGAGGCGCCCCGGAACATGGCCGACAGGCCGGTGTGCTGCGCTTGCTGCGGGTGGGCGCCATGGGCCTGGGCCAGGCGTGCGGCCTCTGCCTCGCGTCCGGCACGGCGCAGATCGGCAACGCGCCGCGCGGTCAGGAACTGGGGCGTTTCCACCAGCCGGCGGCCCAGCACGGCAATCACCAGGGCGGGGAACATGGCGAACACGAAGGACAGCGCCCAGCCGCCGCCCTGGCCGAACCAGCGCTCGCCCAGCGGATACAGCAGGGCCACCAGCACGGCCGTGAGCACCGCGCCCACGGGCCAGCCGCCTTGCACCAGCGAGTAGATGAAGCCGCGCCGGCGCAGGGAGGCCGGGTCCGTGTAGACCAGGGAGAACAGCTCGCTCAGGTAGGTGGCGTTGATGCTTTGCTCTGCATAGCCCAGGCCCGCCAGCGAGCGCACCACGATCAGCAGCACGAAGCCCAGCCCCGCCGACAGCCCGATCACCCAGCCGGCCAGCGCCGTCAGGCCCGAGCACAGCGCGGCGCCCGCCACGGCGATGATGATGCCCTTGCGCCGGCCCAGCCGGTCGGCGATGGGGCCGATGCCGAAGGCCACGATCACCGTGCCCAGCGTCACCCAGGTGTTCAGCCGCGCCTGCTGCTCGGCGCTCCACTGGAAGTGCTCGCCCAGTTGCGGCAGCAGGGTGCCGAAGAGGATGAAGTCGTAGACGGCGAACACCCAGGCGAAAAAGCAGACCCAGGTGGCGTAGCTGACCTGCCTGCGCGTCACGGTGGGCGCGGTCCAGGGGGCATCGGTCCCGGCCGGGGCCGGATGGCCGGCGCCTGGGGCGTCGGAGGCAATGGCGGAGGTATTCATGGTGTCCTCGCTGAGGTGGGATGCGGCATCAACGCGGCTGGCGGCGCAGGAAGTCGTCGGCGATCTGGTCGCACGTCATGAAGCGCACGCCGTCGTGCGACTGGAAATGCTCGATCAGGCGCTCCAGCATCAGCAGCACCTGGGGGCGGCCGGAGACATCGGGGTGGATGGTGATGGGGAAGACCGCGTAGTCGTGCTCGCGGTAGACCCAGTCGAACTGGTCGCGCCACATCTGCTCTATGTCGCGCGGGTTGACGAAGCCGTGGCTGTTGGGCGACTTCTTGATGAACATCATGGGCGGCAGGTCGTCCAGGTACCAGTTGGCGGGGATCTCGACCAGCCGCGTTTCCTTTCCGCGCACCAGGGGCTTCATCCAGGTGTCGGGATGCTTGCTGTAGTCGATGCGGGTCCACTGGTCGCCCACGCGCACGTAGTACGGGTGGAAGTCGTTGTGCATCAGGCTGTGGTCGTACTTGATGCCTTTCTTGAGCAGCAGCTCGTTGGTAACGGGGCTGAACTCCCACCAGGGCGCCACATAGCCCGTGGGTGCGCGGCCGGCCAGCCGCGTGATGACCTCGATGCTGCGGTCGAGCACCGCTTCCTCCTGCTCGGGCGTCATGGCAATCGGGTTCTCGTGGCTGTAGCCGTGGATGCCGATCTCATGGCCCGCGTCCACCACGGCCTTCATCTGCTCGGGAAAGGTCTCGGCAGAGTGGCCCGGGATGAACCAGGTGGTCTTGAGGCCGTATTTGTCGAACAGCCTGAGCAGCCGCAGCGAGCCGACCTCGCCCGCGAACATGCCGCGCGAGATGTCGTCGGGCGAGTCCTCCCCGCCATACGAGCCGAGCCAGCCGCCGACGGCATCGACGTCCACGCCAAACGTGATCTGTATGTCCTTGCTCATTGCATGCACTCCTTTTTCACTGGGAACGGTTGAGGGAGGAAAGCGCCTGTTCGACGGCCAGGGCAATGCGCAGCAGCCGGTCGTCATCGCCCTGCGGGCGCATCAGCTGCAGGCCGATGGGAAGCCGTTCGGTGCTCGCGCCAGGGCCTTGCAGGCACAGGGCGCCGCAGGGCAGGGCCACGGCCGGCGCATCCAGGAAGCTGCCGGGCATGGTCAGGCGCAGCGTGGCGAGATTGGTCTGGGCAAACAGCGCGTCGTCTTCCAGCAGGGGCTGCAGCAGCGGCGCCGGATGGCCCACCGTGGGCAGCACCAGGGTGGCGCCGCCCAGCTCCTGCGCAAACAGCTCCATCAATGGCTGGCGCCGTGCCAGCAGTTGCAGGTAGCCGCCATGGTCCAGATGCCTTGCGGCCTCCAGCCGGCTGCGCACGCGCGGGTCCATGCGCGCGGCCTGCTCCGGGGCATCCAGGCGCTCGCGGTGCGTGGCCAATGCCTCATGCGCGCCCAGCCAGCCATGGCGCTGCGTCAGCGTCTGCACCGTGTCCAGGCTTTGCAGCCGGCGCCGCTGCACGCGGGCGCCCTGCCGCTGCAGCAGGGCCAGGCCGGCTGCAATCGCGTCGCGCACCTGCGCCTGCACGCGGTCGTCGTCCAGCAGGCCGGGGTCGATGACGAACACCTGCCCCTGCAGGCCTATGGCAGTGCCTGGGACGGCAGGGCCTGCAGCGGCAGCGGCATCGCCGGCAGGCACGGTGCTGCGCAGCACCTGGTCCAGGGCCATGCAGTCGGCCACGCCCAGGGCCAGCGGCCCCAGCGTGTCCAGGGAAGGTGACAGCGCAAAGACCCCTTGCATGGGATAGCGCCCCCGGCTGGCACGAAAGCCCACCAGCCCGTTGAAGGCTGCGGGAATGCGCACCGAACCTGCCGTGTCCGTTCCCATGGCCAGCGGCCCGCAGCCCTGCACCACGGCCAGGGCCGCGCCGCTGGAGGAGCCGCCAGGCGCCCGTGCGCGCCCACCCAGGCGGGGATTGGCGGGGGTGCCGAAGCCGGGGTTCAGGCCCAGTCCCGAATAGGCGAACTCGCTGAGGTTGGTCTTGCCCAGGCAGACCATGCCGGCCGCCGCGGCCCGCGCCACCACGGGGGCATCGGCAGGGGCTGGCGGGGCAGAGCGAAGCAGGGCCGATGCCGCCGTGGTGGGCGTGCCACGCACATCGAACAGGTCCTTCCAGCTGATGGGCACGCCGTCCAGCGGCCCGAGCGGGCGGCCCGTACGCCAGCGCTGCGTGGATTGCCTGGCCTCTTCCAGCGCGCGCTCCGCCGTGATGCGCGTGAACACGGACGGGCTTTCACAGGCCGCTTGCAGGCAATGCTCGGTGGCTTGCGTGGGCGTCAGCGTGCCGGCGGCATAGGCTGCATGCAGTTCGCAAGCCGAGGCAGGCGCTGTCCGGAGGCCGCTGTTTTTCATTGAATTTGAATGTTGTTGTCAAAGTTCATTTTTGAATTCTAGTGAGCGCCTCCATCCCGTGTCCGGGTGATTACCCGGGGGATGAGGCGCTCTGTGTTGATCTGTGAACGAGGCCGTTTTGTGCCGCTTGCGCCGCTCTAGCGGTCCTTGTGGTCCGCCTCGCCGCACTTCCAGTAGCCCTTGGCGCTCAGCTGGCCGGGTGCGATGCCACGGTCCAGGAAATGCCGCTTCAGCGCACGCATGGCGCCGGACTCGCCCGCCATCCACAGATAGCCGTTGCCCGGCGGCAGCGGCCGGTACATCAGCCGCTGGCACAGCCTCTGCCCAGGCTGGCCCGGCGCGGCGGTGATCCACTCGGTGCGCCAGCGGGCAGCGCTGTCCATGGGCTGGCATTCGCCGTCATCGGTGATTTCCACGTAGGCCTTCACCCGGGCGGAGGACGGCAGGCGCGCCGCGATCGATTGCATGGCCGGCAGTGCCGAGCCATCGCCCGCCAGCATGAGCCAATCGGTGCCGGCCGGCGGGGCGAAGCCGCCGCTGCGCGGGCCGGCAATGGCCACCTGCTCGCCCACGCGGGCCTGGGCGGCCCAGCGGGAGGCGGGGCCGTCGCCGCCAGCGGAGGTGTTGTTCTCATGCTTGGCATTGAACGCATCGCCATGCAGTACCAGGTCAATGTCCAGCGTGCCGGCCTGGCGGTCCACGCTGCGCAGCGTGTACGCCCGGCCCTCGCCCGTGGGCAGGAACAGCTTGACCCAGGCGGCGGGCGTATCCACGGCAGGCGCCCGTGAGAAGGCGGCGATCTGCTCGCCACCCAGCGTGATGCGGCGCATGCGCGGCGTGACGGATTGCACCTTCAACACGGCGCCCAGCGCGCGCTGCGTGCCGGCAGGCATGTGAATCGGCTCAGCCATGGGTGGCTCCTCGGGCTGCGTTCAAGCGCAGCAGCAAGGCCACGGCGATGGACAGCGCCACGCTCACGGCGGCGGCGAAATACACGTCTCCGACGCCCGTGACACTGGCCAGCAGCCCGGCGGCAGGGGCCGTCAGCCCCATGGACAGGTCGAAGAAGGCCACATAGGCGCCCATGGCCGCGCCGCGTGCCTGGGCAGGCGCCCGGCGGACAGCTTCCACGCCGAAGGCCGGGAAGGCCAGCGAGTAGCCGAAGCCGGTGAGCGCGGCGCCTGCATAGGCCCATGGCGCATCGCCCCCGCCCCAGATCAGCAGCAGGCCGGCGGCTTCCAGCGGAATGCTGGCCAGTGCCACCCGCACGCCGCCCAGCTTGTCCGGCAGATGGCCGAAGAGCAGGCGCGCGCCGATGAAGGCCAGGCCGAAGGCCGTGAAGGCCAGCGAGGCCGCTCCCCAGCCCCGCGATGCGAACAGCAGCGCTGCAAAGGTCGTGATCACGCCAAAGCCCACGCTGGACAGGGCCAGCCCCAGGCCGGGAAGCCATACCGTGCCCAGCACCTTGTAGAACGGCGTGCGGCGCTGGGCCGCAGCCGGCGTGGCGCGCAGGCCCCAGACCATGGCCAGGGCGGCCAGCGGCAGCACGATGGTGGCCACGGCAATGCCGGAGAAGCCCCAGGCCGCCTGCACCGCCACGCCGGCCGGCGCGCCCGCCGCATAGGCGCCGTACATGGCAATGCCCACCCAGGCCATGACCTTGCCGGCGTTTTGCGGACCGATCATGCCCACGCCCCAGCTCAAGGCCCCGGTGATGATCAGGCTCTCGGCGCAGCCCAGCAGCACGCGGCCGGCGGCCAGCACCCAGACTGCGGCCGGCCCTCCCTCGAAGGCGCGTGACATCAGGTAGGCCAGGCCCGAAACGGCCGCCAGCGCCATGCCCAGCACCACGGCCTGCCTGGCGCCGCGCGTGTCGGCCAGCGACCCGGCCCAGGCCCGCGACAGCAGGGCGGCCGCGAACTGGCAGCCCATCACCGTGCCCACCCCCAGCGTGCCCAGTCCCAGGGTCTGGCTCAGGTGCAGGGGCAGCACGGGCATGGGCATGCCCAGGCAGAGAAAGCTGACGAAGACCGCCAGCGTCAGCGGCAGCAGCCGCGCGAATGCATTCACCGGCGGCGACGCGGCCGCAGATGGCGAAATTCCGGAAGACATGTGCATTCCCTTTCAAATACGAGTAAAAACTCAGATCACATGTCCAGGAGAATATGAGTCATGGCTCGCATTGAAAACTCGCATTCGCAGGCGGCGCAGCGCCAGCCGCCCCAGCCCCGCAAGCAGCCACGGCAGGCGCGTTCCCTTGCCACGGTCGAGGCCATTCTGGAAGCTGCGGCTCGCGTTCTGGCCGAGCGCGGCTATGCCGCCACCAACACCAATCTGGTGGCCGAGCGCGCAGGCGTGAGCGTGGGTTCGCTCTACCAGTACTTTCCCAACAAGGACTCGCTGATCACGGCCTTGCACGAGCGCCACGCCGCGCAGATGTACGCGGCCATTGCCGCCGTGCTTGCGGCAGAGCGGCCGCAGGGCCTGCAAGGCCATGTGCAGGCCATGGTCCGGGCGCTGCTGGCGGCGCACCGGGTCGAGCCCGATCTGCACCGGGTGCTGGAAAAGGAGTTCCCCTTCTTCGACGCGCCGCGCGAGCAAAGCGCGGCGGACGGCGGCATCTTCCGCCAGGTGCGCCAGCTCCTGGAGCTGCACCGCAGTCAGCTCGCCCACCGCGACCTGGACCTGGCCACCTGGATGCTGCTGCAGACCATGGAGTCCCTGGTGCATGCCGCCGTCATCGACCCGCCTGCCATGTTCACCCCCCAGGCCCTGGAGGATGGCATCGTGCAGGTGCTGATGGGGTATCTGCGAGCGCCTGCCCTGGGTTGAGGATGCAAGGAGCGATTTGGCCGCCAGGTCCTCAGGGCGCGAAGACCTCTGGATCGAATGGGCCAAGCAGTCGGGCCACTTTGCCGGCGTCATAGGGCTGGCCCAGCATGTCCATGAGTTCTTCGCAAGGGGATTTCATGGGCACGGTGGAGATTCTCAGCACTGGAATCGTGCAATGCGCGACAGGCGCGGCCGGCAAGCAGCGTATTCGTTCAGCTTTCGACACAGCCGCCCGCATCCTCCTGCGGCGGGGTGACACGCCAGAAGAGGGAGGGAAAGCCTTCGCCCACCGGCTGGTGTCCGGGCGGCTGCGATGCCGCCAGCTGCAGATGCAGCACCCCGCAGGCATCCACCATGTGCTGGGAAATCCAGGGGCTGATGTCCATGCGGCCATCGATCAGCACCAGCGGCTTTTCGCGCAGCTTCAGGGCCAGGGCCTTGGCCTCGGCCGTGGGGCCTGAGATCACGCGGATGTCGCCTCCCAGTGCCTCGCGCGCGGGTTCGGCAAGCGCCTGGCTCAAGGCCTTTGAATCGAAGTTTCTCCAGTGCCGGCTGTTAAGCCGCAATTCACTGCGCGCCGAGGTCATCTGGGCCACGAGCAGCAAGGCCAGTTGAAGCGCCACGAAGCACTTGATGGCGGTGGTGATCGATATGCGCGACGGCTGCAGCCTGGCACCGGCCAGCTCCATGGCGACGGGAACGGCCAGCAGCAGAAAGGGCGTGCCCCAGTGCAGCTGCAGCGACGAGCCCGCAAAGATGCCGATGGCGCAGGTCAGCACGATGGGCGTGAGGCCAAAGCACAGGATCAGCGCGCGCGATGCATCGGCTGTACCGGGACGCTGCGGTGTGTCCTGCGGCGCAAGGCGGCTGCGGCGGTGCAATGCCATCACCAGTCCCAGCAGCACCCAGGCCAGCAATGCGCGGTTGAGCAGCTGGTCGGCCAGCCAGTGCAAGGTATTGAGCAGTCTTGCGCCGCCGCCCAGGCTGGCGCCCAGCGAGGATTCGGTGGCATAGCGGATGGGGCCGAAGTCGTTCAGGAACAGCCAGTACAGGTGCGGCGAGATGATGGCCAGCGAAATGGCAGCGGCCAGTGCCAGGCCGATGACATGGACCCGCTCGCGCCAGGCGCCTGACGCCAGCCAGAACAGGAATACCGCCACGGCGGCCAGGATCATCTGGTACTTGGCCAGTGCGCCCAGGCCCAGGCAGCAGCCCAGGGCCGCCCACCAGTGCAGTTGCCTGCTGCCCACCGCACGCCACACCAGCAGGGCACTGGCCACGAAGAAGGGCATCAGCACCACTTCATGGTTGAAGAAGTGCAGCCGCTCGTTGTAGTAGGTGATGCACAGGGCCGCCAGCAGGGCCAGCGTGGCATGGCGGCTGCCGCGCAAGGTCTGCATCAGCTTCCAGAAGACAAACAGGCCGGCCAGCGTGAAGAGCGCGCCCGTCACATAGCTGGTGCGGGCAGACAGTCCGAACACATTGACCGGCACCGAGAACATCCAGGTCGGCAGCGGTGGATGCTTGTAGTAGCCCCATTCCAGGCTGTGCACCCAGGTCAGCTGCTCGAGGTTGTCCTTGGGTGCCGTGAGGCTGGAGCTGTCGATCTGCAGCAGCCAGACCACCGAAAAGAGAAGGAGGCCGATGAGGACCTTGATGTCCAGGGAAAGCGACGGTGCGGGCATGGCCAGCGGAGCGCTTCGCGTGATCGTGCTCGCTGCTTGTGAGGGGACGGGATGGGTCATAGGAAATGCCAGCGGCGATGACAAGTGCGCTGGCACAGGGGAAATTCCCAGGAAGGCGGTCGAACGGGAGCTTCAGCGTTGGCTACGGACTCTTGGCTTACGCGAGGCGCTATGAGTCCGGCAGAATATGTCTGCCTGGTCAATGCAATGTAAAGATTGTGTGAAGATATTGTGGAGACGCCGGCCGCGGCTCAGGCGCCGGCCGGCTCGCCGAAGTCGTGGACTGCCGCGCGCAGCAGCAGCATCGACAGGCGTTCCGCGGCGGGCGTCAGAGGCAGCGCAGCACGCGTGACCTGCACGATGTCGGGTGCCATCAGGCTCTCGCGCACGGCAATGGGCTCCAGTACACCGTTGAAGAGGGGCGTATCGGCCCACTGGCGCGGCAAGAAGGCGAGGGCGTCGCTGCTGGCCAGCAGCGCCAGCAGGGCCATCAACGATTCGGCGACCGTCACCACGCGCGGGCTGCGCAGGCCGAGCGCGGAGAACTGCTCCTCGAATTCTTCCTCGCGGCGCTCGCGCAGGCCGGTGACGATCCAGTCGGCCTCCAGCAACGCCTGCAGGCTGCCCGCGGTGCGCAGCGGATGGCCGCGGCGGGCCAGCACGACACGCTCGTTGCGGTGAACTAGGGCCACCTGGTAGCTGGCGCTCAATTGCCTCTCGGGCCGGGGGCCCAGATAGAAGTCCAGCCGGCCGTCGCGCAGCGCCGGCTCGACGGCCGGGAACAGGCCTTCGACGAAACGCAGGTGCACATCCGGCCAGTCGCGCCGGAACTGGGCATAGGCGCGGGCCAGCAGCGACAGCACGGGGGCGCTGGACAGAGCGACGGCGACATGGCCCTGCATTTCGCCGCGCGCCTGGGCGGCCTCCTCGCTGCCGCGACGCAGTTCCTCGAGCGCGGCCTGCGCGCGCAGCAGGAATCGCTCGCCCGCCACGGTCAGCGATACCCCGCGCGCATGGCGCTGGAACAGCGCCACGCCGAGCTCGGCTTCCAGCTCGCGCACGCTGCGCGTCAGTGCCGGCTGGGTCAGGCCCAGGCTGCGGGCGGCGCTGCGCAGGCTGCGTGCCCGGGCAACGGCGACGAAATTGCGAAGGTGATGAAGTTTGGGCATCGGTCGGAGCGTGTTTATGCCCGTTTCCGAGCGCGCCAAGGCCAGGGGATTTCCCGCAGGGGCCGTGCACGCGGGCTCCGCCGCGCCTGAGCCGCTGCGGAACGCTCCAGTGATAACAGCCATGCATCGCTGAGGCGTTTCTGCCCTCTGCCGCAGCCGGGCTGCCAGACCTAGCATGCCCTCCATAACGTCGGCGCAGCCCGGCGACCCATAGGAGACAAGCAGCATGAGCACGAGGAAATGGGCCGGCGCCTGTGCGCTGGCAACCCTGGCGGCGGGCTCCGTCGCCGCGCAGACGGCCGCCGGCGGAACGGTGCGCATCACCAGCGCCTTTCCCGCGGGCAGCGGCCCCGACGTGGTGGCCCGGCTGGTCGCCGACAAGCTCTCGGCGCAATGGAGGCAGCCGGTCGTCGTCGACCCCAGGCCGGGTGGGGCCGGCGTGGTGGCCATCAATGCGATGAAGAACGCGCCGCCCACGGGCAACGACCTGGTGGTGGTGGACGTAGGCCACTTGTCCATCAATCCGCTGGTCTTGCGCAAGCTGGCCTATGACCCGCAAAGCGAGCTGACGCCGGTGGTGCTGCTCTACAAGACCGCCTTCTTCGTCGTGGTCGGCGCGCAAAGCCCGTTCCACAGCCTGGCCGAACTGATGGCGGCGGCGCGGCGCAGGCCCGGCATGACCTATGGCTCCAATGCGGTGGGCGGGCCGCTGCATCTGGGCGCGGCCCGGGCCGCGACCGCCATGGGTGTCGAAATGATGCATGTCCCCTACAAGGAGACTTCGCAGCTGTACGCCGCCGTGTCGACGGGCGAGGTGGACTGGGCTTACGGCAGCATTGCGACGTCCGGCCCCCTGCAGCAGGCCGGCAAGCTGCGCTTTCTTGCCGTGGCGGACAGCCAGCGTTCCCCGGCGCTGCCCGATGTGCCGACCGTGCAGGAGGCCGGTGGTCCGGCCGGCATCGATGCGCTGACCTGGGTTGCGCTCATGGCGCCCAAGGGCACGGCGCCGGCCGTCGCCGAGCGCATCAACGAGGCGGTGAACCGGGCCCTGTCCGCGCCTGACGTCAGGGATCGCCTGGCCGGTTTTGGCTTCTTCACCAGCATCGGCCCCGCAAGGCAGGTTGCCGACCTCATGCAGGCCGACCGCGAGCGCTATGCCCAAGTGCTGCGCCGCGTCAAGGTGACCGTCGATTGAGCCCCGGGGAGACGCCATGAAGACCGAAGTTGCGATCATCGGAGGAGGGCCTGCGGGTCTGATGCTGGCCATCGAGCTGGGCTGCAGGGACATACCGTGCGTGCTGATCGAGGAGCGCAGCGGGCCGCCGACGCTGCCCAAGGCCAATGCCACCTCGTCCCGGACCATGGAGCATTACCGCCGCCGGGGCTTTGCCGATCAGGTGCGCAGGCTGGGTCTGCCGCCCTCGCACCCCCAGGACATCGTCTATTGCACGCGGCTCACGGGGCCCGAGTTGGCGCGCTTTCGCATTCCCTCGGCCGAGGAGGCCGCCTCGGGCACGGCCTATGGCGACTACGGGGAACAGGCCTGGCCCACGCCCGAGCTGCCGCATCGGGCGCAGCAGATGTTCATCGAGCCCGTGCTCAGGGCGCAGGCCGAACGCCATGCCAGCGCCGTGCTGCGTTTTGGCCTGAGGGCCGAGGCGGTGCGGGACACCGTTTGCGCAGTCCAGATCGAATGCCGCGAGCCGGACACGGGCCGTACCGAGTTGCTGCAGGCCGCCTATGTGGTCGGCTGCGACGGGCCGCGCAGCCTGGTCCGCCAGGCCATGGGCGTCGTCTACGCAGGCCATGGCAGCGAGCGGCGGGACTTCCTGGGCGGCCAGATGATGTCCATCTACTTCCGCGCTCCCGGTCTGTACGGGCTGATCGGCAAGCCCAGGGCCTGGCAGTACTGGGCCGTCGGTCCCGGGCAGCGCGGCCTGCTGTGCGCCATCGACGGCGTGGACCGGTTCGTGCTGATTGTGCAGCTGCCCCAAGGCACCCAGCCTGCCGATTTCCATCCGCAGCAGGCGCTGCAGGCCGTCGTCGGCCGGCCTTTTGCGCACGAGCTGATCGCGCTGACCCCCTGGAACGCGGGCTATGCCCTGGTGGCCGAGCGCCTGCGGCACGGCAGGATGTTCATCGCCGGCGATGCGGCGCACCTGTTCACGCCCACGGGCGGCATGGGCTACAACACCAGCGTGGACGACGTCGTGAACCTGGGCTGGAAGCTGGCGGCGGCCATCCAGGGGGCGGCCGGCCCGGCGCTGCTGGACAGCTATGAGGCCGAGCGGCAGCCGATCGCCCAGCGCAACACCCGTTTTGCACGCAGCATGGCCGCCAGCATAGGATGCCTGCCGGTCACGGCCGCAGTGGAGCAGGAGGGGCCCGTGGGCGACAGCGCCCGCCATGCGCTCGGGCAGGTACTTTCGGAGCATGTGGCACGCGAGTTCAACATCCCGGGGCTGCAACTGGGCCTGCGCTATGCCGACAGCCCCGTCGTCGCCCGGGAGTTGGCCGAGCCCCCGCCGGACGAGCCCAACCGCTACCTGCCTGGAGGTTATCCCGGCACGCGCGCTCCGCATGTGGCAACGGGGCCGGACCGGTCCCTGCTCGATGACTTCGGACGCGATTTCACACTGCTTGCATTCGGCCCGGACGGCCCTGACGGCCCGGACGGGCTGGAGCCCTGGAGGCAGGCTGCTGCGCAATACGGCATCCGGCTGGATGTGGTGAGGAGCGAAGACGGGCAGACGCGTGCGCTGTATGGCGCCGACCGCGTCCTGATCCGCCCGGACCACCACATCGCCTGGCGCGGCGACGGTGCGGCGCCGCCGACCGAGGTCCTGGCGCTGGCGCTGGGCCATCGCACCCCGCCGGTGGGGCCCGGCTAGCCCCGGCCCATCCGGCCGCCTGCCCCCCGGGCCGTCCGGCCTTTCGCGTTCCTGACCCTGGCTAGTCCGGCCGGGGGACGCCGGCCTGCGCCTGAGTCTGCGCTTTCGCCGTCCTGGCCGACATCCATCACTTTCAGGAGACAACATGCCACATCCCTCCTTTCCTGTTCGCGCCGCGCTATCCGCGCTATGCCTGGCCGGTGCCGCTGCCGTGCCCTCGGCACCCGCCCTGGCCCAGGGCGTCAAGCTCTATGGCCTGCTCGATGCATCCGTCGAGCACCTGACCGATGTGGGCCAGGGAGGCGCTTCGCTGAACCGCATGCCGGGCCTCACCGGCAGCGTGCCGTCGCGCATCGGCCTGCGCGGCTCGGAGGACCTGGGCGGCGGCCTGCGGGCCCTGTTCACGATGGAGCAGGGCCTGGCGCTCGACGCGGGCGTGCTGAACCAGGGCGGGCGCGCCTGGGGGCGCCAGGCCTTCGTCGGCCTGTCCGGCGACTGGGGCAGCCTCACACTGGGGCGCCAGTACACCATGCTGTACTGGTCCCAGCTCGATGCGGACATCCTCGGCCCGAATGCCTACGGCGCGGCATCGCTGGACAGCTACCTGCCCAATGCGCGCGCGGACAACGCGCTTGCGTGGCGCGCCGGCCTTGGCGGCTTCACCGTCGGCGCAACCTACAGCCTGGGCCGTGATGCCGTCAATGCGGGCCCCGGTCCCGCGGGAACCAACTGCCCCGGCGAGCAGCAGGGCGACTCCAGCGCCTGCCGGCAATGGTCGGCAATGCTCAAGTACGAGGCCAAGGCCTGGGGCATCGCGCTGGCCGTCGATGAAATCCGTGGAGGCCCCGGCGCGTTCGCAGGCCTGACCAGCAGCGCGCGCAAGGACCGTCGCTCCACCGCCGCGGGATGGGTGCGCTGGGGGGATGGAAGCTCGGCGCCGGGGTCATTGCCCGCCACAACGACGGCCGTCCCGATGCGCCACGCAGCGATCTCTGGTACCTGGGCGCCAGTGTCGCCGCCACACCGGCCCTGACCCTCGATGCGCAGGCCTTGGATCTGCGTTTCAGGCGAAGCGACGACGGGGCCCAGCTCTTTGCCCTGCGGGCCCGGTATTCGCTGTCCAAGCGCACCACGCTGTATGCGACCGCAGGGCATCTGTCCAACGAGGGAGCACTTGCGTTGTCGGTCAGCAATGCGGCGCCAGGCGCCGCGCCCGCCCCCGGGCGTTCGCAGAACGGCTTCGCTGCCGGCGTGCGGCATAGCTTCTGAGGCTCAACCCGCATGCAGGGCCCGCATCCGCGTCCCGATCCACTTCCTTCCCACTTCCCACTTCCCACTTCCCACTTCCCGTCCCAGGAGACAGACCATGAAACTGATACGCCACGGCGCCAGCGGCTGCGAGAAGCCCGGCGCCATCGATTCCCAAGGCCAGGCGCGCGACCTGTCGGACCTGGTGCCCGATTTCACGCCCGAGTGGATGGCGCCCGGCAGGCTGGCCGCGCTGGCCGCCGTCGATCTGCAGCGGTTGCCGCTGGTGGCGCAAGGCAGCCGCCTGGGGCCCCCTGTCGCCGGCACGCGCCAGTTCGTTGCCATCGGGCTCAACTACCGGCGGCATGCCGAGGAGTCGGGTCTCGACATTCCGAAGGAGCCCGTGGTCTTTCACAAGGCGCTTTCATCGCTGGCCGGGCCGGACGACGAGGTGCGCCTGCCCGAAGCGTCGGTTGCCACCGACTGGGAGATCGAACTGGGCTTTGTGATCGGCACGCGCGCAAGCCGCATCCCCGTGGAAGGTGCGCTCGCGCATGTGGCCGGCTACCTGCTGGCCAACGACATCTCCGAGCGTGACTGGCAGATCAAGCGCAACGGCCAGTGGGGCAAGGGCAAGAGCTTCGATGGCTTCGGCCCGGTCGGGCCGTGGCTGGTCACGGCCGACGAGCTGCCCGACCCCCAGGCCATCGAACTGACGCTGTCCGTCAACGGCGAGGTCATGCAGCGCAGCAGCACGGCAGACATGATTTTCCCGGTGGCCTGTCTCGTGTCCTATCTGAGCCAGTTCATGACGCTGCTGCCCGGCGACCTTGTCATCACCGGCACGCCTGAAGGTGTCGGCCTGGGCATGAAGCCGCCCCGTTTCCTGAAGTCCGGCGATGTCATGTCGCTGGACGGCGGGGTTCTTGGGCGGCAGCTCCAGCGGGTGCGGTGATGGCCTCGCCCGCCCACCGGCCGCGTGGCGGCGTCCGCCGGTCTTCGCACAGTGAACATGCAAAGGAGGGGGCACCATGAGCGGCCTTCCCACGCCATCTGGAACGACACCTGGAACGCCGTCCGGCGCGGCCGGGCAGCCGGCCGTGCATTCGATCGATGAGTTTGTCTTCAGCGTGCCCGATCTCGAAGCGGCGCGGCATTTCTACGCCAGTTTCGGGCTCGAGGTGCGCGACATCGACGGCGCGCTGGCGCTGCACACCTACGGGCACCCCCATCGCTGGGCGCGGGTGCTGGAGGCCGCAACGCACAAGAGGCTGCAGTGGCTGAGCCTGGGCATCCATGCGGCCGATCTCGATGCCTTCTCGCACCGGATCGACGGCGCGGGGATCGGACGCATTCCTGCGCCGGCCGGTGCGCAGACCGACGGTATCTGGATCGCCAGCCCCGACGGGGTGCCCATCCAGCTGCGTGCAGCCGCCAAGAGCTCTCCGTCGGCGCCCGCACCGCACGTGCTGCCGCCGGCCTGCCGCAATGCCGGCCGCGCGCCGGCCCGCAGCCTCATGCCGCAGATCCGGCCGCTGCACCTGTCGCATGTGCTTTTGTTCTGCGCCGACGTGGATGCCGCGCTGGCGTTCTACACCAAGGTGCTGGGACTCAGGCTCTCGGACCGCTCGGGCTCGGTCATCGCCTTCCTTCACAGCCCGCACGGCAGCGACCATCACCTGCTGGCACTGGCCGCATCGCATGGACCCGGCCTGCACCACAGCAGCTGGTGCGTGCCGTCTGTCGACGCCGTGGGCAGCGGCGCCCGGCAGATGGCCGAGGCGGGCTATGCGCAGGGCTGGGGCGTGGGCAGGCATGTGCTGGGCTCCAACTTCTTTCGCTATGTGCGCGATCCCTGGGGCAGCTTCGCCGAGTACTCCTGCGACATCGACTTTGTCGAGGCGGGCGCGGTGTGGCCTGCGGCCGACCATCCTCCCGAGGATTCGCTCTACGTCTGGGGGCCGGACGTGCCCGCCGACTTCGTCATCAACCACGAGCCTCCACGCTGAGGCGCCCGCCAATGCCCCAGACGCAGGAACGCCCCGCTGCCTTGCGGCATCGGGGCGCTGTGCAACAGGGCCGGCTCTTTGGCCGCCTGTCGGTTGATACAAGGATCTGGCGGAGACTGTGAGATTCGAACTCACGGACGGTTGCCCGTCGGCAGTTTTCAAGACTGCTGGTTTAAACCGCTCACCCAAGTCTCCGAAGCTCCGTATTCTAGCCGGGCTTGCGTGGGTCCCGAGGGATGCGAGCCGATGCACGACCCGCAATCAAAAAGGCGCCCCTTCGCAGGGGCGCCTTTCGGGGGGCGCAGCGGATCAGCCGCGGGCAGCGATGGCCTGGGCTGCGGCCAGGGCCGTCATGTTGACCACGCGGCGCACGGTGGCGGAGGGGGTCAGCACATGGGCTGCGGCAGCACCGCCCAGCAGGATGGGGCCGATGGTCGTGCCGTGGCCGCCCGTGGTCTTGAGCACGTTGAACAGGATGTTCGCGGCGTCCAGGTTGGGGCAGATCAGCACGTTGGCCTCGCCGTGCAGCGAGGACTCGAGCAGGGCGCGGTCGCGGATGGCTTCGGACAGGGCGGAGTCGCCGTGCATTTCGCCATCGCATTCCACGTCGGGGTTGGCGGCGGCGAACAGGTCGCGCGCAGCGCGCATCTTCAGCGCCGAGGGGCGGCTGGACGAGCCGTAGTTGCTGTGCGACAGGAAGGCCACCTTGGGCGGCAGGCCGAAGCGGGCCACTTCCTCGGCCGCCAGGCGGGCGATGTCGGCCAGCTCGGTGGCGTTGGGCGCCTCGTTGATGTAGGTGTCGGCGATGAACAGCGTGCCGCTGTCCAGCATCACGGCGTTGACGGTGGCGAACTCGCCAGCGCCTTGCTTGAGGCCGAGCACGTCGCGCACATGGGCCAGGTGGCTGTCGAACTTGCCGACCAGGCCGCAGAGCATGGCGTCGGCATCGCCCAGGTGGACCATGAGCGCGGCGATCAGCGTGTTGGAGCGGCGCACGGCGGCCTTGGCGGTCTCGGGCGTGACGCCGTTGCGGCCCATCAGGCGGTGGTAGGTTTCCCAGTACTGGCGGAAGCGCGGATCGTCCTCGGGGTTGCAGATCTCCACGTCCTTGCCCAGCACCAGGCGCAGGCCGGCCTTGGCGATTCGGGCCTCAATCACGGCGGGGCGGCCGATCAGGATGGGCTTGGCCAGGCCGTCATCGACGGCGACCTGGGCGGCGCGCAGCACGCGCTCGTCTTCGCCTTCGGCATAGGCCACGCGCTGCTGGTTGGCCTTGGCGGCGGCGAACACGGGACGCATGAACATGCTGGTCTGGTAGACGAAGCGGGTCAGGCTCTCGCGGTAGGCGTCGTAGTCGGCGATGGGGCGGGTGGCGACGCCGGACTCTTCGGCGGCCTTGGCCACGGCCGGCGCGATGCGCAGGATCAGGCGGGTGTCGAAGGGCGTGGGGATCAGGTAGTCGGGGCCGAACTTCAGCTCCTTGCCCTGGTAGGCGGCGGCGACTTCATCGCTGACGTCCTGCTTGGCCAGTGCGGCGATTTCGCGCACGCAGGCCAGCTTCATGGCTTCGGTGATCTTGGTGGCGCCGCAGTCCAGCGCGCCACGGAAGATGTAGGGGAAGCACAGGACGTTGTTGACCTGGTTGGGGTAGTCCGAACGGCCCGTGGCCATGATGCAGTCCGGGCGCACGGCCTTGGCCAGCTCAGGGCGGATCTCGGGTTCGGGGTTGGCCAGGGCCAGGATGATGGGCTTGTCGGCCATGGTCTTGACCATGTCGGCAGTGAGCACGCCGGGCGCCGAGCAGCCCAGGAAGACGTCGGCGTCCTTGACGGCATCGGCCAGGGTGCGGGCGTCCGTCTTTTGCGCGTACTGGGCC
The DNA here is from genome assembly GCF_043104705.1 of Delftia sp. WSY_10. Taxonomy (NCBI): domain Bacteria; kingdom Pseudomonadati; phylum Pseudomonadota; class Betaproteobacteria; order Burkholderiales; family Comamonadaceae; genus Delftia; species Delftia sp. WSY_10. Next base: position 492,333 of record NZ_JBICKY010000057.1, on the reverse strand, counting down.
TTGGAGGCGTCCAGGCCACCGGGGCGGCCTTCGTAGATCACGCCCTTGGAGTCGCACATGAAGACGTTTTCGCGCTTGACGCCCAGTCCCACCATCACGTTCACGCAGGCGATGGCGGCGGCGCCGGCGCCGGAGACGGCGATCTTGACGTTGCCGATCTGCTTGTCCACCAGCTCCAGCCCGTTGAGCAGGGCGGCGCTGGAGATGATGGCCGTGCCGTGCTGGTCGTCATGGAACACGGGGATGTTCATGCGCTTGGACAGCTCCTGCTCGATGTAGAAGCACTCGGGCGCCTTGATGTCCTCGAGGTTGATGCCGCCCAGCGTGGGTTCGAGCGAGGCGATGATCTCGATCAGCTTGTCCGGATCGCGCTCGGCCAGTTCGATGTCGAACACGTCGACGCCGGCGAACTTCTTGAACAGGCAGCCCTTGCCTTCCATCACCGGCTTGCCGGCCAGCGGGCCGATGTCACCCAGGCCCAGCACGGCCGTGCCGTTGGTGATGACGCCGACCAGGTTGCCGCGCGCCGTGTATTCGGCGGCCAGCGAGGGGTCGGCCTGGATGTCCAGGCAGGGGTAGGCCACGCCGGGCGAATAGGCCAGCGACAGGTCGCGCTGGTTGGACAAGGGCTTGGTGGGCGTGACGGAGATCTTGCCCTTGTTGGGGCTGCGATGGTATTCGCGGGCTGCGTCGCGCAGGGCTTGTTCGGCGTTGGACAGGTTTTGGGTCATACAGGAATTCTCTGCAAATGCTCTCGGAGCTTACCGGATAGCTACAGCCTATGAGGGTCAGGACAGTTTTGCCTCAGGGATTTCGACAACAAGCCCCCTGGCGCCTATGGACGGCAGGGGGCGCACGGCCCGGCGGGTAGGCCGGGCGGTTGTTGGGCGTGCCCGCCAGGGCGGGCACTGTTTCATCAGTGGGCGTCTGCCTGGCGTGCGGCCCGGACGGCAGCAGAGGTGTCGCTGCTGGCTCCGTTGAAGAAAATGTTCAATGCCACCGCGGTAATCGAGGCCAGCAGGATACCGGATTCGATCAACGGATGAATGCCGTGGGGCATCCATTGGCGGAAATTCGGCGCCACCAGCGGAATCATGCCCACGCCGATGGACACGGCGACGATCATGGCGTTGTTGCGGTTGGTCTGGAAATCCACGTTGCTCAGGATGCGGATGCCGGTGGAGGCCACCATGCCGAACATCACCAGGCCCGCGCCGCCCAGCACCACGGTGGGCAGGGACTCGACCAGGGCGCCCATCTTGGGCAGCACGCCCAGCACGATCAGGATCACGCCGCCGGCCACGCAGACCCAGCGGCTCTTGACGCCGGTGACGGCGACCAGGCCCACGTTCTGCGAGAAGCTGGTGTAGGGGAAGGTGTTGAAGATGCCGCCGATCAGCGTGCCCAGGCCGTCGGTGCGCAGGCCGCGGGTCAGCTCGTCCTGGCTGATCTTGCGATCGGTCATGTCGCCCAGGGCCAGGAACATGCCGGTGGACTCGATCATCACCACCACCATCACCAGGCTCATGGTGAGGATGAGGATGGGGTCGAACACCGGCGTGGCGATCTCGAAGGGCAGCACCATCGTGAACCATTCGGCCTTGGCGACCTTGCTGAAGTCCATCAGGCCCATGGCCACGGACAGCACGCCGCCGATCAGGATGCCCATGAGCACCGAGACGTTGGCCAGGAAGCCCTTGGCAAAGCGCGCGATCAGCAGGATGGACAGCAGCACGATGGCCGAGATGCCCACGCCGGTCAGGTCGCCGTACTTGGGGTTGGGAATGGTGGGCACGACCGCGAAGCCCTTGGGCACGGGCGGCAGCGAGGAGCCCGGCGCGCCGGCCGTGGCCTGGGCGTCGGCCAGCCATTTCAGGTGCTCGGGGTTGGGCACGCTGGGCGCGGTGGGGCCGACGGGGTTGCCGAAGATCCAGTTCACGCCCACGCGCATCAGGCTGATGCCGATGACGGCAATGATGGTGCCGGTCACCACGGGCGGGAAAAAGCGCAGCATGCGGCTGATCAGCGGGGCGATGAGGATGGACACGATCCCCGCCCCGATCACCGAGCCGAAGATCAGCCCCGCGCCCGCCGAGCCGCCCGTGGTCTGCGCCATGGACACCATGGGCGCCACGCTGGCGAAGGTCACGCCCATCATCACGGGCAGCTTGATGCCGAACCACTGGGTCGCGCCCATGGCCTGGATCAGCGTGATCAGGCCGCAGCAAAACAGGTCGGCCGAGATCAGGTGGGCCACCTGCTCGGGCGGCAGGTTGAGTGCGCGGCCGACGATCAGGGGCACGGCCACGGCGCCCGCATACATCACGAGAACGTGCTGCAGGCCCAGCGCCGTGAGCTTGCCTGCGGGCAGCATCTCATCGACGGGATGAACGGAAGATTGCATGGGGATTTGTCTCCTCGGGATTTATGGGAACGGACGCCGGCGTGACAGGGTTTGGCACCAACATCCATACAAAAAGTGTATACAGATCATGGGAAATTTCTGCTCCCGGTAAACCCTGTTGCGGCAGTCGCGCCAACCCGTTTTGGTGCGCATCGCCTGCCAGGGCGGGAGTGCCATGGTGCATTGCAAGATGGATGCCAGCCGCCAGGCAAGCGCCAGGCAAGCAACAGGCACCGTGCTGGTGCCTGGCGGCCGCTGTGGCGCGGCTCGGGCGTGGGTCGGGCGCGGCTCGGGTGCACGGCATGGGCTGCGGAGGTGCACGCGCCCCAATGCGGTGCCCGGACGCAAAAAAGCCCGGCGGCGCCGGGCTTGGGGGTCAGGCCTTGATGCGGGCCGTCAGGCGGTCAGGCCGTCAGGTCGCACAGCATGCGCGCGATGACCTTGGTGGCGCGGCGCAGGTCCTCCAGCACCAGGCGCTCGTCGGCGCGCTTGGCATGGGATTCCAGCACGGTGCGCGGGCCGGCGCCGTAGATCACGCCGGGAATGCCACGCTCCACGTACAGGCGCACGTCGGTGTACAGCGGCGTGCCCACGGCCGGGGGCTTTTCGCCGAAGACGGCTTCGCCATGGGCCTGGATGGCGTCCACCAGGGGCTTGTTGCCGGCCAGCGGCGTCATGGCATTGGCCAGCAGCAGGCGCTTGATGTCCACGCGCACGGCATCCTCGCCCGTGTAGCCGCCCTTGGCGTTGAAGTCGGCAATGGCCTGGGCAATGACGGCGCGGATGCTGGCCTCGACCTCGGCGGGGTTCTCCTCGGGGATCATGCGGCGGTCGATCTTGAGCACGACCTTGCCGGGCACCACGTTGGTGTTGGTGCCGCCTTCGATGCGGCCGATGTTCAGGTAGGGGTGCTTGATGCCCGGCACCTTGGAGGTCACCTGCTGGTACTTGGTGTTCTCGGCGTACAGCGCGTTCATCAGCACCACGGCGGCCTGCAGCGCGTCCACGCCCGTGTGGGGCACGGCGGCATGGGCCATCTTGCCCTGCACGGTCACTTCCATCTGCAGGCAGCCGTTGTGGGCGGTGACGACTTCGTAGCTGAAGCCGGCCGCGACCATCAGGTCGGGTTGGGTGAGGTTGTTGGCCAGCAGCCAGCCGGGGCCCAGGATGCCGCCGAATTCCTCGTCGTAGGTGAAGTGCAGTTCCACCGCGCCCTTGGAGGGCTTGGCCACGGCTTCGAGCGCACGCACGGCGTAGGTGAAGGTGGCGAAGTCGCTCTTGCTCACGGCGGCGGCGCGGCCGTAGAGCTTGCCGTCCTCGATGGCGGCGCCATAGGGGTCCTGGGTCCAGCCCTCGCCGGGCGGCACCACGTCGCCGTGGGCGTTCAGCGCAATGGTCAGGCCGCCGCCGGCGTCACCTGCGCTGCCGTAGGGGCGGCGCACGATCAGGTTGGTGATGGATTCCATGCCGTAGGCCTTGACGTCGGCCTCGGGCACGGTGTGCTTCTCGGCCTCGTAGCCGAAGGTCTTGAGCAGCTCGGCCGTGCGCTCGGCGTGGGGGGCGTTGTTGCCGGGCGGGGTGTCGGTCGGAACCTGGACCAGGGCCTGCAGGAATTGCACCTCTTCATCGAAATGCTGGTCGATCCAGGCGTCCAGGGCGGCGTAGGTGGCTTGCTTGTCTTGGTTCATATTGGTCATTGCTGCTCTTGGGCCAGTTGGTTCAGTACGTGGGAGAAGGCATCGACGGACAGTTGCATGTCGTCGGCGGTGGAGCTTTCCAGCGGGTTGTGGCTGATGCCGGCGTTCAGGCCGCGTACGAACAGCATGGCCTGGGGCATGATTTCATGCAGCTTCATGGCGTCGTGGCCGGCGCCGCTGGGCATGCGGTACAGGGGCACGCCCAGAGCGTCCACGGCGGCTTCCCAGCGCTGCTGCCATTCGGGGGCGCTGGGAGCGGCGGCGGCCTTCATGGCCAGCTCGGTGCTGTAGCGCAGGCCACGGCGCTGGGCGATGGCCTCGATCTCGGCCAGGATGTCGGCCACCATGGCGTCGCGCTGCTCGTTGGTGGGCGCGCGCAGGTCCAGGCTGAACTGGCAGCGGCCGGGAACCACGTTGACCGAGCCGCTGGGCACATTGAGCTGGCCCATGGTGGCCACCGAAGTGCCGTCGCGCGCGGCGCGCTTTTCGATGTACAGCGCCAGCTCGGCCACGCCGCAGGCGGCATCGCGGCGGCGGTCCATGGGCGTGGTGCCGGCGTGGCTGGCCATGCCGATCATCTCGCAGATGTAGCGCGCGCTGCCGTTGATGGAGGTGACGATGCCCAGCGGGATGTCCAGCTCGTTGAGCACCGGGCCCTGTTCGATGTGCACCTCGATGAAGCCCAGGTAGCGGGCCGGATCGCGCTGCAGCTTCGGGATATCGTCAATGCACAGGCCGGCATGCTGCATGGCCTCGCGCAGGGTGATGCCGTCGGCGTCCTTTTGCTCCAGCCATTCCTGCCTGAAGTCGCCGATCAGCGCGCCCGAGCCCAGGAAGGTGGCCTTGTAGCGCTGGCCTTCCTCTTCCGCAAAACCCACGACCTCGATGTGGAACGGCAGGCGCCTGCCCTGGCGGTGCAGCTCGCGCACGCAGGCCATGGGCACGAAGATGCCCAGGCGGCCGTCGTACTTGCCGCCGTTGCGCACGGTGTCGTAGTGGCTGCCGGTCAGCAGGGTCTTGGCATCGTCGGTGGCCGCCTTGTAGCGGCCCACGACGTTGCCCACGGCGTCGATCTCTACCTCGTCGAAGCCGCAGTCGCGCATCCAGTGGCTGATGCGCTGGGCGCAGGCGCGGTGGGCATCGGTGAGGTAGGTGACGGTGAGCTGGCCCTTTTCGGCATACCCCGGGTCGCTGTGCTGGGCCAGCTTTTCCTGCCAGTCCCAGACATCGTTGCCCAGCTCGGGCGTGTAGCCGAACTTGTCGTTCAGGCGGATTTCGGCAATGCGGTGGATGTTGCGCAGCGCCTCGCCCAGCTCGAAGTCGGGGTGGTTGTGCAGGCGGCGCTCGAAGGTCTCGATGATCTCGGCCTTGGCCAGGCCCGCGCCGCGCGGACCGCGCACGGCCAGGATGAAGGGAAAGCCGAAGCGCTTGCCGTACTCGGCGTTGAGCTTGCGGATGTGCTCCAGCTCCTCGGGCGTGCAGCGCGTCAGGCCGGCCTTGTTCTGCTCGTTGGTGGATTCGGCCGTGAGCGTGTTGGTCTCCATGGCCTTGCCGGCCAGCTCCGGGTGGGCGCGGATCAGGTCGAGCTTGGCCTGCACCGGCGCCTTGTCCAGCACCTGGGCCATGGCGTACTTGATCTGTGCCAGCGAGCGGAAGGGGCGCTGGGCCAGCGCGGCCTCGGCAATCCAGGGCGAGTGTTCGTACAGGCCGTCGAGCAGACCGGCGGCGGTGGCCAGGTCGGCGGCATTGAGTTGTTCCAGCGTCAGAGCCATGCTGCGTTATTCCTTGTCGGGATGGTGGTGCGCCCAGTGGCGCGCGAGGTCGATGCGGCGGCAGACCCAGACCTTGTCGTGCCGCTGAATGTGGTCCAGAAAGCGCTGCAGTGCCGTGATGCGGCCGGGGCGGCCCAGCAGGCGGCAGTGCATGCCAATGCTCATCATCTTGGGGGAGTCATCGCCGGCCGGATCGCCCTCGGCGTAGAGGGCGTCGAACGTGTCCTTCAGGTATTGGAAGAACGGGTCGGCGTGCGAGTAGCCCTGGGGCAGGGCGAAGCGCATGTCGTTGCAGTCCAGCGTGTAGGGCACGATGAGCTGGCTGTGGGTGCTGCCGTCACTCTTGCCGACCTTCATCCAGAAGGGCAGGTCGTCGCCGTAGTAGTCGCTGTCGTAGGCGAAGCGGCCGTCGTCGGCCACCAGGCGGTGGGTGTTGGGGCTGTCGCGGCCCGTGTACCAGCCCAGGCCGTGGTCGCCATCGTGGCCATACAGCTCGCCGAAGATCTCCATGCACTGGCGCATGTGCTCGCGCTCGACCTCGGCGGGAATGTTCTGGTAGTGGATCCACTTGAGGCCGTGGCAGGCCACTTCATGGCCCAGCTCGTGGAAGGCGGCGGCCAGTTCGCGGTGCTTTTGCAGGGCCGTGGCCACGCCGAACACGGTCAGCGGCAGGCCGCGCTTCTCGAACTCGCGCAGGATGCGCCAGACACCGGCGCGCGAGCCGTACTCGTAGATGCCTTCCATGCTCATGTGGCGCTCGGGGTAGGCGGCCGGATTGAACATTTCGGACAGGAACTGCTCGCTGGCGGCATCGCCGTGCAGCACGCAGTTCTCGCCGCCCTCTTCGTAGTTGAGGACGAATTGCACGGCTACGCGGGCCTGGCCGGGCCAGCGGGCGTGGGGGGGCGTGCGACCGTAGCCGATCAGGTCGCGGGGATAGGGGGCAGTGGCGTCGTAGGTCATGCGGATACGGAGGAAAGGGCCATCGAAAGATCGCTGGTCGGCATGTCGCGGTCGAAGGTCAGGCCGGCTTCCACGTGGTCCAGGTGCTGCTGCATGAGCTGCACGGCATGGTCGGCGTCGCCGCCGGCCAGGGCCGTGACGATTTCGGCATGCTCGTCATGGGAATGCTCGGCGGCCGTGCTGGACTGGTACATCAGCGTGATCAGCGCGCAGCGCGAGATCAGCTCGCCCAGCAGCTGGGCCAGCACCTCGTTGCCCATGAGTTCGGCCATGCGCACGTGGAAGTCGCCCAGCAGCTCGGTGCGCTGGCCGACGTCGTTGCCGTCCATGGCCTTTTTCTCGGCCGCCACGTGCTGCCGCAGCGCGCGGATCTTGGCCGGCGTGCTCTGGGCGATGAAGGCGCGCACCATCTCGGCCTCGAGCATGCGGCGCACGGCGAAGACCTGGCGCGCCTCGTCCACCGAGGGCGTGGCCACGAAGGCCCCGCGCGCGGGTTCGAGCCGGATCAGGCGGTTTTGCGACAGCTGGAACAGCGCCTGGCGCACCAGGGTGCGCGAGACGCCGAAATGGTCTGCCAATTTCTGCTCGGCCAGCTTGGTGCCGGGCAGAAGACGGTGTTCGACGATGGCCCGGGTCAGGCTCTCGACAATGAAACTGGTGGTGGAAGTCTCCATCCGTCCATCATAGCGGCTGGCCACAAGAGTTGTATACAGTTTCTGTCTACTGCTTATTGGCGTTTCCCCGCATACGGCATGCCTTTTCAGAAACCGGGCGCGGCCGTATCGAAGTGCCGTGCCAGGTGCTCGACAAAGCGCTGCACGCGCTGGGTTGCCGCATGCCGCTGCGGATAGACCACATGGATGTCGGCCGGTGCCGTGGCATGGTCGGCCAGCACCTGCACCAGGCGGCCGCTGCGCAGGTAGCGGGCGATATCCCATTCGGCCCGCATGACGATGCCCAGGCCGGCCAGGGCCCAGCCCACGGCGATCTCGCCATCGTTGGTGCTCAGGCTGTCGCGCAGGCGGATGGCTTCGGTCTTGCGGCCGGGGCCGTTGTGGGTGAAGCGCCAGACGCCGTGGGCGTCGTCGCCCTGGCGGATGTCGATGCAGTCGTGCTGCATCAGCTCGCGCGGGGTGGCCGGCGTGCCGCGCCGCGCCAGGTAGGCGGCAGACGCGCACAGCAGCCGCCGGTTGGGCGCCAGGCGCCGCGCGATGACGCGCGCGTCCGGCGGCTCGCCAAAGCGTATGCACAGGTCGAAGCTGTCATCGACCAGGGGCGGCGGCGAGGCCGACAGCTGCAGCTGCACCTGGATCTGCGGGTGCCTGCGCACGAAGCTGGCGATCAGCGGCGCGATATGGCTGCGCCCGAATCCCAGCGTGGCATTGATGCGCAGCAGGCCCTGCGGCTGCCCGGGCATGCCGGCCACGGCCTGCTCCATGGCGGCAATGTCGTCCAGGATGCGCCGCGCATGGGCCAGGTAGGTCTGGCCCTCATCGGTCAGGCCCAGGCGCCGCGTCGTGCGGCTGACCAGTTGCACGCCCAGCCGCGCCTCCATCTGGGACAGGCGCTTGCTGGCCGCCGGCGTGGTGATGCCCAGCTCACGGGCCGTGGCCGACAGGCTGGCGCTGCGGGCCAGCAGGCAGAAGAAGGCCATCTCCGATGGCGCCGAGACGGGTGTGCTCATTGTTGAATCAAAGTGAACGATGCCATCACTCTAGAGGCGCGCGCGGCGTTGTTCCATCGATAGATTCACGGACAAGGCCATGGATCCGCATGGCGCTTCATCCACCGCAATCCAAGGAGCCCTCATGACAAAGACATACCGCATCGCCTGCATTCCCGGCGATGGCATCGGCAAGGAAGTGGTGCCCGCAGGGCAGGAGGTGCTGCAGGCGCTGGCCGAAACCCAGCCCGGCCTGGGCTTTGCCTTCACCAGTTTCGGCTGGGGCGGCGACTGGTACCGCGCGCACGGCGAGATGATGCCGGCCGACGGGCTGGACGCGTTGCGCGGACAGGACGCCATCCTGTTCGGCTCTGCCGGCGACCCGCACATTCCCGACCATGTCACGCTGTGGGGCCTGCGCCTGAAGATCTGCCAGGGGTTCGACCAGTACGCCAATGTGCGGCCCACGCGCATCCTGCCCGGCATCGATGCGCCGCTCAAGCGCTGCGCACGCGAGGACCTGGACTGGGTCATCGTGCGCGAGAACTCCGAAGGCGAATACGCGGGCGTGGGCGGCCGCGCCCACCAGGGCCATCCCATCGAGGTGGCCACCGACGTGAGCATGATGACCCGCGCGGGCGTGGAGCGCATCATGCGCTTCGCCTTCCGCCTGGCGCAGTCGCGGCCGCGCAAGCTGCTGACGGTGATCACCAAGTCCAACGCCCAGCGCCACGCCATGGTGATGTGGGACGAGATCGCGGTGCAGGTGGCCGCCGAGTTTCCCGACGTGCGCTGGGACAAGGAACTGGTGGACGCAGCCACGGCGCGCATGGTCAACCGCCCCGCCTCGCTGGACACCCTGGTTGCCACCAACCTGCATGCCGACATCCTCAGCGACCTGGCGGCCGCGCTGGCCGGCAGCCTGGGCATTGCGCCCACGGGCAACATCGATCCGGAGCGCCGCTATCCCAGCATGTTCGAGCCCATCCACGGATCGGCCTTCGACATCATGGGCCAGGGCCTGGCCAATCCCGTGGGCACCTTCTGGAGCTGCGTGATGCTGCTGGAGCACCTGGGCGAGCACCGCGCCGCGCAGCGCCTGATGCAGGCCGTGGAGCAGGTGACCGCCGATGCCGCGCTGCACACGCGTGACCTGGGCGGCAAGGCCACCACGCGCCAGGTCACCGACGCGGTCTGCGCACGGCTGCGCGCGCAGACCGCCGAGGCCCAGGCCGAGCCCGTGCCTGCCTGAGCGCGCGCTGCATGGTCCGATGACAGACAACAGAACAGACAGGAGACAAGCCATGAACCGCATCACCAGGGTTGCCGCAACATGCGCGCTGGCCGCCGCCTTCCCTGCCGCCTGGGCCCAGGCCTGGCCGGCGCGCCCCGTCAACCTCATCGTGCCGTTTCCCGCAGGCGGCACCACCGATGTGCTGGCGCGCGCGCTGGGCCAGGAGCTGTCCAAGAGTCTGGGCCAGCCCGTGGTCGTGGAAAACCGCCCCGGCGCGGGCGCCACCCTGGGCGCCGACCATGTGGCCAAGGCGAAACCTGACGGCTACACCCTGCTCATGGGCGCCGTGCACCACACCATTGCCACCAGCGTCTACCGCAGGCTGGGCTATGACTTCCAGAAGGACCTGGCGCCCATCACCGTGGTGGCCGTGGTCCCCAATGTGCTGGTGGTCCATCCACAGGTGCCCGCCAAAACCGTGCAGGAGCTGCTGGCCCAGGCCCGGGCCCAGCCCGGCAAGCTGGCCTATGGCTCCAACGGCGCGGGCACGGGCCAGCACCTGATCGGCGCGCAGTTCGAGTCCATGGGCGGCGTGCAGCTGCTGCACGTGCCCTACAAGGGCAGCGGGCCGCTGACCACGGATCTGCTGGGCGGGCAGATCGCCATGTCCTTCGATACCGTCACGCCTGTGCTGCCCCACATCAAGGCCGGCAAGCTGCGCGCGCTGGCCGTGACCACGGCCCGGCGCTCGGTGGCCCTGCCCGATGTGCCCACGCTGGACGAGGCCGGCCTCAAGGGCTTCGACATGGGCACCTGGTTCGGCGTGCTGGCACCGGCCGCCACGCCCAGGGAGGTACTGGCGCGGCTGGGCGCAGACATGAACCGCATCATCGAGTCCCCGCAGTTCCGCAGGAAGATGGAAGAGATAGGCGCCGAGCCCATCGGCGGATCGCCGGAGCAGATGGCGCGCCAGATCCGCGACGACACCGACCGCTTCGCCAGGCTGGTCAAGGACGCCAAGGTGGCCCTGGATTGAGTTGAGTTGGCGCGAGGAACGAGGCCGGGCGAATCAGTTGTGACTTGACCGCATGCCACCGCCGGCGCAGGAAATTCCATAATGCCCGGCGGAGACAACACACCATGACCAGCACCACGGACCTGCACCTCACCGATCCCCAAGCCTTTCTGCTCGACCTCTACCGCGCTGCGGTCAAGGATGCGCAGCCCCTGTACAGCATGGCCCAATGCCTGCCAAAGCCTCCCAAGGGCCGCACCGTTGTGCTGGGCGCGGGCAAGGCCGGCGGCTCCATGGCCCAGGCGCTGGAGGCGCTGTGGCCAGCGGACGCGCCGCTGTCCGGCCTTGTGGTCACACGCTACGGCCACATCCCGCCGCGCCCCGAAGGGCTGGCGCAGCGCATCGAGGTGGTCGAGGCCGCCCACCCCGTGCCCGATGCGGCAGGCCTGGCCGCCGCCGAACGCATCCTCGCGCTGACCGAAGGGCTGACCGAGGACGACCTCGTGCTGTGCCTGATCTCGGGCGGCGGCTCGGCCCTGTTGACCCTGCCGGCCGAAGGCATCGACCTGGAGGAAAAGCAGCGCATCAACCGCGCCCTGCTGGAAAGCGGCGCCGCCATCGGCGAGATGAACTGCGTGCGCAAGCACCTGTCGCGCATCAAGGGCGGGCGCCTTGGCGCGGCCTGCGCGCCCGCGCGCGTGGTCACGCTGACCATCAGCGACGTGCCGGGCGACGACCCCTCCATCATCGCCAGCGGCCCCACCGTGCCCGATGCCAGCAGCTGCGCCGACGCGCTGGCCATCCTCGCGCGCTACCGCATCGACGTGCCTGAATCCGTGCGCCGCGCGCTGGAGGCGGGCGAGCTGGAAACCCCCAAGCCCGGCGACGCGCGCTTCGACGGCCACGAGGTCCACATGATCGCCACGCCCCAGCACTCGCTGGAGGCGGCCGCACGCGTGGCCGAGGCCGCAGGCCTGCGCGCCCATGTGCTGTCCGACGAGATCGAGGGCGAATCGCGCGAAGTCGCCAAGGTCCACGCCGCCCTGGCGCGCGCCGTGTCCCGCCACGGCCAGCCGTTTGCAAAGCCCTGCGTGATCCTGTCCGGCGGCGAGACTACGGTCACCATCCGGCAGCGCCCGGCCGGCACGCCCAAGGGGCGCGGCGGCCGCGCGGGCGAGTTCTGCATGGGCCTGGCCCAGGCCCTGCAGGGGCAGGACAAGGTCTGGGCGCTGGCGGCCGATACCGATGGCATCGATGGCGTGGAAGACAACGCGGGAGCGCGCGTGTCGCCGGATACGCTGGCGCGGGCCCAGGCCCAGGGCATGCGGATTGCCGAGTACCTGGACCGCAATGATGCGTATGGGTTCTTTGATGCGCTGGGGGATCTGGTGGTGACGGGGCCCACGCATACCAACGTGAATGACTTCCGGGCGATTCTGGTTCTTTAGGTTTTTGTCCCTGCCGGGTGGTTGTTTTTCGAGGCCGGGACGTGCGCCCGGCCACTTGTTTCAGGCTCGCTTGCTTCAGGCGCTCACGCCCCGCGCGGCAGCGTCTCCCACCATTCGGCATCGAACCGCCCCTGCAGGAAGGCGATGAAGGACTGCACCTTCTGCGGCACCAGGCGCGGCGAGGGGTAGACGGCGTGGATTTCCTGCTCGGGCAGGCGGCAGGTCTTGAGCACTTCGACCACGCGGCCGGCCTGCAGCGAGTCGTGGGCCACGTAGCGGGGCAGGGCGGCGATGCCCATGTGCGAGCGTGAGGCCGCCAGCAGGGCCGAGAGGTTGTTGGAGCGCAGGCGGCCGGTAACGGGCACGGACACGGGCTCGCCGCTGGCGTTGCGCAGGCGCCAGAGGTCGTTGCCCTGCACGCTGCTGTAGATCAGCGTGGCGTGTTCCTTGAGGTCGGAGGGGCGGCGCGGCGTGCCGCGCTTGCGCAGGTAGGCGGGCGAGGCCACCAGCACCCAGGGGTTCACGCCCAGGGTGCGTGCGCCCAGGCTGGAGTCGGCCAGCTTGCCCAGGCGCAGGGCCACGTCGATGCCGTTGGCCACCAGGTCGGTGTAGCGGTCCTCGAAGCTCAGGTCGATCTGCACCTGGGGGTTGTGCGTCATGAACTCCAGCGCCAGCGGGATCAGCACGCGCCGGCCGAAGGCCACCGAGCTGCCGATGCGCAGCTGGCCCTGCACCTGGGTCTGTCGCACCTGCACCACCTTGTCCGCCTCGGCCACGTCGTTGACGATGGTCTTGCATTTCTCGTAGTACAGCGCGCCCGCTTCGGTGAGGCTCACGCCACGCGTGTTGCGGTTGAGCAGGCGCACCTTCAGGCGCGTCTCCATGGCCGCGACCTGCTTGGTCACCGTGGGCTGGGTGGTGGCGAACTCGTGCGCGACCTTGGTGAAGCTGCCGGTCTCCACCACGCGCACGAACATGTGCATGGCATCGAGTCTGTCCATGGTGCTGTCTCCTTTTTCATTGATAGTTATTCCTGCACGGAATAAATTTTATGGTCTGTGCAGGCGTTCCGCCAACAGGCCCGTCTGCCTAGAGTTGTCTCCAGTTTGAAGGAGACCTCCATGGCGAAAATGAAAGCAATCGAAGCCGCAGTCCGCGTGCTGGAAAAAGAAGGCGTCACCGTCGCATTCGGCGTTCCCGGTGCCGCCATCAACCCGCTGTACGCAGCGCTCAAGGACCATGGCGGCATAGGCCATATCCTGGCGCGCCACGTCGAAGGCGCAAGCCACATGGCCGAGGGCTACACCCGCGCCGTGGCCGGCAACATCGGCGTGTGCATCGGCACCAGCGGCCCGGCCGGCACGGACATGATCACGGGCCTGTATTCGGCCAGCGCGGATTCGATTCCGATCCTGTGCATCACGGGCCAGGCGCCGCGCTCGCGTCTGCACAAGGAAGATTTCCAGGCCGTGGACATTGCCTCCATCGCCAAGACCGTGACCAAGTGGGCCACCACGGTGCTGGAGCCGGCCCAGGTGCCGCGCGCCTTCCAGCAGGCCTTCCACCTGATGCGCTCGGGCCGCCCCGGCCCCGTGCTGATCGACCTGCCCATCGACGTGCAGCTGGCCGAGATCGAGTTCGACATCGATACCTACGAGCCCCTGCCTGTCTACAAGCCGGCTGCCACGCGCAAGCAGGTGGAAAAGGCCATCGCCATGCTCAACGAGTCCGAGCGCCCGCTGCTGGTGTCGGGCGGCGGCGTGATCAACGCCGATGCGTCCGAGCTGCTGGTGGAGTTCGCCGAGCTGCTGGACGTACCCGTGATCCCCACGCTGATGGGCTGGGGCACCATTCCCGACGACCACCGCCTGATGGCCGGCATGTGCGGCCTGCAGACCAGCCACCGCTACGGCAATGCCACCATGCTGGCCTCCGACTTCGTGCTGGGCATCGGCAACCGCTGGGCCAACCGCCACACGGGCTCGGTCGAGGTCTACACCAAGGGCCGCAAGTTCGTGCACGTGGACATCGAGCCCACGCAGATCGGCCGCGTGTTCGCGCCCGACTACGGCATCGTCTCGGATGCCGGCGCGGCGCTGCAGCTTTTCGTGGAGGTGGCGCGCGAGTGGAAGGCGGCTGGCCGCCTGAAGGACCGCAGCGGCTGGGTGGCCGAATGCCAGGCCCGCAAGAACAATGTGGAGTACCTGCGCAAGACCAATTTCGACAACGTGCCCATGAAGCCGCAGCGTGTCTACCAGTGCATGAACCGCAGCCTGGACAAGGACACCTGCTACGTCTCCACCATCGGCCTGTCGCAGATTGCCGGCGCGCAGTTCCTGCATGTCTACAAGCCGCGCAACTGGATCAACTGCGGCCAGGCCGGCCCGCTGGGCTGGACCGTGCCGGCCGCCCTGGGCGTGCGCGTGGCCGACCCGGCCCGCAAGATCGTGGCGCTGTCGGGCGACTATGACTTCCAGTTCATGATCGAGGAGCTGGCCGTGGGCGCGCAGTTCAAGCTGCCCTACATCCATGTGCTGGTCAACAACAGCTACCTGGGCCTGATCCGCCAGGCGCAGCGCGCCTTCTCCATCGATTACTGCGTGCAGCTGGCCTTCGACAACATCAATGTCGACGACAAGGAAGAGTCCAAGGGCTACGGCGTGGACCACGTCAAGGTGGTCGAGGGCCTGGGCTGCAAGGCCATCCGCGTGCACCGTCCCGAGGACTTCGCGCCCGCCATGCAGCAGGCCGAGGCCTGGATGGCCGAGCACCGCACGCCGGTCGTCGTCGAGGTCATCCTGGAGCGCGTGACCAACATCTCCATGGGCGCCGAGATCGACAACGTGATCGAGTTCGAGGATCTGGCCGCAGCGCCTGCCGACGTGCCCAGCGCCCTGGCCCTGCTGGATTGAAGCAAGGCACCCCCTGAGCGGCTGCGCCGCTTCCCCCTCTCTTCGGAGGGGGACGATGCCATCGCTGCGGGGCGGCCCTTGCCTGGCATCCCTGGCTGGCGCTGCGCCAATGCCTGCATTGCGGGCGGTGCAGGCACTCGGGGGTTCCGATTTCCATTGCCCCTTGGGCATTTTTAACGGCGGGGCGCCTTGCGTACCCTGCCGCTCCCAACCCACCAAACGACAACCGGAGACTTCTGACATGCCCCGTTTTGCTGCCAACCTCAGCATGCTGTTCACCGAGGTGCCCTTCCTCGACCGCTTCGAGCGCGCGGCGCGCGCCGGCTTCGAGGCCGTGGAATTCCTGTTTCCCTACGCCCATACGGTCGAAGAGATCAAGGAGCGCGTGGACGCCCACGGCCTGCAGATCGTGCTGCACAACCTGCCGGCCGGAGACTGGGATGCGGGCGAGCGCGGCATTGCCTGCCACCCCGACCGCGTGGACGAGTTCCGCGCCGGCGTGGCCAAGGCCGTGACCTATGGCCATGCGCTGGGCGTGCCCCAGCTCAACTGCCTGGCCGGCAAGGCGCCTGCCGGTGCCGATGCCGCGCTGCTGCGCCGCACCTTCGTGGACAACCTGCGCTTTGCCGCATCGGCGCTGAGCGCGGCCAATCTGCGCCTGCTGATCGAGCCCATCAACCCCTTCGACATTCCCGGCTTCTACCTGAACCGCACGGACGAGGCCCTGTCCATCCTCGACGAGGTGGGCGCGCCCAACGCCTTCGTGCAGTACGACATCTACCACGCCCAGCGCACCGAGGGCGAGCTGGCGGCCACGCTGCAAAAGCATCTGGCGCGCATTGGCCACGTGCAGCTGGCCGACAACCCGGGCCGCAACGAGCCGGGCACGGGCGAGATCAACTACCCCTTCCTCTTCGCGCACCTGGACCGCATCGGCTACCAGGGCTGGGTGGGCTGCGAGTACAAGCCTGCGCGCGATACCGAATCGGGCCTGGGCTGGCTGGACGCCCACACCAGCGTGCGCACGGCAGTCGCCGCCTGAGTGCCGCCGGAGTTTTTTCTCAGCTTTTCAAAAACGACAAGGAGTACACAGCATGAATGCATCCTCTCTCAAGCTTGGTTTCGTGGGCCTGGGCATCATGGGCGCGCCCATGGCAGGCCACCTTCTGGCGGCTGGCCACCAGCTCTTCGTGAACACCCTGGGCAAGATCCCGGCGCAGATCGCCGAGAGCAGCGCCACCCAGTGCACCACCGCGCGCGGCGTGGCCGAGCGGGCCGACATCATCTTCCTGATGCTGCCCGACACGCCCGATGTCGAGAAGGTTCTGTTCGGCGAGGACGGCGTGGCCGCCGGCCTCAAGGGCAGCAGCGGCAAGGTGGTGGTGGACATGAGCTCCATCTCGCCCGTGGCCACCAAGGACTTCGCTCGCCGCATCGAGGCCATCGGCGCCCAGTACCTGGATGCGCCGGTCTCCGGCGGCGAGGTGGGCGCCAAGAACGCCACGCTGTCCATCATGGTCGGCGGCCCCGAGGACTTGTTCGCGCGCGTCAAGCCTCTGTTCGAGCGCATGGGCAAGAACATCACCCTGGTGGGCGGCAATGGCGACGGCCAGACCGCCAAGGTGGCCAACCAGATCATCGTGGCGCTGAACATCGAGGCGGTGGCAGAGGCCCTGCTGTTCGCATCGCGCGCCGGCGCCGACCCGGCCCGCGTGCGCGAGGCGCTGCTGGGCGGCTTTGCCTCGTCCAAGATCCTGGAGGTGCATGCCGAGCGCATGATCAAGCGCACGTTCGATCCGGGCTTCCGCATCTCGCTGCACCAGAAGGACCTGAACCTGGCCCTGAGCAGCGCGCGCCAGCTCGGCGTGTCCCTGCCCAACACCGCCCAGGCCCAGGAGCTGTTCAACAGCTGCGTGGCCCACGGCGGCGCGAACTGGGACCACTCGGGCATGGTGCGTGCGCTGGAGATCCAGGCCAACTTCGAGGTCGGCCAGAAGGTCCCGGCCTGATGCCGCGCAACTGACAACGCGATTGGTGGGAGGGCGGCCTTGCGCCGCCCTGTTGTGAAAAGCCGCGCTCGGCAACGGGCGCGGCTTTTTCTTGCTTCAATAGCCCAGTGTCTGCCCGTCGGGGTTGCGCGGGTCGGAGGCGCCGTAGAGCATGCCGTCGCGCAGCTGGATGGTCTGCGTGCGGCCCATGGATGCCTTCACGGCAACGTTGTGGCCGCGCGACTTGAGCAGGGCCACGGTGTCGGGGCTGATGCCCTTTTCCACGCGCAGCTCGTCGGGCGTCCACTGGTGGTGAAAGCGCGGCGTGGCGGCGGCCTCGGCCGGGTTCATGCCGAAGTCGATGGTATTGACCACGGTCTGCAGCACGGTGGTGATGATGCGCGCGCCGCCGGGGCTGCCGGTGACCAGCACGGGCTTGCCGTCCTTGAGCACCATGGTGGGCGTCATGGACGACAGCGGGCGTTTGCCTGCGGCCACCGCATTGGCATCGCCGCCGACCAGGCCGTAGGCGTTGGCCACGCCGGGCTTGGCAGAGAAGTCGTCCATCTCGTTGTTGAGCAGGATGCCCGTGCCCTTGGCCACGATGCCGCTGCCGAAGTTGGTGTTCAGCGTATAGGTCACGGCCACGGCGTTGCCCATCCTGTCCACCACGGAGTAGTGCGTGGTCTGGTCGCTCTCATAGGGCTGGGGCTTGCCGGGCTTGATGTCCTTGCCGGCGCGCGCCTGGTAGGGGTCGATGCCGGCGGCCAGCGCCTCGGCGTAGCGCTTGGACGTCAGGCCCTTGAGCGGCACGGTCACGAAGTCCGGGTCGCCCAGGTATTCGGCCCGGTCGGCATAGGCCAGCTTCATGCCTTCGGCCATGTAGTGGATGCTCTGTGCGCTGTTGGCGCCCCACTGGTTCATGGGCCAGCGTTCCATCATGTTGAGGATCTGGATCAGGTGGGCGCCGCCGGAGGACGGAGGCGGCATGGTCACGATCTCGTAGCCGCGATAGGTGCCGCGCACGGGCTCGCGCTCGACCACCTTGTAGTTCTTGAGATCCTGCAGCGACAGGGCGCCCGCATGCGGCGCCATCTCGGCCGCGAGCTTGCGGGCAATGGCGCCTTCGTAGAACACCTTGGAGCCCTGCTGCCCGATCAGGCGCAGCGACTGCGCCAGGTCCTTTTGCACGAGGCGGTCGCCACGCTTGAGGGGTTCGCCGTTGCGCCAGAAGATGGCCTGGGTGGCGGGCCACTGGCCCATGTTCTTCTTTTCCTGCTCCAGGATCTTGGCCAGGGTCTCGCTGACCGTAAAGCCCTTGTCGGCCAGCTTCACGGATGGCGCAATCACCGTGGACAGCGGCAGAGAGCCCCATTTCTTCAATGCATGCTCCATGCCGGCCACGGTGCCGGGCACGCCCACGGCGTAGTGGGTGTACAGCGACTTGCCGTCGATGACCTTGCCGTCCGCGCCCACGTACATGTCCCGCGTGGCCTTGGAGGGTGCGACCTCGCGGAAGTCCAGCGCAATGTTCTTGCCGCTCTTGGCGTCGTGCACGATCATGAAACCGCCGCCGCCGATGTTGCCGGCATTGGGCAGGGCCACCGCCAGCGCAAAGCCCATGGCCACGGCGGCATCCACCGCATTGCCGCCCGACTTCAGGATCTGCAGGCCGATGCGCGAGGCCAGCTCCTGCTCGCTGGACACCATGCCGTTCCTGGCCACGACGGGATGGAATACATCCATGTCGAAGTCATAGGCCGCACTGGCCGCCTGGGCTGCATTGCTTTGCGTGATGGGCGCTGCCGCCGGTGCAGGTGCTGCGGCCACTGGCGCTGGCGGCGCCGAGGCCGCGGGCGGCTGTGTGCTGCTGCAGGCGGCCAGGCTGGCAATGGCCAGCGCCAGGCTGGTTGCCAGCAAGGGGGAGCGAAATGGCATCGGTATCTCCTTGGCAGATGAAACAGTGGAACCGTTGAAATGAGCGAAAGTCCTTTGCCGCCCGGTATGCGATGGCCGCAGGGCCTGCAGCCGGGGCGGCGGCGGACCACAGTGTAGAAGCATGGCGTTGCAGGCCTGCCCACGGGCCGCTGCCGGCGTCGAAAGTGCGGGTATCTGCCTAGGCTCGATCTGCATGGCGCACTTCAAGGGCGTACAAAAACTGTATACACTTTGCGAATGCACGAGGGGGCCGCGAGTGCTGTCGCGCGCCGCGCTTCGTGCATCGACCAACCAATGACAACCGGGCGGGCCAGCTCCCGCCGCACAGGAGATTTCCATGGGCCTGAGCACCCACGTCCTCGATACCATGAATGGCTGCCCCGCAGCCGGCATGGCTGTCGCGCTGTATTCCACCGATGGCGACCAGGCCACGCTGATCAAGAGCCTGGTGCTCAACCACGACGGCCGCACCGATGCGCCGCTGTTCGACAACAACAGCCTCAGGACCGGCACCTACCGCCTGACCTTCGACGTGGCGGCCTACTTCAAGGCCCGTGGCGTGCAACTGCCCGAACCCAACTTCCTCAACAAGGTGAGCCTGGACTTCGGCGTGGCACATGCCGACCAGCATTACCATGTGCCCCTGCTGGTCAGCCCCTGGAGCTATTCGACGTACCGGGGCTCCTGAGCCCTGGACTGCAGGCGCAGGCTGTCGGGGGATGGCCTGGAGTGAAACCTGAAATGACGAACGGCCCGCATTGCGGGCCGTTGCTTTTGCATCTCCAGCAAGCGTGCGGCCTACTTGCCCTTGGAATGCCCCATGGCCACGACCAGGGCCGAGATGAAGAAGAAGGCCTGCAGCTCCAGCGCCCAGCCTCCCGAGCTGTGCAGCTGCATCACCTGGCCCGTGTGCACCAGCGCGAAGGCCACGATCATGTTGACCGCAATCACCAGCGCCGCGGGCACCACCCACAGGCCCACCAGCAGCAGCAGCGGCGCCACCACCTCACCCAGATACACCGCATAGGCCAGCCAGCCCGGCGCGCCCGCGGACTCCACCATGCGCTCGATGCTGCCTATGCCGTAGCGGATCTTGGCCCAGCCATGAAAAAGCAGCAGGACCGCAAGCGTGACGCGCAACAGCACCATGGCTGCCTGGGGATGGTGAAAGTGGCTCCAGAACTTCATGAACTCCCTCGATGTGGATGGGCCCGGTGGGCCGGGTGTTGCTGTGGGTGCATTCTGGCATCAGCGGGCTTTCGGTGTCGGCTGTGGCGGACCGGAACGGGATTTTCAGACATTTCCTGCGGGCCTGTAGTCCTATGGCGCAACTTGTGACATGTCTCATCACAAGTACCGCAAAGCGGCCTAGCATCGTCCCCAGCCTGTCTCCGAAGCGGTTTGCGAGCACTGGTAGGGGTGCCCGGGACCGGGAGGCAAGGTGATCAATCCAATGAACCGATGGGGTCTCCCCAAAACGTCCAATCAAGAAAGGCAGGTTTTCCCATGCGTCAGTTTTCTTTGCGTACCGTCGTGATGGCCACTGCACTGGCGGCCGGCAGCGTGGCCATGGTCGGCTGCACCACCACCAAGCCGGAAACCCAGTCCGCGCCGCGTGCTGATTCCACCACCGTCAATGCGCGCGCCAACGCTGCGCTGGAGCGGCTGTACCAGACGGCGCCGGGCTCCAAGGAAATGGTGGCCCGCTCCAAGGGCGTGCTGATCTTCCCCTCGGTGATCGGCGGCAGTTTCGTCATCGGTGTGGAGCATGGCCGCGGCGTGCTGCGCGTCGGCGGCCAGAACAAGGGCTTCTACAGCACCACGGGCGCCTCGGTGGGCTGGCAGGCAGGCGGCCAGTCCAAGGCTGTGATCTATGTGTTCAACACCCAGGAAGCGCTGGACAAGTTCCTGGCCAGCGACGGCTGGTCCGTGGGCGCCGATGCCACGGTGGCCGCAGGCAAGGTGGGCGCCAATGGCAGCGTGGACACCACGACCGCCCAGGGCCCCGTCACCAGCTATGTGCTGACCAACGCGGGCCTGGAAGCCGGCGTGTCGCTGCAGGGCTCGAAGATCACCAAGGTGGTCGAATGATCCCGGCCCTGAGGGGCCTTTGAACGAAACCGGCCTGCGGGCCGGTTTTCTTTTGTGCGGGCGGATCAGGCGCCGCCGGTTGCGCCGTCTTCACTGGCGGATTGCGGCGCAGCGGGCGCGAGCACGGCCTGCTCTATGCGTTCCAGGCGCTTTTCGATGCGCTCCACGGCTTCGGCGCTCATCTTGATGTCGTAGATGCTCACGGGCTCTTCGCATTCCAGCGAAGGGTCCGTCGAGGCCGACAGGCGGCCCAGCAGGGGGGCCTCGAACGTGGTCTGCAGCCGGGCCACGACTTCGGCGTTCATGGAACGGCCGGTGCGCTTGGCTGCCTCCTCGACGAGGTCCTTGAGTTCCTGCGGCAGGCGCAGCTTGTACTGAGGATCGGTCTGTTTCATCGCCGGCAATCATGGACCGGAAAGGTATTGACTGCAAGGGACCTGATAGGTATTGTTGCTTCGGGACCAGCACGGTCCCGCGCAAGGGATGCCATGAAGACAGTGAAGCAATCGGGCCACAGCCATCAGGAACCCTCACCGCAGCACCAGGAGGTGCTGGCGGTGGATGCGTTGTGCCATATGGGAGCGGCCCTGGGCGTGCTGGAGCTGCATGCCGAACGCGCCGGCTCGGCCATGGTATGTGCCGCGCGTGATTTGCTGCGTGGCTACCACGCCAGCGCTGACCAGGCGGTGGCCGGCCTGCAGGCCGGCGGCCGCTCGGCAGGCGTGCTGCCGCAGCTGTCGCAGGACCTGGGCTATGCCATCGAGGTCATCGATCGCGTGAACGATGACGCACCGGACGACCTGGTGCTCTATGCCGTGACCTGCCTGCTCAGAAGCGCCCGAAGCTTTGCCGACGGCCAGCCGTGCGCAGCGGCCTGAGGCTCAGAGCTGGCCCTCGGTCAGCGTGTCGAGCTGGAAGCGGCCGGACTTGTCCCAGAGCCAGGTATCGGTATAGGTGATGCGGGCGGCGCCGGCAGGAGCGGGGAAGGGCGCGGCGGCGCGCACCAGGCGCTCGATCTCGCTCACCACCTCGGGGGCATGGCCGGGCGCGCGCATCCAGTGCAGGCGCTGGACCTGGCCGTTGCGGTCGATCTGGACCTGGAGCACGCCGATCGCGTAGAGCATGGGCGGCAACTGGCCCTTGTAGATGCGATCTGCATTGCGCGCGTACAGATGGTTGGCGGCCACCTTGCGGTACTGCAGCTGTGCGCTGGAGCTGACGTCGTCGGGGCGCGGGCCGGGGCCGGGCGGGGACTTGCAGGCCGTGACCAGGGAGGCAATGGCGGCCATCAGGCCGGCCCACAGCCAGGGGCGGCCGGAACGTGGCTTTTGCACGGAACTGTGCTGCGTGGAATCAGGGGAATCGGGCATGATTGCGAGCGTATCCTGAAACACTGCGGCACCGGCAGTCGGAGCGCAAAACTCAAGTGCCGCAGCGGACAATCCCGCAACAAATTCCAACGAAGCCCGCAGGCGCCACGACGGGCTGTCAGGTGCGCCCATGTGGAGTGACACGTTCAACAAAGTCGAGCAGGGCCTTGCGCAGGGGCCGCTGTGCTGGGTCGAAGTGATGGACTCGCGAGGCTCCGTGCCGCGCGAGCGCGGCGCCTGGATGGCGGTGTTCGCCGACCGCGTGGCCGGCACCATCGGCGGCGGGCACCTGGAGTTCGATGCCATCGACAGGGCCCGCAGCCTGCTGCGCGGCTGGGCAACGCCTGGCGAGCAGGGTAGCCAGGGCGGCCAGGTCGCCACCGAGCACCAGCACCGCTATCCGCTGGGCCCCAGCCTGGGCCAGTGCTGCGGCGGCGTGGTGATGCTGAGGTTCGTGCTGGTGCCCCAGGGCCGCATGGACATGCTGCGCGAGCGGCTGCAGCCGCCGCGCGACTGCGTGGCCCTGTTCGGCGCAGGCCACGTCGGCCATGCGCTGGTGCGCCTGCTGTGCAATCTTCCCTACCGCGTGATGTGGGTGGACAGCCGCGATTCGGTCTTCCCCGAGGAGGAGCACGAGCTCGTGCAGTGCGAGTATTCAGACCCCGTGCAATCGGCCGTGGCCGATCTGCCTGCAGGCTCCCAGGTGCTGATCATGAGCTTCAGCCATGCCGAGGACCTGGAGGTGGTCGCCCAATGCCTGGGCCGCCAGCGCCAGCACGGCGATCTGCCCTATGTGGGCCTGATCGGCAGCGCCACCAAATGGGCCACCTTCCGGCGCAGGCTGCGCGAGCGCGGCTTCAGCGATGCCGAGCTGGACCATGTGACATGCCCCATCGGCGTGCCCGGCATCAAGGGCAAGGAGCCCGAGGTGATCGCGGTGGCCGTGGCGGCGCAGCTTCTGCAGCGGCGCAGCGCGGTGTCCGCGCGGAATCAGGGAAATCTCTAGTGAATTGATGCTGCGCAAGCCGATGGGCTGGCGAAAAATTGCATACACTTTGTGTCTACGAAATGGTCGCAGCGGTGCACCGGCGGTATATCTACCGGGTGCGCGGCCTTTTTCTTCTGCTCAGAGCGCCCGCAGTGGTGAGCAGGTTGAACACCGGCGGCCCCCACGCTGCCAAGGTTGAGAGCTATGGAAAGCTACATTCTCGACTGGGCCAACCTGCTGTTGCGGTGGCTCCACGTCATTACGGCCATCGCCTGGGTCGGTTCCTCCTTCTATTTCGTCTTCCTCGACAGCAGCCTGACGCCGCCCGTCGATGACGATCTCAAGAAGCAGGGCGTCAGCGGCGAACTCTGGGCCGTGCACGGCGGTGGGTTCTACCACCCTGTCAAGTTCAATGTCTCCCCGCCCAAGCTGCCGGACCACCTGCACTGGTTCTACTGGGAAAGCTACACCACCTGGCTCAGCGGCTTTGCGCTGCTGACGGTGTCGTACCTGTGGAACGCCAAGATCTACCTCGTCAATCCGGCCGATCCCAATGCCATGGGCTCGGCTGCGGCCATTGCCTCGGCCCTGGCCTTCCTGGTCGTGTTCTGGCTGCTGTACGACGGCATCTGCCGCGTCTTCGGCCAGAAGAAGAACGGCGACGCCACGGTGGGCGCCATGGTGCTGGTGCTGGTGTGCATCGCGGCCTTCCTGGCCTGCCACATCTTCCCGGGCCAGGCCGCCTTCCTGCTGATGGGCGCCATGCTGGCGACCTCGATGAGCGCCAACGTGTTCTTCTGGATCATCCCCGGCCAGCGCACGGTGGTGAAGGCCCTGAAGGAAGGCCAGCCCGTGGACCCCATCCACGGCAAGCGCGGCAAGCAGCGCAGCGTGCACAACACGTACTTCACGCTGCCGGTGCTGTTCGCCATGCTGTCCAACCACTACGGCTGGCTGTACAGCCATGAGCTGAACTGGCTGGTGCTGATCCTGATGATGTTCGCAGGCGCCGCCATCCGCCAGTTCTTCGTGATGCGCCACGGCTTCAAGCTGGGCCGCAATGCCCATCCCTGGCCCTACGCCCTGGTTGGCGTGCTGGTGCTGATCGGCACGGCCGTCTGGCTCAAGCCCGCGCCGGCGCCTGCCGCAGCGCCTGCGCCGGCTCCCGCCGCCGTGCAGTCGCCTGCCGCAACGACCGAGCCCGCAGCAGCGGCTCCCGGTGGTGACACGGCAGCGCCGGCTGCGCCTGCAGCCCCTGCGTCCCCGGCTGCCGCCGCTCCTGCCGACGGCGCCGTCGGCTATGCCCAGCTCGCGCCCTTCTTGCAGCAGCATTGCGTGGTCTGCCACGGTGCCGCCCTGCAGCAAAAGAATGTGCGCCTGGACTCGCCCGAGCAGGTCAAGGCCCATGCCCAGCAGATCTACCAGCAGGTGGTGCAGCTGCGCAAGATGCCCTTCGGCAATCCGGGCGCCCTGAGCGATGACGAGCGCGGCATGGTCAAGCGCTGGTACGAATCGGGTGCATCGGTGAACTGATCATCCTGCCGCGCCCATGCGCTGCCAGCCACCCGCCCGCAGTCTCGCAAGAGCCTGCGGGCTTCTTGTTTCAGGCAGGCCAGGCCGCTGCGGTGCCGTGCAGGGCCGGATGCCGCGCTTCATCGTGCGGCGTGTGCAGCGCGATGGCGCCGCGCCCCGGCAGGCTTTGCGCCTTGGCCTGCTGCTTGGCCAGGGCCGCGAGGTTGGCGATGTCCTCGGGTGCCAGCAGGCTGCCCGGCGCGACGCGCACCACGCCGATGGCCAGCGTGGTGCAGGCAAAGAATCGCCGGATGCCGTGGCGGTCCTCGGCCCAGATGCCGCCGGCCTCGCGCGCCTGGTCGTCGAACAGCTGGCGCGCCTCGCCTGCGAAGGCGCCGACGATGTCCTCGCAGCGCTGCTGCCAGTCCTCGCTTTGCAGCAGCAGCATGAAGTCGTCCCCGCCCACATGGCCCACGAAGTCGCGCCGCGCGTCGCAGTGCGCCACGGCCAGCCGCGCCACCAGGCGGATCATCTGGTCGCCGCGCCAGTAGCCGTAGTGGTCGTTGAAGGGCTTGAAGTGGTTGAGGTCGGCGTAGCAGGCCACGAAGCCGGCGCCGCTGTCCAGCAGGCGCTGCATGTGCAGGCTGATGGGGATGTTGCCGGGCAGGAAGGTCAGCGGGTTGGCGTGGCGCGCGGCCTCGATGCGGGCCTCGGTCACGCGGCGCACCAGCTGCTCGCCCGTGCCCAGGCCCACATAGCGGCCGTTGTCGGTGACGATGAAGCCGTCGCTCAGGTAGCGCTGGTCCTGCGAGGTCAGGATGCCGACGAGCTGGTCCACATCGCAGTCCAGCTCCACGATGCGCGGCTGCACGTTGGCAAAGGCCAGGCAGGGCTTGCGTCCGTGGACTTCACGGAAGTACAGCGTGGCGTAGTGGTTCATGAACTGCTGGCGGTTGATGAGGGCCAGCGGCCGGCCGGCCTCCACGACGGCAATGGCGTGCAGCTGCTGCCCGGCCTGGAACAGCTCGGCCACCTCGTCGTTGCTGGCCGCCGGTGCCACGCAGGGCGCCTGCATCACCATCAGGTTGCGCAGCACGCCCGGGCGGGCGCTGTGGCCCTGGTGGGGCAGCACGGCCACGCGCGGGTCCTGCGCCACGCTCAGCGCCTGCGGGCTGATCTGCGGCTGGGCGGCTTCGGCGGGCCGGCCCAGCAGCCATCCCTGGCCGTACGCAATGCCCAGGTCGCGCAGGGTGCGCAGCTCGTCCTCGGTCTCTATGCCTTCGGCGATCAGCGTGGTTCCGAAGACCTCGGCAATGCCCTTGATGGCCTGCAGCAGCTGCAGCGTGGCCGGGCGCTGCTCGATCTGGTGGATGAAGTACTTGTCGATCTTGACGAAGTCCGGCTTGGCCTCGGACCACAGGCGCAGGCTGGAGCGGCCGTCGCCAAAGTCGTCGAGCGCCAGGCGCGCGCCCGTGGCGTGCACTGCCTTGACGGCGGCGCAGACGGCGGGCATGTCGGTCACATGGTCGTGCTCGGTGATCTCCACCACCAGGGACCGCGCCTGCACGCCGAAGCCGCGCACCGTGTCCCCGACCATGCCGGGGCCGCAGACACCCACGGCCTGCACCAGCGCCTGGGCGCTGAGGTTGACGAACAGCCGGCCCGGCGCGCCCTGGCGGCCCCAGTCCTGCAGCGCCACGCAGACCGCCAGCAGCTCGAATTCCCGAAGAATGCCCTCGGCCGCAGCGCCCTTGAGCAAGGCGTCGGGCGTGTGCAACGGCATGCCCCGGGGGCCGCGGATCAGCGCCTCATGCGCATAGATGCTGCCGCTGCGCAAGTCGGCCAGCGGCTGGAAGACACAGTACAGGCCGCCCGCGCGCATGAGCTGTGCCACGGGGCCTGCACCGGACCGCACTGCGGCCGACAGCACGGCCGCCGCAGCGGGCAGGCTGGCGAGCATCTGGGGATCGATCATGGGCTCAACTTTTCAGTTGGATACATTACGTTTCATTGGTGACATGCTTGTGACAAGTATGCCGCCTGTCGGCGTGCGTGCTGGCGGCCGATTGACGTGGCTCAAAACGCGGCGGCTGCAAAGCCGGCAAAGTTGCGTGCATGTTCGCCCTGTCTTCCTTGCAAGCTTTCGCCTTCGCGCCGGGTTCCGCCCAGGTGTTGGCCGCGGGTACCTGGCTCAGGCTGCGTCGGCAGTCGCCGGATACGGTGATGTATCTGGAACGCGGTCGCGTGCTCCTGGGCATCGGCCAGGGTGGGCAGATGCGCCACCAGCTGGGTGTGGTGGAGGGGCCGGCCTGGCTGGATGCGGCCTTTGTGCTGCAGCGGCGCGGCAGCAGCCTGGACATGCTGGCCGACAGCGATGTCCGCGTGCAGCAGTTGCCCCAGGCCGACTTCCTGCAGGCCGTCTCGCAACTGCCTTCTCCCGCCCAGCAACTGCTGCAGGACATGGCCCAGGCCTACTGCGCCCAGACCGAGCTGGCCGTGAGCCGCCTGTCCAAGGATGCCGAGGCACGCTGCGCACAGTGGTTGCTGCGCCATGCCATGCCGCACGAGGCGGGCGGCCTGCGCGTGACGCTGCACCTGCGGAAGCGGCTGATTGCCGCCCAGCTCGGCATTGCGCCCGAGACCTTCTCGCGCGTGCTGCGCCAGTTGCGTGAACATGGACTCATCGCGGGCCGGGGCAATGTCATCGATCTGCCCAAGCCTGCGGCGCTCGAGGTGCTGGCGGTAGGCTGATTCCCACGCCGCTGACGGGTGCCGGCCTGCAAGCGCCGGGACTTGCGGGGCGGGGTATCCACTGGTTCGCGGGTTCCACCCAGTGGGACGGCTTTCGGGTCTGCATATATTGAGGGCGTCATGTCACTGGACGCCCGTCGATCCCCCTTTTTCCAGGCGCTGCTGGCATCCCAGGATGCTCCGCAGGTGCCGGACTCGCCCTCGTGGCCGCGCGCGTCCACAGGCTGGGGTGCCATGCGCTGCACGGTGCTGGCGCTGGCCGCGGCGGCCGTGCTTGTGGTGGGCCTGGGCAGTGCCTGGTGGGTATCGCACAGCATGCGCCAGCAGACGCTGGAGCGCGCCATGGCCCGGCAGGCCGACGAGGTCGATACCGTGGCGCGCATGCTGGCCTCGCGGCTGGAGCAGCAGCAGCGCCTGCTGTGGGTGCTGGCCCAGGGCATGGCCGACCAGGGCGGCGACCCCAGCCGCCTGATGGGCGAGATGCTGCGCGGAGACGCATCCGTGCGGCTGTTCGACACATTGCAGCTGGCCGATGCGCGTGGGCAACTGCAATTGAGCCTGCGCGGCGGCCGCTCCGAGCCCCTGGTCGATCTGGACGAAGGCGTGCGCGACGTGATGCGGCGCAGCCTGGCCGATGGCAAGCCCGTGGTCTCCACCATGGTCCGCAAGGGGGCCGATCCCGCAATGATGGAGTTGCTGTACGCCGTGCCGCTGCGCGCCGGCAACGGCACGGTCAGCGGCGTGCTTTCGGCGGGCGTGCGCATGTCCGGCCAGGCGCTGCTGCCGCCCGGCATCGACCCTTCGCGCTCCGCAGGGCGGCTGCTGGTCATGCAGCGCGACGGGCAGATCCTGGCCCACTCCGATCCGTCGCGCTGGACGGCGCGCGCCGAGGCCGAGCCCGGCCTGGGCGCGGACTGGTTGCAGGACCCTTCCGCCGGCGGCCTGCAGGTGGGCCCCGATACCCAGCGCCGCGCCGGCTACCTGGTGACGACGGCCGGCATGCCGCTGCCGCAGTGGCTCGTGGTCAGGATCACCCCCGAGGAAGCCATTGCGCCCAGCCTGGCGCCGCGCGTGCTCTGGTGGCTGCTGGCAGCCGTCGCGGGGGTCACGGCGCTGCTGGTGCTGCTGCTGATCCTGGTCACCGAACCCATGGCCGCCTTGCATCGCAGTGCACGCCAATGGCTGGCGAGCCAGGGGCGGCTGATGGCCGAAGAGCCCGATCCCGCGCCGGAGCCGGCGCCAGGCCATGCCGAGGAAGGCGGCTGGCGCATGCCCTGGACCCATGCCTGGGGAGAGGCTTCCACGCTGTGGCAGGCCCTGCACCGCCTGGGCCAGATGGGCCAGGACCAGGCCCACGAGGTCGGCCGGCTGCAACTGCAGCTGCAAACGCTGATGGACTACGCGCCCGTGGGCCTGGTGGTCACGCATGCGGCGCATCTGGAGCTGGTGGGCCTGCAGGCCGCGCGCATGCTGGGATATCCGCCGCGCGAACTGCAGGGGCAGGCGATACGCCAGCTGTGCGCCTCCGACGCTGCGCACGCCCAGTTGCTGGAGCGTGTGCGCAAGGACCTGGACATGTACGGCCAGTTCGACAGCGAGCAGTGCTTTGTCCGCAAGGACGGCCGCCCCATCTGGGTGCGCCTGCACGGCCAGAGCCTGCAGCGCCTGCAGCGCGGCCTGGAGCCACGCGCCGTGGTGCCGGCCGACCCCACCCTGGTCTGGGTGGTCGAGGACGTGACCATGCAGCGCCTGGTGCGCGAGCAGCCGGGCTGGAAGGCCATGCACGATCCGCTGACCCTGCTGCCCAACCGCGAGGCCTTTGCCATGCGCCTGCATGAATGGCTGCAGGAATGCAGCGCCGCCCAGCGCCTGCCCGCCGAGGCGCTGCAGGAAGAGGCCTCCTCCTCGCAAGCCGACGCCGAGGTTGCTGCCGTGGCCACGGCCGCGGTCGAAGTCGCCATTTCTCCCATGCCGCACCATGGCGTGATCCTGTTCCTGGACCTGGACCACTTCGCCCACGTCAACCAGCAGGGAGGCCATGCGGCCGGCGACGAGGTGCTGTGCCACATGGCCCGGCTGATCGACAGCGTGGTGCGGCCCTTGGGCTGGGTGGCGCGCCTGGGCGGCGACGAGTTCGCCGTGCTGCTGGCCGGCGTCCCGGCCGAGCAGGGCATGCTGCTGGCGCAGAGCCTGTGCATGGCCGTGCAGGATTGGGAAGGCGCGCACGAGGGCCAGCGCTACCTGATGGGCGCCAGCGTCGGCATGGTGGTGCTCGATGCCCGCCAGCACACGGTCAGCAGCGCGCTGCGCTCGGCCGACATGGCCTGCTATGCGGCCAAGCGCAAGGGCCGCAACCGCGTCGAGGTGCTGGAGGCCGCATGAGTGAGGGAATGGGTGGTGGCCTGGGTGGCCGCGCCGCCGCGCCAGGCCTGGCCGGCCTTGGCCCGCATATTGCATGCCTTGCACACACAAGTGTTTAACCGTCCCATCCTTGGTGGTTGTATCTAGCCGGAGCGCTCCGTGGCTGGGTTACGCTGCGGGCTCCCCATGACCTGCGGCGCGTCCCCGGCGCGACCGCTCTTTTTTTCGCTGATTGCTTCGCTACATGCGCGACCAGGCCCTGTTCGACAAGATTGATCTGCACCTGATACGGGTGCTGCACACGGTGCTGACCGAGCGCAGCGTCTCGCGTGCCGCATTGCGCCTGGGCATGCACCAGCCGGCGGTGTCCGCCGCGCTCAAGCGCCTGCGCGACCTGGCCGGCGATTCGCTGCTGGTGCGCTCGGGCGCGCACATGCAGCCCACCGAGGCCGGGCTGCGCATGGTGCAGCCGGCGGCCGACATCCTGCGTGCAGCCGAGGGTCTGTTCAGCGATGCGCGCCATTTCGATCCCCGCACCTCCACGCGCACCTTCCGCATCGCCGCCAGCGACTACCTGGACCCGCTGTTCCTGCCGCGCCTGGTGGCCCATCTCAAGACCGAGGCGCCCGGCTGCCCCGTGGACATCCTGGCCCTCAACGGCGACGCGCACTACGAGGTGCAACTGGCCCAGGGCGATGTGGACGTGGTGATCGGCAACTGGCCCGAGCCGCCGCAGGGCCTGCACATGGCCAGCCTGTTCGAGGACGAGGTGGTCTGCCTGGTCAGCCCCCAGCATCCGGCCGTGCGACGCGGCTGGGACGTGGCCCAGTGGCTGGAGGCCGAGCACATCGCGCCCACGCCCACCTACCCGGGCGCGCGCGGCGTGATCGACGACCAGCTCTCCCGCATGGGCCTGCAGCGCCAGGTGGCGGCGCGCTGCGCGCATTTCAGCCTGATTCCTGACATCGTGGCCACCAGCTTGCTGGTGCTGACCACGGGGCGGCTGTTCTGCGAGCGCTTCAGCCAGCGCCTGCCCCTGGTGATCCTGCCCTGCCCGGTGGAGTTTGCGCCGCTGGTGTACTACCAGCTGTGGCATGCCCGCACGCACATGGGCGCGTCCACACGCTGGCTGCGCGACGCCGTGCGGCAGGTGGCGCTGATGTCCCGTGCCCGCTAGGCGACGGCGATAGGAACCGCCTTTTGGGTGAACAAAGTGATGGCCGATATGAGGGTCGCCGAGGCGGTTTCAAGGACTTGTGTTCCAGTTTGTTGCAGAAATTGAAAGACAATCCCAGCCATGAATCCCCCCGATACAGTCCCCCTGCCAGCAGCAGCGCCGCCGCGGCTTCAGCTGACAGGCATCACCAAGCGCTATCCGGCGGTGGTGGCCAACAACGGCATCTCGCTGACCGTGGGCGCCGGCGAAGTGCATGCCATCCTGGGCGAGAACGGCGCCGGCAAGTCCACGCTGATGAAGATCATCTACGGCGCCGTCAAGCCCGACGAGGGCCGCATCGAGGTCGATGGCAAGCCGGTCCACATCCGCAACCCGCAGGAGGCGCGCCAGCTGGGCATCGCCATGGTGTTCCAGCATTTCAGCCTGTTCGACACGCTGTCCGTGGCCGAGAACGTCTGGCTGGGCCTGGACAAGAGCCTGCCGCTGGCCGAGGTGGTGCAGCGCATCGAGTCCACGGCGCATGACTACGGGCTGGAGGTCGATCCCCACCGCCCCGTGCACACGCTGAGCGTGGGCGAGATGCAGCGCGTGGAAATCATCCGCGCCCTGCTCACGCACCCGCGCGTGCTCATTCTTGACGAGCCCACCTCGGTGCTCACGCCGCAGGCGGTGGAAAAGCTCTTCGTCGTGCTGCGCCGCCTGGCGTCCGAGGGCTGCTCCATTCTCTACATCAGCCACAAGCTGCACGAGATCCGTTCGCTGTGCACGGCCTGTACCGTGCTGCGCGGCGGGCAGGTGACCGGCGTGTGCAACCCGGCCGTGGAGAGCAATGCCTCGCTGTCGCGGCTGATGATCGGCTCGGAGCCGCCCGAGCTCACGCACCGCGAATCCCAGGTCGGCGCCAGCGTGCTGCGCGTGCAAGGCCTGGCGCTGCCGCGCTCGGAGCCCTTCGGCGTGGACCTGCATGGCATCCAGCTCGATGTGCGCGCGGGCGAAGTCGTGGGCATCGCCGGTGTCTCGGGCAATGGCCAGAAGGAATTGCTGTACGCCCTGTCCGGCGAGGACACGCGCGCGGCGCCCGACATGGTGCAGATTGCCGGCCGGGAGGCGGGGCGCCTGGGCCCGGGCCGGCGCCGTGCGCTGGGCCTGCACTTCGTGCCGGAGGAACGCCTTGGCCGCGGCGCCGTGCCCAGCATGGGCCTGGCGCACAACCTGCTGCTCACGCGCAAGACCGCGCTGGGCAAAGGCGGCTGGATTCGCATGGGCCAGCTGCAGGAGCAGGCGCGCGCCATCATTGCGCGCTTCAACGTCAAGGCCGGCGGCCCCAACGCGGCGGCGCAGTCGCTGTCGGGCGGCAACCTGCAGAAATTCATCGTGGGCCGCGAGATCGATGCCAGGCCCGCGCTGCTCATCATCTCCCAGCCCACCTGGGGGGTGGACGTGGGGGCGGCCGCGCAGATACGCGGCGCCATCCTGCAATTGCGCGACGAGGGCTGCGCCGTGCTGGTGCTCAGCGAGGAGTTGGACGAATTGTTCGAGATATGTGACCGCCTGCATGTGGTGGCCAAGGGCCGGCTGTCGCCCTCCGTGGCGCGGGCCGATGCCACCGTGCAGCAGATCGGCGAGTGGATGAGCGGCCTGTGGGACGGTGCTGCCGCCCCGAACGCTGCCCCGAGTGCCACCAAGGGAGGCGCCCATGTTCAAGCTTGAGCAACGCCCCCAAGCCTCGAAACTGTGGACCTACGGTTCGCCCGTGCTGGCGCTGGCCATCACGGTGCTGATCGGCGTGTGCCTGTTCGTGATGCTGGGCAAGGACCCGGTGCGCGGCCTGCAGGCCTTCTTCTGGGACCCCGTCAAGTCCACCTATGCGCTGGGCGAGCTGGCCGTCAAGGCCACGCCGCTGCTGCTGATCGCGCTGGGGCTGGCCGTGTGCTTTCGCTCCAATGTGTGGAACATCGGTGCCGAAGGCCAGTTCGTGATCGGCGCCGTGGCCGCGGGCGGCGTGGCGCTGCTGGCGGACAAGACCACGGGGCCCTGGATCGTGCCCGCCATCCTGGTGGCCGGCATGCTGGGCGGCATGGTCTGGGCCGGCATCGTGGCCCTGCTGCGCGACCGCTTCAATGCCAATGAAATCCTGGTCAGCCTGATGCTGGTCTACGTGGCCACCCTGGTGCTGGGCTTTCTGGTCTACGGGCCGTGGAAGGACCCCATGGGCTACAACTTCCCGCAGACCAAGACCTTCGAGCGCGTCACGCAGATCCCCAAGCTGATGCAGGGCATGCGCACCAATATCGGCCTGCTGCTGGCGCTGGCCGCGGCGGCCATGCTGTGGATCTTCCTGTTCCGCACCCGCGCCGGCTTTGCGCTGCAGGTCGGTGGGCTGGCTCCGGCCGCCGCACGCTACGCGGGCTTTTCCTCGCGCCGTGCGCTGTGGACGGCGCTGCTGATCTCGGGCGCCGCCGCCGGCCTGGCCGGTGCGCTGGAAGTGGCCGGCCCGCTGGGCCAGCTCACGCCCTATGTCCCGGCCGGCTACGGCTTCGCCGCCATCATCGTGGCCTTCGTCGGCCGCCTGCATCCCGTGGGCATGATCTTTTCCGCGATTCTCATGAGCATGTTCTATATCGGGGGCGAACTCGCCCAGTCGCGCCTGGGCCTGCCCAAGGCGCTGACCGGCGTGTTCCAGGGCCTGCTGCTGTTCACGCTGCTGGCCTGCGACACGCTGGTGGCCTACCGCGTGCGCTGGGTGTCCCGCACGCCCGTGGTTCCGCCCGCAGCGGCGCCTGCCGTCAAGGAGGCCCGCTGATGGAATCCTACGCACT
Organism: Delftia sp. WSY_10; assembly: GCF_043104705.1. Lineage (NCBI taxonomy): Bacteria > Pseudomonadati > Pseudomonadota > Betaproteobacteria > Burkholderiales > Comamonadaceae > Delftia > Delftia sp. WSY_10. The sequence goes on along the minus strand of NZ_JBICKY010000057.1, from coordinate 458,230 downwards.
GCTGCTGGGCTCCACGCTCAGCGCCGGCACCGTGCTGGCGCTGGCCGCGCTGGGCCTGCTGATCAATGAAAAGGCCGGCATCGTCAACCTGGGTGCCGAGGGCATGATGCTGTGCGCCGCCATCGCGGGCTTTGCCGCCGTGGTCCACACGGGCAGCACCACCGTGGGCTTTCTGGCCGGCATGGGTGCGGGCGCGCTGCTGGCCGCCATCTTCGGCGTGCTGGTGATCTGGCTGAACACCAACCAGTACGCGACGGGGCTGGCCCTGTCGCTGTTCGGCACGGGCTTCTCGGCCTTCCTGGGCCTGGGCTATGTGCAGGCACGCCTGCCCGAGCTGCCCAAGTTCGCCGTGCCCTGGCTGTCCGACCTGCCCGTGGTGGGCACGGCGCTGTTCCGCCTGCATCCGCTGGTCTATGGCGCGGTGGCCATTGCGGCGGCCCTGGTCTGGTTCCTCTACCGCACCCGGGCCGGCCTGGTGCTGCGCGCCGTGGGCGAGTCGCCCCAGTCGGCCCATGCGCTGGGCTATCCGGTGCGCCGCATCCGCCTGGCGGCCGTGGTCTTCGGCGGCGCCATGTGCGGTCTGGCCGGTGCCTACATCTCCACCGTCTACACACCGCTGTGGGTGGAGGGCATGGTGTCGGGCCGGGGCTGGATCGCGCTGGCGCTGACCACCTTCGCCACCTGGCGCCCTGCGCGCGTGCTGCTGGGCGCCTACCTGTTCGGCGGCGTGACCATGCTGCAGTTCCATTTGCAGGCCACGGGCGTGCAGGTGGCCAGCCAACTGCTGTCCATGCTGCCGTACCTGGCGACCATCGTCGTGCTGGTGCTGATCTCGCGCAATCCGACCTGGATCCGCGCCAACATGCCGGCCTCGCTGGGCAAGCCCTTCTACCCGGGCTCCTGACGCTTTCATTTTTTCTCTCTCCCTCCAGAACCACAAAAGGACAAACGCATGCCCGCTTTGCGCGAACGCACCCTGAAACCTGGCCTCAAAAGCACGCTTGTGAAGATGATCGGCCTGTCGGCCATCTCGGTGGCGGCCCTGACCGCCTGCGGCAAGAAGGAAGAGGCCGCAGCGCCTGCTCCCGCTGCCGCGCCCGCAGCGCAGGCGCCGGCCGAGAAGCTCAAGATCGGCTTCATGTACGTCAGCCCCATCGGCGACGGCGGCTGGACCTTCCAGCATGAGCTGGGCCGCAAGGCCATCCAGGAGAAGTTCGGCGACAAGGTGGAAACCTCCTTTGTCGAAAGCGTGCCCGAGAGCGCCGATGCCGAGCGCGTGATGCGCGACATGGCCGGCCAGGGCAACAAGCTGATCTTCGCGACCAGCTTCGGCTACCAGGAGTTCGTGCAGAAGGTGGCGGCCGACCTCAAGGACGTGAAGTTCGAGCACGCCACCGGCTACAAGAATGCCGACAACGTGGCCACCTACGACACCAAGACCTTCGAGGGCGCCTACCTGGCCGGCATCGTGGCCGGCGGCATGACCAAGACCAAGACCATCGGCGTCGTGGCCTCGGTGCCTATCCCGGAAGTGGTGCGCAACATCAACAGCTTCGTGCTGGGCGCGCAAAGCGTCGATCCCTCGATCAAGGCCAAGGTGGTCTGGGTGAACGAATGGTTCGCCCCGCCCAAGGAGTCCGAGGCCGCCACCTCGCTGATCAACGGCGGCGTGGACGTGCTCTACCAGAACACCAACTCCCCGGCCGTGCTCAAGACGGCCGAGGAACGCGGCGCGCGCGCCTTCGGCAAGGACGGCGACATGAGCGCCTTCGCGCCCAAGGCCCACCTGGGCTCGGCCGTGATCGACTGGACGCCTTACTACAGCAAGGTCACCCAGGACACGCTGGACGGCAAGTGGCAGGGCGGCTCGTTCTGGTGGGGCGTGAAGGAAGGCGCCATCGACCTCGTGAAGATCGCCGACGACGTGCCCCAGGACATCAAGGGCAAGGTCGCCAAGGCACGCGACGGCTTGAAGGACGGCAGCTTCGCCGTCTGGACCGGCCCCATCAAGGACAACGCGGGCAAGGAAGTGCTGACGGCAGGCCAGGTCGGCGACCTGGGCTTCATGACCAGCATCAACTTCTTCGTCAACGGCGTCGAAGGCAAGGTGCCGGGCGCCAAGTGATCCGGCGGCAGTCCATGCAACAAGGGCCCTTCGGGGCCCTTTTTTCTGCCGCGATCCGCCAGACGGGTCCGCCCTATGCACCACGATTGTGCAAAGCCCCCAAAATGTGGTTTTCCCGCATGCCTGGTGGCTCTGGCGCAGCCGGCTGGCGCCATTCTTGCTTTATTCTCGGGACCCATCGCGGCGGGTCTGCGCCCCTGCGGACACCGCCTTCTTCCTGCCTGCCGCAGGACCACTTGAGGAAACTTCGATGACTGATCTTCACAAACGCTCCCTGATCAAGGTGGCAGCGCTGTCGGCCGTGGCCGCCGCCGCGCTGGCCGGCTGTGGCAAGAAGGAGGAGGCCGCGCCTGCGCCCGCTCCCGTTGCCGAGGCCCCTGCTGCCGCTGCAACCGAGCCTTTGAAGATCGCCTTCGCCTACGTGGGCCCCGTCGGTGACGGCGGCTACACCTTTGCCCACGACCAGGGCCGCCTGGCGCTGGAGAAGGAATTCGGCGACAAGATCAAGACCTCCTACGTCGAGAGCGTGCCCGAGGGCGCCGACGCCGAGCGCGTGCTGCGCGACATGGCCGCCAACGGCAACAAGCTGGTCTTCGGCACCACCTTCGGCTACATGGAGCCCATCCAGAAGATCGCTCCCGACTTCCCCGATGTGAAGTTCGAGCACGCCACCGGCTACAAGACCGCCGCCAACGTCAGCACCTACGACAGCCGCACCTACGAAGGCGCTTATCTGGCCGGCATCATCGCGGGCTCCATGACCAAGTCCAACGTGCTGGGCGTGGTCGGCTCCGTGCCGATTCCCGAAGTGCTGCGCAACATCAACAGCTTCACGCTGGGCGCGCAGTCCATGAACCCCAAGATCAAGACCAAGGTGGTCTGGGTCAACGAGTGGTTCGCCCCCCCGAAGGAAACCGAGGCTGCGACTTCGCTGATCAACGGCGGCGCCGACATCCTGTTCCAGAACACCGACTCCGCCGCCGTGCTCAAGACGGCCGAGGAAAAGGGCAAGCGCGCCTTCGGCTGGGACTCCGACATGACGGCCTACGGCCCCAAGGCCCACCTGGGCTCGGCCATCATCAACTGGACTCCCTACTACACCAAGACCGTGCGCGAGATGCTGGACGGCAAGTGGAGCAGCCAGCAGACCTGGTGGGGCGTGAAGGAAGGCGCGATCGACATCGTCTCGCTGGCCGATGACGTGCCCGCCGAGGCCAAGGCCCGGATCGAAGAGGTCAAGAAGGGTCTGAAGGACGGCACCTTCCACATCTGGAAGGGCCCGATCACAGGCCAGGACGGCAAGGAACTGCTGGCCGCCGACGCCGTGGCCGAAGACAAGTTCCTCACGGGCATCAACTTCTACGTCAAGGGCGTGGAAGGCAAGGTGCCGGGCCAGGACAGCAAGTAAGACAGACGCCAGGCCACCCGGCGCAGGCCGGGTTGCCTGTTGCCGCCAGGGCCGCCTTCGGGCGGCCTTGGCGTTCATGCGCAGCACAGGTGTACCTGTACCGTACCTGTGCTGCGCATCGAGCGGGTTTATGCTCGCTCCCAGCCGCAGCCTGCCCGCTGCCGCGGCACAGACAGACAGCAAGAGATTCCCGCATGATCGAAAACTCCCTCTGGCATCCCGTGGCCCAGGCCCACGAAGTTGTCGATGCGCCGCTGGGCGTGCAACTGCTGGACCAGCCCCTGGTGCTGTGGCGCGATCCGCAAGGCCAGGTCCGCGTCTTCGTGGACCGCTGCCCGCACCGTGGCGCACGCCTGTCCATGGGCCGTGTCGAGAACGGCCACCTTGAATGCCCCTACCACGGCTGGCAGTTCGCCGACAGCGGCCAGTGCGTCAAGGTGCCGGCCCTGCCCAGCTTCACGCCCCCGCCCTCGCAGTGCGTGAAGGCCTTCGAGGCACAGGAAGCCTACGGCCTGGTCTGGGTGCGGCTGGCCACGGGCGAGGAGCTCTCGGCTGTTCCGGCCCTGGCGGCCCTGGCGGCACTGCCAGCCTTTGAAGCCGAGGCGGACGCGCACCTGCGCAAGCTCAACTGCGGCCCCTACGACGTGGCCGCCAGCGCGCCGCGCATCATCGAGAACTTCCTGGACATGTCGCACTTCGGCTTTGTCCACGAAGGCTGGCTGGGCAGCCGCGACGCCACGGCCATCGAAGCCTATGCCGTGGAGACCACGGCCACGGGCGTGCTGGCCACGGGCTGCAAGGCCGTGCAGCCGCAGTCCAACCTGCACTCCACCAGCGCGGCCGAGGTCGAGTACACCTACGAAGTCACGGCGCCCTATGCCGCCGTGCTGACCAAGCTGCCCGAATCCGGCACCACCCGGGCCGGATGGCGCGAGTCCATCGCCCTGTTCATCTGCCCCGTCACGCCCGAGACCAGCCGCGTCTGGTTCCGGCTGGCCGTGGCAGACTTCGACTCGCCCGACGCACAGCTGCAGGAATTCCAGCACACCATCTTCTGCCAGGACCAGCCCGTGCTGGAGTCGCAGCAGCCCAAGTGCCTGCCGCTGGACCCGCGCGCCGAAATGCACTCTGCGGCCGACCGCATGTCGTCCGCCTACCGCCGCTACCTCCGGGCCAGCGGCATCACCTTCGGAGTCTGCTGATGCACACCGTACCCGCCGTGGATGCCGCGCATCTGCCCCAGTTGCTCAAGGCCATGCCCAAGGCCGAGCTGCACATGCACATCGAAGGCTCGCTGGAGCCCGAGCTGATCTTCGCCCTGGCCCAGCGCAACGGCGTGAAGCTGCCCTATGCCAGCGTGGAAGACCTGCGCCGCGCCTATGCCTTCACCGACCTGCAAAGCTTTCTGGACATCTACTACGCCGGCGCCAGCGTGCTGCTGTACGAGCAGGATTTCTACGACATGGGCCGCGCCTACCTGACGCGCGCCGCGCAAGACAACGTGGTCCATGCCGAGATCTTCTTCGACCCCCAGACCCACACCCAGCGCGGCGTGGGCATGGAGACCGTGATCAACGGCCTGTACCGCGCCTGCCGCGATGCGGAGATAGAGCAGGGCATCTCGTCGGCGCTGATCCTGAGCTTTCTGCGCCACCTCAGCGAGGAGGACGCCTTCGCCACGCTGGAGGCTGCGCTGCCGCTGCGCGACCGCTTTATCGGCGTGGGGCTGGACAGCAGCGAGGTCGGCAACCCGCCCGAGAAGTTCGCCCGCGTGTTCGCGCGCTGCCGCGAGCTGGGCCTGCACCTGGTCGCGCATGCGGGCGAGGAGGGACCTCCCGCCTATATCTGGGGCGCGCTGGACGTGCTGCATTCCGAGCGCATAGACCACGGCGTGCAGGCCGCGCGAGACGAGGCCCTGATGCAGCGCCTGGTGCGCGACGGCGTGCCGCTGACCGTCTGCCCGCTGTCCAACCTCAAGCTGTGCGTGGTGCCCGACCTGGCGCAGCACAACCTGCCGCAGCTGCTGGAGGCGGGTCTCAAGGTCACGGTCAATTCCGATGATCCGGCCTACTTCGGCGGCTACGTGAACGAGAACTACCTGCAGCTGTTCGCCGCCACGGGCATGAACTCGCAGCAGGCCTGGCAGCTGGCGGTCAACAGCTTTGACGCCAGCTTCGTCACGCCCCAGCAGCGCGCCCACTGGATGCGCCAGCTGGAGGCCGTGTTCGCCAAGTACGCAGCCCTGGCCTGAGTCCGCTCAGGCCAGCGCCTTCCTGAGGCGCTCGGCATGCTCTTGCAGCGCCTGCATGCCGGGCTCCTTGCGCGGCCAGCCCAGGCCCACGCCGTCGCCCTCGTGGCGCGGCAGCACATGCAGGTGGAAGTGGAAGACGGTCTGCCCGCCCGCCGCGCCGTTGGCCTGGAACAGGCTGATGCCATCGGGGTCGAACGCTGACTGCACGGCCCGCGCCACGCGCTGGGCCGTGCGCATCACGGCGCCGGCCTCGTCGGGCGTGAGGTCCAGCAGGGTCACGGCATGGCGCTTGCTGGCCACCAGCACATGGCCGGGATTGACCTGGCCGATGTCCATGAAGGCGATGGTCTGCTCGTCCTCGAACACCTTGGCGGACGGGATCTCGCCCGCCACGAGGCGGCAAAAAAGGCACTGCCCCGGGGGCGAGGTATCGACGAACATCGGCATGGTCTTGTACTCCTTGGTGGTTGCTTGGGGGTGGAATTTGCCGACGATCTTAGAGCGTGTTAAGCACTTTTAAGTACCCGCGTTGGTTCTGCGCGCTGGTGATCGCAAGGCGCAGTGCGCCGCCAAGGCTGGAGCCTTGGCAAGCGCTGCAACGCCGCGAGCGCCTGCGCGCAGAGCCAACCCTTCGGGAAAGCCGGGAAATGGGCCCGGCCCTTCGTTGCAGCACACTTGCGGTATGGCAACCGCGGCGCGCGCTGCGCCTCGTTCCGGGCCCATTTCCCGGCTTTCGCGGGCACTTAAAAGTGCATAACACGCTCTAGTAGACGGTATCTGCCGCCCCTTATGGAGGCCATAAGCGCAGGCCCAGGCAGCCCCCGGGGCTGCTGCCTATAATCGCGCCCCGCACCGGCCGCTGCCCATGACCGGTGCGTTTTCATTTCCGGGCCATGTAGAGGAACACCATGTACAAAAACCTCGCAGCCGCAGTCGCGGCCGCAAGTCTTGTATCCACGGCCTTGTCCCAAGGCCATCCCGCCCCTTCATCCCCCGCAGGTTCCACGCCCCTCAAGGCGGCCTTCGTCTATCTGACGCCCGTGCTCGACGCCGGCTGGACGCGCCAGCACGACGAGGGCCGGCGCGCATTGCAGGCGGCCCTGGGCCCGCGCGTGCAGACCCGCGCCGTGGACAGCGTGCCCGAGGGCCCCGACGCCGAGCGCGTGCTGCGCGACCTGGCCGCCAGCGGCAACCAACTGATCTTCACCACCAGCTTCGGCTACACCGAGTCCGTGATGCGCGTGGCGCGCGACTTCCCGCAGGTGAAGTTCGAGTCGGTCACGGGCTTCAAGCGCGCCGACAACGTGGCCACCTCGAATGCGCGCTACTACGAGGGCCGCTATCTGTCGGGCATTGCCGCAGGCCGTGCCAGCAAGACGGGCGTGGCCGGCTTCGTGGTCGGCTTTCCGATTCCCGAGGTGCTGCAGGGCATCAACGCCTTCACGCTGGGCATGCGTTCGGTCAATCCCAAGGCCACGGTCAAGGTGGTCTGGCTGGATACCTGGTTCGACCCGCCGCGCGAGCGCGATGCGGCCATGGCGCTGTTCAACGGCGGCGTGGACGTGGTGTCCTTCCAGGTCGCATCCACCGCCGTGATGCAGGCCGCCCAGGAGCGCGGCCGCATGGCGATTGCCTACCACTCCGACATGCGCAAGGACGGGCCCGACGCCCAGTTGCTGGCCGTCACCCACCAGTGGGGCGACTACTACACGGCGCGCGCCAAAGCGGTGCTGGACGGCAGCTGGAAGAGCCAGGACACCTGGGGCGGCGTGCGCGAGGGCATGATCCGCGTGGAAGGCTTCGGCCCCAGGCTGCCGCCCGCCGTGCGCGAGGAAGTGCTGCAGCGCCAAAAGGACATGGCCCAGGGCCGCCTGCAGCCCTTCAAGGCCGGCGACCAGCCGGTGCGCGACAACCAGGGCCAGGTACGCATTCCTGCCGGCAAGCAGCTGGACGATGCGCAGATCCTGCAGATGAACTGGCTGGTGGAAGGCGTGCAGGCCACCCTGCCCAAGTGATGCGGCCTGCGGGGCGTCCGGTCCTGGCGTAAACCCTAGGATGGCGCCTGCCGATGGCGCCTATAGCGCTGCGGATATGGCATCTGCCTGTCCGCCCGCTAAGCTTGGCGGCATGCAAATCTACCGTTCCTCATTGCTGCGTTTTGCCGACGATGGCCAGGCGCTCTACGACGAAGACGGCCTGCTGGCCGTCGCCCCGGATGACAAGGGGCAGCAGCGCGTGGTCGCCGCCGGCAGCTGGCAGGCGCTGCAGGCGCAGTTCACCGGACAGCCGGGCGCTGAAGTCACCCATCTGCCGGGCCGCATCCTGGCGCCAGGCTTCATCGACCTGCACATCCACTATCCGCAGACCGATGTGATCGGCGCGCCCGCCGCCGGCCTGCTGCCCTGGCTGGAGAAATACACCTTCCCTCATGAGTCGGCCTTCTGCGAACGCGCGCATGCCGACAGCGTGGCCGAGTTCTTCCTGGACGAGCTGCAGCGCAACGGCGTGACCACGGCGCTGGCCTTTGCCACCTCGCACCCGGGGTCGGTCGATGCGCTCATGGGCGCGTCGCAGGCGCGCGGCATGCGCATGATCACGGGCAAGGTCCTGCAGGACCGCCACAGCCCCGACGGCGTGCGCGACCAGACCGAGCAAAGCCTGATCGACACCGAAACCCTGATCCAGCGCTGGCATGGCGTGGACCGCCTGGGCTACGCGATCACGCCGCGCTTTGCGCCCACCAGCACGCATGAGCAGCTGCGCGGCGCGGGCGAGCTGGCCGCACGCTACGCCGATGTCTGGATCCAGTCGCACGTGGCCGAGAACCTGGACGAAGTGCGCTGGGTGGCCGAGCTCTTTCCGAAGGCCCGCAGCTACCTGTCGGTCTACGACGACTTCGGCCTGATGCGCGAGCGCGCCGTCTACGCGCACTGCATCCACCTGGACGATGAAGACCGCGCACTGATGCGTGAACGCAGCACCGCCGCCGCCGTCAGCCCCACCAGCAACCTGTTCCTGGGCAGCGGCTTCTTCGACTTTGCGCGGGCCGATGCCGCGCAGTTCCTCTACGGCCTGGCCAGCGACGTGGGCGGCGGCATGAGCTTCAGCCCCTTCCGCACCATGCAGGCCGCCTATGTGGCGGGCCGCGAGGGCCAGACCAAGCAGGGCCTGAGCCTGTCGCCCGGCAACCTGTGGTGGCAGCACACGGCGGGCGCGGCGCGCGCCCTGGGCCTGGCGGGGCAGGTGGGCAACCTGCAGCCGGGCTGCGAGGCCGACTTCGTGGTCATCAACCCGGCCTGCACGCCGCTGCTCGAGCGCAAGACCCGCCAGGCCGAGAGCCTGGACGAGCTGCTGTTCGCCATGATCATCCTGGGTGATGACCGCCTGATCGAGCGCACCGTCGTTTCTCAAGCAAAATAGCGCCTTTGCGCCAGTGCCCGGCCGGGTGCTGGCGCCTGACAAGTGCAGCTAGGGAACGAGGAATTGCCATGAGCATCAAGAGCGACAAGTGGATCCGTCGCATGGCCGAGGATCACGGCATGATCGAGCCTTTCGAGCCGGCCCAGGTTCGCAACGTCGATGGCCGCAAGATCATCAGCTACGGCACCAGCAGCTATGGCTACGACATCCGCTGTGCACCCGAATTCAAGGTGTTCACCAACATCCACAGCACCGTGGTGGACCCCAAGAACTTCGATGAGAAAAGCTTCGTCGATTTCGAGGGTGACAGCTGCATCATCCCGCCCAACAGCTTCGCGCTGGCGCGCACGGTCGAGTACTTCCGCATCCCGCGCAACGTGCTGACCATCTGCCTGGGCAAGAGCACCTACGCGCGCTGCGGCATCATCGTCAACGTCACCCCCTTCGAGCCCGAATGGGAAGGCTATGTGACGCTGGAGTTCTCCAACACCACGCCGCTGCCCGCCCGCATCTATGCTGGCGAGGGCTGTGCCCAGGTGCTGTTCTTCGAGAGCGATCCCGACGATGTCTGCGAGGTCAGCTACCGGGACCGTGGCGGCAAGTACCAGGGGCAGGTGGGCGTGACGCTTCCCAAGGCCTGACGGCTTTGGCCCGGCAGACAAGGCCCGCATCGAAAGCTGCGGGCCTTTTTCATCGCCGGGCCGCCCCAAGATGAAAAGCGGCCCCCTTGGGGGGCAGCGGACCTTGCGCAGCAAGGGGAGCGTGGGGGTCATTCTTCATCGCCGGGCCGCCCCAAGATGAAAAGCGGCCCCCTTGGGGGGCAGCGGCCCTTGCGCAGCAAGGGTAGCGTGGGGGTCATTCTTCATTCCACCAGCGCCGGGGCGGTGTCGATGCGCGAATGCGCACCGCAGCTCTCGCGCCGTGCGGCGGCAGCCGTGGCCATGAGCCAGCAGACATCGAGCTGGTTGCGCAGCGCATGGCCTGCGGCAGGTGCCAGTCTTTCACGCCATGCCGCAATGCGCTGCACGGCCTGCGCCAGGCCCTGGTCGCTGCGCTGTATGCCCACGCAGTCCTGCATGAGCTGGCGCAACTCCTGCGCGACGGCTGCCGTGTCCTGCTCCTGGGCGCCGGCCTGCAGGGTTTCGGTCGGCCGGGCCGGCGCAGGGGCGGCAGCCGGTTGCTGCGCGATGGCCCGGGCGGCCGCGCGCCCCATCACCACGCATTCGAGCAGCGAATTGCTGGCCAGCCGGTTGGCGCCGTGCAGGCCGGTGCGCGCCACCTCGCCAATGGTGTGCAGGCCATCGACATCCGTGCGCCCGTCGATGCCGGCCAGCACGCCGCCGCAGGCGTAGTGGGCGCAGGGTGCCACGGGAATCGGCTGCGTGGCAATGTCGATGCCATGGCTGGCGCACAGGGCCATCACACCGGGGAAATGCGACTGCAGCCAGGCACGTGGCCGGTGGGTGATGTCCAGGTGCACGAAGGCCAGGCCATGGCGGTCCATCTCGTGCCGGATGGCCCGGGCCACGATGTCGCGCGGCGCCAGTTCAGCCCGCTCGTCATGGGCAGGCATGAAGCGCGTGCCGTCCGGCAGGCGCAGCAGGGCGCCTTCTCCGCGCAATGCCTCGGAGACCAGGCCGGCCGCACGGCCGCCCACCTGCAGGGCCGTGGGATGGAACTGCATGAACTCCAGGTCGCCCACGCGGCAGCCCGCGCGCCAGGCCATGGCCACGCCGTCGCCCGTGGCGGTGGCCGGGTTGGTGGTGGCGGGATAGACCTGCCCCAGCCCGCCCGTGGCCAGCACGGTATGCGCGGCATGCCAGCGCTGCAGGCGGCCATCGGGCAGGCGCACCAGCGCGCCTGTGCAGTGCGCAGGCTGTCCTTCGGTCAGCAGGTCCAGCGCGCTGGTGTGCTCATGCAAATCGATGTTCGCGCGCTCCCGGCAGGCTCGCAGCAGGGCGGCGTGCACGGCCTGGCCGGTGCAGTCTGCGGCATGCACGATGCGGCGGCGGCCGTGGCCGCCCTCGCGCGTGAGGTGCAAGCCACCGCTGTCGTCACGCGTGAAAGGCACGCCGTGGGCCACCAGCCAAACGATGGCGTCGGGCGCCTGCTCAAGGATGGCGCGCACGGCCTGTGCATCGCACTGGCCTGCGCCCGCGACCAGGGTGTCTGCCACGTGGTCGTCGATGCTGTCCTGTGCATCCAGCACGGCGGCAATGCCGCCCTGGGCCCAGGCGCTGGCACATTCCTCGGCCGCGCCCTTGCTGAGCAGGGCCACGCGCAGATGCGGCGGCAGCGACAGGGCGGCGGCCATGCCGGCCAGGCCGGCGCCGATGATGAGTACGTCTGTGCAAGGCTGTGTCATGGCGCTGTCCTCAGGCGGGACCGAAGTGCTGGAAGAGCGCCGCATCGCGCGCAAGGTCGCCGCTGGCGCGCACGGGCTGGCGGTGGCCGGCCGCGAAAGCCAGCATGCGTTCGATGGGCCGGCGCGCAGCCTGGGCGATGGCGGGATCCACCTCGATGGCGCACAGGCCCTGCTCCAGGGCCAGCTCCACGCCCTGCAGGCTGTTCATCGCCATCCACGGGCACATGGCGCAGCTCTTGCAGGTGGCGCCCTGGCCGGCCGTGGGCGCGGGCAGGAAGGTCTTGCCCGGGTAGCGCATGCGCATGTCGTGCAGGATGCCCTGGTCGGTGGCGACGATGAAGGTGTCGGTGGGCAGCCGGCCAGCCGCGTTGATGAGCTGGGTGGTGGAGCCCACCACGTCCGCCTGGGCGGCCACGGCGGCCGGCGACTCGGGATGCACGAGGATGGCGGCCTGCGGATACTCCAGTGCCATGGCGGCCAGTTCGTCGGCCTTGAACTCGTCATGGACCAGGCAGGAGCCATGCCACAGCAGCATGTCGGCGCCGGTCTGGCGCTGGATGTGGGCGCCCAGGTGGCGGTCGGGAGCCCAGAGGATTTTCTCGCCGCAGGCGTGCAGGTGGGCCACGATGTCCTGTCCCACCGACGATGTGACCACCCAGTCGGCGCGCGCCTTCACCGCCGCGCTGGTATTGGCGTAGACCACGACCGTGCGGTCCGGGTGGGCGTCGCAAAAGGCGCTGAACTCGTCTGCCGGGCAGCCCAGGTCCAGCGAGCAGCTGGCGTCGTCGTCTGGCATGAGCACGCGCTTTTCCGGGCTGAGGATCTTGGCGGTCTCTCCCATGAAGCGCACGCCGGCCACGACCAGGGTGCTGGCCTGGTGCTGGGCGCCGAAGCGCGCCATCTCCAGCGAGTCGCCCACGCAGCCGCCGGTCTCGCGCGCCAGGTCCTGCAGTTCGCCATCCACGTAGTAGTGGGCCACGAGCACGGCATCGCGCTCGTGCAGCAGGGCGCGTATGCGCTCGGTGGTCCGAAGGCGCTGGGCGCGGTCCAGTTCAGGGGGAATGCGGGCCCAGGCCTCGCCGATGCCGCACTGGCCGGCGTGGGAGAAATGGGGCTTGTCGTACTGCACGGATTTGAGCTGCATGGTGGCCGTCCGGGACTGTGGAAAAGGTCTGGTGATGGCTGCGAATAATATGCTCAATTTGAGTATTAGTGTGATGTTTTTTCCCGCACAGGTGTTTTGCGGCAGGCGGCAAGCCGAGGGGGCAGAAAGAGGCGCGGGGCCGTCTCAGCGCTGAAGCTGCACGTTGTTGCGGCCTGCGCCCTTGGCCTCGTACAGTGCTTCGTCGCCACGGCGCAGCATGGCGGCGGCCGTGTCCGTGGTGCCGCGCAGTGTGGCCACGCCCACGCTGGCGGTGACGGGCTCGCCGTGGGCCATGGGCGTGGAGGCCAGCAGTTCGCGCAGTTGCTCTGCAATGGCCACGGCCGCGTCGGCCGTGGTGTCGGGCAGCAGGGCCAGGAATTCCTCGCCCCCCATGCGGGCCAGCACGTCGGACTCGCGCAGCCGCATGCGGAAGGCGCGCGCCAGGGTGCGCAGCACGGCGTCGCCCATGTCATGGCCATGCTGGTCGTTGATGCGCTTGAAGTGGTCCACGTCGATGACGAGCACGCTCAAGGGGCGGCCGCTGCGGCGCGCCAGCGCCATGGCGAAGTCCAGCTGGAAATCGAAGCCCCGGCGGTTGAGCAGGCCCGTGAGCGGATCGCTGCGCGCCTGGTGCTCCAGCTCGGCATTGGCCTGCTGCAGCTGCAGGGTGCGCTCGCGCACCTGGCGCTCCATGGCCTCGTTGGCCGAGCGCAGCTGGGCAATGCTGCCGCGCAGCGCCTGCGAGAGGCGGTGCACTTCGCGGCTGCTGTGCAGCTGCGGAATGTCCGGCGCCGCGCCGCTGCCATCGATGCCGTTGGCCGCGCGGGCCAGGCGCTTGAGGTCCTGGCTGAGCCTGCGTGCCACCAGCCAGGCGATGACGGCGGCCACCAGCGCCGCCGCCAGGCCGCCGGCCAGCACCTGGTGCATGGCCTGGCGCGCGGGCGCATAGGCGCTGTCGTGCGGCTGGCGGGCCACGATGTGCCAGCCCATGGCCGTCACCCGGTTGTGGGCCTGCAGCGGCACGGTGGCCGTCAGAAAGCTCTGCGGGCTGTCCTGCCAGCGCGCCACCTGCACGGGCAGCAGCGTGGCATCGGACGTATCGGCAGACACGGTATGGGCCACCGGCAGGCGCTGGTCCAGCGCCTGCAGCGGCTCCAGGCTGTCGCCCGGGGCGTGGATGATCTTGCCGTGGCGGTCAAAGATGAAGAGGCCGATCTGGCGATCCCCGCTGTCGGCCTGCTGCAAGGTCTGCATGGTCTCTCGCACCCATTCCCAGCTGCTGTGCATGCACAGCACGCCCTGCGTGAGTCCGCCCACGCGGATGGGCGCTGCAAAGTCCATGAACCGGCGCGGCGCGCCGTCGGCCGGGGGCGCAAGCAGCTCGGCCATGCGCGGCGAGGAGGCACGCACGTCGCCCACATGCACGCGCTGCAGCCCCGGCTCGAACCAGGGCCGGTCGCTGACATCGTGGCCCACCAGCAACTGGTCGGTGGCGCTGCGCACCGTGCCTTCGGCGTCGGCCACGCCTATCCAGAGGTTGGACGGCGTCAGCGAACGGGCGCGGTTGAGCAGCGCTCCCACGCCCGGGGAATCCAGCCCTTGCACCCACAGCTCCGGCGAAGCGGCCAGCACCTCCACGGTATGGGCACGGCTGAACAGCCCTTCAGACAACTGCCGCGCCGCGTTGGAGGCCATGGCATGCAGCGAGGCGCTGACCTCGCGCTCCATGCGCCAGCGCAGCAGTTCGCCGAAGGCCAGCGACATCAGCACCGTCACGCCCACCAGCAGCGAGCCGAAGACCAGGGCCAGTTGCGTGCGCAGGCCCAGCCGCTGCCAGCGGCCGGGCTCGGTGCTTGGGGGCGGGGCGGGGGAATCCGGGGGAGAAAGCTCGTTCAACGCAGAAATCCGTCGTCAACTGTTCTGAAGCGCAGCCCGGCGCATTGCCAGGCGGGTGGCCGCAAGGTCCCAGCCCCCCCATCCGCAGGATTTGAACAGCACCGGCACCTGCGGGCGCAGCCATTGCTCGCGCACCACCTGCTCCAGCGTGGGCAGGGCGGCCACGTCCATGCCCGCCTGCAGCAGATCACCGGCTTCGTGCAGCGCATCTGCGGTATCGACGACGACGCGGCCCGCCTGCGCAAGGCCCAGGCACAGGCGGGGCGCCAGCTCCACCATCTGCGGCGTGAAGGCGCCCACGGCCGAGACGAAGGCATCGGCGCGCGGGGCTGCATGCAGCACCACGGCGCGGGCCGGCGTGCAGGTCACGATCAGCGGGCAATGGCGCGCGGCGGCCTCCAGATCCTGCACGGCACTGGCCTGCAGGCCCATGGCATGCGCCTGGCTGACCAGTGACTGGGCGCTCTCGGCGCTGCGCGATGCCACCTGGACCTCGCGCACGCCCAGGCCTGCTGCAAAGGCCTGCATATGGGCCAGGCCCTGCACGCCGGCGCCCACGATCAGCAGCGGGCCCTGCGGATTGGGAGCCAGCCTTTGCGCGGCCAGCAGCGATACGGCGGCCGTGCGCCGCGCCGTGACCGTGGGGCCGTCCAGGATCAGGCGGCGCTCGCCCGTGGCCACATCGAAGACCACCACATCGCCCTGGATGGTGGCGCGCGGCGTGCCGGCATTGCCGGGCGTGAGGCTGATCAGCTTGGTCATGGCCACCTGCCCATCGGTGGCGGGCATGCAAAACAGGCTGCCTCCTGCGGGCAGTGGCATCACGATGCGCGGCGGCACCTGCACTGCCCGGGGCTGCAGCAGTACAGCCGCGATCTCTTCGGCCAGCTCCTTCCAGGGCAGCAGGGCGGCGGTGGCCTGCGCGTCTAGGGCGGCGGAGGAGTGCGTGCTGGAATGGCTCATGGCCGCGACTGTACACAGTAGGCGCGCGCAGGCCAATGCGCGATGTGTCCGGTGGTGCACCCAGGCCCGCGCGGGCTTGCGCAGGCACTACGATGTCGCCTATGTCACAAAAGCCTTCTTATCCGCGCGAGGAGCCCAGCTGGGACGGTTCGGCGCGGCCCGAAGCTCCCCGCAAGGAATCGGCCCCGCGCTACGAGCAGCAGCGGCGCGGGCCCGCGCCCGAACCGTGGCAGCGCGAGGAGCCTCCCAGCGAACAGGCACCTGCGCCCCGCAGGCCCGGCGAGCCTGCACGCGAGCGGCGCAGGCGCGGCGGATGGGGGCTGGGCCTGGCGGTCGTCGTCGGCCTGTGCATCGTCGCCGCGCTGCTGGCCGGCATGGTGCTGGTGGCGCGCGAGCAGGTACTGCGCAGCCAGGCGCCGCCCGTCACTGCCCCCATGGCGGTGCAGCCCGTGCGCTGATACACGCCGTATCATTGCCGGGACTGCGGACGCTGCGGCCCCGCAGGTTCCGACGTAATATCGCCGCCCGATGCTGCAGGCCGCAGCACAGATCCAGGAGCGAACACCATGAGATGGGAAGGCAACCGCGAGTCGGACAATGTGGAGGACCGCCGTGATGACGGTGGTGGTGGTGGCGGTGGTGGTCCCGTCTTTGGCGGGCGCAGCATCGGCATCGGCACCATCGTCATCGCCCTGGTCGGTGGCTGGGTGCTGGGCATCAATCCGCTGACCATCCTGGGGGCGCTCAGCGGCGGCGCGCCGGTGCAGGTGCAGCAGCCCCAGGGGCCGGCCCACAAGCCGCCGGCCGACGACCAGCTCGCCCGCTTCGTCTCCACCGTGCTGGCCGATACCGAGGATGTGTGGCGCGAGGTGTTCCGCCAGGGCGGCGCCCAATATGCCGATCCCAAGCTCGTGCTGTTCCGCGGCGCCACGCCCACGGCCTGCGGCACGGGGCAGTCCGCCATGGGGCCGTTCTACTGCCCTGCCGACCAGAAGGTCTATATCGACCTGGGCTTCTACGAGACGCTCAAGAACCAGCTCGGCGCCCCCGGCGATTTCGCACAGGCCTATGTGATTGCCCACGAGGTGGGCCACCACGTGCAGAACCTGCTGGGCATCAGCGCCCAGGTGGACCGTGCGCGGGGCCGCGTCAGCAAGGTCGAATACAACCATCTGTCGGTCAAGCTGGAGCTGCAGGCCGATTGCCTGGCCGGCGTCTGGGCGAACCGCGCGCAAAGCGCACGCCAGATCCTGGAGCAGGGCGATGTGGAGTCGGCCATGAATGCCGCTTCCAAGATCGGCGACGACGCCCTGCAGCGCGCCGGTGGCGGCGCCGTCGTGCCCGACAGCTTCACGCATGGCACCAGTGCCCAGCGCCAGCGCTGGTTCAGCACCGGTCTGCGCACCGGAAGCGTCAAGTCCTGCGACACTTTCTCGGCCGCTTCGCTTTGAAAAATGACCCCCGAGGGGCGCTTTCCCATCTCGAGGCGGCGGCCCGGCGATGAAAAAATGCCCGCATAGCGGGCCCTCGTACCGGGTTTTTGCGGGTTGCGCTCACGCAACGCCATGCTTGTCCAGGTGCCAATTGGCGTTATTGCAACGCACAAATCGCGCTAGGTGCGACAATAGCGTCCTCAATGACAAGCTCTTTCTCCAATCTCCAACTGGCCGAGTCCCTGGCGCGCGCCGTGGCCGACATGGGCTACGAGTCCATGACGCCCATCCAGGCGCAGGCCATTCCGGTTGTTCTGACCGGCAAGGATGTCATGGGCGCAGCCCAGACCGGCACGGGCAAGACGGCAGCGTTCTCGCTGCCGTTGCTGCAGCGGCTGATGCGCCACGAAAATGCCTCCGCTTCGCCTGCACGGCACCCCGTGCGGGCGTTGGTGCTTTTGCCCACGCGCGAACTGGCGGACCAGGTGGCTCAGCAGATCGCCCAGTACGCCAAGTACACCAAGCTGCGCAGCACCGTGGTGTTCGGCGGCATGGACATGAAACCGCAGACGCTGGAACTGAAAAAGGGCGTCGAGGTGCTGGTGGCCACGCCGGGCCGGCTGCTTGACCATATCGAAGCCAAGAACGTGGTGCTCAACCAAGTCGAGTACGTGGTGCTCGACGAGGCGGACCGCATGCTGGACATCGGCTTTCTGCCCGACCTGCAGCGCATCCTGTCCCATCTGCCCAAGACACGCACCACCTTGCTGTTCAGCGCCACCTTCTCGCCCGAGATCAAGCGCCTGGCCGGCAGCTACCTGCAAGACCCCGTCACCATCGAAGTGGCCCGTCCCAACGAGACGGCGTCCACGGTGGAGCAGCGCTTCTACAGCGTCAGCGACGACGACAAGCGCTATGCGCTGCGTTCGCTGCTCAAGCAGCGCGAGATCCGCCAGGCCTTCGTCTTTTCCAACAGCAAGCTGGGCTGCGCCCGCCTGACGCGGGCGCTGGAGCGCGACGGTTTGCGCGCAACGGCGCTGCACGGCGACAAGAGCCAGGACGAGCGCCTGAAGGCGCTTGAAGCCTTCAAGCGCGGCGAGGTGGATCTGCTGGTGTGTACCGATGTCGCGGCCCGCGGCCTGGACATCAAGGACGTGCCGGCCGTCTTCAACTACGACGTGCCCTTCAACGCCGAAGACTATGTGCACCGCATCGGCCGCACGGGACGCGCAGGCGCCTCCGGCATTGCCGTGACCCTGGTGACCAACCACGATGCGCGCCTGGTGGGCGAGATCGAGAAGCTCATCAAGAAGAAGATCAACGTCGAAACCTGCCCCATGGAAGATTTCCGCGGCAGCGCACCGCGTGGTCACCGTTTCGACGAGCTGCCGCGCCAAGGCGCTGGCGGCGGGTACGGTCGTGAACGGGATCGCGGCGGCGAGCGTGGCGATCGCGGTGCCGATGCAGCACGGGGCAGCACGGGCTTCGGCCATCGCGGCTCGCGCATGGCCCAGCGCCCGGCGCATTCCGACCCCTTCTTCGACAAGCCCTATGAGCCTTCGGCCAGCGCCGACGCCAACTGGGAAAGCCAGCGCGCTGCGCCCAAGGCCGGCGGCAACATCAAGCCCAAGCGCAAGCTGGCGGCGCTGTTCAAGGCGCCGGTCGCGCCCGCCGCGCCCGTCGCCACCTCCGAGGTCTGAGCGCCGCACACGCGGCCTGCTTCCCGAATAACGCCTGCTTTGCAGGCGTTTTTTCATGGGTGCACGGGCTGCTCCCGATCAGCCTGGGACCTGGGCCTGCGGGCAATCCACCTGGATCAGCTCCCTGTCCGCCAGATGGTTGCCGAAGCGCATCATGCTCAGGCAGCCACCCCAGACGCAGCCCGTGTCCAGCGCCACCAGATCGGGCCGGTTGATATGGCCCAGCGTGGACCAGTGGCCAAAGGCAATGGGCACGCCCGCCGTGGCGCGGCCCGGCACATCGAACCAGGGCATGAGTCCTGGCGCCGCCTGCTCTGCCGACTCCGTGCTGTCGAAATCCATGACCCCCTGAGCGCTGCAAAAACGCAGCCGGGTCAGCGCGTTGACGATGACACGCAGCCGTTCCCAGCCCTGCAGATCCGGCGACCAGCGATCGGGCTGGTTGCCGTACATGGCTTGCAGGAAATCCGGCAATTGCGCGCTGCGAAGTACCGTGTGCACCTCGCCTGCAAGGTCCATCACTTCCTGGGCGGTCCACTGCGGCAGCACGCCTGCGTGGACCATCAGCAGCTCATCGCCATGCACCGTGCGGTGGCTGCGCGCCAGCGGCTGCTGTCGCAGCCAGTCCAGCAGCTGGTCACGATCGGGCGCTTGCAGCACCTGGGCCAAGGTGTCGCGGCGGCTGTTGCGGCGCACGCCGTGGGCGGCGGCCAGCAGGTGCAGGTCATGGTTGCCCAGCAGGGCGCGCATGGAGTCGCCGGCGGCCATGCAGGTGCGCAGTACCTTGTCCGATGCCGGGCCGCGATTCACCAGGTCGCCGAGGATGTACAAGGTATCGCGGCTGGCGGAGAAATCCACGCGTTGCAGCAGGCGCTCAAAGGCGTCGTGGCATCCCTGGATATCACCGATACAGTAAAGTGCCATGGTCTTCTTTCTGATATACGAACCATGGATTTTCTGCTGATCGCGTTGCTTACGCTGCTCAATGGGGTGTTTGCAATGTCCGAATTGGCACTGGCCTCCAGCCGCAAGGCTCGGTTGGTGGCACTGGCTGAAACAGGCGACAAGGGGGCGGTGGCGGCACTGGCCTTGCTCGACAACCCCACGCAATTTCTTTCTTCGGTGCAGGTGGGCATCACCTCCATCGGCCTGCTCAACGGTATCCTGGGTGAGGCGGCCTTCAGCGACGGACTGGCCGCATGGCTGCTGGGCCTGGGCGTTCCAGAGCGCGCAGCCAGCATTTCGGCAACGGCAGTCGTCGTGACCGTGATCACCTTCGTCACCATCGTTTTCGGCGAGCTGGTGCCCAAGCGCATCGGCCAGCTCTATCCCGAAACCGTGGCCATCGTGGTCTCACGGCCCATGACGTGGGTGGCGTCGGCAGCCAAGCCTTTTGTGCGGCTGCTGGCCTTCTCCACCCGCGCCATGCTGACCTTGCTGCGCATCAATGAATCGGCGGCACGCTCCGTGACCGAGGAGGAGATCGCGGCCAGCCTTGCCGAGGGCCGCGATGCCGGCGTCATCGAGGCCAGCGAACACCAGATGGTGCAGAACGTCTTCCATCTCGATGACCGCTCGCTGACGTCGATCATGGTGCCGCGCGGCGATGTGCAATGGCTGGATGCCGACATGACCGTCACCGAGGCATTGCAGGCTTCGGCCGATGACCACGCAAAGGGCGGC
The DNA here is from genome assembly GCF_043104705.1 of Delftia sp. WSY_10. Lineage (NCBI taxonomy): Bacteria > Pseudomonadati > Pseudomonadota > Betaproteobacteria > Burkholderiales > Comamonadaceae > Delftia > Delftia sp. WSY_10. The sequence goes on along the minus strand of NZ_JBICKY010000057.1, from coordinate 437,842 downwards.
CATTCCTGGTATCCGGTGTGCCGCAATTCCCTTGATGACGTGGTCGGCATCATCAGCGTGGCGCGCCTGCTGGCATTGGGTCCCGATGCGGCGGGCTCCACGCTCTACGAGCATGTGCTGCCGGCCTCGTTCCTGCCCGAGACGCTCAGCGCCATGGAACTGCTGGAGCAATTGCGTGCCCGATCCGGGCGCATGGTGTTCGTGGTGGATGAATATGGCGTGGTGCAGGGCATCATGACGCCGCGCGATTTGCTGGAGGCGATTACCGGCGAGTTACAGCCTGTGACCGAAACGGAAGCATGGGCCATGCAGCGTGGGGATGGCTCCTGGTTATTGGACGGGCTGATGCCCATATCGGAGCTGAAGGCGCGCCTCGATATTCGTGACCTGCCCGATGAGCACCGTGGCCGATACAACACCGTTGCCGGCCTTCTCATGGCGGAAAGCGGTCATTTGCCGGTTCTGGGAGAGCGGATCAGCTGCGCGGGCTGGATCTTCGAGGTGATTGATCTCGATGGCAAACGCATTGACAAGGTGCTTGCCATTTCGGAATTATCCGAAGGGTCCTCGCTGCAATAGGCAACTGCGATATTGTGGATTTTGCTTACATGCGTCTTGCCCTGTAGGGCGATTATGTTTTTATAATGAAAGCTCTTAAACAACTTTCAAGGCGCACACCATGAGCTCTTACAAGGAATTGCTGAAGCAGCGACAGGAACTGGAGCAACAGATCCAGGAAGCGCGCAAGCGTGAACTGTCTGACGCCGTGGGCAAGGTTCGCAATTTGATTGCCGAATATGGCCTGACTGCGGATGACGTCTTTCCTTCGGCTCGTGGTCGCGGCAATGCGGGTGCAACGGGCACCAAGGTGGCGCCCAAGTACCGTGATCCCGCCACTGGCCAGACCTGGACCGGACGCGGCAAGCCGCCGAAGTGGATTCAGAATCAGGACCGCGAAAAGTTCGTCATCTGATTTTTCCATCGCGCATGTTGAAAGAGCCCGCCTTGTGCGGGCTTTTTTCATTGGCACGGCCATTTGTCAAAAATTGACTCGGTTGAGAATGACTATCATGCGCTGTGCAAAGCGTGGGCCTGTGCACGGACATTGCGCGGCGGCGATGCCAGGGGCGATTTCTGGCGGTAACGCAAAATGCACGGTGCCAGTGATGCACCTTGCGGCAGTTTGGAGCATGCGAGGTGGGTGTTTCCGGGTCTTGGCGTCTCAACGCATGGCGGATGCATGCGTGTTTCAGACAAATCCGATGATTTTTTGATTTTCTTCAGTGGTGGCCGACTTGAATATCCAGGCACCAGCCACCATGGGCGAAGGCAGGGGCACAATACGCGCATGAACAAGCAGGTGTTGATTGCCGGCGGCGGCATTGGTGGCCTGGCCGCCGCCATCGGTGCGTCGCGGGCGGGTTGGGAAGTGCGTCTTTTCGAGCAGGCGCCCGCGCTCAGTGAAGTGGGCGCCGGAATCCAGATCGGTCCGAATGTCGTGCGGCGGCTTCAGGCCTGGGGCCTGCAAAAACCGCTGCAGCAGGTGGTGGCATTGCCGGGCAGCCTGCGCGTGCGCAGCGCAGTCACCGGGCAGGAATTGGCGCATATGCCCTTGGGCAGCGAGTCCGTGCAACGCTATGGCGCGGCCTACGCCACCATCCACCGGGCCGATCTGCAGCAGCTGCTGAAGGAAGCCGCTCAGACTTATCCGGGCATGCACCTGAACCTGGGCCAGCCCATTGAAGGCTTTTCCGAAACGGACGGCGTGGTCACCGTGCGAACCCAGGCCGGCAAGCTGATCGAAGGCGATGCTCTGGTCGCCGCCGACGGCGTGCGCAGCGTCCTGCGCCAGCAGCTGCTGGGCGACGGCCCGCCTCGTGTCACCGGGCACCTGGCCTACCGCGCCCTGGTGCACCAGGCCCAGTTGCCCAAGCGGCTGCGTGCCACTGATGTCACGGCCTGGCTGGGCTCGCGCATGCATGCCATCCAGTACCCCGTGCGCCGGGGCGAGCTGCAGAACCTGGTGGTCATCGTCCAGGGCCCGGCGCCCGAGGACCTGGCGAACTGGGACCACGCGGGCAATCTCGATGATCTGGTGCGGGTGCTGCAGGGCAGCTGCCCGCAGCTGCTGGACCTGGTCCAGCATGTGCCTGCCGCTGGCGGTGACTGGCGGCTGTGGCCGGTGGGCGATCGCCCGCCCGTGCAATCGGCCGCGCAGATGGCGCGCGGCGTGGTGGCGCTGCTGGGCGATGCCGCCCACCCCATGCGACCCTATCTGGCCCAGGGCGCCGGCATGGCGATTGAAGATGCAGCGGAGCTGCAGCGCGCCCTGTCCATGCATGACCTGGATGTGAACATGCGCCTGCGCCGCTACGCGCTCAATCGCTGGCAGCGCAATGCGCGCGTGCAGGCGCGCTCGCAGCGCAACGGCCGCATCTTCCATGCCACGGGTCCGGTGCGCTGGGGGCGTGACCTGTCACTGCGCCTGCTGGGCTCCCGGCTGATGGATCTGCCTTGGCTGTACCGTGGCGATGGCTCGGCCGCCAACGCCTTGTAGAGGCACAGACTCCGGCCGCTAGGCGGCGGATGCCTGGCGCAGCAGCGGCGAGGAGGGCAGGAAACGGAACGCGGTTGACGCACCGACGAGGGTGGCCGCAATCGAGATCATCACGGCCTTGTAGGGCTCCACGCCCCAGGCCTCGGCCCAGGCCGCCACCCAGCCCGTGAACCATTGCACCAGGGCCACGCCCAGGAACATGGCCATGGTGAACAGCGACAGCGCGCGGCCGGTCATCTCGGGCGGGTAGGAAGCGCGCACATCGGCGTACTGCAGCACCGAATAGCCGGACAGCAGGCCCATGGCGAAGATCAGCGCCACATTGGTCCAGCCATGGTGCAAAAAGGCCATGAGCATGAACAGGCTGCCCATGAGCAGCGAGTAATTGGTGAGCCAGCGCCGGCGCCGCCCTGGGCCGGGATCCATGCGCCCGAAAATCGCGGGGCTGAACAGCGAGATCATCGATACGACCAGCGCCACATTGCCGCTTTCCACCAGCGAAAAGCCATAGCGATGGATGAGCAGCGGCCCCAGCCACAGGCCGCGCAGCGCCAGAAACGATGCATAGCAGGCCATGGCCAGCAGGACGATACCCAGGGTGTGCGGCAGCGTGAACAGCTCGGCCATGCGGCGTGCCGCCACGCCCCAGCTTTCCCGTGCGGCGGTCTGTGCTCCGCGGCGGGCGGGCTCGTGCACGCGCCACCAGATCAGCAGCCACGACAGGGCCGACATCACGGCCAGCAGCGCAAAGCCCGAGCGCCAGCCGAAATGCTGGACCAGCCAGGCCAGCGGCGTGCCTGTGAACAGCAGCCCCAAGCCGCCCACGCCCATGCCCACGCCCGACAGAAAGGCGAAGCGGTCCATGGGAAAGTGGCGCGAGATGAACATGGTGCAGGCCAGAAAGGCGGGCGAGCAGCCCACGCCGATCAGCAACTGGCCCACCATCAGCCAGCCGTAGTTGGGTGCGGCGGCGGACAGTGCCGACCCCGCAATCGCCAGCGGAAACGACAGCAGCACCGTGCGCCGCAGGCCGTAGAGGTCCATGCCGATGCCCATCAGCAGCTGGGCCACGCCGAAGGACAGTCCGAACAGGCCCGCAAAGGCCCCCAGCGACTGGGCCGTAAGCCCGAAATCCTGCTGCAGGCCGGTCGCCATGACCGAGGTCGTGGTGCGAAAGGCCTGGCTCAGCGCAAAGGCCGAGAGCAGGGCCAGCAGCATGGCCCACAGCAGCTGGCTGCGTGGCGGCGGTGCTGCGGTGGAGGTCTGCGAAGCCTCTGTGTGTGTGTTGTTGTGTGGGGGCTGTTGCGGCGCTGCGGACACGGTATTTCTCCTGGCGCCGCAGCTTACCCGTTTGCGCGCATGCGCGCTGTCGCCACCGCAGCGGTCTGCCGTCGGTGGCGCCCGCCAGTTCTTACAGCTCGGTGCGCAGCGCCCAGATTTCGGGGAACAGCACCACGTCCAGCATCTTGCGCAGGTAGCTGACGCCGCCGGTGCCGCCCGTGCCGCGCTTGAAGCCGATGACGCGCTCCACCGTGGTCAGATGGCGGAAGCGCCAAAGTCGGAAGGCGTCCTCGATGTCGGCCAGCTTTTCGCCGAGCTGGTACAGGTCCCAGTGCTGGTGGGGATCGCGGTAGACCGTGATCCAGGCCTGCTTGACGCCTTCGCTGACCTCGTAGGGCTGGGTCCAGTCGCGCTCCAGCCGGTCGGCGGGCACCTCGATGCCCTCGCGCGCCAGCAGTTGCAGGGACACGTCGTAGAGCGAGGGCGAGCGCCATGCCGCCTCCACCTGGGCCAGCAGATCGGGCCGGTGGGCATGGGGCTGGAGCATGGCGGCATTCTTGTTGCCCAGGGAGAACTCGATGCAGCGGTACTGGTAGCTCTGGAAGCCGCTGGAGTTGGCCAGGTAGGGACGCATGGCCGTGTACTCGGGCGGCGTCATGGTGGACAGCACGGTCCAGGCGCTGACCAGCTGCTCCATGATGCGGCTGACGCGGGCCAGCATCTTGAAGGCGTCGGCGCGCGTGCCGCTGGCGATGGCGGCCGTGGCGGCGCGGACCTCGTGCAGCATCAGCTTCATCCACAGCTCGCTGGTCTGGTGCTGGATGATGAACAGCATCTCGTCATGCGCGGGCGACAGCGGGTGCTGGGCCGTGAGGATCTGGTCCAGGTGCAGGTAGTCGCCATAGCTCATGGACTGGCTGAAGTCCAGCTGGGCGCGCTCCTCTTTGACGATGGATTCGGTGCGGCCGGGGCTGTTCATGGGACAGCCGGAGTGTTCGGTGGTCATGTGGGAGTCTCGCAAGTCTCGATGCGGAAAATGCAGGGCGCAGCGTAACCGAATCCCGCGCAGCAATCCTGCGGGTTGCAAGAAGCGGGATGCGCGTCTGCGCCCGGCTGCGTAGAGTAGGGCATCCGATGACCCTGAAAGACATGCCGTGTCCCACCAAGCCATGAATCAAGCCAGCGATGCCCCTGCCAACCCCGCTGCCCTGGTGGCCCGATGCTGCCGCTGGCTGGAGACCGAGGAGCCGCCCCCCGCCCTGGGCGCGCTGGCAGAACGCTCGGGGCTGAGCCCCTGGCAGCTGCACCGTCTGTTCAAGCAGGCCACGGGCCTCACGCCCAAGGCCTATGCCAAGGCGCACCGCGCGCGTGCGCTGCGCCAGGCGCTGCAGCCAGGCCAGAGCGACTCGGTCACCGATGCCGCCTACCTCAGCGGCTATGCGGCCAGCAGCAGTTTCTACCGTGACGCAGGCGCCATGCTGGGCATGGCGCCCGGCGACTACCGGCGCGGCGGCATGCGCCAGACCATCCGCTTTGCGGTGGCCGAATGCACGCTGGGCAGCATCCTGGTGGCCAGCACCGATCGCGGCGTGTGCTGCGTGCTGCTGGGCGACGATGCCGAGGCCCTGGTCCAGGACCTGCAGCAGCGCTTTCCGCTGGCCGAACTGGTGGGCGGCGATGCCGGATTCGAGCACACCGTGGCCCAGGTCGTGGCCCTGGTCGAGCAGCCGCGCCGGGGCCTGGCACTGCCGCTGGATGTGCAGGGCACGGCCTTCCAGCAGCGCGTATGGCAGGCGCTGTGCGCCATTCCCGCCGGCCAGACCCTGAGCTATTCGGAACTGGCCCTGCGCCTGGGCATGCCCACGGGTGCCCGGGCCGTGGCCAGCGCCGTCGCGGCCAACCCCATTGCCGTGGCCGTGCCCTGCCACCGCGTGGTGCGCAATGACGGCAGCATCTCCGGCTACCGCTGGGGCGTGGAGCGCAAGCGCGCCCTGCTGCTGCGCGAGGCGCGCCAGGCGCAGGAGGCGGCTGGCAAGGACGCTGGGCACGCACCGCTGCGCCAGGCAGGAAGCGCATGAGCGGGCAAGGACAAGGGCCAGGGCAAGGGCGTGGCACCGGCCAGACCTATCAGGCGCAGCAGCAACTGACGCTGCCGGCCGGCTACCGCATGACCGAGTTCTGGGGCTTTCACCGGCGCGATGCCCAGCGCCTGTCCGAATGCGATCTGCAGGATGGCGGCACCATCCGCATGCACAAGGGCCTGATGTGGAAAGGCCTTCCCACGCTGCTCACCCTGGAGCTGACGCCGCAGTGCGAAGAGGCGGCCGTGGTGCAGGCCCGATGGCGCCTGCCCGCCGGTGCAGGCGCAATCACCGGCATGGACGATGTGCTGGCCGCCATGCTGCGGCGCATGTTCGGACTGTCCCAGGATGTGGGGGAGTTCGAGCGCCGCTTTGGCCGCCATGAGCGGCTGGGACCGCTGCTGGCGCGCCAGCCTGGCCTGCATGTGCCCGCGGCCTGCACGCCCTGGGAGGCGCTGAGCTGGGCCGTCACCGGGCAGCAGATCAGCGTGGCGGCAGCCGTGTCGCTGCGCCGCCGCCTGATCGCCGCAGCCGGCCAGCCGGTGGCGCTGCACGATGGCCATGCCGACGCGCCGCAGCAGCTGTGGTGCATGCCGGAGGCCGCGCAGGTGGCGCAGCTGAGCGAGGACGACCTGCGCGCAGCCGGCTTTTCGCGGAGCAAGACGCACACGCTGCGCCTGCTGGCGCAGGCCGTGCAGTCGGGTGAATTGCCGCTGGACGACTGGGCGGCCTTGCCTGAACTGCCGGTGGCCGAGATCCGCGGGCGGCTGCTGGCTCTCAAGGGGATAGGCCCGTGGACCGTGAACTACATGCTGCTGCGCGGCTATGGCCACCTGGACGGCCCGCTGCACGGCGATGTGGCCGTGCGCCGCGCCCTGGCGCGGCTGCTGGAGACGGAATCCGTGGACGCCGCGCAGACCGAGTTGTGGCTGCGGGACTTCGCGCCTTGGCGCGCCCTGGTCGCGGCCCATCTCTGGGCCTCGCTGTCGTCCACGGCGTTCTGAAGGGCTGGCTCCAGGCTTCAGGTCACCGCATTGACGCGGTTGAACTCCGGCTTGCGCCATTCGCCCGATTCCAGCACCTGGCGCAGGTGCTCCACGGCATGCCAGACATCTTCGAATCCCACGTACAGCGGCGTGAAGCCGAAGCGCAGGATGTCTTTGTGCAGGCCCGTGCCGTCGCCCTTGCGGAAGTCGCCGATCACGCCGCGCGCGATCAGCGCCTGCACGATGGCATAGGCGCCGCTGTCCTTGCCGTCCACGCCCAGCCCCTCCTCGCGCGTGAGGCAGACCTGGGAGCCGCGCCGGCCGTGCTCGCGCGGCGTGGCCAGGCCCAGGCCGTGGCCCTGGCAGCGTTCCTCGACCAGGGCGATGAACAGGTCGGTCAGCGCCAGCGACTTCTTGCGCAGCGCGTCCATGCCGCCCAGCGGCTCCACGGCAGTGAACACGTCCAGGCCGCACTGCAGCACGCTCAGGCTGACCATGGGCTGGGTGCCGCACAGGTAGCGCTGTATGCCCTGGGCCGGGTGGTAGTCCGGCACAAACTTGAAAGGCTCGGCATGGCCGAACCAGCCCGACAGCGGCTGCCAGAAGCGGTTGATCAGGCGTGGATGGGCCCAGACAAAGGCCGGCGCACCGGGGCCGCCGTTGAGGTACTTGTAGCTGCAGCCGATGGCGAAGTCGGCATTCGCGCCCTTGAGATCGACAGGCACGGCGCCCGCGCTGTGGCACAGGTCCCAGACGCAGAGAATGCCCTTGCCCTGCGCGGCAGCCGTCACGGCAGCCATGTCGTGCATGGCGCCCGTGCGGTAGTTCACATGGGTGAGCATGCAGATGGCGACCTCGTCGGTCAGCGCATGGGCAATCTCCTCGGGTTCGAGCAGCACCAGCTCCAGGCCGTATTCCTGGCAGACCGACTGGGCGATGTAGAGGTCGGTGGGGAAGTTGCTGCGCTCGCTGATCAGGCGCTTGCGCTGCGGAGCGTCCTCGCGCGCGATGCGGGCCGCAGCCGTCAGCACCTTGTAGAGGTTGATGGAGGCCGTGTCGGTGAACACCAGCTCGCCCGCGCCCACGCCCAGCCAGGGGGCGAACTGGTCGCCCAGGCGCTGGGGCAGGCTGATCCAGCCGGCGTCGTTCCACGAGCGGATCAGGCCCTGCGCCCATTCCTGCTGCACCACCTCGGCCACGCGCGCGGCGGCGGCGCGGGGGCTGGCGCCCAGCGAATTGCCGTCAAGGTAGATCACGCCTTCGGGCAGCGTGAATTGGTCGCGCAGGGCGCGCAGCGGGTCTTGCGCATCGAGGGTGAGGCAGTCTTGCAGGCTCGTCACGGGGTCTCCTTGGGTATGGAAAAGGCGAAAGGCGAAAGGTGCGGCCCGGGAATCAGGCCAGGGCACGCAGCACGGCGCGCACGGGCGAGGCATCGGCCTCGACCAGCTTGAGCGGCAGGGCGATGAGCTCGTAGTCGCCCTCGAGCACCTCGTCCAGCACCAGGTTCTCCAGCACGCGCAGGCCGCGCCGGCGGATCACCTGGTGGCTGTCCAGGCTCTTGCTGCTGGCCGGGTCGATGCTGGCCGTGTCAATGCCGATGAGCTTCACCCCCAGGTCGGCCAGCCGCTCCACCGTGGCCGGTGCATAGGCTGCCAGTTCCTGGTCCCAGGTGGTGGGGGCGCGCTCGTAGGTGCGCACCAGCACGCGTGCCGGAAGATGCTCCACGGCGTGGGCGATGTGCTCCCATTCGACCAGCGGTCCCTTGCCGATGGCGTGGATCACGCGGCAGGGGCCGAGGAAGGCGTCGAGATCCACGTTGCCGATGGATGCCCCGTCGGCGTCATAGTGCAGCGGTGCATCGGCATGCGCTCCCACATGGGGCGACAGCGTGATGGCGCTGACATTGACCGGGCAGCCCGGCCCGATGGTGGCGCACCATTGCTGGCTGTAGGCCGTGTCGCCGGGAAAGACGGGGCTGGCGGCCTGCACGGCCGGGGAGATGTCCCAGAGTCTGCGGGTCATGGTTTCACTCCTTCGGGGCGGTTCGGGCGGCCTGTGCGCGCGGCCGGTACCACAGCGCATACACCAGGGCCAGCAGGCCCAGGAAGGGCAGGCCCGTGAGCAGCGTCATGTGGAAGACCTCGGTGAAATAGGTGGTGACGATCACGCCCAGCATCAGCGCGGCGCCGGCCAGCGTGAACAGCGGATAGCCCCACATGCGGAACTGCAGGCGCTGGCCCGGATGCTCGCGCGACCAGCGCGCGCGGAAAAACAGATGGGTCACGAAGATCATGAACCAGGTGAACATGGCGCCGAACATGGACACGGACATCATCCACAGCAGCGAGCCTTCGGGCTTCCACAGGTTCACGGCCACGGCCACGGCAATGCCCAGGCAGGAGATGGCAATCGCCGCCACGGGCACGCCGCGGCTGTTCAGCCGCCCGAACACCGAGGGCGCATAGCCACCGCGCGACAGGCTGAACATCATGCGCGAGGTCACATACAGCTGGCTGTTCATGGCCGACAGCGCGGCCACCAGCACCACGAAGTTGATGATGCTGGCAGCGCCCGGGATGCCGATGATCTCCATCACCTTCACGAAGGGGCTCTTGTCCGTGCCGGCCTGCTGCCAGGGCACGATGGCCAGCATCAGCGCCAGCGTCAGCAGGTAGAAGATCACCAGGCGCGCCATGGTGGTGCGAAAGGCCCGGGTGATGGCGCGCTTGGGGTCCTCGGCCTCGCCGGCCGCCACGGCCACGGCCTCCAGGCTCAGGTAGCTGAAGATGGCGATGATCACGGCCACCCAGGTGCCCCACAGGCCCTTGGGGAAGAAGCCGCCATCGGCTGTGTAGTTGAAAAAGCCGATGCCCTGGGGCTGCGAGCCGAACACCACCCAGGCGCCGATCAGGATGAAGGCCACGATGGCGATGATCTTGACCATGGAAAAGCCGTACTCCACCTGGCCGAAGGCCTTGACGCTGCTGGCGTTGACGGCCACCAGCGCGCCCGAGAACACCACCACCCAGATCCAGCGCGGCACGTCGGGGAACCAGTAGCCCATGTAGATGCCTATGGCCGTCACCTCCATGCCCACGGCCAGCACCACGGCGGCCCAGTAGGCATAGCGGACCATGAAGCCGGCCATCGGGCTGATGTAGTGCTCGGCATAGGCGCCGAACGAGCCCGAGGTCGGGTGGGCCACCGTCATCTCGGCCAGGCAGCCCATCAGCAGCAGCGAGATCAGCGCGCCGATGGCGTAGCTGACCAGCACGCTGGGGCCGGCGAAGCCGATGGCGAAGGCGCTGCCCATGAAAAGGCCGGTGCCGATGGCGCCTCCGATGGCGATCATCACCATCTGGGCGGCGGACAGCTGCTGGCGCAGGCCGGTTTCTCGTTGCTGAATGTCTTGGAAGGCGGCCATGGTGCGCGGCGGTTGGGGGCTGAAAGCGGAAGGCGTAAGTATCTGCGCTTTCACCGCCGGCTCCGGGCTGGCCGCTGCAAAACCATGGGAGGGTCCGGCTCAGGCTCCGCGTGCGTAGCAGCCCGGCGTCAGCGCATGGTGGGCCTTGAAGGCGCGCTGCAGGTGGGCCTGGTCGGCAAAGCCCATGGCATAGGCCGCATCGGACAGCGCCGCCCCCGTGGCCAGCAGGCGGCGCGCGCCGTTGATGCGCAGGTTCAGGCGGTAGCTGCCGGGCGTCATGCCCGTGGCCGCCTTGAAGCGGCGGATGAAGCGCGTGGCGCTCATGCCGCATTCCTGGGCCAGGGACTGCACGGTCAGGCCTGCATCGGGTCCTGCATGCAGGCGCTGCAGCGCGGGGGCCAGGGCCGCCGCATCGCCGGGCAGGGGCAAGGCTGCGGGCTGGGCACAGCGGTCCAGCAGGTGCTCCAGGCCCAGGGCCAGGCGGTCGGCGGCGGCCGCGCCATCGACGGGGCGGCACAGGCCATCCACCAGGCGGGCGATGTCCGCATCCGTGAGCGTGCGCCGGGGAAAGCGCAGCGCGGCCACGCCCAGCCGCGCGTGCAGCCAGTCGGCATCGACAAACAGCATGCGGTAGGACCACGGCGCGCCGGGGTCGGGATTGCAGGCATGCCAGGCGCCGGGCTCGATCAGCACCACGCCGCCCGCCTCCACGGGCTGCGGGCCGTGGGCATGGTGGAACACGGTGCGGCCCGCGTCCACGATGCCGATCGAGTACTCGGCATGCATGTGCAGCCGAAAGCAATGCGGCGAGCGCGCGCTGTCGCGCAGCTCGGCCCAGGGAGCGGCCGGATGGCGGTGGAATCGGTGGGGAGAGGCTGAAGTCATGGCGGCCAGCCATCATGCCAGCATGGCCGCCACGCTGGCGACCAGCAGCAGGGCCAGCAGGCGGTGGAACAGGCGCTGGCGGCGTTCGGTGCGCAGCCAGCCCGAAAGCAGCTGGCCCAGCAGCGCCCAGCTGCCGACCCCCACCAGGCAGGCCAGCAGCGAGATGGCGCAAAACTGCAGCAGCGCCCACGGCGCATTCGCGTGGGGCAGCACGAACAGGCCCACGCCGGCCAGCGCCACCAGCCAGGCCTTGGGGTTGAGCGTCTGCACGGCCGTGCCCTGCAACAGCGCTTGCAGCAAGGCCTGCAGCGTGCGCTGCGATCCGGCCTGCTGCTGCGCACCGGCCTGGCCCACAGGTGCGTTGGCCAGCCGCCAGGCCAGCCACAGCAGATAGGCGGCGCACAGCCACTGTGCGGCCGCAGACAGCTGCGGCAGCGTCTGCAGCAGCCACTGTGCGCCCTGGCCCATGACCCAGACCACGGCCGCATAGCTGGCGCTGGCGCCCAGCACATAGGCGGCAGAGACCAGGCGCGAGCGGGCTGCGCCGTGGCGCAGGGCCAGCACATTGACGGGGCCGGGCGTGATGGCACCCACGAGGGTGAAGACGCCCATGGCGAGCAGCGAGGAGGACATGAGATTTCGCGCGGACGCAGGACTGCACAAGGCCCGCAGTCTCCCCCCGCACGCCGCCCCTGTATTGAACGCAATTGCGGGGCGCCGGCATGTCCGTCACAGCCTCTAGGGGAGCATGGCGTAGGCCACGATCTCCAGCTTCATGCCCGGCACCACCAGCGCCGAAATCCCCATGCTGGAGCGGTTGGGATAGGGCGCCTCGAAGAACTCGCGGTACACGGCGTCGATGGCCGGCATGTCGGCCACGTCGGTCATGTAGATCAGCACCTGGGTCACATGCGCCAGCGTGCCGCCTGCGGCCTGCAGCGCGTTGCGCAGGTTGGTGAAGGTCAGGCGCGCCTGCTGTTCGATGGGGCCGGTGTCGATGCTGCCGTCGGGCCGCACGGGGCCGTGGGCCGTGAACAGCATCTGGCCGCTGGCCTTGACGGCCCAGGAGAAGGGCTGCTTGAGCGGCGGCAGTCCCACGTCGATGATTTGCTTCATGGTGTCTTGGTTCTTGGTGGTTGTTGTCAGGCGGAAGGCCTTACAGCGCGGTTCTCACGGACCAGATTTCGGGGAACAGCACCACGTCCAGCATCTTGCGCAGATAGCTGACGCCGCCCGTGCCGCCCGTGCCGCGCTTGAAGCCGATGACGCGCTCCACCGTGGTCACATGGCGAAAGCGCCACAGGCGGAAGGCGTCCTCGATGTCGGCCAGCTTTTCGCCGAGCTGGTACAGGTCCCAGTGCGACTGCGGGTCGCGGTAGACCTGCGCCCAGGCGGCCTCGACCTCGGGGCTGGCCGTGTAGGGCTGGGTCCAGTCGCGTTCCATGTGCCCGGCAGGAATGGCCAACCCCTGGCGTGCCAGCAGGCGCAGGGCCTCGTCGTACAGGGAAGGTGCGCGCCATGCGGCATCCACCCGGGCCAGCAGGTCGGGCCGGTGGGCATGGGGCTGGAGCATGGCGGCATTCTTGTTGCCCAGCGCGAACTCGATGCAGCGGTACTGGTAGCTCTGGAACCCGCTGGAGCTGGCGAGATACGGGCGCATGGCCGTGTACTCGGTAGGCGTCATGGTGGCCAGCACGGACCAGGCGCCGACCAGCTGCTCCATGATGCGGCTCACGCGGGCCAGCATCTTGAAGGCGTCGGCATGGCGGTCGTCCGCCACGGCGGCCGTGGCCGCGCCCAGCTCGTGCAGCATCAGCTTCATCCACAGCTCGCTGGTCTGGTGCTGGATGATGAACAGCAACTCGTCATGCGTGGGCGACAGCAGTTGCTGTGCGCCCAGGATGGCGTCCAGCTGCAGGTAGTCGCCATAGCTCATGGACTGGCTGAAATCCAGCTGCGCCCTTTCCTCGGCGACGATGCGCTCGGTCAGGCCGCCATGGACGGGGCAGCCGCTCATTGCGGCGACTCCAGCACCGTGGCAATGGCGTCGGCCACGTACTGCACGTTGGCGCCGGACAGGCCCGACATGCACATGCGGCCCGAGCGGATCAGGTACACGCCATGCTCGTCGCGCAGGCGGTGGACCTGGGGCTCGGTGATGCCTGTGTAGCTGAACATGCCGCGCTGGGTCAGCAGGAAGCCGAAGTCGCGCCGCTCGCCAAAGCGCTCCTGCAGCGCGCTGTGCAGCTGGGCGCGCATGTCCTTGATGCGCCCGCGCATCTGCGCCAGCTCCTGCGCCCATTGGGCGCTCAGCTCGGGCGATGCCAGCACCTGCTGCACCAGGCGTGCGCCACGGGTGGGTGGCGAGGAATAGTTGCTGCGCACCGTGGCCTTGAGCTGGCCCAGCACATTGCCGGCCGTGGACGCGTCGTTGCAGACCACGCTGAGGCCGCCCACGCGTTCGCCATACAGCGAGAAGTTCTTGGAAAACGAATTGGCCACGAAGGCCTGGGCGCCCGCGTCGGCCAGGGCGCGCACGGACCAGGCGTCTTCATCGAGCCCATCGCCAAAGCCCTGGTAGGCCATGTCCACAAAGGGGATCAGGCCGCGCTCCACGATCACCGGGATCAGTTGCTGCCACTGCTCGCGCGACAGGTCCACGCCCGTGGGGTTGTGGCAGCTGGCATGCAGCAGCACCACGCTGCCCGAGGGCAGTTCGCGTAGCGTCTGCAGCATGGCGTCGAAGCGCAGGCTGCCCGTGGCAGCGTCGTAGTAGGGATAGCTGTGGGTGCGCAGTCCCGCGCCCTGGAAGATGGCCAGGTGGTTGTCCCAGGTGGGATCGCTGAGCCAGACCTCGGCGCCGGGGAAATAGTGCTGGATGAAGTCCGCGCCCAGCTTGAGCGCGCCCGAGCCGCCCAGGGTCTGCACGGTGGCGATGCGCTGACTGCGCACGGCCTCATGACCGGCGCCGAACACCAGGTCCTGCACCAGCTGGCGGTAGGGAGCAATGCCTTCGATGGGCAGGTAGCCGCTGGGGCTTTGCTCGCGGGCCAGGGCATCGCCGGCCTGGCGCACGCAGTCCAGCACGGGCAGGCGGCCGGCCTCGTCGAAATACAGGCCGATGCTCAGGCTGACCTTGTCGGCGCGTGGGTCCTGCTGGAAGGCCTCCATCAGCGACAGGATGGGATCTCCGGGGTAGGGCGGGACGTGGCTGAACATCGAGGCGCGGGCGGTATCGAGGGGGGCAAGAGTCGTCATGTGTCTAAGGCAGAGAGAGAAACGGGAGGCCGGATGTCACCGGGCGGGAACCTGGGCTTGGGTGGATGTTGGGGTCTGGGTTGAGGTTGGGGTCTGAGGGGAGGGCTGGCCGGCCGGCCGGCGATACCAGATGGCGTAGACGGCGGCCAGCAGCAGCAAAAAGGGCAGGCCCGTGAGCACGGTCAGGCGGAATACGTCGGTGAACAGCGTGGACACCAGGGCGGCCAGCATCAGCGCCGCGCCCAGCAGCGTCAGCACCGGAAAGCCCCACATGCGAAAGGCCAGCGGCCGGTTGCCCTGGCGCACCCAGTGGATGCGGAAGAACAGGTGGGTCACGAAAATCATGAACCACGTGAACATGGCGCCGAACATGGCCACGGCCATCATCAGCATGAAGGACTGCTCGGGATTGATGATGTTGAACAGGGTGGCCACGGCAATGCCCAGGCACGACAGCAGCAGCGCCGGCAGCGGCACGCCGCGCGAGTTCACGCGGCCCAGCACGGCGGGCGCATGGCCGGCGCGCGAGAGGCTGAACATCATGCGGGTGGTGATGTACAGCTGGCTGTTCATGGCCGACAGGGCGGCCACCAGCACCACGAAATTGACCACGCTGGCCGCGCCGGGCAGGCCGATGATCTCCATCACCTTGACGAAGGGGCTGCCCTCCTTGCCGGCGGCCGACCACGGCACGATGGCCAGCATCAGCGCGATCGTGGCCAGGTAGAACACCACCAGGCGCACCATGGTGGAGCGGAAGGCGCTGGTGACGGCGCGCTGCGGGTCCTTGGCCTCGCCGGCGGCCACCGCGATCATCTCGATGCTCAGGTAGCTGAAGATGGCGATGATCACGCCCACCCAGGTCCCCCACAGGCCGTTGGGGAAGAAGCCGCCGTTGTTGACGTAGTTGGCAAAGCCCACGCCGTCCGGACGGGCGCCGAACACCACCCAGGCGCCGACCACGATGAAGGCCGCGATGGCGATGATCTTGATCATGGAGAAGCTGTACTCCACGGCGCCGAAGGCCTTGACGCTCATCATGTTCACGCCGATGAGCGCGCCCGAGAAGATCACCACCCAGGCCCAGCGCGGCACCTCGGGGAACCAGTAGCCCATGTACAGGCCCACGGCCGTCACCTCGGTGCCCACG
Source organism: Delftia sp. WSY_10 (assembly GCF_043104705.1). Taxonomy (NCBI): domain Bacteria; kingdom Pseudomonadati; phylum Pseudomonadota; class Betaproteobacteria; order Burkholderiales; family Comamonadaceae; genus Delftia; species Delftia sp. WSY_10. Next base: position 422,220 of record NZ_JBICKY010000057.1, on the reverse strand, counting down.
GCCAGCACCACGCAGGCCCAGTAGGCATAGCGGACCATGAAGCCGGCCATCGGGCTGATGTAGTGCTCGGCATAGGCGCCGAACGAGCCCGAGGTCGGGTGGGCCACCGTCATCTCGGCCAGGCAGCCCATGAGCAGCAGCGAGATCACTGCGCCGATGGCATAGCTGATCAGCACGCTGGGCCCGGCAAAGCCGATGGCAAAGCCGCTGCCCAGGAACAGGCCGGTGCCGACGGCACCGCCGATGGCGATCATGGTCATCTGTCCGGCGGACAGCTGCTGTTTGAGTCCGGCTTCGCGCTGGACGATGTCTTCGAAGGCTGGCATGGGTTGTTGTCTCCGTTGCTGTGGGGGGCTTCGGAGGCGGATGCTATGGACGGCCTTCGCGGGGCGTTTAGTAGTTATCCCTAAATCGACTTGATCTTGGATAAGTTATTCTGTGAAACATGAATTCATAGGTGGTTTATGCCAATCGACATCGACAGAACGGACCGGCTGCTGATCCGCGCCCTGCAGGACAACGCGCGGCTGACCTCGGGTGAGCTGGCGCAGCGTGTGCATTTGTCGCAGTCACCGTCATGGCGGCGCATCAAGCGGCTGGAGGACGAGGGCGTGATCACCGGCTACCACGCCGCGCTGAGCCGGCGCGCCATAGGCTTTGGCGTGCTGGCCTTCGTGATGGTGGGCATAGACCACCAGAACGAGGAGTCCTCGCGCCATTTCCAGGAAGCGGTCTGCGCCATTCCCGAGGTCGTGATGTTCCATGGCATCTCGGGGCCGGAGGACTTCCTGCTGGTCGTCGTGGCGCGCGATCTCGACGCCTATTCCGATCTGCTGCTCAGCCGCCTGCACCGGCTGCCCGGCGTGCGCCAGGTGCACACGCATTTCTCGCTGCAGGAATTCAAGGGACAGTTGGCGGGGCTGCCGGTGGAATGACGGCTGGTGGCGCCTGGCAGGCTGCTAGAGCAGGCCGCTGTCCAGCGCCTGCATGCCATGGCGCACGCGCACGCGGTTGCAGGCATCGCTGCCGGCGGCGAACTCGCGGCAGGGCGAGGGGCGCCATTCATAGATGCCGCAATGGGCCTTCTCGCCCACCTTGCCGACCAGGGCCGCGCAGCGGGGACGCGCCCAGTCGGTTCCGCGCATGCGGCAGGTGTGGTCGGTGACTTCCTCGGCCAGCCCGGCTGGCACGCGGCCGCCCTGCGCCTGCGACTCGTGCACGGAAAAGTCCACGCGAAACGATGCGCAGCAGGCGCCGCAGCTCAGGCAGGGATGGGTCATGGCGTGGGGAGGGGAGTGCGCAAAGGCCGTGTCGGCGTCGGCCGCCATTGTGCCGCGCGCCGCTCGCCTGGGCCCGCCAGGGGGCAAAGCCGGGAACGCAAAACCCTGTCCCGCACTCCGATACCATGCGCGGTCCCGCCGCCCGGGTTCGATCAAAATCAAAATGAGAATAAAAATCAATTGATACAACACGCCATGCATTCGATGAACCCCGCGACGGACGCTGCGGCTCCGTCCACGCTGTCCGCGCCTCCCATGTCCTCCTCTGCTGCCGTTGCCGCCGTTGCTGCCACCACGGCCATCACCCTTGATGCCCTGCCCCGCCAGGTATCGGCGCGCGTGGTCGAGCTCCATGCCGCACGCGATGCCAGCGAGCAGGAACTGCTGCTGCGGCTCATGGAGATCGGCTTTCTGCCCGGCGAGCCCGTGCGCATCCTGGCCGCGGGCTTTCCGGGCGACGACCCGCTGGCCGTGCGCGTGGGCCAGACCACGTTCGCTTTGCGCCGCCATGAGGCGGCCCTGGTGCGCGTGGCGCCGGAGGCGGTGGCATGAGCGCGTCGTCCTCTCCCAAACTCATTCAGCCGCTGCAGCCTGCTCAGGGCGGCGGCGGCAGCGGTGATTCCGCACTGCGCCTGGCCTTGCTGGGCAACCCCAACTGCGGCAAGACGGCGCTGTTCAACCTGCTGACCGGCGCACGCCAGAAGGTGGCCAACTACGCGGGCGTGACCGTGGAGCGCAAGGAAGGCTGGCTGAGCACGGCCAGCGGCCGGCGCGTGCGCGTGCTGGACCTGCCGGGCACCTACAGCCTGCACGCGCACAGCGAGGATGAGCGCATCACGCGCGACATCGTCTCGGGTCGCCATGCGCGCGAGGCGCCGCCCGAACTGTTGGTCTGCGTCACCGACGCCACCCATCTGCGCCTGAACCTGCGCCTGGTGCTGGAGGCCCAGCGCCTGGGCCTGCCCATGCTGCTGGTGCTCAACATGAGCGACATGGCCAGGCGCCAGGGCATCGATATCGACCGCGAGGCGCTGTCACGCGCCCTGGGCATGCCCGTGCTGTCCACGGTGGGCGTGCGCCAGGACGGCGCGCGCGAACTGCTGCAATGGCTGGACGGCCCCGAAGCCCGCGCCCTGGCGGCGCCGCAGCTGCAGGCCCCGGCCCGCCCGGGCGATGCGCGCGAGCAGGTGCTGGCCCTGCACCAGCAGGTGGCCCGCATCATGGCCGACTGCGTCAAGGAGCCCGTGGTGGATACCCGGCGCGACGACCGTATCGACGCCGTGGTGCTGCACCCGCTGTGGGGCATGCTGCTGCTGGCGGCCACGCTGTTCCTGATGTTCCAGGCCGTGTTCAGCTGGGCGCAGCCGCTGATGGATGGTATCGAGGGCGGCGTTTCGGCCGTCTCGGCCCTGGTCAACGAGCACATGCCCGAAGGCGCGCTGCGCAGCCTGCTGGCCGATGGCGTGATCGCCGGCACGGGCGCCGTGCTGGTCTTCCTGCCGCAGATCCTGATCCTGTTCCTGTTTATCCTTGCACTCGAGGATTCGGGCTACCTGCCGCGTGCCGCCTTTTTGCTGGACCGCATCATGGGCAAGGTCGGCCTGTCGGGCCGCTCCTTCATTCCGCTGCTGTCCAGCTTCGCCTGCGCCGTGCCCGGCATCATGGCCACGCGCTCCATCACCAGCTGGCGCGACCGCCTGGTGACCATCATGATCGCGCCGCTGATGACCTGCTCGGCGCGCCTGCCGGTCTATGCGCTGCTGATCAGCGCCTTCATTCCCGAGCGCACGGTGGGCGGCATCTTCAACCTGCAGGGCCTGGTGCTGTTCGCGCTGTACGTGGCCGGCATCGCCAGTGCCATGGCCGTGGCCGGCGTGGCCAAGCTGGTGGGCCGCAGCGCCGGCCCCACGCCGCTGCTGATGGAGCTGCCCTCCTACCGCTGGCCCAGCCCGCGCAGCCTGGCCCTGGGCCTGTACGAGCGCGCCATGATCTTCCTGCGCCGCGTCGGCGGCATCATCCTGACCGTGAGCATCGTGCTGTGGTTCCTGGCCAGCTACCCGGCGCCGCCCGATGGCGTCACCGAAGCGGCCATCCGCTACAGCTTTGCAGGCCGCATCGGCGGCTGGCTGGAGGTGGTCCTGGCGCCGATCGGCTTCAACTGGCAGATCGCCATCGCCCTGGTGCCCGGCATGGCCGCGCGCGAAGTGGCCGTCAGTGCCATGGGCACGGTCTATGCGCTGTCCGCTGCCAGCGACGAGGCCATGGCCGAGCAGCTGGGGCCGCTGATCGCCCATACCTGGTCCCTGGCCACGGCGCTGTCGCTGCTGGCCTGGTTCGTGTTCGCGCCCCAGTGCATTTCCACGCTGGCGGCCGTGCGGCGCGAGACCAATGGCTGGCGCTATCCGCTGCTGATGACGGGCTACCTGTTCGCGCTGGCCTACCTGGCCAGCTTCATCACCTACCGCGTGGCCCTCGCGCTGGGCGCGGGCTGAGGAGGGCATTGAGCATGTGGCAAAACATCATCGTGGGCGTGATCGTGATGGTGGCGGCCGTGTCCCTGGTCTGGCGCTACCTGCCGGCGCGTTGGCGGCTGAAGGCCGGTCAGCTGCATCCGTCGCTGGCGCCCAAGGACGGGGGCGGCTGCGGCGGCTGCAGCGCCTGCGGCGGAGACAGCTGCGCACCGGACAGGCGCCAGCCATAGCGCCAGATCGGTCGCCAGGCCGGTCGCCGGGCCGCCGGCCGGTTGCACGCTCAGGCAGCGGCCAGCCAGATGCGGGCGCCGTCATCCAGCGCAGGCAGGCCATGCGCCAGGCGCGCAGCGTTGCAGCGGTCCGTGCCCATCTCGAATTCCCGGCAGGTCGATGAGCGCTGCTCGTAGATGCTGCATGCCACCTGTTCGCCGCAGCGGCCCGTGAGGGCCTTGCAGCGCACGGGGCGGCGCTCGGTGCCGTTCATGCGCCAGCGGTTGCCGTGGACCTCATGGGCCAGTTCATCGGGAACGGTGCCGCCCATGGAGCGCAGCTCGTAGACGGAAAATTCGACACGGAAGTGTTCGCAGCAGACGCCGCAGTTCAGGCAGGGATGCAGGGCTTCGGACATGGAAGTTCTTCTTCGGGAGACAGCAGGGCACGCACAGGCTTGCCGCGCCCGGTGCCCGGGGCGGCGCATAAGGCTGGGAAGAGGGGGTGCGGCCCTAGGTATGGCCCTGGAGGAACTTCAGATAGAAGGTGTGGATGCGCACGAACAGCGCACGCACCCGGGCCGCGAAATGCCGGCGCGGCCCGAAGAACGAGGGCACGCGCGTATGGCGTGCAATGTGCGGATGGCGCAATGCGCAGCCGCCCAACGGAAACACCGCCTGGGGGCGCTTGGCCTGCAGGCGGTGTCTGGAGTGTTCGTGGCTCAGGTGCATGGGTGTGAGGGAATGCGCCTGGGCCAAAGGAGTGGGCGTGATCAGCCCGGCTGGCGGCCCAGCAGCAGGTACTCCATCAGTGCCTTTTGCACATGCATCCGGTTCTCTGCCTCATCCCAGACCACGGACTGCGGCCCGTCGATGACCTCGGCCTGCACTTCCTCGCCACGGTGGGCGGGCAGGCAGTGCATGAACAGGGCGTCGGCACGCGCGGCGGCCATCATCTCGGCATCTACGCACCAGTCGGCGAAGGCCTTCTTGCGGGCCTCGTTCTCGGCCTCGTAGCCCATGCTGGTCCACACGTCGGTGGTCACCAGGTCGGCGCCCTTGCAGGCATCCAGCGGGTCCTTGAAGACCTTGTAGCAGCCCTCGCGCGGCGCCTTGCCGCCAAAGGCCAGCTTCTCGTCCACTTCGTAGCCGCCCGGCGTGCTGACGTGGACGGTGAAGCCCAGCAGGTCGGCAGCCTGCAGCCAGGTGTTGGCCATGTTGTTGCCGTCGCCGACCCAGGCGACGGTCTTGCCCTGGATCGAACCGCGGTGCTCGATGAAGGTGAAGATGTCGGCCAGGATCTGGCAGGGGTGGAACTCGTTGGTCAGGCCGTTGATGACGGGCACGCGCGAGTACTCGGCAAAGCGCACGATCTTGTCCTGGCCGTAGGTGCGGATCATCACCAGGTCGGTCATGCGGCTGATGACGCGCGCGCTGTCCTCGATGGGCTCGGCGCGGCCCAGTTGGCTGTCGCCCGTGGTCAGGTGGACCACCGAGCCGCCGAGCTGGTACATGCCGGCCTCGAAGCTCACGCGGGTGCGCGTGCTGGCCTTCTCGAAGATCATGGCCAGCGTGCGGTCGCTGAGCGTGTGGTGCTTTTCGTAGTTCTTGAACTTCTTCTTGATCAGGGCCGCGCGCTCGAGCACATAGGCGTACTCGTCGGCCGTGAAGTCGGAAAACTGCAGATAGTGCTTGATGGCAGTCATAGGCAGGTCCTCATTCGGACAGGAATTGCACGATCAGGGGCTTGAGCTTGGCGACCACTTCGTCGGCCTCGGCCTCGGTCATGATCAGCGGCGGCACCAGGCGCACCACGGTGTCGGCGGTCACGCTGAACAGCAGGCCGGCTTCGGCGCCACGGCCCAGCAGGGCGCCGCAGGGCTTGTTCAGCTCGATGCCGATGATCAGGCCCTGGCCGCGCACATCGACCACGCCCGTGACCTCGGCCAGCTCCTTTTGCAGCGTGGACTTCAGGCGGTCTCCCACCTTGGTGGCATGGGCCAGCAGGCCGTCTTCTTCCATGATGCGGATGGTTTCGATGCCCGCACGCATGGCCAGCGGATTGCCGCCGAAGGTGGAGCCGTGGTTGCCCGGCTGCAGCACGGTGGCCGCCTTGCCGTGGGCGACGACGGCGCCGATGGGCACGCCCGAGCCCAGGCCCTTGGCCAGGGTCATCACGTCGGGGACGATGCCGGCCCACTGGTGGGCGAACCACTTGCCCGTGCGGCCCATGCCTGCCTGGACTTCGTCGAACATCATCAGCCAGCCATTGGCATCGCACAGGGCGCGCACCTGCTGCATGTACTCGATGCGCATGGGGTGCAGGCCGCCTTCGCCCTGGATGGGCTCCATCATCACGGCAACCACGTCGGGGTTGCCGGCCGTGGCCTGCTGCAGCGCCTCGAAGTCATTGACCGGCACGCGCAGGAAGCCGTCGAGCAGCGGGCCGAAGCCGTCGCGCACCTTGGGGTTGCCCGTGGCCGTCATGGTGGCGATGGAGCGGCCGTGGAAGGCATGCTCGTAGACCACGATCACCGGCTTGGCGATGCCCTTGTCCACGCCGTACTTGCGCGCGATCTTGATGGCGGCCTCGTTGGCCTCCAGGCCCGTGCTGCAGAAGAAGACATTGGTCATCTTCGCGCGCTCGGTCAGCAGCTTGGCCAGCGTTTCCTGGCCGGGCACATGGTAGTAGTTGGAGGTGTGGATGAGCTTGGCCACCTGGTCCTGCAGCGCAGGCACCAGCTTGGGGTGGTTGTGGCCCAGCGTGTTCACTGCAATGCCGCCCAGCGCATCGAGGTACTGCTTGCCGTTGACGTCCCACACGCGGCAGCCCTGGCCTCGCTCCAGAGCGATCGGTACGCGGCCATAGGTGTTCATCACGTGGGGCGAGGCAGCCTCGATGAAAGCGGTCATTGCAAAAATCTCCTGAGCTGGAAAGTAAACGGCATCCGGGCGTTGCCGCCGCAGATGCCTGAAAAACAGCGAAGCCCGATTCTAGGGGCCGCGCAATGGCCTACCGTTGCGGTTTGCGCATCACAGCCATGCAATGAACCTACGCCACACTTGGTTAGTGCGCTGCACAACGGTCCAGCTCTTATATAAGAGATAAAATGCCTGCTTGGCCTGCCGGCAGCGATCCTGTCTGCGGGCTCTGACTTTTTTGAAGGACTTGCGCAAACAGGAAGTGGCAAGGTGCTGGGCCCCTTGGCAAGCCGCCTGTTTTGCTCCTTGTTGCACAAGTCGTATTTTGGTGCGCATCCTGATGGTCTCTCCCTCCAGCAAAGAACTGTTCATCCAGGGCATCACCCACGAAGGCAAGACTTTCCGGCCCAGCGACTGGGCCGAGCGGCTGGCAGGCGTCATGAGCCAGTTCCGCCCCGGTGGTGCCCAGCGCGGCAGCCACCTGAGCTACTCGCCCTGGTGTGTTCCCACAACGCTCAACGGCGTCAAGTGCGTGGTCGTGCATCGCGACCTGCGCGACTACGAGCCCATGGCCTGGGATTTCTGCCTGAATTTCGCCAAGGACAACAACCTGCAGGTTGCCGAAGCCTGCCTGATACCGGACGAGCCGGCCCGCTGAGGCCGGTTTCTTTTTTTGCGGGGCCGGTTCCCGCCCGATGTGAAGCGCGCCTGGGGTGCGTTTTTTTTCGGCTGCGCTTTGCTGGAGCCGGGCTTTTCCTTCGGTGCGATTGCCGATGGCGGCGCTTTTGTCCAGGCACAAAAAAACCGCCCGAAGGCGGTTTTCTCGTTCGCTGACAGCGCACCCGTTACAAACGGCAGATGGCCGGGACCATCCGTGCGGTTGCCTAAGTGGATTAGGCGGCGGGGGCTGCCAGGGCCTTGACCTTGGCGGACAGGCGGCTCTTGTCGCGAGCGGCCTTGTTCTTGTGGAAGATGCCCTTGTCGGCGATCGTGTCCAGAACGGATTGGGCTGCGGCAAACAGTTCGGTTGCCTTGGCCTTGTCGCCAGTCAGAACGGCCTTCTCGACCTTCTTGACGGCGGTGCGGTACTTGGAACGCAGCGAAGTGTTGGCTGCGTTGAGCTTGACGTCCTGGCGGGCGCGCTTGCGGCCGGATGCCAGGCGGGGGTTCTTCTTTACGGGCTTGGATGCCATGATATGTATTCCTAGTGTCTGAGGATGTTGTCGGCGAAGCGCGAGATTATAGCATGCAGTCCCTCCAGGGCCTGTGGGCCCCAGGCCGCGCAATCGGGCCTGTTGCAACGGAGTGCAAGAGCCGTCCGGCCCGCCCTGGCACGCAACTGCGGTGGCCGTGCCAGCGCATACACTCCCCACGGTGTCACTGTTCAAAGCCGCCTCCACCGTTTCCCTGCTGACGCTGGCCTCCCGTATCACCGGGCTGGTGCGCGATCTGCTCATGGCCTCCATGTTCGGAGCCAATGCGCTGACCGATGCGTTCAATGTCGCGTTCAGGATTCCCAATCTCTTCCGGCGGCTGTTCGCCGAAGGCGCCTTCAGCCAGGCCTTTGTGCCGGTGCTGGCCGCCAGCAAGGCCAAGGAGGGGGAGGAGGCCACGCGCAGGCTGATCTCCCATGTGGCCACGCTGCTGTTCTGGGTGCTGCTCGTGACCTGCGTGCTGGGCGTGGTCGGCGCGCCGCTGCTGGTCTGGCTGCTGGCCAGCGGCCTGCGCCAGTCGCCCGAAGGCTATGACGCAGCCGTGCTGATGACGCGCTGGATGTTCCCCTACATCGGCTTCATGTCGCTGGTGGCGCTGTCGTCCGGCGTGCTCAATACCTGGCGGCGCTTTGCCGTCTCGGCCGCCACGCCCGTGCTGCTGAACCTGGCCATGATTGCCGCCGCCTTCTGGGGTGCACCCTGGCTGCAGGCGCGCGGCATAGAGCCCATCTATGCCATGGCCGGTGGTGTGATGCTGGGCGGCGTGCTGCAGCTGGCGGTACAGCTGCCGGCGCTGGCAGGCCTGGGCCTGCTGCCCCGCATCGGGTTTTCTCCAGCCGCCTTGCGCCAGGCCTGGCAAGAGGCCGGCGTGCGCCGCATCCTCAGGCTGATGGCGCCGGCGCTGCTGGGCGTGGGCGTGGCCCAGGTCTCGCTGATGATCAACACCCAGATCGCCTCCTATCTGCAGCCGGGCAGCGTGACCTGGCTGTTCTATGCCGACCGGCTCATGGAATTTCCGACGGCGCTGCTGGGCGTGGCGCTGGGCGTGGTGCTCACGCCCCAGCTGGCTGCGGCCAAGGCGGCCGACGACTCGGAGCGCTACTCGGCCATGCTGGACTGGGGGCTGCGCCTGGTGGTGCTGTTTTCCGTGCCCTGCGCGGTGGGGCTGCTCACTTTCGCCGAGCCGCTCGTGGCCACGCTGTTCCACCGTGGCGCGCTGCAGGACAGCGATGTGGGCCAGATCGCGCTGGCGCTGGTGGGCTACGGCGCCGGCCTGGTGGGCCTGGTGGCCATCAAGGTGCTGGCGCCCGGCTACTACGCAAGCCAGGACATCCGCACGCCCGTCAAGATCGCCATCGTGGTGCTGATCATCACCCAGCTGCTCAACCTGGTGCTGGTGCCCTTCATGGCGCATACGGGTCTGGCGCTGTCCATCGGCCTGGCGGCCCTGGTCAATGCGGGCTGGCTGCTGTGGGGGCTGCTGCGCCGGGGCGTCTACCGTCCCAAGCCCGGCTGGGGGCGGCTGGCCTTGCAGGTGATTGCGGCCAGCAGTCTGCTGGCCGTGCTGCTGACCTGGGGAAGCCAGCATTTCGACTGGATTGCGCTGCGTGCCAACGGATGGCAGCGCGTGGGCCTGCTTGCCGGCCTGATGGCGGCCTCGGCCCTGCTGTACTTTGGCGCGCTGTGGGCAGCCGGGCTCAAGCTGCGGGCACTGCTGCGGCGCTAGCCCGAACCCGCATAATTGCAGGCCTGGGCGCTGCAAATTCACAAGGCATCATGAGCTGGAGCTACGACGACACGCCAACGGCCCTGCAATACTTTGCAGCGCTGGTGCAAAGCGATGAACACCTGCCGCTGATGGAGGCGGCAATCAGCATCGCCCAGGATGCCGTGCCCGATCTCGACCTGCAGGCGGCCAGCGCCGAACTGGACCGGCTGCAGGTGCGCCTGGTCCAGCGCCTGGCCGGCGAAACCGATCCGCTGCAGTGCCTGCGCGGACTCAACCAGTTCTTCTACGGCGAGCTGGGCTTTGGCGGCAATCTCAACGACTACTACGACCCCGCCAACAGCTACATCCACCATGTGCTGCAGACGCGGCGCGGCATTCCCATCAGTGTGGCGCTGATCTGGCTGGAGCTGGCTGCGGCCATCGATCTGCCGGCGCAGGGCGTGAGCTTTCCCGGCCATTTCCTGGTCAAGATGCGCCTGCCCCAGGGGCAGGTGGTGATGGACCCGTTGAGTGGCGAGTCCTTTTCGGCCAACAGCCTGGCCGAGCGGCTGGAGCCCTTCTGGCAGAGCGCGGGCCTGTCGGCCGAAGAGGCCGCTCCGCTGGGCATGTACCTGCAGGGCGCCTCGCCGCGCGACGTTCTGGAGCGCATGCTGCGCAACCTGCAGGAAATCCACCATGCCCGGCGCGACTGGCCGCTGCTGGTGGCCGTGCTCAACCGGCTGGCCGTGCTGCGGCCCGACATGCCCGAGATCCTGCGGGACCGGGGGCTGGCCTATGCGCAATGGGGGGTGACCGAGCGTGCGCTTGAAGACCTGGAGCGCTTCCTGCAGTCCCAGCAGGGCGCGCAGGCCGTGGCCGTGCGCGAGGTGATCCGGCGGCTGAGAGGGCTGTAGCCGCCCGCGCGTGGGCTGATCAGACCAGCCGGACGGCTTCCAGCTCTTTCTTGAGATAGGCGTAGAACAGCGGAGCGGCCACCAGGCCTGCAGGGCCGAACACCGATTCGGCCACGAACATCACCGCCAGCAGCTCCCATACGCCCATGTGCGTGCGCTGGCCCACGACCTTGGCGTTGATCACGTACTCGGCCTTGTGGATCAGGATCAGAAAGCCCAGGCAGGCGGCGGCGGCCACAGGGGACACCGACAGGCCCACGATGGTGATCACCGCATTGCACAGCAGGTTGCCCACGATGGGTACCAGGCCTGCAATGAAGGTCAGCGTGATCAGGGCTGGCGTGTAGGGCAGGGTCAGGTTCCAGTGCGGCAGCACGCCCAGAAGGAAGATGGCCGTCAGGAAGGTGTTGAAGGCCGCAATCCAGAACTGGGCCGCCACGATCTGGCGGAAGGCCAGTCCCATGAGCCGGATGCGCTCGCGCAGCGCTGCCACCAGGGGCGGGCGGCGCGTGACCATGGGCCGCACGGCGGCCAGGGCGCCGATGATCAGGCCCACGTAGGCATAGAGCAGGCCGGTGAGCCAGGCGCGGCCCGCATGGGCCAGGGCGCCGGCCTTGGCGGCCAGGTAGCTGGCCAGCAGGTGCTGGATTTCCTGTGCGCCGTCCGGCAGCTGGTCGGCCATGTCGGCCGGCAGCTTGTCACGCAGCTCCAGCACCGTGTGCGCCAGATAGTCGAGCAGCTCGCGGTACTGCTGTGGCGCGTCGGTGATGTAGGTGCGCGTGTGCGACAGCGCGCCGCTGAGCAGGGCCAGCGGCGCAAGAATGACGATGGTGGCTGCCACCAGTTGCGTCCAGCGCGGCAGCGAGCCGCGCCGGGACTTGGGCTGGGCGCGTGACAGCAGCCCGGCAAGCGCGCGCGTGACCAGAAAGCCCACGCAGACGCACAGCATGCCCGGCAGCAGCCCCTGCCACATGATCAGCAGCAGGGCGCCGGCCATCAGCACATAGCTGGACAGCGTCACGCCGCGCGTGGGCGCGGGCTGCGGGGAGATGATGGGCGAGGGCAGGTGCTGGGTCATGCGCTGCGGGCCCGTGGTCAGCGGACCTCGACAGGCTCGCCCTCGCCGCGTGCGGCGATGCGTCCGATGGTGTGGACCGTCTCGCCCAGCTTCGCGAGCGTGGCGGCCGTGGCTTCGGCAGCCTCGGCGGGCACGACAACGACCATGCCGATGCCGTTGTTGAAGGTGCGGTTCATTTCCACGGCATCGATGCCGGCCGTCTTCTGCAGCCAGGCGAACAGCTCGGTCTGGGGCCAGCTGCCGGCATCCAGGTGGGCGGCCAGGCCTTCGGGCAGCACGCGGGGGATGTTCTCCAGCAGGCCGCCGCCCGTGATGTGGGCCAGCGCCTTGATGGGGTGCTGCTCCAGCGCCGCCAGCACGTTCTTCACGTACAGGCGCGTGGGTTCCATGATGGCCTGCTTGAACGGCTTGCCGTCCAGCGTTTCGGGCAGGCTGCCCTGGCTTTCGGCGCGCTCGATGCACTTGCGCACCAGGGAGAAACCGTTGGAGTGCACGCCGGCCGAGGCCAGTCCCAGCACCACGTCGCCAGCAGCAACGCTCTGGCCCGTGAGGATCTTGGACTTTTCGACGGCGCCGACGGCAAAGCCGGCCAGATCGTATTCGCCGGCCGGGTACATGCCGGGCATTTCGGCGGTTTCACCGCCGATCAGTGCGCAGCCCGACAGCTCGCAGCCGCGCGCAATGCCGCCGACCACGGCAGCGGCCGTGTCCACGTCCAGCTTGCCGCAGGCGAAGTAGTCGAGGAAGAACAGGGGCTCGGCGCCCTGGACCAGCACGTCGTTGACGCTCATGGCCACCAGGTCGATGCCGACGGTGTCGTGCATGTTCCACTCGAAGGCCAGCTTGAGCTTGGTGCCCACGCCGTCGGTGCCCGAGACCAGCACGGGCTCCTTGTAGCGCTTGGGCACCTCGAACAGTGCGCCGAAGCCTCCGATGCCGGCCATCACGCCTTCGCGCATGGTCTTCTTGGCCAGCGGCTTGATGCGCTCGACCAGCGCGTCGCCAGCGACGATGTCGACGCCGGCGTCTTTGTAGGAGATCGGGGTAGAGGAGGGGGCAGAAGAGCTCATGGATGGGTACGGTGCGGTAGGCCCGAGGCCGGGCTGGAACCCCGGGATTCTACGGCGCCGGCCGCCGGCAGGCGCGCGCGCCAGTGGGCTTCGAGGGGGCTTTCGTTGCACAAGCGGGCCGGCTGCCGCCGTGCCGTGCGCCGCGCAGACTAAAATCCCTGTTGCGCCCGGGAACGCCCCGGCGTCGCCCGCCTTGCCGCAGCGCTGCGGCAGGGCGGGCCTGTCTTTGCCATCAACCCAATGCCGTTGCCGATTCCTTTGCCTGCTTTTGCCGCATGGACCCGCCTGGACACAGGAAAGGGGGCGCTGCGCGTATGTCGCAGATGAAGCAGCTGGCTCTGGATATCAGCATGGCGTCGAGCCCGACGCTGTCGCGCTTTTTCGTCGGCCCCAATGCCGCGGTGATCGATCATTTGCGCCATTGGGTGGGCGATGGCCGCATGCAGACGGCCCGCACGCCAGTGCCCACTTATCTTTGGGGCGAATCGGGCTCGGGCAAGACCCATCTGCTCAAGGCCGTGCGCGAGGCCCTGCGCGAGCAGGGTGCCATGGTGGGCTGGATGGATGCCTCCACCCTGTTCCCGCCGCCCTTCGACGAGCGCTGGGCGGCGGTGCTGATGGACGATGTGGACATCTACACTCCGCTGCAGCAGGCGCGGGCCTTCAACTGGTTTGTGAATGCGACGAGCCCGGCCACGGGCTCGCCGCGCTGGGTGCTGGGGGCCGGCCCGCTGCCGCCGGCAGACCTCAAGCTGCGCGAGGATCTGCGCACGCGGCTGGGCTGGGGCCATGTGTTCCAGCTGCAGCTGCTCGACGAAACCGCGCGCCGCGCGGTGCTGCGCCAGGAGGCCGATGCCCGTGGCGTTTTTCTGGGCGACGATGTGATGGACTACATGCTCAAGCGCTTCTCGCGTGACCTGGGCAGCCTGATGCAGCTGCTCGACATGCTCGACGGCTTTGCGCTGCGCAACAAGCGCGCCATCACCATTCCGTTGCTCAAGACGATGCTGGAAACCGAATGAGCCCGCATTTTCTTGTGGGCAGGGACTGCGGGAGCCGGCGGAGCCTGCGTTGCAAGGGCAGCGCGGGACCCATTTTTTTAGGATATGCATGACCTCTGATCAGAAGCAACTCCGGCCCCGGCTGGCGTTGTTCGACCTGGACCACACGCTGCTGCCGCTCGATTCGGACTATGAGTGGGGCGAGTTCACGACGCGCATCGGCTGGACCGATCCGGTCGAGTTCGGCCGCCGCAATGCCGAGTTCTTCGCGCACTACCAGGCGGGCACGCTCGACGTGCACGACTATGTGCGCTTTGCCACCGAGGCCTTCTGCGCCCGTGGCGCGCAGCAGGCCGCCGAGGCGCACGAGCGCTTCATGCGCGAGGTGATCACCCCCGCCATCCGTCCCCAGGCACTGGAGCTGCTGCGCACGCACCAGCAGGCGGGCGACCAGATCATCATCGTCACGGCCACCAACGAGTTCGTGACGCGCCCCATCGCCGCCGCCCTCGGCGTGCAGGAATTGATCGCGGTGGAACTGGAGCGCGACGCGCAGGGCTGGTTCACGGGCGAGATCCGTGGCACGCCCAGCATGCGCGGCGGCAAGGTGCAGCGCATGCAGCAGTGGCTGGATGCGCGCGGCCTGCAGTGGAGCGGCGTGGAGACCTCCTTCTACAGCGACTCCTGGAACGACGTTCCCCTGCTCGAGCGCGTGGACCACCCTGTGGCCACCAACCCCGACACTCGGCTGCGCGCCCTGGCCCAGGAACGTGGCTGGCGCATTCTGGACCTGTTTGGCGAAGCACCATGATCAAGAACATCATCGACAAGCTGCTGGGCAAGGCCTCGGCCGCCCCACGGGCGCGCAAGTCGCCCTTCGGCAAGCGCCAGGAGGTGCCCGTGCAGGTGCACGGCATCGATCCCAACCTGGTGGACCGGCGTGCCCTCGACGTGGTCGAGACGCTGCAGGATGCGGGCTACGAGGCCTACATCGTGGGCGGCGCCGTGCGCGACCTGCTGCTGGGCCTGCGCCCCAAGGACTTCGACGTGGCCACCAATGCCACGCCCGAGCAGGTCAAGGGCCTGTTCCGCCGCGCCTTCATCATCGGCAAGCGCTTTCGCATCGTGCACGTGGTCTATGGCCGCGGGCGCGAGAACGAGGTCATCGAAGTCTCCACCTTCCGCGCCTTCCTGGACAACAGCGCGGCCGAGGCCGTGAGCGGCAACGAGCGCACCAGCAAGGCCCAGCTCGCCGGCATGCACCATGCGGTGGACGCCAGCGGCCGCGTGCTGCGCGACAACGTCTGGGGTCCGCAGGACCAGGATGCCACGCGCCGCGACTTCACGATCAACGCCATGTACTACGATCCGCGCACGCAGATCGTGGTGGACTATCACAAGGGCATTGACGACGCCAAGAAGCGCATGCTGCGCATGATTGGCGACCCGGCCACGCGCTACCGTGAAGATCCGGTGCGCATCATCCGCGCCGTGCGCTTCGCCGCCAAGCTGGCGGGCAAGGGCTTCAAGCTCGAGCCCAAGACGGCCAAGCCCCTGGTGGAGTGCGAGCCGCTGCTGGCCGATGTGCCGCAAAGCCGCCTGTTCGATGAAATGCTCAAGCTGCTGCAGACCGGCCATGCGCTGGCTTCGGTGGAGCAATTGCGCGGCCTGGGCCTGGCGCGCGGCATCTACTCGCTGCTGGATGTGGTGGTCGAGCGTGCCGAGCAGCCCTTCGTGCAGGCCGCGCTGACCGATACCGATCGCCGTGTCGAGGAAGGCAAGCCCGTGGCGCCCAGCTTCCTGCTGGCCTGCGTGCTGTGGCATGACGTGAAGACCGGCTGGGAGCGCCGCCTGAACCAGCGCCAGCACCCGTTCCCCGCGCTGCAGGAATCCATCGACGAAGTGTTCGACCAGCGCATCGGCGATGTCTCGGGACGCGGCAAGCTGGCCGCCGACATGCGCGAGATCTGGGTCATGCAGCCGCGCTTCGACAAGCGCACGGGCGCCACGCCGTTCAGCCTGGTGGCCCAGCCGCGCTTTCGCGCGGGCTTCGATTTCATGCGGCTGCGCGCCGATATCGGCGAGGTCGAGGAAAGCCTGGCCAGCTGGTGGCAGGAGTTCCAGAATGCCGACGACGCGCGCCGCGACGACCTGATCGCCCAGGCGCGCGACGAGCAGCGCGCCCGCCAGCGCAGCGCCGAACCCAAGGTGCACCGCGTGCCCAAGGTCCGCCAGCCGCGCGATGGCGTGAACCTGGCGGAAGGCGTGCAGCCTGAGGATCCCGCACCGGCACAGGCTGGCAGCGAGGAGGCTGCAGCGCCCAAGAAGCGGCGGCGGCGCCGCCGCAAGCCCCAGGGCGGGGGCGATGGCGGCATGGGCGGCGATGACTGAGCCAGGCCACTGGGTCGCCATCGGCCTGGGCGCCAACCTCGGTGACTGCGGCCAGGCCCTGGGACAGGCCTTGAAGGCCATCGGCGGCCTGACGGGCACGCGCCTGCTGGCCGTCTCCTCGCTCTACAGCACGGCGCCCATCGATTCCAGCGGTCCCGACTATCTGAACGCCGTGGCCGCCGTGCGCACCACGCTGCAGCCGCTGGCGCTGCTCGATGCGCTGCAGGCCATCGAACTGGCGGCCGGGCGCGAGCGCCCCTACCGCAATGCGCCGCGCACGCTGGACCTGGACATCGAGCTGTGGGGCGACGAGCGCATCGCGCTGCCGCGCCTGAGCGTGCCGCACCCGCGCATGCACGAGCGCGCCTTCGTGCTCGTGCCGCTGGCCGAGATCGCGCCTGAGCGCGTCACGCCCGCGCAGCTGCAGGCCGTGGCGGGGCAGGGCATCTGCCTGGCGCACAAGCCTGGCTGGCATCTCCGGCAAGCCTGAATCCCGACAGTGGCCTGAATGAAAAAGCCGCAGCGCCCTGAGGGCGGCTGCGGCTTTTTGCCAGGCGGGACGCGATGGATCGGCTCAGTCCACCTTCGCTCCGGAGGCCTTGACGATGGCCTGGTACTTGGCGCGCTCGGCCGCCATGAACCTGTCGAACTCGGCGGGCGTGGAGGACACGGGCTCGGCCATCAGGGTCTCGAAGCGGGTCTTGGTCTCGGGCGCGGCCAGTGCGTCGGCAAAGGCCCGGCTCAGCTTGTCCAGCACGGGCTTGGGCGTGCCGGCCGGGGCCACCAGGCCCCACCAGGTATCGATGGCAAAGCCGGGGAAGGTCTTGGACAGCGCGGGCACGCCGGGCAGCAGCGTGGTGGGGTTCAGCGAGGTCACGGCCAGCGCCTTGAGCTTGCCCGAGCGGATATTGGGTGCAGCGGCAGCCAGGTTGTCGATGTTGAAGTCCACCTCGCCCGACAGCAGGGCCAGCTGGGCCGGGTTGGCGCCACGGTAGGGCACGTGCAGGGCGAAGATGCCGGCTTTTTGCTTGAGCATTTCGCCCGCCAGGTGGCCTGCGCTGCCGTTGCCGCCGCTGCCGTAGTTGAGCTTGCCGGGGTGGGACTTGGCGTAGGCGATCAGGTCGGCCACGCTGTGGATCTTGAGCTGCTCGGCACGGGCCGCATTCATCACCAGCACGTTGGGCACGCGCACCATCTGGGTGATGCCCGCGAAGTCCTTGCCCGCGTCGTAGGGCATCTTGGTGTACAGCCAGGGATTGACGGCATGGGTGGCCGTGGCGGCCAGGCCGATGGTCATGCCGTCCGGCGTGGCGCGGGCAATGGCGTCGGCGCCGATGTTGCCGCCGGCGCCGGCCTTGTTGTCGATGATTACCACCCCCAGGGAGTCACGCACCCGCTCGGCCAGCGCGCGCGCGGTGATGTCCAGCGGACCGCCGGGCGCATAGGGCACGATCAGGCGGATGGGCTCTTGCGCCAGGGCAAGCGGGGAGGCCAGGGCAGCAGCGGCCGCCATGACCGAGAGAAGGCTGTTTCTACGGTTCATAGGGGCGCTATTGTGCAAAAAAATTGCGACACCTGGCTGCGCGCAGGTATGGGAAGCAGTTTTTCTGCGTATTGCTTGATCCGTGCCACCTTCTGCACACTCAGGAAGCCTTGTCGGCCTCGGAGGTGAACGCGTCCGCGTAGAACTCTTCCGCCGGCAGGCCGCGTTGCTCCACATAGGCATGGCGTGCCGAATCGACCACGATGGGCGCACCGCAGGCATAGACCTGATGGCCGGACAAGTTGGCAAAGTCGTCCAGCACGGCCTGGTGCACGAAGCCCGTGCGGCCGGTCCAGCCGTCTTCCGGCAGCGCGTCGGAGACCACGGGCACATAGCACAGCTGGGGCATGGCTTCGGCCTGCTCGCGCACCCAGGCGTCGAGGTAGAGGTCCTCGGGCCGGCGTCCTCCCCAGTACAGGGTGACGGAGCGGGTGATGCCCTTGTGGCGGATGTGCTCCAGCAGCGCCTTGATGGGGGCGAAGCCCGTTCCCGAAGCCAGGAAGATGAGGGGCTTGTCGCTGTCCTCGCGCAGGAAGAAGCTGCCGAACGGGCCCTCCACGCGCAGGATTTCCTTTTCCTTCATGGCGCCGAACACGTGGTCGGTGAACTTGCCGCCCGGCATGTGGCGGATGTGCAGCTCCAGCCCCGGTGCCGTGTCCTGCACATGGGGGGCCGTGGCCATGGAGTAGGCGCGGCGGGCGCCGTCGCGCAGGATGAATTCCACGTACTGGCCTGCGTGGTAGCGGAACTTGTCTGCAGCGGGCAGCTGCAGGCGCACCTGCATCACGTCGTGCGACTTCTTCTCCAGCGTGGCCACGCGCACGGGCATCTTCTTGATCGGGAAGGCGCTGGCATCGGTCACCTGGCGCGACTCCAGCACCACCGAGGTGCTGGGCGTGGCGCAGCAGGTCAGCACATAGCCGTCGGCCTCTTCCTGGGCGGTCAACGCTTTTTCCGAGTGGGCGCCATGGGTGACCTCGCCGAGCAGCTTCTTGCACTTGCAGGAGCCGCAGGCACCGTCCTTGCAGCCATAGGGCAGGCCCACGCCGCAGCGGATGGCGGCGGCCAGGATGGTCTCGCTGCCCTGCGTGGCGAAGGCGCGGCCGCTGGGCTGTACGGTGATTTCGTGGGAAGCGTTGGCTATCTCGGTCATGTTCTCGGTATCCTCGGGGGCGCTGGCGGCGCGTGGAGCGCGCCGGCGATCTTCTTTCCCGGACGGACATGCCGCTGCCGCGACCGGCGGCGCGCGGGTGGCCGCCCTCGCAACAGGCCAGGATTTTGCCCTCAAACCAAAACCCATTGGGCGCGCTGCCGGCGCGCTTTCGACGCGAACGCGTGCTCATCGTCGGCTGCGGCGACGTGGGGCTGCGCGTGGCTGGTGCATTGGCGGGCGCGCCCGTCGCCCGTTCGGGTGCCGCACGACGGGGCCCGCGCGTGCTGGCCCTGACGCGTGGCGCCGAGCGCCTGCAGGATCTGCGCGGGCGCGGCATCACGCCGCTGCTGGGCGATCTGGACGCGCCTGCCACGCTGCGCCGTCTGGCCGGCCTGGCCACGCGCGTCGTCCACCTGGCGCCGCCGCCCAATCCGCCTGCCGGCGAAGATGGCTGGTGGCTGGACCCGCGCACCACGGCTTTGCTGCGCGTGCTGCGCCTTCGCGGCCGGCCGGCCAGCCTGGTCTATGGCTCGACCTCCGGCGTCTATGGCAACTGCGAGGGCGCCTGGATCGACGAAAGCCGCCCGCCCGCACCGGCCACGGCGCGTGCCCAGCGCCGCGTGAACGCTGAGCGAGCCGTGCGCTTTGCCGGGCGCGGCGGCCTGCGCGCCAGCATTCTGCGCATCCCGGGCATCTATGCGCCGGACCGGGAAAACGGCACGCCGCGCGGGCGCCTGCTGCGAGGGACACCCCTGCTGTGTGCCGCAGAGGATGTCTATACCAACCACATCCATGCCGACGACCTGGCCCGCGCCTGCGTGCGGGCGCTGTGGCTCGGCCGGCCGCAGCGCATCTACCACGCCAGCGACGATACGCAGCTGCGCATGGGCGACTACTTCGACCTTGCGGCCGATCTCTATGGACTGCCGCGCCCCGCACGCATCACGCGCGAGCAGGCGCAGCGCGAGCTGCCGGCCAGCCTGCTGAGCTTCATGGGGGAGTCACGCCGCCTGCGCAACCAGCGCCTGAAGGAGGAGCTGGGCCTGAGATTGCGCTACCCGACCGTGGAGCAGGGGCTGCGCGCCTGAATCAGCGCGGGTGGATGCCGCCGTTGGTGTCGTAGCAGCGGAACACGTTGCAGTGCGAGATGGGGGCCGAAGGCGGCAGCGGCTGCGGCGGCACGGGGCGTCCGACGATCCACGGCCGGTTGATGGCATTGGGCTGCAATGCGCGCGATTGCTGCAGCTGTTCATAGGCCTTGGGGCCCAGGCAGGCCATCTCCATCTGCTGCTGGGCGGCCTGGCTGCGCGGGCCCCAGGTGGCGGGATCGGGATTGGCCTCGGCCAGGATGGTGTCCAGGCGGCGGCGCGCCTGCTGGCAGGCCGGGGAGTCGCCGCCGTCGCGCTGGGCCGAGCTCTCGCGCTCGCGCCGGCTGCGTGCCTCGCGCTCCTGCTGCTGGGCACGCGTGCGGCGCTCGGCCTCTTCGCGGGCCAGTTGCTGGTTCTTGCGCTCTATGGCGGCGGCGGACTGCGCGCGCTCGCGCTCCAGCTCTTCGGGGCTGGGGGCTTCCTGCACCTGCACGCGGTTTTCGCCGTCCTTGCAACTGCTGTTGGTGTAGGTGACGCGGCCGGTCTTGGCGTCCGTGCAGCGGATGACCTGGGCCGAGGCCGGGCCTGCGGTGAGCGCCAGCACCAGCGGTACAAACATCGGTACAAGCGCCGCCAGCGCCCAGCGCGCGGCCGCCGATGAACGGCGGCCGGTGTGGCCAAGGTCTTGGGTGCGGTGCATGGCGGTTTCCTTTCCCATCACAAGCGGCACAAGGATGTGGTGTATTGCCGATTATGGTGCGGCGCCCAGGGGCTGGAAATGCCGCCGGTCAGCCGTTCAGCGCCAGTGGCGCGGATCCTGGGTGGGGTAGGGGTTGCCGCCGCCCTGGCTTTCACGCTGCATGCGCTCGATGGCGCGTTGCTGCTGCTCCCGGTCCCGTTGCTGGCGTTCGCGCTCGCGCTGCTGCTGGCCCTGGTCGCGTTCGCGCTCTCGCTGCTGGCGCTCGGCTTCGCGGCGCTGCTGCTCCTGCATGCGCTCGCGCAACTGGCGGTCGCGGTCCTGGGCCTGGCGGTCACGGTCCCGGTCGCGCTCGCGCATTTCACGCTCGCGTTGTTGGCGGTCACGCCAGGCATCGCGGTTGCGTTCCTGCTGGATGCGCTCGCGCTCGTACTGCAGGCGCTCACGTTCGCGCTGCAGGCGCTGGCGCTCGTACCAGCCGTTGTCCGGATAGGCGGGCTGCGTGGGATACGAGGGGTAGACGACGCCGCCCGACGGATAGCTGGGATAGGACGGGTAGCTGGGATAGCTGGGGTAGCCGGAGCCCATGTCCGAATAGCCATCGGGCGGCACGGCGCAGGCGGTGACCAGGGCTGCAAGGCCAAGGCCGGCCAGCAGGCGCAGGGGGCGCAGGCCAGGCTGCGGGCGCTGCTGCGTGGGGGAGGCGTTGGTTCGGGTCATGGTGTGGTGTCCGGGCAAAGGCGTGTTTCCTGTCTGGATCTCTTCATATGACGTTTGACAGGCCTCAATGGTTGACCTGGATCGTCCTGGCGAGGCAACGACGGCGACAGCGGGACTTCTATTTTGATAGCAATTGGTCCATGTACTGTAGGTGCTTCCAGATGAAATCCGCAGGCACAGCGCGCAATGGCTGCGGTCGCCCCGATCGCCGCAATGGCATCTGCGCGGGACTAGAATGGCCGCTGTCTTTGGCGGCGCGCAGTCCGTGCGCCGCAAAGCAGCGTTCTCAGGGCGGGGTGAAATTCCCCACCGGCGGTATCTGGATCTGTCTTTCGGCATGTGTCCAGCAGCCCGCGAGCGCCCGGCTAGCCGCAAGGCCGGCCGGGGTCAGCAGATCTGGTGAGATGCCAGAGCCGACGGTCACAGTCCGGATGAAAGAGATCGCGCAGCACCTGCATGGCAGGCGCCATGCCCATGGTTTTCCCATGGGCTGCGCCGCGCCATGCGGCGCCATGGCGCGCGCCCTGATTCATTTGTCTCATCTCGAAAGAGCACCATGAATCAGACTCCTGTCTCCTTGAACTTCTCCGCACACGGCACGGCCTCGGGCACGCCGTGGAAGGCCGTCGCGGGCCGCAGCCGCGTGGCCGTGATCTGCGCGAGCTGGCATACCGATGTCGTGCACCAGGCGCGCGACTCCATGGCGGCCGAGCTGCAGGCCCAGGGAGTGGCCGCGCAGAACATCAACCACTTCAACGTGCCCGGCGCCTTCGAGATCCCGCTGCTGGCCAAGAAGCTGGCCGACAGCGGCCGTTTCGACGCGGTCATCGCCTGCGCGCTGGTGGTCAACGGCGGCATCTATCGCCACGAGTTCGTGTCCTCGGCCGTGATCGACGGCCTGATGCGCGTGCAGCTCGATACCGAAGTGCCGGTGTTCTCGGCCGTGCTCACGCCGCGCGATTTCCACGAACATGGCGACCATGTGGAGTTCTTCCGTGCCCACTTCGTGAAGAAGGGCGTGGAAGTGGCGCATGCCTGCCTGGCGGCGCTGGACCAGCTGGCGCAGGTACAGGCACTGGGCCAGGCGCGCGCGGCGTGAGCCGGCCAGCCTCCCAGCACAGCTTTGGTTGGGGATGGATTCTCGTAAACACTGAGTTGGGGCCGAGTGTCGCGGTCCCGTCACGCGGCGTGACGCGCCATTGCCAAGCCGCGATGACGGGAATAACGTGACGGCCTGTTTCAACTGAGGAGTGCGCGATGAAGATGTCCCGGAAGTTGTGTATTGCGGCCGTCGTGGCCGGCATGGGTGGCGTGGCCATGGCCCAGGAGCAGGTGATCCGCATCGGCCACATCGGCCCCGTGTCCGGACCCCAGGCCAATTTCGGCAAGGACAACGAGAACGGCGTGCGCATGGCCATTGACGACCTCAATGCCAAGGGCATGGAGATCGCCGGCAAGAAGGTCAAGTTCCAGCTGGTGGCCGAAGACGATGTGGCCGATCCCAAGCAGGGCACGGCCGCTTCGCAGAAGCTGTGCGACGACAAGGTCGCCGGCGCCGTGGCCTTCCTCAACTCGGGCGTGGCCATCCCCTCGTCCAAGGTCTTCCAGGACTGCGGCATTCCCATGATCACGGGCGCGGCCACCAACCCCGACCTGACCAAGCCCGGCTGGAACACCACCTACCGCGTGATTGCCAATGACAACGCGCTGGGCGCGGCGCTGGCCAAGTACGCGGCCGAAACGCTCAAGCTCAAGACCGTGGCCATCATCGATGACCGCACGGCCTACGGCCAGGGCCTGGCCAATGTGTTCAAGAAGGATGCGGAAAAGCTGGGCGTGAAGGTCGTGGCCTCGGAGTTCACGAACGACAAGGCCACGGACTTCATGGCCATCCTGACCTCGATCAAGGCCAAGAAGCCCGAAGGCATCTTCTACGGCGGCATGTATGGCCAGGCCGGCCCCATGCTGCGCCAGATGGCCCAGCTGGGCATGAACGATGCCAAGTACTTCGGCGGCGACGGCCTGTGCGTGCCCGAGCTGGCCAAGGTGGCCGCCGGCGCCAAGCCGCTGGACAACGTGATCTGCGCCGACGGCGGCGCCTCGCTGGCCAAGATGCCTGGCGGCACGGAATGGAAGAAGCGCTACGACGCCAAGTACCCCGGCCAGTTCCAGGTCTACAGCCCGTACTTCTACGACGCCACCATGATGCTGGCCGACGCCATGAAGCGCGCCAACTCCTGGGACCCCAAGGTCTACATCCCCTTCCTGCAGAAGGCCGACTACTCGGGCGTGACCTCCAAGATCGCTTTCGAGAAGAACGGCGAGATGAAGAACCCTTCGTACACGCTGAGCGTGTTCAAGAACGGCCAGAAGACGGCCCTCGACTGAGAGCCTGTCCTTCCTTCGTTTTCATGCCCGCCTTGTGCGGGCTTTTTTTATCGGCCCGGGACCTCGGCCGGGGCCTGCGCCGGCGCATCGACCACGCCGGGCAACTGCGCCAGATAGGCCTGCAGCGCGGCAATGGCCTGGCGCACCTTGGCGGGCTGGGCCTGGCGCTGCGGGGTGACGGCCCAGATGTCCAGGCCGCCGAAGTCCCAGTCGGGCAGCAGGCGCACCAGGCGTCCTTCGGCCACCGCGTCGGCAACGTCCATGCTGCCCAGCAGGGCCAGGCCCAGGCCGGCCTCGCACATCTGCTGGAGGGACAGTTGGTTGTTGCTGGCCACATGGGGCTGCACCTGCAGGCTGTAGGTCTCGCCCGTGGCCGGGTGGCGTGCCTCGGCCCGCAGGGCCTGGCCCTGGCCTTCGCGCGCAAGGCCCAGCCAGCGCGCGCTGGCCAGCGGTGCCGGGTGGCGCCAGGCCGCGCCGCCGCCGTGCTCCTGTATCCATGCGGGCGAGGCGCACAGCCAGTTGCGCATGGCGCCCAGGCGCCGGGCCGCCCAGCCCGAGTCGGCCAGACGGCCAAAGCGCAGCGCCAGGTCGATGCGGCTTTGGATGAGGTCGATGGGAGCATCGTCCACATCCAGGTGCAGGCGCAGTGCCGGATGCCGGGCCAGCCAGCTGCCCAGGGCTGGCGCGATATGGCGCGCAAAGCCCACGGTGGCTGACAGGCGCAGTTCGCCGCCGGGCTCGTCGCGCGCGGCGGCCAGCTCGGCCCGCGCCTGGCTGGCGGCCTGTGCCATGGCGGCGCACTGCTGGTAGTAGCGCTCGCCCGTGTCGGTGAGGGCGATCTGCCGGGTGGAGCGGTGCAGCAGGGTGACGCCGCCGTCGCGCTCGAGCTGGCGCACCTGCTGGCTCACGGCCGAGGGGCTCATGCCCAGGGCGCGCGCGGCGGCGCTCATCGATCCGTGCTGCACCACGGCGGCGAAAACGGCCATGCGTTTGTAGTCGTCCATGGGCTGTATTGTGAAGTGGTGCTTCAAGCTGTTGGGGAAAGCTGCTGTCTTCCGCAGTGATTGTGAACGGCGTAATCTCAATGCCATCGTGAACAGGCGCCCAGGCGCCGCAAAGGAATGAAGATGAAAGTGGCACTCATTGGCGCAACCGGCTTTGTGGGTTCGGCGGTATTGAAGGAGCTGCTGCAGCGCGGCCACGAGGTCGTGGCCCTGGTGCGCGACCCCGCCAGGCTGGCGGCCCAGCCGCATCTGCACGCCGTGCAGGCCGATGTGCTGGATGCCGCCGCCGTGCAGCGGGCCGTGGCAGGCGCGGACGCCGTGGTCAGCGCCTACAACGCGGGCTGGGGCAATCCCGACATCTATGAGGATTTCATGCGCGGCTCGCGCGCCATCGTGGCGGGCACGAAGGCGGCTGGCGTCAAGCGCTATCTGGTGGTGGGCGGTGCGGGCAGCCTCTACATCGCGCCCGGCAGGCAACTGGTGGACACGCCCGAGTTCCCGGCCGCCATCAAGCCCGGCGCCTCGGCTGCGCGCGATGCCCTCAACGATCTGCAAAAGGAGCAGGGCCTGGACTGGACGATGCTGAGCCCGCCGATTGCCCTGCACCTGGGTGACCATGGCGAGCGCACGGGCCAGTACCGCACGGGCAAGGATGAGCCGTTGATGCAGGCCGACGGCCAGCCCGGCACCATCTCCGCCGCCGATCTGGCCGTGGCCCTGGTCGATGCGCTGGACAAGGGCCTGCACCTGCGCGAGCGCTTTACCGTCGCTTACTGAGCACCGGGGGCTCCCGGCTGGTGCGCAGGCGGCCTCCATGGCATGCTGGTGCCTGTCACGAACAGGCAGGAGCGCCGCCATGATCGACCACACGGGAATCCTCGTATCGGACTTCGACCGCAGCCGGGAGTTTTATGCGCGGGCGCTGGCTCCCCTGGGCTACGAGATCCTGATGGAGCTGTCCGCCGAGCTCACCGGCCACGGCGACACGGCCGGCTTTGGCGAGCCGCCCAAGCCTGATTTCTGGATCACCGGCGGCGAGCCCAACCAGCCGCCCATCCATGTGGCCTTTCGCGTGGACAACCGCAACATGGTCGATGATTTCCACGCGGCCGCCCTGGCCGCAGGCGGGCGCTGCAATGGCGAGCCCGGCCTGCGACCGCACTACCACGACGACTATTACGCAGCCTTCGTGCTCGACCCCGACGGCCACAACATCGAGGCCGTCTGCCACCTGCCGCCCGCCTGAGTCCCCCTGGCGGCACTGGGGCCTGCGCGGCAGCTGACATCAGGCGGTCGCATGGCGCAGCACAATATTGCGCTGCAACAAAAAAGGCCCCACGTTCCCCATGCCCCCTTCCGTTTCCGCTGCGGCCGGCTCCGTTTCCGCGTCATCCACACCCACGGCCGCCCAGGCCTGGCTCAGCGTGATTGCGCTGGCGCTGGGCGCCTTCGTCTTCAATACCACCGAGTTCGTGCCCGTGGGCCTGCTCAGCAGCATTGGCGCGAGCTTTGGCATGCCCACCGAGCAGGTCGGGCTGATGCTGACCATCTACGCCTGGATCGTGGCCCTGGCCTCGCTGCCCTTCATGCTGCTCACGCGCAATGTGGAGCGGCGCAAGCTGCTGATGGGCGTGTTCGCGCTGTTCGTGGCCAGCCATGTGCTGTCAGGCGTGGCCTGGAGCTTTGCCTCGCTCATGGTCAGCCGCATCGGCATTGCGCTGTCGCATGCGGTGTTCTGGTCCATCACGGCCTCGCTGGCCGTGCGCGTGGCGCCGCCCGGCAGGAAGGCCGTGGCGCTGAGCCTGCTGGCCACCGGCACCTCCATGGCCATGGTGCTGGGCATTCCGCTGGGCCGCATCGTGGGCGAATGGCTGGGCTGGCGCACGACGTTCCTGGCCGTGGGCGGGGTGGCCGCCATCGTCATGGTGGCCCTGGCCCGGCTGCTGCCGCGCCTGCCCAGCGAGAACGCGGGCAACCTGGCCAGCGTGCCCATGCTGCTGCGCCGCCCGGCGCTGCTGTCCATCTACATCCTGCTGGTGGTCGTGATCACCGGGCAGTTCACTGCCTACAGCTATATCGAGCCCTTCGTGCAGGACATCGCGGGCTTCGAGGGCAAGGTGACCACGGCCGTGCTGCTGCTGTACGGCGGCATGGGCATCGTGGGCAGCGTGATGTTCAGCTGGTGGGGGCTGCGCCATCCGCGCGGCTTTCTGCTGGCCGCCATTGGCGTGCTGTCGGCCAGCCTGCTGATGCTGGTGCCGGCCTCGGGCCATGAGGCATCGCTCTACGTGATGAGCTCGGTCTGGGGTGTCGCCATGATCTGCTTCGCCCTGGCCATGCAGTCCCAGGTGCTCAAGCTGGCTGCCGACGCCACCGATGTGGGCATGTCCATGTTCTCGGGCATCTTCAACATCGGCATTGGCGGCGGCGCGTTGCTGGGCAGTCAGGTCAGCATGCATGCGGGCATGCAGAACATCGGCTGGATCGGCGGCGGCCTGGTGGCGCTGGGCCTGGCCTGGTGCGTCTGGGCCTTCGTGCGCTGGTCTGCCGGCTTCCAGGCAACGGCGCACTGAAGCGGGTCAGCCGCCGGGTGCCCGCATGGCCTGGGCGTAGCGCTGCGGTGCCAGGCGAGACACCAGCACGCAGACCACGAGCACGGCGGCCATCTGTGCCAGCCAGCCGGCGCCGAATCCGCCCGTGAACTGGTGCAGCCGGGCGATCACATAGGGCGCCAGTGCCGCAATCAGAAAGCCGCCGCCCTGCATCAGCGCATTGAGCGCACCGGCCTGCGTGGGGTGGGGAAGATGGTCCAGCGCCACCACCATCATCAGCGCGAAGCAGCCACCCAGGCCGATGCCGAGGATGACGATGTTGAGCAGCGGCGCCGCATCAGGCCACCAGGCCAGCGCGGCCAGGCCGATGATCTGGCACAGCAGCGTGAACCCTAGCCATGGCCGGCGGTCGGCATGGCGCGCAGCCAGCACGGGCAGTCCCAGCGCGGCGCTGGCCTGGGCCACCGACAGCAGGGCCACCAGGCCGCCGCTTTGCGCGGGGCTCCAGCCGTGCGTCTGGTAGAAGGGCGCAAGCCAGGCCACCATGGCCGCATAGCCGCCGTTGATGAGGCCGAAGCAGGCCATCAGCATCCAGGTGCGCGGACGCCGGCGCAGCCAGCCGGTGTCTTGCGTGGCGTTGGCCCCTGCCATGGGCGCCGGAGCCGGCAACGCACGCAGCGCATGCCGCGCCAGCGCCATTGCCAGCAGGGCGGGCGCAGTCCACAGCGCCAGTGCAAAGCGCCAGTCCAGTCCCCATTGCACGGCCAGCGGCGAAATCTGGGCACCCAGGGCGCCGCCGCCCATGAGCGCGGCCGAGTACAGCCCCATCATCTGCGCCATGCGTGCGGGCGACTGGCGCTTGATCAGGCCCGGCAGCACGCTTTGCACCAGGGCCACGCCAGCGCCGCACAGCGCGGCCGTGGCCAGCAGGGTGGCCGCACTGGAGCCCGCCACGCGCAGCGCGCAGCCCAGCGCAATCACCGCCAAGGACCCGACCACGGCGCGGCGCGGACCCAGGCGCCGCAGCGCGGCCGGGGCCAGCCAAGCGCCCAGGCCCATCAACGCCATGGGCAGCAGCGTCAGCCAGGACAGCGTGGACAGATCCATGCCCGTGGCGGACTGGATCTGCGGGCCCAGCGGGCCGATGGCCGTGAGAAACGGGCGCAGGTTCAGCGTGACCAGGACCACGGTGGCCAGCCACAGCGCCGTTGGAATGGCGTGCGCTGCGGCGGGCGCCTCGGTGCGTGCGGGCGCAATGGACGACATGGCTTCAGGCCCAGGGCGCGTTGCCATACAGCTGGGCCGCCGTGATGCCCGTGTCCAGCCGCCTCAGGGGCAGCGGTGGCGGCTGCAGCGGCATGCGCAGCCGCTGGTAGGCGCCCTCGCTGGACAGGCCATACGGCTGTGCATCCGCGTTGTCGAAGGCGAAGAAAACCTGCTCGGCCCCGGCCATCACCAGCGCCGCCAGGCACATGGGGCAGGGGTGGCCGCTGGCGTAGATGGTGCAGCCGGCCAGGCTGGCGTTGGCCTGGGCGCGCGTGCCCGCGCGCAGCGCCTGCATTTCGGCATGGGCGCTGGGGTCATGGCTTTGCACGATCTCGTTGACGCCCGTGGACAGGATCTGCCCCTCGCGCGCGAGCAGGGCGCCGAAGGGCCGGCCGCCCCGCAGGCGGTTGTCGTGCGCCAGCTGCACGGCATGGCGCAGCAGGCGGATGTGTTCTTGTTCTTGCATGGGGATGGCTGGGCAATCGGGAGCTGAGGCCGCAGTCTAGGACGGGGGCCATCAATTGGAAAATTAAATGATCAAATGCCAGGCAGTGACAAAGCCACTGAAATTCGCCCAAGCCCCATGCAGCCCTCTTCCATAGACCCCACCCTGCTGCGCAGCTTCTGCGCCGTGGCCGAAACCGGCAGCTTCACGCGCGCGGCGCAGGGCGTGCACCTGACCCAGTCCACGGTCAGCCAGCAGATCCGCAGGCTGGAGGAGCAAATGGGCTGCACGCTGCTGGACCGCAGCGGGCGCCATGTGGAATGCACGCTGGAAGGAGAGCGCCTGCTGGCCTATGCGCAACGCATCCTCGCGCTCATGGACGAGGCCGTGGAGCAGCTGGCAGGCGCCACCGAGGCCGTGCTGCGCATCGGCGTACCAGAGGACTTTGCCGGCAATGCCTTGATGCCCGCCTTGGGCGCGCTGGCGCGCAGCCAGCCGCAGTTGCGGCTGGAGCTGAGCAGCGGGCTGTCGCAGGCGATATGGCAGCAGTTCCAGTCCGGCGAGCTGGACCTGGCCATCGTCAAGCAGCGCAGCGGCAGCACGCCCGGCATGGCGCGCTGGCCTGAACCGCTGGCCTGGATAGACAGTGCGCGGCATCCCTGCCACGGGATGGAACCCTTGCCTCTGGTGGTGTTTCCACAGGGCGGCCTGTACCGCAGCGAGATGACGCATGCGCTGGATGCCGCCGGCCGGCGCTGGCGCCTGGCCTATGTGAGCGCCAGCCTGGCCAGCCTGGAAGCCGCCGTGGAGCAGGGCCTGGGCATCAGCCTGCTGCCGCGCCGGCTGGTCGGGCCCGGCCACCGCCTGCTCGACGGCATGGCCGGCTTCGCCCCCGTGCCTGATGTGGAAGTGGCTCTGCACGTGCGGGCCCAGTTGTCGGCGCCGGGCCGGCGTCTGGCCGGGCGCCTGTGTGGGGTGTGCGAGGCGTTGCTGTCGCCTGCCGCTGGCGAAGCCTGAAAAAATCCCCGCCGTGGAGGGGATGGTCGGCGGGTGACGCGCTGGCTCAATCCATCGTCAGGTTCTGCTTTTGCACCACTTCCTTGTAGACCGCCAGTTCGGCCTTGATCTCTTCAAAGAAATGCTCGGGCGTGTCGGCCACGATCAGCGAGCCGGTTTCCTCGATGCGCTTCTTGATGGCGGGGTCCTGCAGCACCTTGCGCGTGGCGGCATTGACCTTGTCCACGATTTCGCGCGGCAGGTTCTTGGGGCCGACGATGCCGTAGTAGGCCATGCGGTTGACGGGGGCCAGGCCCACTTCCTTGAAGGTGGGCACATCGGGCAGCGCTGCCAGGCGCTGAGGCGCGGCCACCACGATGGGCACCAGGCGCTTTTCCTTGACGAAGCCCAGTGCGGAGGGCAGGTTGTCGAAGATCAGCGGAACCTGGCCGGCCACGGCGTCGTTCAGCGCGGGGCCGCTGCCACGGTAGGGCACGTGGGTGATGTCGGTGCCCGTGGACAGCTTGAACATCTCCATCATCAGATGGGTGATGCTGCCGTTACCGGGCGAGGCGTAGGAGTACTTGCCGGGGTTCTTCTTCACCTCGGCCAGGAACTCCTGGTAGTTCTTGCCCGCGAACTTGGGGTGGGCCGCAATGATGTTGGGCGTGGCCGCGATGTTCACGATGGGCGTGAAGTCTGTCAGCACGTTGTACGGGATCTTGGGGTTGATCGCCGGGTTGGTGGCCGTGGTGGACACGGTGGCGATGCCCAGGCTGTAGCCGTCGGGCTGGGAGCGCGCCGTCTCGGCCGCGCCGATGCTGCCGCCGCCGCCGCCCTTGTTCTCGACCACCACGGGCTGGCCCAGGGCGCGGCCCAGCGGCTCGGCCACGATGCGCGCGATCAGGTCGGTGGTGCCGCCGGCCGCGAAGGGCACGAGCAGCTTGATGGGTTTGGCAGGGTAGCCCTGGGCATGGGCTGCGCCCGACAGCGTGAGGGCGCCGAGGATGCCGGCGAGCGCGATGCGAGTGGTGTGAGTCATGGTGTTGTCTCCTTGAATGGATGTTGTGAGCGTTTGTTGTGAGGCACCGACGGGTGGGAAGGCTGGGTTTTTTTAAGACATTCGTATGGCGGTGCTTGAGGAAAAAGGTGTGGAGGAGTCGGTGTTGCCTGGCGCAGGCGATCAGACCACGCCGCGCGAGCGCAGCGCCTGGATGGCCATGGGTGCAATGCCCAGCTCGCCCAGCACTTCATCGGTGTGCTGGCCCAGGGAGGGCGGTGCGCTGCGCAGCACGGGCGGGGTGTCGCTCAGCCGCATGGGGCTGGCCACGCCGGCGATGCGCGAGATGCCGTCGCCGGCCTCGCGCGGCAGCTCGACGCGTATGCCGCGTGCGCGCACCTGCGGGTCGTCGAAGGCCTGGGCGATGGTGTTGATGGGGCCGCAGGGCACGGCCTTGTCTTCCAGCAGCGCAATCCATTCGGCCGTGCCGCGTGTCTTCATGAGGGGCACCATCCGCTCCAGCAGCGCCTGGCGGTTGCGCACGCGCGCGGTGTTGGTGGCAAAGCGCTCGTCCTGCGCCCAGCCGGCTTCGCCGACGGCGGCGCAAAAGCGCGCGAACTGCCCGTCATTGCCAATGGCCAGCAGCACGTTGCCGTTGGCCGTGGCGAAGTCCTGGTAGGGCGCCAGGCTGGGGTGGATGTTGCCGGCGCGGCCCGGCGATTCGCCCGTGGCCAGAAAGCCGGCGGCCTGGTTGGCCAGCACGGCCATGCCCACGTCGAGCAGGGCCATGTCGATGTGCTGGCCCCGGCCCGAGGCCTGGCGCGCATGCAGCGCGGCCAGGATGGCATTGCTGGCATACAGGCCCGTGAAGACATCGATCACGGCCACGCCCACCTTCAGCGGGCCGCCTCCGGGCGCCTCGTCGGCATGGCCGGTGATGCTCATCAGCCCGCACATGGCCTGCACCATGAGGTCGTAGCCCGCGCGCTCGGCATACGGGCCGGTCTGGCCGAAACCCGTGACCGAGCAATAGATCAGACGCGGGTTGAGCGCCTTGAGGCTTTCGTAGTCCAGCCCGTACTGGGCCAGGCCACCGACCTTGAAGTTCTCCACCAGCACGTCGGCCCCGGCCGCCATCTGGCGAATCAGCTGCTGCCCATCGGGGGTTGACATGTCGATGGTGACCGAGCGCTTGTTGCGGTTGCAGGCCGTGAAATAGCTGGCCTCCTGCGTAGCCTGCCCATCGTCGCGCGGCAGGAACGGAGGCCCCCAGTGGCGCGTGTCATCGCCGGCCACGGGCCGCTCGACCTTGATCACATCGGCGCCCAGGTCGGCCAGCGTCTGCGTGCACCAGGGCCCGGCCAGCACGCGGGAAAGATCAAGCACCTTGATGCCAGCCAATGCGGCCGGCGCGGAGGATGTGGAGGACATGAGAGGGAAGAAATATGAGCGCGCCCGATGCCGCTGGTAGTTCAGCTCAGGGCTTGAGCTTCCATCACCCATAGCGTGTGACATGGGCGTGGAGCAGGCCAGGGACGCCGAGCAAGAGCCGCCTCGCGGCGAGGGCGTCGTCCCCCTCCGCGAAGCGAGAAGGGGGAAGGCGCGAAGCGCCTCAGGGGGTCAGTTGGCAAAAGCTGCGATGCCAGTCTGCGCCCGGCCCAGGATCAGCGCATGCACATCGTGCGTGCCTTCGTAGGTGTTGACCACTTCCAGGTTGACCAGGTGGCGGGCCACGCCGAACTCGTCGCTGATGCCGTTGCCGCCCATCATGTCGCGCGCCATGCGGGCAATGTCCAGCGACTTGCCGCAGTTGTTGCGCTTGATCAGCGAGGTGATCTCGATCACGTTCTGGTGCTCGTCCTTCATGCGGCCCACGCGCAGCGCGGCCTGCAGGCCCAGGGTGATCTCGGTCTGCATGTCGGCCAGCTTCTTCTGCACCAGCTGGTTGGCGGCCAGGGGGCGGCCGAACTGCTTGCGGTCCAGCGTGTACTGGCGCGCCGTGTGCCAGCAGAACTCGGCTGCGCCCAGGGCGCCCCAGGCAATGCCGAAGCGTGCGCTGTTCAGGCAGGTGAAGGGGCCCTTGAGGCCGCGCACCTCGGGGAAGGCGTTTTCCTCGGGGACGAAGACATCGTCCATCACGATCTCGCCCGTGATGGAGGCGCGCAGGCCCACCTTGCCGTGGATGGCCGGGGCCGACAGGCCCTTCATGCCCTTGTCCAGGATGAAGCCGCGGATCTCGCCCACATGGCCGTCCTCGGTCACTTCCTTGGCCCAGACCACGAACACGTCGGCCACGGGGCTGTTGGTGATCCACATCTTGTTGCCCTTGAGGCGGTAGCCGCCGTCCACCTTGTAGGCGCGGCTGGACATGCTGCCGGGGTCGGAGCCGTGGTCGGGTTCGGTCAGGCCGAAGCAGCCGATGAACTCGCCGCTGGCCAGCTTGGGCAGGTACCTGTTCTTCTGGTCTTCGGTGCCGAATTCATTGATGGGCACCATCACCAGCGAGCTTTGCACGCTGGCCATGGAGCGGTAGCCCGAGTCCACGCGCTCGATCTCGCGCGCCACCAGGCCGTAGCTGACATAGTTCAGGCCCGCGCCGCCGTACTGCGTGGGGATGGTGGGGCCCAGCAGGCCCAGCTCGCCCATCTCGCGGAAGATGCTCACGTCGGTCTTTTCATGGCGGAACATTTCCAGCACGCGGGGTGCCAGCTTCTCCTGGCAGTAGGCATGGGCCGCGTCGCGGATCATGCGCTCGTCTTCGCTCAGTTGCTGGTCGAGCTGGAAGGGGTCATCCCATTGGAAGCTGTTGCGGGCCATGGCGTGGTTTCTCCAAAAAACAAAGAGGTCAAGGGCGGGTCGCTGCCATATGCCAAAGCCGGGCAGGCTGTGACCATGGAGCGTTGTTGCGACGCATCTTAGAAGCGGGCCTGCGCGTGGCGCAAACGATGTTTGTTCATCCATGAATGCGTAAAACGCATGTATGAATGGGTTGTTGCGGGTTATTCCCTATGATGCGAGGCTCTGAAGTGCATTGAATTCATGAGATATGCGTAGAGCCCTGCCATCCACCCAAGCCCTTGCCTGCTTCGAGTCGGCCGCCCGCCACATCAGCTACACGCGTGCGGCGCAGGAGCTGTCGCTCACGCAAAGCGCGGTATCGCGCCAGATCATTGCGCTGGAGGAGTTCCTGGGCGTGCAGCTGTTCCGGCGCACGCGCCACGGCGTGCTGCTGACGGAGGCCGGCACGCAGTACGCCCAGCAGGTCTCGCGCTGGCTGCACGGCCTGGAGCGCGACACGCTGGACATCATGGCCCACCAGGGCGAGGGAGGCCCGCTCAACCTGGCGGCCGTGCCCACCTTCGCCACGCGCTGGCTGCTGCCGCGCCTGCCGCAGCTGGCGCGCGAGCATCCCGAGGTCACCGTGCACATCGATGTGCAGACGCGGCCCTTCCTGTTTGCCGATACCGTGTTCGACGCTGCGCTCTATGCAGGCACGCCCGAGCAGGTGGCACGCTGGCCCGGTGTGCAGGCGCAATGGCTGATGGACGAAGAGGTGGTGCCCGTGTGCAGCCCGCAACTGCTGGCCACGGCCCAGGCGCGCGAGCCGGGCCGGGCCTGGCTGCCTGTGGGGGCGGACATCGTGGCCCGGATGCCGCTGCTGCAGCAAAGCACGCGGCCCTACGGCTGGCAGCAGTGGTTCGATGCCATGGGCGTGGCCGCGCCGCGCGCGCTGGACGGCATGCGGCTGGAGCTCTTCTCCATGCTGGCCGTGGCCGCCAGCCAGGGCCTGGGCGTGGCGCTGATGCCACCCATGCTGATCGAGCAGGAACTGGCGCGCGGCGACCTCATCATTGCCTGCCCCCAGCCACTGCGCGGCAACCGCGC
This sequence comes from Delftia sp. WSY_10, assembly GCF_043104705.1. Taxonomy (NCBI): domain Bacteria; kingdom Pseudomonadati; phylum Pseudomonadota; class Betaproteobacteria; order Burkholderiales; family Comamonadaceae; genus Delftia; species Delftia sp. WSY_10. The sequence goes on along the minus strand of NZ_JBICKY010000057.1, from coordinate 387,225 downwards.
CTACTACCTGGTCACGCCGGCCCTGGCGCCCGATGCGCAGCCCGCGCCCGCCCTGCGCGTGTTCTCTTCATGGCTGCAGCAGCGCGCCAGGGAGCACCGGCCTGCCTGAAAATTAAGCAGGCTTTGGATTGTTCAACGATGACAGTCACTTAACTGACTTATCCTTGCTGCTGGCGGCGCTTGTCCACAGGCTTGTGGGGGTGTCTCTGGGGAAAACCCGCAATCGCGCTCAAAACCAGGGCAGCACGGCCAGGCACAGCGGCATGACCACGGCCGTGGCCACGCCGTTCAGGCCCATGGCCAGGGCCGAGAAGGCGCCCATGGTCGGATTCACCTGCAGCGCGCGTGCCGTGCCGATGGCGTGGGCCGTAAGTCCCAGGGCAAAACCCTGCACGGCCGGGTCATCGCTGCGCACCAGGCGGCTCAGCAGCGGCGCCATCATCGTGCCCGCAATGCCGGTGATGGCCACGGCCACGGCCGCCAGCGAGGCCGGACCGCCAAAGCGCTCGGCCATGGGCAGGGCGATGGGAATGGTGGCCGACTTGGGCGCCAGCGCCACCAGCGTCTGCACCGTCGCTCCCAGGCTCCAGCCGATCAGCAGTGCCGACAGCAACGCCACCACGCAGCCCACGGCCAGCGCCACGCTGATGGGCAGCCACAGCGCGCGGATGCGCTCGCGCTGGGCGTACAGCGGAATTGCCAGCGCGACGGTGGCCGGGCCGATCAGCAGTCCCAGCAGCGAGACGCCGCTGCGGTAGCTGGCATAGGAGGTGCCCGTGGCCAGCAGCACGCCCACGATGACGACCACAGCCGTGAACACGGGAATCAGGAGCGGATGGTTGCCGCTTCGACGGTACAGCGCCATGGCCGCCAGGTAGACGGCCATGGTCAGCACCAGCCAGGGCAGGTGGGCGGTGGAGGCATTGCCGGACAGCGACTGCCAGGCGCTGTGCCAGTGGGTGGTGAGCGCGTTCATGCCTTGTCTCCCTGGCTGGCGGCCGCCTCGCGGGCGCGCTGGCGCTCCAGGCACCAGCGGAAGGTGAAGGCCGTGGCCAGGAAGGTAATGGCTGCACCCGCCACGCAGGCGATCACGAAGGGCTGCCATTCGCGCGACAGCCGGTCGAACTCCAGCATCACGCCTGCAATGACGGGAATGAACAGCAGCATCATGTTCTGCAGCAGCACGCCGGCGGCCTTCTCCAGCGACTCGGGCAGGCGGCCGTGCAGCAGCAGCGCCGCCAGCAGCAGCAGCGTGCCCATAAGCGCTCCCGGAAGCGGCAGCCCCGTGAGCTGGACGATGGCCTCTCCCAGCAACTGGAAGGCGAACAAGGCGGTGATGGCGTACAACATGAAAACCTGAATCCCTGGAGCAGATGGCAAGAGCGGACAGCAGAGGGCGGCGGCAAGAGAGCGGGCTGCCCGTTTCCCGGACAGGGCAGTGCCCTGGCACCTGTGGGACGCCGCCGCAAAGCGTGCCATCATCGCCCACATCGCGAAAAAAGGTGCGGACACCGATTGCGCGGCGTCCCGGCCAACGCTATGTTGGGACCCATGCCTTGGGCAGTGCCGGGGCATGAGACTTTGAATAGCGAAGGAGTAGCGATGGCCGAAACCACATATCACGCACCCGTGTACGAGCCGACGGTGGATGAACTCGAAGTGCTCAAGAAGCTGGAAATGGGCGAGCCCGTGTCGCTGGAAAGCGCGGCGCGCGAGCATCTGTCCAAGAGGCTGCGCGAGCGTGGACTGGTCGAAGTGGACAGCAGCCATCAATGGCACATCACGGCGGCGGGCCGTGCCCAGATCCGCCGCTCCGATGCCTGAGGCGCGGCGCGGCAGGTGACCCCGGTTTCAAGGGTTTTCCCTTGGATTCAGGGGCTGCCTGATTTGCAGGCAGCCTAGCTTGCGGCCAGTGAATGCAAGCACTTGGACGCCTCGTTCACTTGCTGTTCACTGAATATCCACAGGGTTGTTCAAGGGTTCTGTGGAGAAAAAAAGCCACCCCAGGGTGGCTTTTTTCATGGGCATCACCAGGCTTTTGCAGCGGGCGCACCGGGCTGGTGCCCGCGCCGGAAATTGGCTGCATGGCGATGGTGCAGATACCGGTTTTCAGAGGGAAGGTGCCGGATTTCGCGCACTGGGCAAGGCTAGGGGGCAGGCCGCGGTGGGGGCGATTCGAGGCGGGCTGGACATGCGCCTGATTGCAGTCCGTTTCCGCCTTGGCGGTGGCTTGATGCCAAAGTTGTACACAGGTTGGGCGGTGTGCGGGTGAAAGCGCGCAGGGGCTATCCCGCCCAAAGCATGAGGACGCAGGATCTGGTCAGGCTGGAGGCCTTGAATTGCAGTGCAGCCGCTGAAAAGGGCTGGTGCAGGAAGGAGGGGTGTGCGGACACTGTGAAGACAGCGGCCGGAAAAGAAATAGCCGAAAAAGCAGCGGACTGCTTTTTCGGCTACGTAATCTCTGGTGCCCGGGGCCGGAATCGAACCGGCACGCCTTGCGGCGGGGGATTTTGAGTCCCCTGCGTCTACCAATTTCACCACCCGGGCTACTTAGCGCAGGGGCGAATTATGGCACAGTGTGAGGCTATGAAAATTTATCCGACCATCGAAGACGCCATCGGCCGCACGCCCCTGGTGGCATTGCAGCGCATCGGTGCGCAGTCTCGCCAGGAACGTGGCAACGTGGTGCTGGGCAAGCTGGAAGGCAACAATCCGGCCGGTTCGGTCAAGGACAGGCCGGCCCTGTCGATGATCCGCCGCGCCGAAGAGCGCGGCGACATCAAGCCCGGCGACACGCTGATCGAGGCCACCTCGGGCAATACCGGCATTGCGCTGGCCATGGCCGCCACGATCAAGGGCTACCGGATGGTGCTGATCATGCCCGAGGACCTGTCCATCGAGCGTGCCCAGACGATGAAGGCCTATGGCGCCGAGCTGATCCTCACGCCCAAGAGCGGCGGCATGGAATACGCGCGCGACCTGGCCGACCAGATGGTGGCCCAGGGCAAGGGCGTGGTGCTCGACCAGTTCGGCAACCCCGACAACCCGCGTATCCACTACGAGACCACCGGCCCCGAGCTGTGGGAGCAGACCGGCGGCGAGATCACCCATTTCGTGAGCGCCATGGGCACCACGGGCACGATCACCGGCGTGGCGAAGTTCCTCAAGGAAAAGAACCCTGCCATCCGCATCGTGGGCGCCCAGCCGGCCGAGGGCTCGCGCATCCCCGGCATCCGCAAGTGGCCCGAGGAATACATGCCCAAGATCTACGACGCCTCGCTGATCGACGAGACCGTGCTCGTGGGCCAGGACGATGCCGAAGACATGGCGCGCCGCCTGGCGCGCGAGGAAGGCATCTTTGCCGGCATCTCGGCGGCGGGCGCCTGCTGGGTGGCCCAGCAGATTGCCGAGCGCGAGAACAACGCCACCATCGTCTTCGTGGTCTGCGACCGCGGCGACCGCTATCTGTCCACGGGCGTCTTCCCCGCCTGACGCAGCGACAGGCCCGCCTTCCGGCGGGCCTTCCTGTTTGCATAGAGCCAGGACAGCAAAAAACCAGGAACAGCCCCATGCACTATGAAACCCGCTATTGCACGCACTGCGCAACGCCCCTGCAGTGGGTGATCCAGGCCGAGGACGGCGGCGATGTATCGCGCCTGCGCTGCCCCGAGTGCGGCTGGACGCACTGGAACAATCCCACGCCCGTGCTGGCCGCCATCGTGGAGCTGGACGGCAAGGTGCTGCTGGCGCGCAATGCGGCCTGGCCCGAGAAGGTCTTCGGCCTGATCACGGGCTTCATGGAAGCCGGCGAGTCGCCCGAGGAGGGCGTGGCGCGCGAGGTGGCGGAGGAAACCGGCCTGAAGGCCGAGTCGCTGGAGCTGATCAGCGTGCATGAGTTCCTGCGCATGAACCAGGTGATCATCGCCTTCCATGTGCGCGCCAGCGGCCAGGTGCGGCTGTCGCCCGAGCTGCTGGAATACCGCCTGCTGGAGCCCGAGAAAGTCCAGGCCTGGCCTTCGGGCACCGGCATGGCGCTGGCCAAGTGGCTGCGCAGCCGGGGGCATGATCCTGTGATCCGTGACTTCTGGAAGCGTGCCGAGCAGGCCCAGGAGGCTGAAGCGAGTCGCGCCGATCAAGACACTGCTGCCGGCCTCAGCCGCGATGCCGCCTAGAATCCCAGGCTCAAGAGGTGCATCCGATGGAAATTCACAAGGAAATCGACACGCGCGGGCTCAACTGCCCGCTGCCCATTCTCAAGGCCAAGAAGGCGCTGGCCGAACTGGACAGCGGCCAGCTGCTCAAGGTGGTGGCCACGGATACCGGATCGCTGCGCGACTTCCAGGCCTTCGCCAAGCAGACCGGCAATGAACTGGTGGAGCAGCAGACCGTGGGCGCGGAGTTCATCCACATCCTGCGCCGGCGCTGAGCGGCTGCACGCGGCTCGCTCCAAAGAAAAAGGCCTGCTTTCGCAGGCCTTTTGCATGGGGCAGGGGCGGCCCTGGGGCCCGGCCTCAGATGCTCAGGCCCTGCAGGTATTCGCGGAAGCTCGCGCCCACGTCCTCGTGCTGCAGCGCCAGCTCCACCGTGGCCTGCAAAAAGCCTTCCTTGCTGCCGCAGTCGTAGCGCTTGCCCTTGTACTGGAAGGCGTAGACGGCTTCATGGGCCATCAAGCGTTCAATGGCGTCGGTCAGCTGGATCTCGCCGCCCACGCCCTTGGGCTGGTTGCGGATCTCCTCGAAGATGGCCGGTGTCAGCACATAGCGGCCGGCCACGCCCATGCGCGAGGGCGCCTTCTCGGGCGCGGGCTTTTCGACGATCTTCTCGATGCGCATCAGCGCGCCGCCGGCCGGCTCGCCGGCCACGATGCCGTAGCGCTTGGTCTGCTCCAGCGGCACTTCCTGCACGGCCAGCAGGGAGCGGCCCTGTTTCTGGAAAGCCGAGGTCATCTGGGCCATCACGCCCGGGCCGCCGGACTCGCCCACCATCAGGTCGTCGGCCAGCAGCACGGCAAAGGGCTCGTTGCCCACCAGCGGCTCGGCGCACAGCACGGCGTGGCCCAGGCCCAGGGAGCGCGGCTGGCGCACGAACAGGCAGTTCATGTCGGTGGGGCTGATGCTGCGCACCAGCTCCAGCATGGCCTGCTTGCCGGCGTTCTCCAGCTCGTTTTCCAGCTCGTAGGCGGTGTCGAAATGGTCCTCGATGGCGCGCTTGCTGCGGCCGGTGACGAAGATCATGTCGCGGATGCCGGCCTCGTAGGCCTCTTCCACGGCGTACTGGATCAGCGGCTTGTCCACCACGGGCAGCATCTCCTTGGGAGAGGCCTTGGTGGCGGGCAGAAAGCGCGTGCCGAGCCCGGCAACGGGAAACACGGCTTTGCGGACACGGGTCTGGGTGCTCATAAACGGATCTTTCAACCCAGGCGGGCGAGTTGTTCCTGGATGCGGATCAGCGTTGCGCCGAAGTCGGCCACGCGCTTCTTTTCCTGGTCGATGACGGCCGGGGGTGCCTTGGCCACGAAGGCCTCGTTGCCCAGCTTGGCATTGGCCTTGGTGATTTCGCCTTCCAGGCGTGCGGCTTCCTTGGACAGGCGGGCCTTTTCGGCCGCCACGTCGATCTCCACGAACAGCGCCAGGCGCGCCTCGCCCACCACGCAGACGGGCGCGGCCTGGGCGGCCTCGGCCCAGGCGGCTTCGTCGTCGAACACCTTGACTTCGCTGAGCTTGGCCAGGTTCTGAAGCACGGCGGCGTTGGTGCGCAGGAACTGCGCCTCGTCGTCCGAGCTGGCCACGGCCAGCAGCGGCAGGCGCTGTGCGGGCGACACGCCCATCTCGCCGCGCAGCGTGCGGCAGGCGTCGATCATCTGCTTGATGCGGCCCACGTAGGCGATGGCGGCCTCGTCGATCTTCTCGGGCTGGGCCTCGGGGTAGCGGGCCACGGCCACGGACTCGCCGGGCAGGCCGGCGACCGGGGCGACCTTCTGCCACAGGGCTTCGGTCACGAACGGGATGATGGGGTGGGCCAGGCGCAGGATGGCCTCCAGCGTGCGGATCAGCGTGCGGCGCGTGGCGCGCTGCTGGGCCTCGCTGCCGGTCTGGATCTGCACCTTGGCGATTTCCAGGTACCAGTCGCAGAACTCGTTCCAGACGAAGTCGTACAGCGCGTTGGCCACGTTGTCCAGGCGGAATTCGGCAAAGCCCTTGGCCACTTCGGCCTCGACCTTCTGCAGCTGCGAGGTGATCCAGCGGTCGGGCTGGCTGAACTGCATGTAGCCCGCGAACTCGCCGCCGGCCTGGCATTGCTCCTTGGTGTGGGGCAGCAGGCCGCAGTCATGGCCTTCGCAGTTCATCAGCACGAAGCGGCTGGCGTTCCACAGTTTGTTGCAGAAGTTGCGGTAGCCCTCGCAGCGCTTGCTGTCGAAGTTGATGGAGCGGCCCAGCGAGGCCAGGGCCGCGAAGGTGAAGCGCAGCGCGTCGGCGCCGTAGGCGGGAATGCCCTCGGGGAATTCCTTTTGCGTGTTCTTGCGCACCTGGGGGGCGGTCTCGGGGCGGCGCAGGCCCTGGGTGCGCTTGTCCAGCAAGGTGTCCAGGTCGATGCCGTCGATCAGGTCCACGGGGTCGAGCACGTTGCCCTCGGACTTGCTCATCTTCTTGCCCTGGGCGTCACGCACCAGGCCATGCATGTAGACATGGCGGAAGGGCACGCGGCCCGTGAAGTGCGTGGTCATCATGATCATCCGGGCGACCCAGAAGAAGATGATGTCGTAGCCCGTGACCAGCACCGAGCTGGGCAGGTAGAGGTTGTAGTCATCGTCGGCCGCCTCGGTCTGGTTCGGCCAGCCCATGGTGGAGAACGGCACCAGGGCCGAGGAGTACCAGGTGTCCAGCACGTCCTCGTCGCGCGTGAGCGTCTTGCCGGGGGCCTGGGCCTGGGCTTCTTCCTCGGTGCGGGCCACGTAGACCTTGCCGTCCTCGTCGTACCAGGCGGGAATCTGGTGGCCCCACCACAGCTGGCGCGAGATGCACCAGTCCTGGATGTTGTTCATCCACTGGTTGTAGGTGTTGACCCAGTTCTCGGGCACGAACTGCACCTGGCCGCTGGAGACGGCATCGATGGCCTTCTGCGCGATGGACTTGCCCGTGGCATCGCCTTCGCCCACCTTGTTCATGGCCACGAACCACTGGTCGGTCAGCATGGGCTCGATCACCTGGCCCGTGCGCGTGCAGATGGGCACCATGAGCTTGTGCTTCTTGGTCTCGATCAGCAGGCCGGCCGCGTCCAGGTCGGCCACGATGGCCTTGCGCGCCACGAAGCGGTCCATGCCGCGGTACTTCTCGGGCGCCTCGTCGTTGATGGTGGCCGTGAGCGTCAGCACGCAGATCATCGGCAGGCCGTGGCGCTGGCCCACGGCGTAGTCGTTGTTGTCATGCGCGGGCGTGACCTTGACCACGCCCGTGCCGAACTCGCGGTCCACGTAGTCGTCGGCAATGATGGGGATCTCGCGGCCCACCAGGGGCAGGATCACGGTCTTGCCGATCAGCGCCTGGTAGCGCTCGTCCTCGGGGTGCACCATCAGGGCTGCGTCGCCCAGCATGGTTTCCGGGCGCGTGGTGGCCACCACGAGCTGGCCCGAGCCGTCGGCCAGCGGATAGGCGATGTGCCACAGCGAGCCGTCCTTTTCCTCGTTCTCGACCTCGAGGTCGGAGACGGCGGACATCAGCTTGGGATCCCAGTTCACCAGGCGCTTGCCACGGTAGATCAGGCCCTGCTGGTACAGGCGCACGAAGGTCTCGTTGACGATGGACGACAGCTTGTCGTCCATGGTGAAGTACTCGCGGCTCCAGTCCACGCTGTCGCCCATGCGGCGCATCTGGCCGGTGATGGTGTTGCCGCTCTGGTTCTTCCACTCCCAGACCTTGCTCACGAAGTTCTTGCGCGCCTCGGGAGGCGTCGCGCCCATGTCGTGGCGGCTGGCAATGCCCTGCTCCTGCAGCTGGCGCTCCACCACGATCTGCGTGGCGATGCCCGCGTGGTCGGTGCCGGGCACCCAGACCGTGTTGTGGCCCTTCATGCGGTGGTAGCGCGTGAGGCTGTCCATGATGGTCTGGTTGAACGCATGGCCCATGTGCAGCGTGCCCGTCACATTGGGCGGCGGCAGCTGGATGGAGAACGAGGGCTGGGATGCATCTGCCTGGCCCGTGCCGCGCACGCCGGCTGCGCCGTAGCCGCGCTTTTCCCATTCGGGGCCCCATTGAGCCTCGATGGCTGCGGGTTCAAACGATTTGGACAGGCTGTCGAGGCCGGGCTGGGCAATGGTGTCGCTCATGGCTTGCTTGCGGGGAATTGTGCGAATGGCGTTTGGCAAATGAAAACGGCATCCGTTGAAGGGATGCCGTCTGCATATGCGAAATGGATGACGGTTTGACGGAGATTCTACCGACCCCGTCCGCCTGCCTGTTCGCCGGGTCTTATTCAGGCCGCTGCGTCGGGGACGAACTCGGGCCTGTCGTTGCTCTGGGGCTTGAGCGGCTGCGCCGCCTTGCCTTCGGCGCGTTCCTTGCGCCATTGCTCCTTGCGTGCCGTCCACTCGTTCAGGCGGGCGTGGGCGGTGGTGCTTTCGCGCGCCATCTGCACTTCGTCGGCCAGCTGGGCCGACAGCTCCAGGCGGATGCCGTTGGGATCGAAGAAATAGATGCTCTTGAAGATGTGGTGGTCGGTCACGCCCAGCACCTCGATGCCATGCGCCACCAGGCGGGCCTTGGTGTTCTCCAGTTCCTCGACGGTGTCCACGCGGAAGGCGATGTGGTTGATCCACAGCGGCGTGTTGGGCGAGGGCAGGGCCTTTTCGTCGTCGCCGATGTCGAAGAAGGCGATGAACGAACCATCCTTCAGGCGGAAGAAGAAGTGCGTGTAGGGGCAGTACTCGCCCGTGCTGGGCACGTAGTCGCTCTGGATGATGTGGTAGAGCGGCAGGCCCAGGATGTCCTCGTAGAAGTGGCGGGTCTCCTCGGCATCGCGGGCCTTGTAGGCGTAGTGGTGCAGCTGCTGCACGGCGGCGGGCGGTGGCAGTGTGGACAGGTCGGGACGGGCGCTTGTGTTCATCGAATGTCTCCTTGGTGGATGTTTTGATTCTACTATTCGTAATCAATTTACCTAAATGAAATGTTGCGATGGATGCAGGGATATGCGCGCTGCGGTGTCCGGGCCACCTGCGGTGCCGAGTTGCCGCCAGCACTTGACCTTCAAGTCACTTCACGCTTTCTCATCGAGGTCCGATCCCCCCGCTTGCCATGGTCGCCATGGATGCGGCGGCCCTCTGTTCACAACCGTTTTCAAGTCAAGGAACCTCATGAGCGACAGCCATCAGCACGGCGACGTGCGCGCCCTGCCGGAATCCCGTCTCTGGTTTGCCTTCGGATTGACCGGCACCTTCATGGTGGTGGAGATCATCGGCGGCATGGTCACGGGCAGCCTGGCCCTGATCTCCGACGCCATGCACATGCTGACCGACGCGATGGCGCTGCTGCTGGCCCTGGTGGCCATACGCGCCGGCCGCAAGGCAGCCGACCTGCTGCGCACCTACGGCTATGCGCGCTTCGAGATCCTGGCCGCCGCCGTCAACGCACTGGTGCTGCTGGGAGTGGCCTTCTACATCCTGTATGAGGCCTACCGCCGCCTGTCGGCACCCGCGGAAATCCAGTCCCTGGGCATGATGGCGGTGGCGGCCGCGGGCCTGGTGATCAATCTGATCTCCATGCGCCTGCTGTCGGGCGGCAAGGACGAGAGCCTGAACGTGAAGGGCGCGTACCTGGAGGTATGGGCTGACATGCTGGGCTCGATCGGCGTGCTCGCCGGTGCTGCGCTGATCTGGCTGACGGGCTGGCGGTGGATCGACTCGGCGGTGGCCGTGGGCATCGGCTTCATGGTGTTCCCGCGGACGTGGACCCTGTTGCGCGAGTGCATCAACATCCTGCTGGAAGGCGTGCCCTCCGGGATGAACCTGCAGGCGGTGCGCGAGACGATTGCGGGCACGGCGGGCGTGGCAGCGATCCACGATGTCCACCTGTGGGCGGTCACGCAGAGCAAGCCCATGCTGACCGGCCATGTGGTGCTGCTGCCCGGCGCGGACGGCGAGCAGGTGCGTCGCGATATCGAAGACAGGCTGCAGGCCGGCTTCGACCTGCACCATACGACGCTGCAGATGGAGCGCGAGGACCGCTCCCCGGCAGAGCACATCCACTAGGATGCCAGTCTTCATGGACCACACCCGGAGTGCACCGATGCTTGAGCTTCGACCCAACTGCGAATGCTGCGACAAGGACCTGCCGCCAGAGTCCGCCGAGGCCCGCATCTGCACCTTCGAGTGCACGTTCTGTGCCGGCTGTGCGGATCATGTGCTGCACGGCGCCTGCCCCAACTGCGGTGGCGAGCTGGTGGCCAGGCCGCGCCGGCCGGCGGACAAGCTGGAGCGGTATCCGGCCTCGACGAAGCGGGTGCTCAAGGCCGGTGGCTGCGCTGTACGGGCCTGATCAGAGCACAGGCCTGGCTCTGCGGCCACGGAACGCAGCCTCCACCACCAGCACGGCTGCAAAACCCATCACATAGGCCAGCACATCCCACCAGTCGGCCGTGCTGCCCAGCACGATGCGCAAGGCGCGGTTGGGAATGTGCAACTGGAAGGTCGATGCCAGGAACTGGCCCAGTTCCACCAGCAGGCCCACGCCCAGCGCGGCCGACGCCAGCAGCAGCACGCGCGCGGCGATCACGGTCTTGAACACGGCATAGACCCAGGCCACGGCCAACACGTCGCCGAAGAAGCTGCGCACCCAGCCCCAGCGTGCGCCGACGGTGGCCAGCAGCACGAGCAGGACAAACAGGGCCACCGCCCACGCCAGGGAAACAGGATCAAAACGCCATCGCATGGCCGCCATCATCGGGCCAAAAGCGGGTCCGGTCAGCGCGCCGGGTGCGCAGTGCCTTGCGCAGCGGTGGCCAGCGGGTGCGCTATCCCGCCATCGCCGTAGCTGCCCACCACGTGGGCGATCACCACTTGGTAGCCCTTGAGCCAGCGCGCCTGCTGCCGCTTGGCCTCGATATGCGCAGGGTGGCGCATCAGCTCTTGCAGCGCCTCCCAGGTCTGCCAGTAGTAGACGTTGGAGACCAGGCCTGTGGCGGGGTTCTCCCAGGCCTCTTCGCCCAGGTAGCCGGGGATGGCGCGGGCGATCGCGGCGATCCGGCCGTCAAGGGCATGGAACTGCGCGTCGTATTCGCCCGGCGCGAAGGTGAAGGTGGATGTGTACATCGGTGGTTGGCAACCTGTGTGAGGGTGGCTGGCGCTAGATGCGCGGCGCCGCATCCATGGCGCCGGCCAGCGGCTCCTGTCCGCGCTCGCGCAGCGCGCCGATGGCGCCTTCCAGGTCGCGGGCCTGCCGGTTCTGGCTGAGCTTGGCCTTGCCCTCCAGGCGGGTGATGCGGATCTGCAGGCCGACGATGGCCTGCAGCATGCCGTCGATGAATTCCCGCGGCGAGTCGGACATCTTCCAGGGCTGGGCCTGCGATGCCTCATGGACCCGGGTGAGCCGGCCGACCAGGCCGCGCACGAATCTCTCGTCGTCATGGATGCTGATTTGCCCGTGCACATGCACGGCCTCGTAGTTCCAGGTGGGCACCAGGCGGTGCGTCTCGTGCTTGCTTGGATACCAGCTGGGCGAGATATAGCCTTCGGCACCACGGAAGATGACCAGCACCTCGGCGCCATCGCGGCACTGCTGCCAGATGGGATTGGCGCGGGCCACATGGGCGCTCAGCGTGCCCATCTCCCCTGGGGCCGCATCCAGCAGGAACGGCAGGTGGTTGGCGTCCAGCACGCCGTTGGCCTGGGTGACGAGCGTGCCCAGGGGGTAGCTGCGGATCAGGCCGTGCAGGCTGCCGGAATCGGTGAGGGAGAAATGGGCGGGCGTGTACATGGAGCTTGGCGCAACGGTGGACCGGCATCGGGGGAAACAGGACTATCCACCATCCCTGGCACAATGAAAAATCCAGTTTCGTGATTTTTTGGAAGACCAGTTGAAGTCCCATTTCGCCGCGGATACCGGGGCTGCGCCCAGCGCCCGCCGCATCCACGAATGGCTGAAATCCCAGATGGCCGACGGCAGCCTGGCCGTGGGCGCGCGCCTGCCTTCCACCCGCGCGCTGGCGCTGGACCTCGGTGTGTCGCGCACCACCATCACGGCGGTCTACGAGCAGCTTGCGGCCGAGGGCTATCTGGAGACTGCACAGGGCGCCCGGGCGCGCGTGGCAGCTGGCGCGGAGCAGCGCAGCCGCGCGCCCCGCATTGCGGCTGCGGCGCAGGATTGCCGATCCCGCCTGTCTTCCTATGGACGGCGCGTGGATGCGCTGGCGCAGGCCCAGCCCGCTCGCGCCGGGGATGAAGGGCCTGCCGTGATCGACTTTCTGTACGGCGCCCTGGCCTTTGATGACTTTCCCACGCTGGCCTGGCGGCGTGCCTACAACCGCGCCATCGTGCAGCGCCAGTCCTCCCTGTCCTACGACGCGCCCGAAGGCGAGCTGGCGCTGCGCATGGCGCTGCAAGGCTATCTGCGCAGGGCGCGGGGGCTTGTCTGTTCGGCCGATCAGATCGTGGTGGTGCAGGGCTCGCAGCAGGCCATCGACCTGTGCGCGCGCGTGCTGGTCGATCCGGGCGAGACCGTGCTGATGGAAGAACCCTGCTACCTGATGGCGCGCCGCGTGTTCGAGGCCCAGGGCGCATGCCTGCAGGAAATGGCCGTCGATGAACAGGGCCTGGATACCTCGGCGCTGGCCGGGCGCCAGGCGCGGCTGGCCTATGTCACGCCCTCGCACCAGTTTCCGCTGGGCGGCGTGCTGCCCATAGGCCGCAGGCAGCAGCTGCTGGCCTGGGCGCGCGCCACGGGTGCCTGGATTCTGGAGGACGACTACGACGGCGAATTCCGCTACGGGCTGCGCCCCATCGACGCCCTGCAGTCCATTGACGAGGTGGGTTGCGTCATCCATGTCGGCACCTTCTCCAAGGCCTTGTCCCCGCAGATGCGCATGGGCTACCTGGTGCTGCCGCCGTCCCTGGTGCCCGTGTTCCGGGAAGCCCGGCGGCTGGCCGACCGGCATGCGCCGCGCCTGGACCAGCTGGTGCTGGCCGCGCTGATCGACGACGGCAGCTACGAGCGCCATGTGCGCGCTGCCCGCCGTCGCAACGAAGGCCGGCGGGCGGCATTGCTGCAGGCGCTGGAGCGGCACCTGCCGGGCGCGGTGCAGGTCGAAGGCTCGGCCTCCGGCCTGCATGTGGTGGCCTGGGTGCCTGCCGTGCATCAGCGCGATGAGATTGCCCTGGTGCGGTTGGCGCGAGAGCGCGGCGTGGGCGTTCGCCCCATCTCGCCGCTCTATGCGGCCGGTGACGCCCATCGCCGCCAGTCCTGCGCCGGGCTGGTCCTGGGCTATGCAAGCCTGCAGCCGCAGGCCATCGAGCAAGGGGTGCTCAGGCTGGCGGGAGTGGTCAGGAGGTGGCAGGCCCGGCCCGCAACGCAAAAAAGCCCGTGACCGGCTTCCGGATCACGGGCTTTGGGTCGCATCGCCCCGAAAGGCACTGCGGCGAATACCGTTTTACTGCTGCTTGACCGCCTCGATGGACATCACCAGGCGCACTTGCTTGGGGAAGCCGTAGTCCACGCCGTAGTTCACGCCGAAGGCGGTGCGGTCGATCACGGCCTCGAAGTCGCCGCCGCAGGTCTCGCGCTTTTGCAGCATGGCGTTGGGGTAGCAGGTGAACTTGTTGGCCTTGATGGTCACGGGCTGGGTCTTGTCCAGGATGGTCAGCTGGCCGGTGACTTCCTTGAGCTTGTCGCCGTCGAAGACGAACTTGTCGGAGACGAACTTGGCCTGGGGGAACTTGGCCACGTTGAAGATGTCGGCGCTCTTGAGGTGCTTGTCGAAGGCGGCGGTGCCCGAGCTCAGCGAGTCCATTTCCAGCACGACTTCGACCTTGCCGGCCTTGGCATCACGGTCGAATTCCACGGTGCCGCTCTTCTTGTCGAAGCGCACGCGGTTGGTCGAGGCACCGTTGTGGTCGATCTCGAACGTGGCGAAGGTGTGCGTCGGGTCGATGGCGTAGGTTGCGGGAGCCGCCTGGGCAGCGGTGGCGAACAGGCCGGCAATGGCCAGGGCAAACACGGAAGTGCGCATGAAAGAACTCCTAGGTTGGGGTTGCACGAAACGGAAAAGAAAACGGCCAATGCTGGGCAAGAGTGCCGCTTACAGCTTGCCCACGCCGGTCAGGGCCAGCTTGAATTGCACCTGGACCTCGTCGGCCACCATGGAGGTATCGCCCCATTCGCCTTCGCCGATCTTGAACTGCAGGCGCTTGAGCGGCAGCGTGCCGGTGGCCGTGGTCGTGGTGCCGGACTGTGCCAGTTGCACGGGAATGCTCACGTTCTGGACCTGGCCCTTGATGCTGAGCTTGCCGTCCACCTGGTACTTGCCGCCGCCCAGCGCCTTGACGGCCGTGGAGTCGAAGACGGCCTGCGGGAATTTGGCGACGTTGAACCAATCGGCCTTGGGCAGCTCGGCATCGGTTTCCTTGGCGCCCATGGTGGCGCTGCCGGTGTCCACGGTGAAGCGGATCTTGCTGGTGTCGGGCTTGGCCGTGTCGAACTGGACCTGGGCATCGAATTTCTTGAAGTGGCCCTGCAGGGGCACGCCCATCTGCTTGGCCGTGAAGTTCACGGCGCTCTGGGCGGGAACGAGCTTTTGCTCGGCCAGGGCCGCCTGGGAGGTCAGGGCCGCAGCGGCCAGGGCAATGGTGGTCAGCGTGGCGGAAAAGCGCATGGCAGGACTCCTTTGGGGGTCGGGAAACATTCGATCGGGGATGGCTGGGGCGCGCGCAGCGCGGTGCGCAGGCCCTGGCTGGGGGAGAAAACTCAGGCGCGGCCCGGCAGCATGCGGGAGATGAGGCCGTCGCGGTCGATGAACTGGTGCTTGAGGGCGGCGCCCACATGCATGGCGATCAGCGCGACCAGGGCCCAGGCCGCCCAGCCGTGCAGGGGCTTGAGGGTTTCGGCCAGCTCGGGGCTTGCGCTCACGAAGTCGGGCAGGGGCAGCACGCCGAGGAAGACGATGGGAAAGCCGGCCGCCGAGCTGTAGGCCCAGCCCAGCAGGGGCACGGCAAAGAACAGCAGGTACATGGCGTGGTGGGTGCCGTTGTGGGCCCAGTGCTGCCATTGGGGCATGGCGCGGGCCACGGCGGCGGGCAGTTCGGGCGGGCGATGGGTGATGCGCCAGACCAGGCGCAGCAGGCTCAGCGTCAACAGCGTGACGCCCAGCCACTTGTGCCAGTTGTAGAGCTTCAGGCGCGAGGGCGAGAACGGCAGGCCTGTCATGTACCAGCCCAGGGCCAGGGCGGCGATCAGGCCCAGGGCCAGCAGCCAGTGGGCAGCCATGGCCACGCCGTTGTAGCGCGTGGCTTTGGAGGAGGATTTTGCTGGCGCGTTGGCGCGGGCTGAGGACTCTGTCATGGATGGCGGCAGGCTTTGGAACCGTTCAGGGCCCCTGCAAAGGGGCCCTGGATGGCAAGAAAGGGTGCGGTGCGCTCTGCGTGGACTTCGTGCACTGCGGACAACGTGCAGTGTAGGAAGCGGCAAATCCAAAAGAGTTCAGCGGTATTGACGGCTCGATTCAAAAAAGATGAAGGCTCGCCGTGCCGCGCGGAGGGCTCAGGGCCGGGTCGGATCGGCGGGCAGCACAACCACGGCCTGCGCTGCCTGCTTCCAGGCGGCAGCCGCTGCATCGGCATCGCCGCGGTGCTCGGCCATCAGGGCCAGGCGCTGCCAGGCGCGGGTGCGCAGTGCGCTTTCCTGCAGGTGGGGGGCTGCGCGCAGCAAAAGCTGCTGGGCCTTGCCCCAGAGCTGGCGCTGCACGCATGCCATGCCGGCCAGGTATTGCAGGCGGGCTTCGCGCGGATGGGCGTTGCTGGCCGCCTCGATGCGAGCCAGCCAGGCGCCGTCCAGGCCGTCCAGGCAGGGCTCCAGCACCTGGACCAGGCGCGGCAGGTGGGATTCGCTGCGCGGGCCTGCGTGGGACAGCAGGCGCTCCCACACGGGCAGCAGCCAGGCACGGGCCTGCGCGGCCTCGCCGCCCAGGGCCATGAGACGCGATGCGGCCGGCAGCGCAATCTCGGGCATGGCGCGCTCTTCCGTGTCCAGCGACAGCCAGAAGTGCTGCAGCTGCGTGGTGTCGCGTGCCTCGTTGATGCTCTCCAGTACCAGGCCGCGCACCACGCTGGCGGCGGCCGCGGGCGAGAAGGCGCGGTGCTTGGCCAGCAGGCGCGCCGTGTCCAGCGCCGTCGATGTCTGGCCTGCCAGGCGCGAGGCCTTCAGGCGGATGCGCAGCGCGATCGTGCGGCGTGCCGCGCCCTGGGGCAGTTCGGCCAGGCGGCGTAGTGCGTCGGATGCGTCGCGGTCGTCCAGGGCCCAACGCGCGGCGCGCATCTGTGCGCCTTCGCGCATTTCCTGCTCCTGGGCGTTGCCCTGGGCCGGTGCGTTGGCCAGGACCTCACGCCAATGGTGGTCGCGCTGCTGGCGGTCCTGCAGTGCATGGGAGGCATCGGCGGCCACCATGTGGGCGGCGGCGCGCAGCCGCATGCCGTGCGGCACGGCGGCATGGGTCTCGGCCAGGGACTCTTCCATGGCCAGGGCCGCCAGCGCGGACTTGCGTGCGCGCAGGAAGCGGCCGGCCTGCTGGTGCGACAGGGCTTCCAGCAGGCTGTGGTGCATGGCGCGCTCTTTCTGCTGGCTGCGCCAGCGCCGCGCCTGGTGCGGCATCTGCAGCAGCGCGGCCAGCGCGCGCAGCGCGGCATACAGCAGCACGAAGGCCAGCACGATGATGGCAATGGCCAGGTTCAGGGACAGGTCCAGCCGGTAGGGCGCCCAGAACAGGGTCACCGTGCCCTGGTTGGAGCCCGCGAACAAGGCGGCCGCAACGGCCATGCCGAACAAACCGATCAACCACAGTGCAGCGCGCATTCGTCTGTCTCCCGGCTGCTCAGCGGCCTGCGGCGGCCGTTGCCAGGGCCGCCAGGGTTTCCTGCAGCGCAGGCTGTTCGGTGGTGCGCAGATTGGCCTGGATCTGCTGCAGCTGGGCCTGCACGATCTGGGTGCGCCGCGCGGCAGGATCAAAGTACTTGTTCACGGCCATCCCGGAAGCGGCCAGGTCGGCCCGCGCCGCATCCCACTGGCGCGACAGCAGGGCCAGACGCGAGTTCAGCAGCTTGAGCTTGAGGTTCTCGCGCAGGAAATAGGCCTGTTCCGGCGCCAGCAGGATGGCGTCCGGGTGGTCTATGCGGCTGACGCGCAGCAGGTCCTGGGCTTCTTCGCGCACGGCCGTCCAGCCGCGCTCGCCCCAGGATTGCCACCAGCGCCATTCGGTGGGGCTGCCCTCGATGGGGGCGGGCTCGGGCTGGCGGGCCGCCTGGCCGGCCACGCCGCGATGGCGGCTGGCGCGTGGCTGGGCCACGGCGTTGAGCAGGGGCATCTCGTCGACCAGGCGCACCAGGTCCTCGATGCGCGTGAGCAGGCCGGCGGTGTCGGTCACGCTCATGCGGGCCAGCCGTTCCAGGTCGCGGTCCAGCGCGCGCATGACCGGGGCCAGCCGGGGCTGGGCGGCGCGTTCAATGCGCTGGCGGGCGTTCTTGAGCGTGGCCACCAGCGGCTGCAGGCTGCCGGACAGCTCGGCCTGCTGCTGTGCCAGGCGGATGGAGGATTCGATGTCCACCACCAGGTTTTCGTCGCGCGAGCGCGACATGCTTTGCAGGAGTTCGTCGAGCTGCGTGCGCTGCAGAGACAGCTCGGCAATGCGCGCCTCCATGACCGAGGTGCGCGCCGCGCTATCGCGGGCCAGGTCCTGGGCATCGCGCGCCAGGGTGCGGGCCTCGACCGACTGGGAGCCGGACTGCGCGGACTGGCGCGCCAGCTGTTCCTGGATATTGCCCAGGCGCTGCCACAGCATGCCGCAGGCAATGAGCGCGGCGACGGCCACGGCGCCCACGCCGTAGACCAGGGCCGAGGAGCCGCCGCGCAGGTCTGCAGCGGGGCTGCTTTGGGCGGAGCCGGCTGCGAAGGCTGCTGCGGAGGATGCGGGCGTTAGGTCCTGCGGGGTGGGGCGGTCTTGCGCTGCGTCGGAACTCATGGCAACGATTCTATCGACGCAACCACGTCCTCCAGAGCGGGCCGGCATTGCTTGACATCTCCGAATCCCATGTGTCTTGCCTGGGCAGCGATTCGCTCGTGCGTAGCGAGCGCTCGCGCTTTTTGCCACGATTGGCCCGGCAGGAGCTGTTGCAGGTTGGCAACGGATTCGGCGCTGCTGAGCAGCCACAGCGTGCCATCTTCGGCCGCCTGGCGTGCCAGTGCCGTCTGGGCTGCATCCCAGGCAGGCAGTTCGCGCTGGTAGACGGCCAGCATTTCGACCTGGGCACCTGCCTCGCGCAGTCGGGCGGCCAGCCAATCGCGGCCGGCGCCTGCCGTGGCCGGCACGGTCCTGGGCGCTCCTGCCTGGCTGTCGCCGCGCACGATGAGCACGCGGTCGCCCGCATGGATCTGGTCATGCACGCGCTGCCATAGCGTTTCGGATTCGAACTGGGCGGCGTCCGGCGGTGGGCCGTCGATCTGTGCTGGCGCAATGCCCAGGGCCAGCAGCGCCTGGGCGGTGCCGGGGCCGGGCGTCCAGGCGCGGGTGGAGACCGGAAGCCGTGTGGGGTCGGTGCCGAAGAAATGCTGGACGGCATTGCCGCTGACGAACATCACGGCGCGGTAGCCCGGGCCTTCGCGCAGCGCGTTGCGGGCGGCCTGCAAGGCCTGTTGCGTGGCCGCATCGCGGCAGGGGCCTATGGCCATCAGTGCCAGCGCCTGGGCTGGAAGGCCCCGGGCCTGCAGCGCATCCACCCACGCGGCCGCGTCATGGGCCGGGCGGGTGACGAGTATGCGCGGTGGCATGTGGGCGTGCCGTCTAGAGCTTGGGGGCCGGCTGGGCGCCCGCCGCCTGCAGCAGCGCAGCCACGTGCTGGCCCAGTGCGTCGGCACTGGCGAAGTCGGTGACGGTGGCGTCGGCGTGCACCTGCACCAGCGGCAGCCGGCCTTCCGGGTCTCCCCAGGCTGCGTCCAGGCGCAGTTGCTGGCCGTCGAAGGTGCCGTGCGCCGCCAGCGGCATGGAGCAGCTGCCGCCCATGCAGCGGCTGACGGCGCGCTCGGCGGTCACGGTCAGCCAGGTGGTCTGGTGGGCCAGCGGGGCCAGGGCGTTGATCAGGTCCTGGCGGTCGGCGCGCACCTCGATGCCCAGCGCGCCCTGGCCTGCGGCAGGCAGCATGCCGGCGGGCTCGAACCTGGCGCGGATGCGGTCGGCCAGGCCCAGGCGCATCAGGCCGGCAGCGGCCAGCACGATGGCGTCGTAGTGGCCTTCGTCCAGCTTGCGCAGGCGGGTGTTCACGTTGCCGCGCAGCGGCTCTATCCTCAGGTCGGGGCGCAGGGCCTGCAGCAGTGCCTGGCGGCGCAGGCTCGATGTGCCGACGACGGCGCCCTGCGGCAGCTCGGCCAGCGCGGCGTAGCGATTGGAGACAAAAGCGTCGCGCGGGTCTTCGCGTTCCATCACGCAGGCCAGCACAAAGCCTTCGGGCAGCTCCATGGGCACGTCCTTGAGCGAGTGCACGGCGATGTGGGCGCGGCCTTCCTCCAGCGCCACTTCCAGCTCCTTGACGAACAGGCCCTTGCCGCCCACCTTGGACAGCGTGCGGTCCAGGATCTGGTCGCCCTTGGTGGTCATGCCCAGCAGTTCCACTTCATGCCCCCGGGCGCGCAGCAGTGCCTGGACATGCTCGGCCTGCCACAGTGCCAGCTGGCTCTCGCGCGTGGCGATCACGATGGAGTGGGGGATCAGTGGTTTGGTATTCATCAGGAGCCTCGGGGGGAGCGCGGGATGCTAGCATGCTGCGCCGCAGTAAACCCGGCACCAGGACCGAAGCCCAAGCAAACCGATACGCTGACCGATTCCAGGAGATTCGTTGATGGCCACCGCCCCCCGCAAGAGCAATGCGCGAGATGACAGGCGTGATGACAAGCCTGTCCGCAAGACGGACAAGGACCTGCCGCTGATCGAGGACATACGCCTGCTGGGGCGCATTCTGGGCGATGTGATCCGCGAGCAGGAAGGCGTGGCGGCCTTCGAGCTGATCGAGCAGGTGCGCCAGCTGTCGGTGACCTTCCGTCGCGATGCCGACGAGACCGCCGACCGCGCGCTCAAGCGCCTGCTCAAGGGCCTGACCACGGACCAGACGGTGAGCGTGATCCGCGCCTTCACCTATTTCAGCCATCTGGCCAACCTGGCCGAGGACCGCCACCACATCCGCCGCCGCGCCGTGCACGAGCGCGCGGGCAACACGCAGGAAGGCAGCATCGAAGTGGCGCTGGCGCGCCTGCGCTGGGCCGGCATCTCGGCCGGTACCGTGGCGCAGACGCTGGCCAGGAGCTATGTGGCACCCGTGCTCACGGCCCACCCCACGGAAGTGCAGCGCCAGAGCATCCTGGTGGCCGAGCGCGACATCTCCCAACTGCTGGCCGCGCGCGAGGACATCGTGGCCCGCGCCCAGCTGTACAACAGCGCCAAGGACGCGCTCACCCCGCGCGAACTCGAACGCAACGAGGCCCAGCTGCGCGCCCGCGTCAGCCAGCTGTGGCAGACACGCCTGCTGCGCTACTCCAAGCTCACCGTGGCCGACGAGATCGAAAACGCGCTGTCCTACTACGAAGCCACCTTCTTGCGCGAGATTCCCAAGCTGTATGCGCAACTGGAGCAGGAGCTGGGCAACACCCTGCCCGTGCACAGCTTCCTGCGCATGGGCCACTGGATCGGCGGCGACCGCGACGGCAACCCCAATGTCACGGCCCAGAGCCTGGAGCTGGCGCTGTCGCGCCAGGCCGACGTGGCGCTGCGCCACTATCTGCGCGAGGTGCACTACCTGGGCGGCGAGCTGTCGCTGTCCCAGCGCCTGGCCGATGTCACGCCCGAGATGCAGGCGCTGGCAGAGCGCTCGCCCGACACCAACGAGCACCGCTCCGACGAACCCTACCGCCGCGCGCTCACCGGCATCTACGCGCGCCTGGCCGCCACGCTCAAGGTGCTGACCGGCGGCGAGGCCGCGCGCCATGCCGTGGCGCCGCAGAACGCCTATGCCTCGCCCGAGGAGTTCCTGGCCGACCTGCGCGTCATCGACGACTCGCTCAGCCGCAACCATGGCGAGGTGCTGGCGCCCCAGCGCCTGCGTCCGCTGATGCGCGCCGTGCAGGTTTTCGGCTTCCACCTGGCCACCGTGGATCTGCGCCAAAGTTCGGACAAGCATGAGGAGGTGGTGGCCGAGCTGCTGGCCACCGCACGCCTGGAGCCCGACTATTCGGGCCTGCAGGAAGACGCCAAGTGCGCCCTGCTGGTGCGCCTGCTGGAAGAGGCGCGGCCGCTGCGCGTGGTGGGCGCCGACTATTCCGAGCATGCGCGCGGTGAACTGGCCATCTTCGAGGCCGCGCGCCGCCTGCGCGCGACCCTGGGCGCCGAGGCGATACGCCACTGCATCATCAGCCACACCGAGTCGGTCAGCGACCTGCTGGAAGTGCTGCTGCTGCAAAAGGAGGCGGGGCTGCTGCGCGGCACGCTGGACGACGGCGCCGTCTGCGACGTGATCGTCGTGCCGCTGTTCGAGACCATCGGCGACCTGCGCAGCGCCGCGCCCATCATGCGGCGCTACTTCCAGCTGCCCGGAGTGGCGGCCATGGTGCAGCGCAGCGGCGGCGAGCAGGACATCATGCTGGGCTACAGCGACAGCAACAAGGATGGCGGCATCTTCACCAGCAACTGGGAGCTGTACCGCGCCGAGATCTCGCTGGTCGAGCTGTTCGATGATCTGGCCGACAGCCATGGCATCAGCCTGCGCATGTTCCATGGCCGCGGCGGCACGGTGGGCCGTGGCGGCGGCCCCAGCTACCAGGCCATCCTGGCGCAGCCCCCGGGCACCGTGCGCGGCCAGATCCGGCTGACCGAGCAGGGCGAGGTCATCGCCTCCAAGTACGCCAACCCCGAGATCGGCCGGCGCAACCTGGAGACCCTGGTGGCCGCCACGCTGGAGGCCACGCTGCTGCAGCCGACCAAGCCGGCCACGCGCGCCTTCCTGGATGCGGCGGCGTTTCTGTCCGAGGCCAGCATGGGCGCCTACCGCGCCCTGGTGTACGAGACCCCTGGCTTCACCAGCTACTTCTTCAGCAGCACGCCCATCCGCGAGATTGCCGAGCTGAACATCGGATCGCGCCCGGCTTCGCGCAAGCCCTCGCAGAAGATCGAGGACCTGCGCGCGATTCCCTGGGGCTTCAGCTGGGGCCAGTGCCGGCTCACGCTGCCGGGCTGGTACGGCTTCGGCGCGGCGGTGCAGGCCTTCATCGGGCAGCCGGGCAAGGATGGCAAGGCCCAGCTGGCCCTGCTGCAGAAGATGTACCGCCAGTGGCCGTTCTTCCGCACCCTGCTGTCCAACATGGACATGGTGCTGGCCAAGAGCGACCTGAACCTGGCCTCGCGCTATGCCGACCTGGTGCCGGACGCACGCCTGCGCCGCCGCATCTTCAGCGCCATCGAGGCCGAGTGGCACAGCACCGTCGATGCGCTGGCGCGCATCACGGGCGACAAGCAGCGCCTGGCCCACAACGAGGCGCTGGCGCGCTCCATCCGCCACCGCTTTCCCTACATCGATCCGCTGCACCATCTGCAGGTGGAACTGGTGCGCCGCTGGCGCGGCGGCCAGACCGATGAGCGCATCAAGACCGGCATCCACCTGTCGATCAATGGCATTGCGGCCGGCGTGCGCAATACCGGCTGATCGAGGGCGCGAGCGGGCCGGGAGGCCCCTCGCGCCGCCATGCGCAGGGCGCCGGCCGGCCGCCGTGTAGGATGTGCTTCGGACAGGGGCGCATGACTCCTGCCGGGAAGTGAAGGGTGGGAGCTTATGGGCAACAAGACGCCATGGCCGGGGTTCCCGGACATGCAACTGTTCCTGACGCAGCGCCTGGCCAGGCTGGCCGGTGCCAACTCCATGCGGGCCATACGCGAAGGCCTGCTCTGGCTGGTCCCATGCCTGCTGGTCTCGGCCCTGTTTCTCATACTGTCGGCGCTGGCGCAGATGTCCGGCCAGCCCGAGCCCGTGGTGCAGCTTCTTGCGGGCCTGCATGCGCAGATCGGCAGCATCCTGCCGCTGCTGGTGGCCGCCTCCATCGGCTACATGCTCTCCATACGCCACAGGCTGCCGCGCCTGCCGGTGACCTTTCTGTGCTTTGCCCATGTGCAGATGGCCATCTTCCTGCTGCGCGAGCATCCGCGCGCGGCGGCCACGCTGGTGCTGTTCATCGCCATAGCCTCGCCCCTGATCACCGTGCCGCTGATGGCCAGGCTCAGCGCCATGCGCTGGACGCGCATTGCGCGCACGGGCTTTGTGGGCGAGAACGTACGCGAGGTGATGAACCTGGTCGTGCCCGGCTCCATCGTCGCGCTGCTGCTGGTGGTGCTGCTGCTGGGCCTGCAGCAGGTGCTGCCCGATATCACCCAGGCCGAACTGCCGCTGGCCATCGCCACCCCCGAGAGCCCCTATCGCAGCGGGCTGACGCTGACGCTGCTCAATTCCGTGCTCTGGTTCTTTGGCGTGCAGGGCTACTACGCCATGCAACCCTTCTTCCAGGTGCTGGACCAGGCCGTGCTGGCCAACGCCGCCGCCGTGGCCAAGGGGCTGGTGGCGCCCTGGGCGCTCAACGGCGGCCTGATGGGGTCCTTCGTCTTCATCGGCGGCTCGGGGGCCACGCTGTCACTGGCGCTGGCCGTGCTGCTGTTTTGCAAGGGGCGCGGCCTGCGCATGCTGGCGCTGGCCGCGCTGCCCATCTCCCTGCTCAACGTCAACGAGATCCTGCTGTTCGGCCTGCCGGTCATCCTGAACCTGCGCCTGCTCGTGCCTTTTCTGGCGGTGCCCGCCATCAACCTGGTCGTGGCCGTCACGGTGGTGCAGGCCGGCTGGGTGGCTCCGGCCTCGATGGTGCTGCCCCTGACCGCGCCCGTGGTCTTCAATGCCTACGTGAGCACGGGCGGCGACATGGGCGCCGTGGTGCTGCAACTGGCGCTGACGGTGTTGGGGGCGCTGGTCTATGCGCCTTATGTGCGCTCCATCGACCGGCTGGGCCAGGACGATGGCGCCATCGTGCTGCGCGCGCTGGACACCACGTTCTCCCGGCTGCCCGAGGAGGCAGGCCTGGTCACGCGCGATCCGCTGGTGCTGGCGCACGAGACCCAGGCCCGGCGCGAGACCATGCTGTCCCATATCCGCCGCATCAGCGAGTACGAATTCCACCTGGAATTCCAGCCCCAGGTCTCGCACCGCAGCGGCTTGTGCCTGGGCTGCGAGGCCCTGTTGCGCGCCCACGATTCGCAGGGCAGGCTGCAGCAGCCCGGCGGCTTTCTGCGCTGGCTGGGTGATGCCGGCCTGATGCGCGAGGTCGATCTGTGGGTGGCGGGCGCTGCCGTGCGCCAATGCCGGCTGTGGCGCCAGCACGGTTTTTCCCTGCCGATCAGCATCAATGTCACGGGCGCCACGCTGACATCGCCCGAGTACTGCTCGCGCCTGCTGATGCTGCTGGCGCAGGCCAGGGGCCAGGTGGGCGTGGAGATCACGGAGGAAGCGCTGGTGGGCGATGTGGAGGCGATCCGCAAGGCCATAGGCCAGATCCACGCGCTGGGCGCCAAGGTGGCCATAGACGACTTCGGCACCGGCTTCTCGTCCATGAGCTACCTGCACCAGTTCGACGTGGATGCCATCAAGATCGACCGCAGCTTCGTCGTGGCCAGCGGTCATGCCAAGGGCGCGCTGGTGCTGGACGGCCTGCTGCGCTTTTGCGAGGCGCTGCAGTTGAACGTGGTGGCCGAAGGCGTGGAGACCCAGGCGCAGCTGCAGGCCCTGGGCTTCGAGGGCGAGCTGCTGGTGCAGGGCTGGTACTTCAGCCGGGCCCTGCCGGGAGAGCAGTTGCCGCAGTTCGCCAGCGACTGCGCCGCCAGGGCAGGCGGCGAGACGGTCTGAATCCGTGCTGGTGCATCGCTGCGGCGATGCAGGGGCTCAATGCAGCATCAGGGAGCCGGCGCTCTTGCTCTTGCCGGCGCGTGCGGGCGGATTGCACAGGCCGCACTGGTAGTGGCGCTCGTTCTCGTAGGGCTCGGTCACGAACTGGCCCTTGCACACGGAGCACTGGGTGCGGGTCAGCATCTGCGCATCGACAAACTTCACCAGGCGCCATGCGCGTGTGAAGGACAGCAGCGCCTCCAGCTCGGCGGCCTGGATCTGCTCGGTATAGAGACGGTAGGCCTTGGTCAGTTGTTCAACGGCATCCAGCTCGGCGCCCTTGGACAGGTATTCGTAGATATTCAGGAACAGCGAACTGTGGATGTTCTCCTGCCAAGTCAGGAACCAGTCGGTCGAGAACGGCAGCTGGCCCTTGGATGGCGACTTGCCGGCGATCTCCTTGTACAGGCGGATCAGGCGCTCGTAGGACAGCGTGGTCTCGGATTCGAGCACCTGCATGCGTGCACCCATCTCGATGAGCATGGCGGCACGCTCGATCTGCTTGGACTCGTTCAGGACACTTTTGACGGCGGTGGACATGGCGGGCTCCAGAGTTCTTCGGGCGGATCAGAGGACTTCGGAAACGCGGCTGGCCATCAGGATGTTGGCGTGCAGCGTATTGGTCGCACCGTTGCCGATCTTGTTGCTGCTGTGGTTGGTCAGCAAGCTCCAGACCATTTCGTCGTCCACGCGGAAGCTGGCGAGCAGGGTATTGCGCGAGGCCAGCTTCAGCACCTGGGCTGCCGACAGCGCGGCCAGCAGGTCGCAGGATTCTTCGTTCAGTCCCAGGCGGAACACCGCTTCCGCCTTGTCCTGGCGGATCAGGGTCTGGGCCAGCATCAGGTAAGTGAGGTTGGCTTCGCGGATTTCGGCAAGCAGCTGTTCATTGTTCATAGGACCATCCTTTGCATCTCGGCAGCCGCAACACCGGGGTAGAAACAAGATGTTCAACCTGTTGCGATCTGTTGGGATGGATTGTGGAGGAGGGTCCCTGGCCGTTGAAGTCGGGGCAGGTCTGCGCCGGATGTCTGGTTGTGAGACGGCGTTTGTAAGATTTACCTTACACCTGTAGCAAGGTTTGGATGACTCGATTTCGCCCGGCCTCTGCCGTCCGGGGGCCTGGGAGCAGGCCGCTGCAGTGGTGTTGTTGCATGTCGGCCTTTTGACACAGTGCTGTCATTGTGCAGCCTCCCAGGGGCGGGCATAAGCCGAATTAGCCGCGCTCCACCGGCCTCTTCGGGTCACTGCACCACTCGCTCCAGCTGCCCGCGAAAAGCCGTGCCGGCGGCAGTCCTGCAATGCGCATGGCCAGCAGGTTGGGCAGGGCGCTCACGCCGCTGCCGCACTGGTGGACCACGCTGGCCGGATCGCGGCCGGCCAGCAGCCGGTCGAACTCGGCGCGCAGCAGGGCGGCGGGCTTGAAGCGGCCGTCGGCCGCAATGTTTTCGGTGAAGGGCCTGTTCAGTGCGCCCGGGATATGGCCGGCCACGGGGTCCAGCGGCTCGACGTCGCCGCGATAGCGTGCCGGCGCGCGCGCATCGACCACGGTCTGGCCTGCGCTGCCCAGTGCATCTAGCACCTGCTGTGCCGTCGCCAGCTGCTGCAGCGGCTCGTGCAGCTCGAAGTTGGACTGAAAGCGCGCGCTTTCCTCGCCCGATGCCACGGGCTGGCCTGCGGCCTGCCAGGCCTGGAGACCTCCGTCGAGCACGGCCACATCGCCATGGCCGGCCCATTGCAGCATCCACCACAGGCGCCCGCAGTAGTTGGCGCCGTTGCGGTCATAGACCACGGCCTGCATGTCGTTGGAAAAACCGATCTCCGACAGCCACATGGCAAACAGCTCGCGGCTGGGCAGCGGGTGGCGGCCGCCCGAGGCGGCCTGCTCGCTGGCCGCCACGCTGCCATGTGCGCCGGGCACGCCGTGTTTTGCGCTGAGGTCATGGTCCAGGTCGGCGAAGACGGCGCCGGGAATATGCGCCTGCAGGTACTGCGCCTTGCCGGCCGTGGGTTGGGCCAGGTCGAAGCTGCAGTCAAAGACCATCAGCGGACGGCCGCCGGACTGCAGCGCGGCCAGCTCCTGGACGGAGATCAGGGTCTGGTAGGAGGAGGTGTTGGATGTCATGGATGCGGAACTCCGAAAGCCAGCGCAGGCGGCGGTGCGCCTGCGGCAAAAGGTCCGATCCATTATGCGACGGCCCCAGGCGGGCCGTCGCCGTCAGCCGCGTGAACGCAGGGCCGTGGCCAGGGCGCCGCTGGCCACGATCAGCACGATGCCGGCCCAGCCGATCAGCGGCACGCTTTCGCCGAACAGCGCCAGGCTCAGAAGGGCGGCAAAGACGATGCCCGAGTACTGCAGATTGGCCACCACCAGGGTATTGCGGCTGTTGCCGGCCGAAGCGTAGGCCGCCGTCATGCAGACCTGGGCCACGGCAGCCAGCACGCCCACGGGCAGCAGCCACAGCGCGCGCCAGCCCGGCCAGGCGGACACGCCCGTGAAGCACATGGCCAGGGCGCCGGCCACGGCCGAGCCCAGTGCGAAATAGAACACCACGCGCGCCTCGGGCTCGCCCATGCGCGACAGCGTGGCCACCTGCATATAGGCCATGGCGGCGAACACCCCGCCGATCAGGCCGCCCGCGCTGGCCACGAATTCCTGCGGCGCCGCGCTGGGGCGCAGCACCAGGATCACGCCCACGAAGCCCAGGGCCACGGTGGCGACCAGGCTCCAGGGAAACGGCGGCAGCGCGCGCAGCGCATGCGATTCGGGTTGGCGGCGCAGCTGGTGGCGCAGCAGCAGGCCCTGGCCGATCAGAAAGACCGCCATCCAGATGCTGCTCATGGAGTTGAAGGTGGCGGCCGTGGCCAGCGGCAGGTGGCCGATGGAGTAGAACCAGGCGCCCATGGAGGTTACGCCCACGAAGCTGCGCCAGGCATGCTCGCGCGGGTAGCGCGTGGCCAGCGAAATGCCCTGGTGGCGCGCCAGCCACCACAGCGCCACCATGCTGACCAGCCCGCGGTAGAAGACGATCTCCGCCGCGTTGAAATCCTGGGAGGCGAACTTCACACACACACTCATGACCGCAAAGACGAATGCGGCCGCCACCATCCACAGGGCTTGCATATTAGTGACCGGATAGAGCCGCACAAGGACCGCGGCGCTGGACGAGAAAAGGGTTGGGTTTTGTTTTTGGCGCATGCCGCCTGGCTGTCTACGGCCCGGGGCCGCGGCAGGGGCACGCGCAAGGCACTGTATTGCATAAGCCAAGACATTGGGTCTGCCTCGGGATGCATTGCAGTCGCCAGCCCTGCCCATTGGGCACACCAGGGCGCTTGCATTCAGAAGAGCTGTGCGGCGGGCCTGCCGCTCGATGAAGGCGGCCCGATGCAGGAGGCCCAATGCAGGAGGCCCAATGCAGGAGGCCCAATGCCGGAGGCCCAATACAGACGGCCCGCACGAATGCGGGCCGTCGGAAGAGCCGGAGCCGATCAGCGTGCGGGGACTGCGTCACCCATCACGCCGCGATACCACTCATGGAAGTGCTGCATGCCGTCTTCCATGGGGCTCTGGTAGGGGCCGACCTCGTTGTCGCCGCGCTCGTACAGCGCCCTGCGGCCGGCGTCCATGCGCTCGCCGATCTCGTCGTCCTCGATGCAGGTCTCCATGTAGGCGGCCTTTTGCGCCTGCACGAATTCGGGCTCGAAGGCGGCGATCTCTTCGGGGTAGTAGAACTCGACCACGTTCAGTGTCCGGTCCACGGCCAGCGGGTGCAGGGTCGAGACCGTGAGCACGTGCGGATACCACTCCACCATGATGTGCGGGTAGTAGGTCAGCCAGATCGCTCCGCGTTCGGGCAGCTCGCCGTTGCGGTAGGCCAGCAGCACGTCGTGCCACTTCCTGTAGGTGTCCGAGCCGGGCCGGGCAAAGCCGGGCGCCACGCCCACGGTCTGCACCGAGTACTCCCTGGAAAACTCCCACTGCAGGTCATCGCAGGTCACGAAGTTGCCCAGGCCCGGATGGAACGGGCCCACGTGGTAGTCCTCGAGGTAGACCTCGATGAAGGTCTTCCAGTTGTAGTTGCACTCGTGCATCTCGACATGGTCGAGCACGAAGCCCTCGAAGCTCAGCTGCTCGCGCAGCTTCATGCCGGCGAGGTCGGCCTCGATGTCGCGGCCGTTGTCCTCGAACAGCAGGCCGTTCCACTCGCGCAGCCGGTAGTTGTTCAGGTTCAGGCAGGGATCGTGGCTGAAGTGCGGTGCGCCCAGCAGCTCGCCGCTGGTGCTGTAGGTCCAGCGGTGCAGCGGGCAGACGATGTTGCCCCCCGCATGGCCCTTGCCTTCAGTCATCAGGTTGCCCCTGCCCTTGAGCATCACGGCCTGGCGGTGGCGGCAGACGTTGGAGATCAGCTCCACCTGCCCCCTGGCGTTGCGCACCAGAGCCCGGCCTTCCTTTTCCTGAGGCAGGGCGTAGTAGTCGCCTATCTCGGGAACGGCCAGTTGGTGGCCCACGTAGCGCGGGCCGCGTTGAAAGATGGTCTCCAACTCACGCTGGAACAGCGCAGGGTCGAAGTAGCTGGAAACTGGTAGTTGGCTTGCGGCCTGCTGCAGTTGAAGACTTAAATCAGACATGGATGACCTGACCTAAAGACTCCCCACAGGGAGGGTGCGCGTGCGCACGGGATTGGAAAAAGCAAAACCGGCCGTTCCTGGACATGGAGACAGGCTTCACGACTTGAAAACAAGCGGCGCCCGAGGCGTCCTGTCTTGTCGGTGAGCCCGACCGCATGCCTAGGCAAGGGGCCGGTTTGGCGGGGAATGGGATTATAGCCCGTGGGGTTATTTCCGGATGCCCGGTACGTGTATTGCAAGCGGCCGATGGCGCCTGTCAAGGGCTGTCCGGTTATTGGCGGCGCGGTCGCGGAGGGACGCCTAGAATCGTCGGTTCCCCACAACGCACTGCCAACGCCACATGCCCAAGGCTGCCCCCAAGGCTCCCGCCGAGCCCACCAGTTACGAATCCGCGCTGCAGGAGCTGGAGCAGCTCATCGCGCAGATCGAGTCGGGCCAGCTGCCTCTGGAGCAGATGCTGGCCGGCTACCAGCGCGCGGCGCAGCTGCTCGGCTACTGCCGTGGCCAGCTCGACGCGGTGCAGGAGCAGGTCAAGGTGCTTGACGAGGGGACCCTGGCCCCTTGGAGCCAGGATTGAAGATTGCCATGAGTGCCCTGATGACTTCCGCTTCCGATGTTTCCCAGGCGCCGGGCCTTGGCGCGCTGGATTTTCCCTGCTGGATGAACGACCGCCTGGCGCGCACCGAAAGCGCGCTGTCCCAATGGGTGGGCGTGGATGCGCCGGCCGGCCTGGGCGAAGCCATGCGATACGCCGTGCTCGATGGCGGCAAGCGCCTGCGCCCGCTGCTGGTCTGGGCTGCGGCCGAGGCCGTGGCCGGCCTGCCGTCGGCCGCCGTGCGTGCCGGCTGCGCCGTGGAACTGATCCATGCCTATTCGCTGGTGCACGACGACATGCCCTGCATGGACAACGACGTGCTGCGCCGTGGCAAGCCCACGGTCCATGTGCAGTTCGGCGAGGCCTCGGCCCTGCTGGCCGGCGACGCGCTGCAGGCACTGGCCTTCGAGCTGCTCGTGCCCGCGCCCGACGAGGCTGACGGCATGCCCGATACGCTGCAGGCACGGCTGTGCCGGCTGCTGGGCCGTGCCGCAGGCGCGCAGGGCATGGCCGGTGGCCAGGCCATTGACCTGGCCAGCGTGGGCCTGCAACTGAGCGAGGCCCAACTGCGCGAGATGCACCGCCTCAAGACCGGCGCCCTGCTGCATGCCAGCGTGCTCATGGGCGCAGCCTGCAAGGAGGGCGTGGATGCCCAGGCCTGGCAGGCGCTGTCCGACTACGGGCAGGCGCTGGGCGTGGCCTTCCAGGTGGTGGATGACATCCTCGACGTGGTGGCCGACTCGGCCACCCTGGGCAAGACGGCCGGCAAGGACGCGGCCAACGACAAGCCGACCTACGTCTCGCTGCTGGGCCTGGACCAGGCCCGCGCCCATGCCGACGAGCTGTGCGCCCTGGCGCACGCGGCGCTGGCGCGCAGCGGCCTGCCGGACACGCGGGCCCTGGCGGCACTGGCCGACATGGTCGTGAGCCGCACTCACTGACAATGAAGCACCCCCTGAGTCGCTTCGCGCCTTCCCCCTCTCTACCCGCTTCGCGGGGGAGGGGGACGACACCCTCGCTGCGGGGCGGCCCTTGCTCGGTGTCCCTTGGTGGGGGCGCGCTACTTGCAAGGGTGGCGTTCGATGCCACAGGCAACTGATACGAAAATATGGGCGATGGTCTTGCGGCCATCAAGATATCTAGCATGACCACGAACACCTACTCCCTGCTGCAGACCATCGACGATCCCGCGGATCTGAGGCGTCTGTCGCGTGCCGAACTCAAGACCCTGGCCCAGCAGCTGCGTGCCTATGTGCTCGACAGCGTCTCCAAGACCGGCGGGCATCTGAGTTCCAACCTGGGCACGGTGGAGCTGACGGTGGCGCTGCATGCGGTGTTCGACACGCCCTACGACCGCGTCGTCTGGGACGTGGGCCACCAGACCTATCCGCACAAGATCCTCACGGGCCGGCGCGAGCGCATGGCGTCGCTGCGCCAGTTCGGCGGCCTGTCGGGCTTTCCGCAGCGCGCCGAGAGCGAGTACGACACCTTCGGCACGGCCCACTCCTCCACCAGCATCTCGGCCGCCCTGGGCATGGCCCTGGCCGCCAAGCAAAAGGGCGAGGACCGCCGCGCCATCGCCGTCATCGGCGACGGCGCCATGACGGCCGGCATGGCCTTCGAGGCGCTGAACAACGCCGGCGTGACCGATGCCAACCTGCTGGTCATCCTCAACGACAACGACATGAGCATCAGCCCGCCCGTGGGCGCGCTCAACCGCTACCTGGCCCAGCTCATGAGCGGGCAGTTCTATGCCAAGGCGCGCGACATGGGCAAGAGCGTGCTCAAGCAGGTGCCGCCGCTGCTGGAGCTGGCTAAGCGGCTGGAGCAACAGGCCAAGGGCATGGTCGTGCCGGCCACGCTGTTCGAGAACTTCGGCTTCAACTACATCGGCCCCATCGACGGGCATGACCTGGACTCGCTGATCCCCACGCTGGAGAACATCAAGAGCCTCAAGGGCCCGCAGTTCCTGCACGTGGTCACGAAGAAGGGCCAGGGCTACAAGCTGGCCGAGGCCGACCCCGTGGCCTACCACGGCCCCGGCAAGTTCGACCCCAGCGTGGGCCTGGTCAAGCCGGCCACGCCCCCGAAGCAGACCTTCACCCAGGTCTTCGGCCAGTGGCTGTGCGACATGGCGGACAAGGACCAGCGCCTGGTGGGCATCACGCCGGCCATGCGCGAGGGCTCGGGCATGGTGGAATTCCACAAGCGCTTTCCGGGCCGCTACTACGACGTGGGCATTGCCGAGCAGCATGCCGTCACCTTCGCGGCCGGCATGGCCTGCGAGGGGCTCAAGCCCGTGGTCGCCATCTACTCGACCTTCCTGCAGCGCGCCTACGACCAGCTGATCCATGACGTGGCGCTGCAAAAGCTGCCCGTGGTCTTTGCGCTGGACCGTGCGGGCCTGGTCGGCGCCGACGGCGCCACGCATGCCGGTGCCTACGACATTGCCTTCGTGCGCTGCGTTCCCCACATGAGCATGGCCTGCCCGGCCGACGAGCGCGAATGCCGCCAACTGCTCACCACGGCCTACGAGCAGGACCATCCGGTGGCCGTGCGCTACCCGCGTGGGGCGGGCGTGGGCGTGGCCCCGCTGGAGAGCCTGCAGGGGCTGCCCTTCGGCAAGGGCGAGGTGCGCCGCGAATCGGCGGCGAAGAAGGTCGCCATCCTGGCCTTCGGCACCTTGCTGTATCCCGCGCTGACCGCAGCCGAGGCGCTGGACGCCACCGTGGTCAACATGCGCTGGGCCAAGCCGCTGGACGAGGAACTGCTGCGCCAGGTGGCCTCCACGCACGAGCTCATCGTCACCGTGGAAGAGGGCTGCATCATGGGTGGCGCAGGCAGCGCCGTGGCCGAGTCGCTGCAGGCTGCCGGCATTACGCGACAGCTGCTGCAGCTGGGCCTGCCCGACGAGTTCATCGAGCACGGCGATCCCGCCAGGCTGCTGGCCCTGCAGGGGTTGGACGCGGCCGGCATCGAGGCGTCGGTGCGCGCCCACCTGGCGCCTGAGCGCGCCGTGGCCTGAAGATGGGACGGGCCTGTGCCCCGCGATGGGGCGCATCGCGCATGCCGAGCAGGACTACGCGGGGGAAAACCCCGTCCGCGCTTGCTTTGCGGCGTTTTTAGAATCGATACCACCTGATACAGTGTGAATGCACGTGCGAACGTGCGTTTTTTTTGCCGCCGGGCCCCCAAGGCAGAAGCGGCCCCTCGGAGGGGCAGCGGACCTTGCGCAGCAAGGGGTGGTGGTGGCTTTTTCTGACTGACAACACATCGCGGAGAGACATTCATGGACCGTCGTTCGATCATCAAACATGCGGGAATCGCCGGCGTGCTGGCTGTGGGAGCCGCACCCGCAGTCCACGCCCAGGAGGCGGTCCGCTGGCGTCTGGCCGCGAGCTTTCCCAAGTCGCTGGACACCATCTTCGGCTCGGCCGAAATGTTCTCCAAGACGCTCAAGGCGATGTCGGGCGGCAAGTTCGAAGTCTCGGTGCATGCGGCCGGTGAGCTGATGCCCGCCTTCGGCGTGGTCGACGGCATCCAGAACGGCACCATCGAGATGGCGCTGACGGCGCCCTACTACTTCACCGGCAAGGACTACATCTTCGCCTTCGGCTGCGCCGTGCCCTTCGGCCTGACGGCGCGCCAGATGGATGCATGGATGGAGCACGGCGGCGGCCGCAAGCTCATGGACGAGTTCTATGCCCAGTACAACATCAAGAGCCAGAGCGCAGGCAACACGGGCACCCAGATGGGCGGCTGGTTCCGCAAGGAGATCAAGTCGGTGGCCGATCTCAAGGGCCTGAAGATGCGCCTGGGCGGCGGCCTGTTCGGCGACGCCATGCTCAAGCTCGGCGTGGTCGCGCAGAACATGCCCGTGGGCGAGGTCTACCAGGCGCTTGAAAAGGGCACGCTGGATGCCGTGGAATTCGTGGGTCCGTACGACGACCAGAAGCTGGGCTTCAACAAGGTCGCTCCCTACTACTACTACCCCGGCTGGTGGGAAGGCGGCGCCGAGCTGGAGTTCTTCATCAACACCAAGGCGTATGCGGCCCTGTCGCCCGAGTACAAGGCCATGGTCGATGCGGCCTGCAACGTGGCAGCGCGCGACATGACGGCCAAGTACGACGCCAACAACCCCGTGGCGCTCAAGAAGCTGGTGGCCGACAAGACCCAGCTCAAGGCCTTCCCCAAGGACTTCATGGATGCCGGCTACAAGGCCGTCATGGAGATCATGGCCGAGCATGACGCCAAGTCGCCCATGTTCAAGAAGATCAACCAGAGCCTGCGCACCTTCCAGCGCGACCAGCTGCTGTGGGAGCGCTTCTCGGAGTTCCGCTACAACAGCTACATGACCACGGCCAAGCTGTAAGCAGGTCTGCAGCCAGCAGCACGCACAAGGACGGTCCATGCCTTCCACGCCTGCAGGCCAAGCCCGCGTCCCCTCTGCGAAATGCAGCGGGGACGGCGGGCTTTTTTGTTCCGATGATGTATGTGGGCCGAGCTGCCAAGAGCAGTCCGGCCTTTTTTGAATGCTCTCAAGCAGAGCGAATCAGGAGGAGACAGAGATGGACAGAAGAAAAGCACTCAAGCACGCCGGTCTGGCCGGCGTATTGACTGCCGCAGCGGCGCCAGCCGTTCATGCGCAGGCGGCGGTGCGCTGGCGCCTGGCGTCCAGCTTTCCGCGTTCGCTGGACACCATCTACGGCTCTGCCGAGGTGTTTTCCAAGGCGATCAAGGAAATGTCGGGCGGCAAGTTCGAGGTGTCGGTGCATGCGGCCGGCGAGCTGATGCCCGCCTTCGGCGTGGTCGATGGCGTGCAAAACGGCACGGTGGAGATCGCGCACACGGCGCCCTACTACTTCTTCGGCAAGAACGAGGCCTTTGCCATCGGCGGCGCCATTCCGTTCGGCATGAACTCGCGCCAGCTCACGGCCTGGAACGTGGACGGCAACGGCGGCAAGCTGATGCGCGAGTTCTATGCCGAATACGGCATCGTCAACTTCCTGGGCGGCAACACCGGCGCCCAGATGGGAGGCTGGTTCCGCAAGGAGGTCAAGACGACCGAGGACATCAAGGGCCTGAAGTTCCGCATCGGCGGCTTCGCGGGCCGGATCATCGAGCGCATGGGCGGCGTGCCCCAGAACATCCCGGGTGGCGAAATCTACCAGGCGCTGGAAAAGGGCACCATCGATGCGGCCGAATGGATCGGCCCCTATGACGACCTCAAGCTGGGCTTCAACAAGGTCGCGCCGTTCTACTACTACCCCGGCTGGTGGGAAGGCAGCCTGAACCTCGAGTTCTACGTGAACCAGAAGGCGCTGGCCGCGCTGACGCCCGAGCAGCGCGCCATGGTGCAGGCCGCCTCGCACGAGGCCCATGTGGTCACCCAGGCCCGCTACGACGCGCGCAATCCAGGCGCGCTCAAGCAACTGGTGGCCAGCAAGGCCAAGGTGCTGGCCTTCCCGCAGACCGTGCTCGATGCCTCCTACAAGACCACCATGGCGGTCTATGCGGAGCTGGCCGAGAAAAACCCTGCATGGAAGAAGATCTACAGCGACTACCGCAACTTCCAGCGCGACGAGGTGCTGTGGTTCCGCTTCGCCGAGGCGCGCTACGACGCCTTCATGTCGGCGCAGAAGCTGTGAAGTCGCGGCGCCCTCGGGCGTCATGCGCGAAAGAAAGCCGGGCACTGCCCGGCTTTTTTCATGCGCGCAGGGGACCGGCGCACGCCGGGGTCCGAACGAAAAAAGGCCCCGCGGTTGCGGGGCCTTTGCTGTCCTTGAGGGAGCCTGCGATCAGCTGCCGGACTTGCTCTCGCCCGGCGTGGCCGGCTGCTCGCGCTGCAGCTGGTCCTGCAGCGCCTTGAGCGCATCGTCCTCACCGCCCGCCGGGGCCGAGGGCTCGCCAGGGGTGCCCTCGGGTGCGGGGGGCTGGTTCGCGCCGTCGCCGTTGAACATGGGGTCGTTGAAGTCGATGGCCTCGGGCATGGATGCCTCCATCTCCTGGCGCACCTTGTCCAGGTCGTACTCCACCTTCTTGTCCAGCCCGCTGGAGACGATGCCGGGGAAGATGATGATCAGGGCCACCATGACCAGCTGGATCAGCAGGAAGGGGATGGCGCCCGCATAGATCTGCATGGTGGTCACGGGCTCGGTCATCTTCTTGGTGACCTTGTCCACGTAGGCCTTGGCCGGTGCCACGCTGCGCAGGAAGAACAGCGCGAAGCCGAAGGGCGGGTGCATGAACGAGGTCTGCATGTTCACGGCCAGCAGCACGCCGAACCAGACCAGGTCGATGCCCAGCTTGTCGGCCACGGGGGCCAGCAGCGGCACGACGATGAAGGACAGCTCGAAGAAGTCCAGGAAGAAGGCCAGCACGAAGATCATGATGTTGACCACGATCAGGAAGCCGATCTCGCCGCCGGGCAGGGACACCAGCAGCTCCTCCACCCACTTGGGGCCGTCCACGCCCTGGAAGGTCAGGCCGAACATGGTCGCGCCGATCAGGATGAACATCACGAAGCACGACAGCTTGGTGGTGGACATCAGCGCCTGCTTGAGCAGGTCCATGCTCAGGCGGCCGCGCACGAAGGCCATGACGGCCGCGCCCAGCGCGCCCATGGCGCCGCCTTCGGTGGGGGTTGCCACGCCCAGGAAGATGGTGCCCAGCACCAGGAAGATCAGCAGCAGCGGCGGGATCAGCACGAAGGTCACGCGCTCGGCCATGCGGCTGAGCAGGTGCAGGCCCGTGAGCTTGTTGAACATGGCGGCAATGAAGGCCAGCGCCACGCCGAAGCACATGGACACCACGATGGTCTCGTCCAGAGCGACCTTCTCCACCACATCGCCGGACCACCAGGTGTGCAGCTGGGGCATGTACTGGGCGACCACCATCGAGGCCGCCACGCACAGCACGGTCAGCACCAGGGTGGAGGGCAGGCCGGAGTTGCCATTGGGCTCGCGCAGCGTGCGCGCCTCGGGCGGCAGGGCGGGCACCATGGCGGGCTTGAAGATGGCCAGCACGACGATGAACAGCGCATAGAAGCCCGTCAGCATCAGGCCCGGCAGGAAGGCGCCCTTGTACATGTCGCCCACGCTGCGGCCCAGCTGGTCGGCCAGCACGATCAGCACCAGGGACGGCGGAATGATCTGCGCCAGCGTGCCCGAGGCCGCGATCACGCCCGAGGCGACCCGGCGGTCATAGCCGTAGCGCATCATGATGGGCAGGGAGATCAGGCCCATGGAGATCACCGATGCCGCGACCACGCCCGTGGTCGCCGCCAGCAGCGCGCCCACGAAGATCACCGCAAAGGCCACGCCGCCGCGCACGGGGCCGAAGAGCTGGCCCACGGTCTCCAGCAGGTCCTCGGCCATGCCGCTTCGCTCCAGTATCAGCCCCATGAGGGTGAAGAACGGTATGGCCAGCATCGTCTCGTTCTGCATGATGCCGAAGATGCGCAGCGGAAGGGCCTGCAGCAGGGCTTCGGGCAGCACGCCCAGTTCGATGCCGACAAAGGCGAAGAACAGTCCGCAGGCGCCCAGGCTGAATGCCACGGGAAATCCCACGAGCAGGAAAAGTATCAGCCCCGCGAACATGATCGGGGCCAGGTTGTGGATCACGAATTCCATGATGTCTGTTTCCCCGATCAGGCGCCTTGCCCGCTTTTGTCCTTGGCTCCTGCCAGCCCGCGCAGGGCTTCGGCCAGGTCTTGCTCTGCGGTCTTCTCGCCCTTCTTGGCCGTGGGATCGTCGATCAGGCCCTTCAGGAAGGCGATGCGCTTGATCAGCTCCGACATGCCCTGCAGCAGCAGCAGCCCGAAGCCCAGGGGAATCATCAGGTAGACGGGCCAGCGCACCAGGCCGCCTGCATTGCCCGACATCTCGCCGGTCTGCATGGCCTGGATCACGAACGGCGTGCCGAACCACAGGATGGCCAGCGCCATGGGGGTCAGGAAAAAGACGAAGCCGAAGATGTCGATCCAGATCTGCGTGCGCTTGGACAGACGGCTGGCGATCACATCCACCTTCACGTGCTCGCCCTGCAGCAGCGTATATCCGGCGGCCAGCAGGAAGGAGGCGGCGAACAGGTACCACTGCACTTCGAGGTAGGCGTTCGAGCTGGTGTGCAACACCTTGCGCACGATGGCATTGATGCCGCTGATGACCGTCGAGGCCAGGATCAGCCAGATAAGGCATCGCCCGACCAGGCTGTTGAGCCAGTCGACCCCTCTTGAGAATTTGAGCAAAGCCTGCATGGTGTCTCCAAAAAGTAGGCTGTATTGGGTCCGTCGCCGTACGCCGGCCTGTAGGCCGGCGCGCAGCGCTCTTGTCGGCGCATGGACCAAAGCCGTCGATTCTACGGAGACCCGAACGCCGCAGGCGGCCTGCTCCCCCTAAAAGAAATCCGTGTGAACCCGAGGAAACGTCCCGTTCAGGTTGTCGCGCGGGGCCTGCGGGCGCCCAGTTTTCGGTACATCGTGGCCCGGCTGATGCCCAGCGCGCGGGCGGCCCGGGTCACATTGCCCTGGGCATCCTGCAGGGCCTGCTCGATCAGCACGCCCTCGCTGGCGCGCAGCGGGCTGGCCTGGGCGGCGGCAGCGAGTGCCGCCGTGCCCAGCGCAGGCAGCAGCTGGCGCAGCTGGGGCCCGGGCTGCACCAGTGCCTGCAGCCGCAGGCCCGACCACAGCGGCAGGCGCAGCGGTTCGTTGGGGCGCTGGCGCGCATGCTCCACCAGCGCCGTCCAGGGCATGGCCAGCAGTTCGCTGCAGTGCAGCGGCTGGCCCGGCTGCGCCAGCGGCTGGGGCACCAGCTGGCGCGCCAGGGTATTGCTGCCCGCCACATGCCCTTCGGCGTCCACGGCCAGCAGGCCTTCGCCCTCCTGTCCCAGAGGCCCGCCGGGCCAGTTCAGGTGCAGCAGCAGCGCGTGGGGCAGGGCGCGCAGCAGCCGGTCCTCGATGGCGCGGGCGCAGCGCAGCGCCAGGTGCATCAGCTCGGGCCGCTCGGGCACGTCCACGCCCGTGATGTCCAGCATGCCCAGGCAGCGGCCGTCCGGGGCGTACAGCGGTGCGCCCGCGCAGCTGTAGTGGCGGTTGGCCTCGAAGAAATGCTCGGCCCGGTGCAGCCAGACGGGGCCGTGCTCGGCCAGGGCCGCACCGATGGCGGTGGTGCCCACGCCCTGCTCGGACAGGTCCACGCCCACACGGGCGATGGCCTGCACGCGGATGTCGCTGCGGTCCAGCGGCCCCTGCACGTCCAGCACGGTGCCGTGCGCATCGGTCAGCAGGCTGAAGTAGCGCATGGCGCCCACGGCGCCCACCAGCTGGGTCATCACGGGGTGCGCCGCCTGCAGCAGCGCCTCGTGGCCGTCACGTGCCTGGCGCAGCGCATGCGGCCCCAGTGCTTCGTAGACCACGCGCTCGCCCGGGCGGCGGCCTGCCGCCAGGCAGCGCTGCCAGGAGCGCCACAGCCAGGGCGCGATGCCGGCAGGGGGGGCGGGCAGAGTGGCAGGCGGCATGCCGGCCAGCGCCTGCTCGCCGAAGGCCAGGCTGCGGGCCCGGGCGATCTGCGCGTGGCGCGGATCGGCGGGGCAGGGCTGCGCGGCGTCGGGGCTCAGGGCGAACATGGGGCGGGGACTCCTGTGGCTGGCTGGCAAGGGATTGCGAACGGGCTGGCAGGCGGGCACGGTCGAAGCCGGGGGCGCAGGCGCAAGCGGTGCGGGCTGCGGCTGCGGTGACGACTGTGTCATTTTGAGAATATCCGCGCCGCCCGGCCCGGGCTTGCGGGTCAACCCTAGAACGGGCGCCTGCGGGCAGGGCGACCATGGCAGGCGAGGTTTCCGGCGTTCCCCCACGTTCCAGATCACCGCCGAACACAGGCAGGAGACAGCACGATGAATGTCCAGCTCACCGTCAACGGGCGCGCGCAGCGCATCGACGTTCCACCCAACACCTTGCTCGTGCATGCGCTGCGCGAGCACCTGCGCCTGACCGGCACGCATGTGGGCTGCGACACCAGCCAGTGCGGTGCCTGCACCGTCATCGTCGACGGCCACGCCGTCAAGTCCTGCGCCATGCTGGCCGTGCAGGCCGAAGGCTGCGAGGTGCGCACCATCGAAGGGCTGGCGGATATCGACGGCGGCCTGCACCCCATGCAGGCGGCCTTCAAGGAGTGCCACGGCCTGCAATGCGGCTTTTGCACGCCGGGCATGGTCATGAGCGCCGTGGACCTGTGCCAGCGCCAGCCGTGCGCGGGCGATCGCGAGATCCGCGAGGCGCTGGAGGGCAACCTGTGCCGCTGCACGGGCTACCAGAACATCGTGGCCGCCGTGAAAAAGGGCAGCCAGGCCATGGCAGGGCCTGCGGCCTGAGCGCCGCAGGTCACCACAAGGAGACAGCCATGGGTGCATCCGACTTTTCCAAGCTCCCCCACATCGGCGAGCCCGTCAAGCGCAAGGAGGACTACCGCTTCCTCACGGGCGCGGGCCAGTACACCGACGACATCGCGCTGGCCGCCCAGGCCCATGCGGTGTTTGTGCGCTCGCCGCACGCGCATGCGCGCGTGCGCTCCGTGTCCACCGACGCGGCCAAGGCCGCGCCCGGCGTCATCGGCGTGCTCACGGGCGCCGACGTGGCGGCCGACAAGATCAACGGCCTGCCCTGCGGCTGGCTGATCACCAGCACCAACGGCGAGCCCATGAAGGAGCCGCCGCATCCCATCCTGGCGCTGGACACCGTGCGCTACGTGGGTGACCAGGTCGCCATGGTCGTGGCCGAGACGCTGGAGCAGGCGCGCGACGCGGCCGAGCTGGTGGAGGTGGACTACGACCCGCTGCCCGCCGTGGTGCTGGTGGCCGACGCCGCGGCCGGCAGCGTGCCCGGCGCGGTGGTGCACGACATCGCCCCCGACAACCACTGCTACAAATGGGCCATCGGC
Source organism: Delftia sp. WSY_10 (assembly GCF_043104705.1). Taxonomy (NCBI): domain Bacteria; kingdom Pseudomonadati; phylum Pseudomonadota; class Betaproteobacteria; order Burkholderiales; family Comamonadaceae; genus Delftia; species Delftia sp. WSY_10. The sequence goes on along the minus strand of NZ_JBICKY010000057.1, from coordinate 345,869 downwards.
GACAAGGCCGCCGTGGATGCCGTGTTCGCCGGTGCCGCCCACATCGCCCAGCTGGACCTGGTCAACAACCGCCTGGTTCCCAACGCCATGGAGCCGCGCGCGGCCATCGGCAGCTACAGCCGCGCCAATGACGAGTACACGCTGTACGTGGCCAACCAGAACCCGCACGTCGAGCGGCTGCTGATGACGGCCTTCGTCATGGGCCTGCCCGAGCACAAGGTGCGCGTGATCGCGCCCGACGTGGGCGGCGGATTCGGCTCCAAGATCTTCCTGTATGCCGAGGATGTCTGCCTGACCTGGGGTGCGCGAAAGCTCAACCGCAACATCAAGTGGACGGCCGACCGCAGCGAGTCCTTCCTCACCGACGCCCATGGCCGCGACCACGTCAGCCATGCCGAGATGGCCATGGACGCCAGCGGCAAGTTCCTGGCCATGCGCGTGCACACGGATGCCAACCTGGGCGCCTACCTGAGCACCTTCGCCAGCGCCGTGCCCACCATCCTCTATGCCACCTTGCTGGCCGGCCAGTACGCCACGCCCCAGGTCTATGTGGAAGTCGATGCCTGGTTCACCCACACCGCGCCCGTCGATGCCTACCGGGGCGCGGGCCGGCCCGAGGCCACCTACCTGCTGGAGCGCCTGGTCAGCCGCTGCGCCTGGCAGCTGAACCTGTCCCAGGCCGAGATACGGCGGCGCAACTTCGTCACCAGCTTCCCCTACCAGACGCCCGTGGCCCTGCAGTACGACGTGGGCGACTACGGCGCCTGCATGGACAAGGCCGAGGCCCTGGCCGACGTGGCCGGCTTTGCCGCGCGCCGTGCCGACAGCGAGGCGCGGGGCCTCAGGCGCGGCCTGGGCTACAGCAGCTACATCGAGGCCTGCGGCCTGGCGCCCAGCAACATCGCAGGCGCCCTGGGCGCGCGGGCCGGCCTCTTCGAATGCGGCGAGGTGCGCGTGCACCCCACGGGCAGCGTCACCGTGTTCACGGGCTCGCACAGCCATGGCCAGGGGCACGAGACCACCTTCGCCCAGGTGGTGGCCGCGCGCCTGGGGATACCCGTGGAGAACGTGGACATCGTCCACGGCGACACGGGCCGTGTGCCGTTCGGCATGGGCACCTATGGCTCGCGCTCCATCAGCGTGGGCGGCGCGGCCATCATGAAGGCGCTGGACAAGATCGAGGCCAAGGCCAAGAAGATCGCGGCCCACCTGATGGAGGCCAGCGACGCCGACATCGACTTCGCAGGCGGCGAGTTCACGGTGCGCGGCACCGACAAGAAAATCCCCTTCGCCCAGATCGCGCTCACCGCCTATGTGCCGCACAACTACCCGCTGGACAAGCTGGAGCCCGGCCTCAACGAAACCGCCTTCTACGACCCCACCAACTTCACCTTTCCCGCAGGCACGTACATCTGCGAGGTCGAGGTGGACCCGGCCACGGGCGTGGTGCGCGTGGACCGCTTCAGCGCCGTGGACGACTTCGGCACCATCATCAATCCCATGATCGTCGAGGGCCAGGTGCACGGCGGCGTGGCCCAGGGCATAGGCCAGGCGCTGCTGGAAAACTGCGTCTACGACCGCGAGACCGGCCAGCTGCTCACCGGCAGCTTCATGGACTACGCCATGCCGCGCGCCGACGATTTCCCCGAATTCAAGCTCGGCACCGTCTGCACGCCCTGCACGCACAACCCGCTGGGCACCAAGGGCTGCGGCGAGGCGGGGGCCATAGGCTCGCCGCCCGCCGTCATCAATGCCGTGCTTGACGCACTGCATCCCCTGGGTGTCAGGGACCTGGACATGCCGGCCAGCCCGCACCGTGTCTGGTCGGCCATCGACGCCGCAGCCACCTCCTGAGGAGAGCGCCATGTACCCATTCACCTATGAAGCCCCTGGCACCACGGCCGACGCCGCTGCCCTGGCCGCCCAGGGCGGCCAGTACCTGGCCGGCGGGCAAAGCCTGCTGCCATCGATGCGCCTGCGCCTGGCGCGGCCCGAACAGATCGTGGACCTGAACCGCGTCCAGGGCCTGGCCGGCATCGCCGTCAACGGCCAGACCGTGGAAATCCGCGCCATGACACGCCACGCCGACGTGGCCGCCAACCCGCAGGTCCAGGCCGCCATCCCGGCCCTGGCCGAGCTGGCCGGCGGCATCGGCGACCGCCAGGTGCGTGCGCGCGGCACCATCGGCGGCTCGCTGGCCAACAACGACCCCGCTGCCTGCTACCCCAGCGCCGTGCTGGGCCTGGGCGCCACCGTCGTCACCGACCGGCGCGAGATCGCGGCCGACGACTTCTTCCAGGGCATGTACACCACGGCGCTGGGCAGCGGCGAGCTGATCACGGCCGTGCGCTTTCCCGTGCCGAGGAAGGCCGCCTACCTCAAGTTCAAGCAGCCCGCCTCGCGCTTCGCCCTGGTGGGCGTCTTCGTCGCCCAGACCGACAGCGGCGTGCGCGTGGCCATCACGGGCGCCGGGCTCAGCGTGTTCCGCCACACGGGGCTGGAGGCCGCGCTCAACCAGAGCTTCACGCCTGACGCGGCCGCCCAGGTGCTGATCGACCATGCCGACCTCAACAGCGACCTGCATGCCAGCGCGCGCTACCGGGCGCAGTTGATCAGCGTGCAGACGCAGCGTGCGGTATCGCAGATGCTGGGGTGACTATGGTGACCCCCTGAGTCGCTTCGCGCCTTCCCCCTTGAAGGGGGACGACACCCTCGGTGCGGGGCGGCCCTTCCTCGGTGTCCCTGAGTTGGATTGCGCCAGTTTTGCGCAGCGCAGACGAAGCGCAGTTCCATGACGATTGGATAAGGACTGAATGAAGGTTCCCGAGCAAGCCATTGCCTCCATAGACGCCCTGGTCGCCGCGCTGCAGGCCGAAGGCTATTTCGCCGACCGGCGCCTGGCCACGGCCGTCTTCCTGGCCCTGCGGCTGCAGCGGCCGCTGCTGCTGGAGGGCGAGCCCGGCGTGGGCAAGACCGCGCTGGCCCAGGCGCTGGCGCGCGTGCTGGAGCGCCGCCTGATCCGGCTGCAGTGCTATGACGGCATGGAGCAGCGCGAGGCGCTGTATGAATGGAACTACGCGGCCCAGCTGCTGCACCTGCGCGCGGCCGAGCTGGCTTCGGCGCAGCCCGCGGCCGCACCGCAGCAGGACCGACTGCAGCGCGCAGAGCAGGAGGTCTACCAGGAGCGCTACCTGGTAAGCCGCCCGCTGCTGCAGGCCCTGCAGCAGCCCGAGCCCGGCGCCGTGCTGCTGATCGACGAGATCGACCGCGCCGACGAGCCCTTCGAGGCCTTCCTGCTGGAGTACCTGGGCGAGTACCAGGTCAGCATTCCCGAGCTGGGCACGGTGGCGGCACGCGTGCCGCCCGTGACCGTGCTCACCAGCAACCGCACGCGCGACCTGCACGACGCCGTCAAGCGCCGCTGCCTCTACCACTGGCTGGACTATCCCGGGCGCGAGCGCGAGCTGGCCATCGTGCGCGCCCTGGTACCTGGGGCCGGGCAGGTCCTGACGGCCCAGGTGGCGAGCTTCGTGGGGCGGCTGCGCAGCCAGCCCTTTGCCGACGCCTTCCAGCGGGTGCCCGGCATTGCCGAAAGCGTGGAATGGGCCAAGGCCCTGGTGGCGCTGGACACCCTGGTGGTCGATCCCGAAGTCGTGCACGACACGGCCGGCATCCTCTTCAAGCAGCGCGAGGACGTGGCCGCGCTCACGCCCGAGCGGCTGCAGCAACTGCTGGCGCCGGAGCCCGCGCCGTGACGGCTGGTGCAGCCGGTGCCGCCGGTGCCGCCGATGGGGGCGAGCGCACCAGCTGGCTGGGCGATGCGCGCAGCGGCAAGCTGGCAGGCAACCTGGTCGGCTTTGCGCGTGCGCTGCGCCGCGCGGGCGTGCCCGTGGATGGCGGGCGCATGGCGCTGGCCCAGCAGGCCCTGTCCCTGGTCGGCCTGGCGCGCGAGGACATGGCCGCAGCGCTGGAGGCCGTATTTGTGAGCAACGCCCAGGACCGCGCCGTGTTCCGCGAACTGTTCGACGCCTACTTCCGCAATCCCGATGTGGCCCGGCAACTGCTGGCCCAGTTGCTGCCGCAGGCGCCCCGGCCGTCCGCGCCGCGCCACCGCCCGCGCGTGCAGGAAGCCCTGTCGCCCCGCCAGGCAGGCGAGGGCAGGGCCGCCGTCGATGAAGAGCTGAAGCTGGACGCCGCCATGACGGCCAGCGAGCGCCACCGCCTGCGCCATGCCGACTTCAACCAGCTCAGCGCCAGCGAATACCTGCTGGTGCAGCGCCTGGCCCGGGACATTGCCCTTCCCTTGCCCCGCTACCGCAGCCGCCGCACGCGCACCGGCCAGCGCGGCGCGGTGCCCGACTGGGCTGCCAGCCTGCGTGCGGCATCGCGCCACGGCGGCGAAATGCTGCAGCTGCTGCGGCGCGAACGGCGGCGCCTGCCGCTGCCCTGGCTGGCCCTGGTCGATGTCTCGGGCTCCATGGAGCGCTATGCGCGGCTGCTGCTGGCCTTCCTGCACGCGGCCACCAGCACGCAGCGCCATGCGGGCCTGCGCCGCCAGGTCTTCAGCTTCGGCACCGAGCTGCGCGACCTGGGCCCGGCCTTTGCCCAGGCCGACACCGACGCCATGCTCGAGCGCGCCAACGCCGCCATTGCCGACTTTGGCGGCGGCACGCGCCTGGGCAGCAGCCTGGGCGAACTGCGCCGCCTGCATGCGCGCCACCGGGTTTCAGGCCTGGTGGGCCGGCGCACCCTGGTGCTCATCATCAGCGACGGCCTGGACACCGGCGATGCCGCCGAGCTGGACCGCGAACTGGCCTGGCTGCGCCGCCACAGCGCGCGGCTGCTGTGGCTCAACCCGCTGCTGAGCTTTGACGGGTATGCCCCACTGGCCCAGGGGGCGGCCGTGCTGCATCGTCATGCCCATGCCATGCTTGCGGTACACAACCTGGAATCGCTGCAGCAACTGGCCGGTCACCTGGCGCGGCTGCTGGCGGCGCCAGGCCGCTGAGCCGCTTGCGGCCACCCCCATCGCAGAAAGGAATTGCCATGGAAATGCAAGCCAGCCGTTCCCTCGCCGTCAGCCAGCAGCAGGCCTGGGAGGCGCTCAACGATCCCGAAACGCTCAAGGCCTGCCTGGCCGGCTGCGACCGCTTCGAACCCCAGGGCGATGACCAGTACGCCGTGGGCATGGCGGTCAAGGTGGGGCCGGTATCGGCCAAGTTCAGCGGCAAGGTCACGCTGTCCGACATCACGCCGCCCGAGCGCTACCGCATCGCCTTTGAAGGCCAGGGCGGCGTGGCCGGCTTCGGCAAGGGCGAGGCCGACGTCACCCTCACTCCCGAGCCCGCTGACGCCGCAGGCCAGCCGCGCTGCCTGCTCAGCTACAGCGTGCAGGCCCAGGTCGGCGGCAAGATCGCCCAGCTGGGCCAGCGGCTGATCGACGGCGCCGCGCGCAACATGGCCGACGACTTCTTCGCACGATTCGATACGCTGATGCAGCAGCGCCACCCGCGCGCGCCGGCAGCGCCTGCCGATGCAGGCGACACCGCCGACCTGTCCCACCTGCCTGCCGGCCTGGCCGATGAAACCGGCCACATCGAGCCCACCGTGGACGCCCAGGCCTGGGAGCACGACGCCGCAGCCGGCGTGGCCACGCCGCTGGATGCCGCACCGGCCACCGAGGCCGAGGAACGCTCGCGCCGCGCCATCCCGCTGTGGTGCTGGGGGCTGGCCATCGTCGTCGTCCTGGGCGCCGGCTGGCTGCTTTCGCGGTACTAGGGCGCTCCCCCTGAGCGGCTGCGCCGCTTCCCCCTCTCTCGCTTCGCGGGAGGGGGACGACGCCCTCGCCGCGAGGCGGCTCTTGCTCGGCGTCTCTGGCCTCAGATTTGTTGTGGCTTCTATGCTTCGCCCTGCGCTACCAAGCCCTTTTTACATGCTGCTGCACCCTTCTTGATGCAGAGAGACAATAGCCGCCGAAAAGCGCCAGGCGCCCAGCTGCACAGGCAAGCCAGGTGCCGGCGTGGAGATTTGCAATGGAAAACCTGGATGTTCATGTTCTGCGCCACCTCGCGCAATGGCGCGCTCAGGGCGAGCGCGCGCTGCTGGCCACGGTAGTGCGTACCTGGGGCTCGTCGCCCCGGCCCATCGGCTCCATCATGGCGCTGGGGGCCTCGGGCGCCGTGGTCGGCTCCGTGTCCGGCGGCTGCATCGAGGACGACCTGATCGCCCGCTACAGCCACGCCTCGGACGCCGACGCCCTGCGCGACGGCGCGCCCCGGCTGCTGCGCTACGGCGTCAGCGCCGACGAGGCCCACCGCTTCGGCCTGCCCTGCGGCGGCACGCTGGAGCTGCTGCTCGAATTCAATCCCGACGCTGCTGCGCTGCAGCAACTTGTGCAATGGCTGGACGAAGGCCGCATGGTGCGGCGCACCGTGGACAAGGCCACGGGCCAGGTCGCCCAGCAGGTTAGCGACGCACCCGAGCCGCTGGTGCATGCCGGGCAGCAGGTCGCCAACAGCTTCGGTCCCGAGTACCGCATGCTGCTCATCGGCGCAGGCCAGCTGTCCGAATACCTGGCCACCATGGCGCTGTTCAACGGCTTTGCGGTCACCGTCTGCGACCCGCGCGAGGAATACAGCCGCCACTGGAGCGTGGCCGGCGTGCAGCTGTCGCGCGAGATGCCCGACGACCTCGTGCGCACCATGCGCGCCGATGCGCGCACCTGCATCATCGGCCTCACGCACGACCCCAAGCTCGACGACCTGGCCCTCATGGAAGCCCTGGAATCCCCGGCCTTCTACGTCGGCGCCATCGGCTCGCGCCGCAACACCGCGCTGCGCCTGCAGCGCCTGAGCGAGCACTTCGGCCTGGGCGACGCGCAGCTCGCGCGCCTGCGCGGCCCCATCGGCCTGTACATAGGCAGCAAGACGCCTCCCGAAATCGCCGTCAGCATCATGGCCGAGGTCCTGGCCGCCAAGAACGGCGTGGCCCTGCCGCGCGGCATGACCGTGGAAGAAGGCAAGCTCGCCGCAGCCCAGCCCCCGCAGCCGCTGGAGGATGACGGGCCCGAGGGCATCACGCCCCTGGTGTGCGGGGTGGGTTAGACGGGGCGCCGCAGGCGGGTGGCATGGGGCTGCAGTGACGGGAGTCGAGGCGCTATATTGATCGATCTTCTTTCATAGAGGGAGGCGATCATGTGTTTGGCTGGGAATGAGGCCGGCTTGCCCGGCACGATTGTCGGCAATCCTGTGGCGAAAGGGTTCGGAGGCGCGGCGTGAGCGGCGCTCGTCCGCTGGCTGCCGGCCTGACCGCCAGCCTCTCCGTGGCAACAGGCTATCTGCCGATTGCTTTTTCCTTTGGCGTGGCGGCCGTTCAGGCGGGTCTTGCTCCATCCATTGCCGTGATGGCTTCCGTGCTGGTCTATGCCGGAGCCAGCCAGTTCCTGCTGATTTCGTTGCTGGCTTCGGGAGCCGGGCTGTGGACCGCTTTGCCCACGGTGCTGTTGATGAATGCGCGGCATGTGCTGTATGGCCCGGCCCTGCAGGTGGTGCTGGGGCCGCGGCAGCGCCTGGCCACGCCCTGGTTGGCCTTTGGCCTGACCGATGAGGTGTTTGCCACCGCCATGAGCAAGATGCAGGGCGTGCCAGAGGCCGAGCGCGAGCACTGGTTTCTGGGCCTGCAACTTGGCGCCTACGCGGCCTGGGTGGGCGGCACGGTGATGGGGGTGACGCTGGTGGGCGAGGTGGATCGGTGGCCGGCAGCCGTCCGCGAGGGGCTGGCCTTCGTTCTGCCGGCATTGTTCTTTGCGCTGCTGCTGGAGGCGGGGGTGCTGCGCTGGTGGCGTGCGGTGCTCACGGCCGCCGTGGTCGCCGCGGTGCTGGTTTGCTTCATTCCGGGCTACCACGCACTGGCGCTGGCGATCCTGTGCGGTGCGCTGGCGCATGCGGCCACGGCCGATAGGGGCTGATCACCATGTCGTACACATTCTGGATCTTGCTGTTGTGCGGTGCCGGCACCTTTGGCCTGCGCTGGTTGCCGTTGTGGCAGGCACGCCGCAGAGGGCACTCTGCACGGGCGTCCCGGAAGGTGCAGAGGTGGCTGGCGGGTGTCGGGCCCGCCGCCATCGCTGCCCTGTTCGTGGTGTCAACCTGGGGGCTGTTGGTCAGCGATGTCCGCTGGGGGCAGGTGGCCGTGATCTCCGTGGCTTTGCTGGCCATCTGCCTCGCACGCCTGGTGCGTAAAGGCATTGCCATGCCGACCTTGGCTGGTGCGCTGACCTACGGCCTGCTGGCTCATGTCAAGCCCTGGTGATGTCAGTGCGGCTGGGCATGGAAGGCCTTGTTGGCAATCTTCCAGCCGGCCTCGGTCTTGAGCAGCACGAAGTAGTCGATGAAGGTGATGGCGCCGTGCACCAGGGTGATCTTGGCGCTGGCCGCCGTGCCGCCGATGTCGATGGCGTCGATGCTGCGGCGGCGCGTGGCCTCGTCGGCGGCGGGCTGGCCCTTGAAGCGGGCGCAGTAGGTGTCGATGTCCCAGGAGGTCAGCGGGCCTTCGCGCACGCTTTCGATGCGGGCGGTGGGCATGAAGGCGGCGCGCATGTGGGCGCTGTTGTCCTCGGCATGGCCGCGCATGTACAGCTCCAGCGGCACGCGCACGGCGGCTTCTTCGGGGTGGTCGGTCAGGCGTGGGTTGGCAGTCGTCATGGTGTTCTCCTGGGACGGATGGATGGCGGCCTGCGCCTGCAGGCCGGCGGCCGCGCATCGTAGCCACAAGCGCGGGGTGCAGTCCAACGGGGTGACAGGCGCGACCTGCGCCGGGCTGGGGTGCAATGCCTTGTTTTCAATGGACTTTTCGGCCGATGCGCCCCGCATTGGCCGTGCCTGAGTCAACAGTGTTGTGAGCGCCGTGCCCTGTCTGAGGCCCTGCCGACGGGTGGCCGACCTGTTTCCGAAAACGCTCTGGCCAGGGCGGGTAAAGCCGGGGTAAAGCGGGGGTAATGCCTGCGTAAAACGGCGATCTGCCTCGTTTTGGAGAGCATGGGACTGGCTACCATAGCCGCATCCGCCGCCGTGCCCCGTTCCGGGGCCGGGCCCACGGCTTCCTCCCACGATTTCCCGCAGTGACCATGAAACGCCTGTCCAGCAGCCCCCTTGTTGCAGATGCCCACGGCGTACGCCAATGTGGCCGGATACGGCCTGCCCTGATGTGGGGCGTGATGGCATTGGCCTTGGTGGCGGGGGGCGGGCTGTGGTGGTGGAACAAGCGTGCGCCGGCGCAGGGCGAGCAGGCCTCGGCCGGTGCGCCCGGCCCGGGTGGCGGGCGTGCGGGAGGCGGCCGGCGCGGCCCCGGCGGCCCGGGTGGACCTGGCGGCCCCGGCGCCATGGGTGCCCAGGCGCAGCCGGTGTCCGTGGGCGTGGTGGAGCGGCGCGACATGCGCGTGCTGATCAGCGCCATCGGCACCATGAACCCTCGCGCCACGGCCGTGGTGCGCGCCAAGGTGTCGGGCGAGTTGCTGCGCCTGCATTTCAAGGAAGGCGACGAGGTCAAGGCCGGCCAGCTGCTGGCCGAGATCGATCCGCGCAGCTTCCAGGCCAGCTTCAACCAGATCCAGGGCACGCTGCAGCGCGACCAGGCGCTGCTCAAGAACGCCCAGCTGGACCTGCAGCGCTACAAGGAGCTGCAGGCCCAGGATTCCATTGCCGGCCAGCAGGTCGATACCCAGGCTGCGCTGGTGCGCCAGTACCAGGGCACGGTGGCCGCCGACCAGGCCCAGGCCGATGCGGCCAGGCTGCAACTGAGCTACACGCGCATCACGGCGCCCATTGCGGGCCGGCTGGGCCTGCGCCAGGCGGACCGGGGCAATGTGGTCAACCCTTCGGATGCCAACGGCATCGTCACCATCACCCAGGTCAAGCCCATCGATGCGGTGTTCTCCGTGCCCGAGGCGCATGTGGGCACGCTGGCGCGGCGCCTGGCCGAGGGCCGCGAGCTGCCCGTGGAGCTGTGGGACCGGGACCTCAAGCAGCAGCTGGGGCGCGGCCGGCTGAATGCGGTGGACAACAGCATCGACATCGCCACCGGCACCATCAAGGCCAAGGCCGCCTTCGACAATGCCGAGGGCCGGCTGTTCGCCAACCAGTTCGTCAACGTCAGGCTGGAAGTGGACCGGCTGGAGCAGGCGCTGACCGTGCCGACCACGGCCGTGCAGAACAACTACGTCTATCTGGTCCAGGAGGATGGCACGGTGACGCAGCGGCGCATCGCCGTGGGCGTGACCGATGGCGACCGCGTCAGCGTCAAGGGCGAACTCAAGCCTGGCGAGCAGGTGGTGGTCGATGGCATTGACCGCCTGCGCGAAGGCGCCAAGGTCACGGTGATCGAGCCCGACAAGGTGCAGAAGGTGGACCAGGCCGTGCAGGACGCCTCCAGCCAGCCGCGCGGCATGCGCAATCTGCCGCCCGATGTGCGCGCCAAGCTGGCGACCATGAACCCCGACGAGCGCAAGGCCTACCTGCAGAAGCTGCGCGCCGAGCGCGGTGGGCTGCGCAATGGCGGCAATGGCGGTGGCAACAGTGGCGGCAGCAATGGCGCCGGCAGCGGCGCACCGGCCGCCGAAGGTTCCGCGCCTGCATCCCAGGCACCTGCGCCGTCACCGGGCTCGCCCCAGCCATCGCCCGGCCCGGCGTCTGCCGCTCCGGCGGCTCCAGCGGCTCCCGCTCCTGCCGGGCGCTGAGCAGCGCCCGGCACCTGAAGACCGCAAGCCCTTCCAGGCGGCCCCATGAATCTTTCCCGCATCTTCATCCTGCGACCCGTCGCCACCTCGCTGCTGATGGTGGCGGTGCTGATCGCCGGCCTGCTGGCCTACCGGCTGCTGCCGATTTCGGCCCTGCCCGAGGTGGACTACCCCACCATCCAGGTCACCACGCTGTACCCGGGCGCCAGCCCCGACGTGATGACCTCCAACGTCACCGCGCCGCTGGAGCGCCAGCTCGGCCAGATGCCGGGGCTGTCGCAGATGTCGTCCACCAGTTCGGGCGGCGCCTCGGTGATCACGCTGCGCTTTGCGCTGGACATGGCCATGGACGTGGCCGAGCAGCAGGTGCAGGCCGCCATCAACGCGGGTGCCAACCTGCTGCCCAGCGACCTGCCCATGCCCCCGCTGTACAGCAAGGTCAATCCGGCGGATGCGCCCATCCTCACGCTGGCCATCACCTCGCCCTCGCTGCCGGTGATCCGCGTCAATGACCTGGTGGAGAACCGCCTGGCGCCCAAGCTCTCGCAGGTCAACGGCGTGGGGCTGGTGGCGATTGCGGGTGGTCGCCGGCCCGCCGTGCGCATCCAGGCCAACCCGACGGCGCTGGCCGGCCTGGGCATGACGCTGGACGATGTGCGCACCGCCATCGCCGCCGCCAACGTCAAGCAGGCCAAGGGCGGCTTCGACGGCCCGGCGCGCGCCTCCACCATCGATGCCAACGACCAGCTGCAGTCGGCGGCCGAGTACCGCAACCTCATCATCGCCTTCAAGAACGGCCTGCCCGTGCGCCTGTCCGACATCGCCCAGACCGTGGACGATGCCGAGAACACGCGCCTGGCCGCCTGGGCCGGCACGCCCGAGGGTGGCTCGCGCGCGGGCGTGATCCTCAACATCCGGCGCCAGCCCGGCGCCAACGTGATCGAGACGGTGGACCGCATCAAGGCGCTGCTGCCCCAGCTCAAGGAGACGCTGCCGGCCTCGCTGGACGTGCAGGTGCTGACCGACCGCACGGTGACCATCCGCGCCTCGGTCAACGACATGCAGCTGGAGCTGATGCTGGCCATCGCCCTGGTGGTGGCGGTGATCTTCGTCTTCCTGCGCAGCGCCTCGGCCACGCTGATACCGAGCTTTGCCGTGCCGCTGTCGCTGATCGGCACCTTCGGCGTGATGTACCTGGCCGGTTTTTCCATCAACAACCTCACGCTGATGGCGCTGACGATCTCCACCGGCTTCGTGGTGGACGATGCCATCGTTATGATCGAGAACATCGCGCGCTTCGTGGAAAAGGGCGAGCCGCCCATGCAGGCCGCGCTCAAGGGCGCCAGGCAGATCGGCTTCACCATCATCTCGCTGACGATTTCGCTGATCGCCGTGCTGATCCCGCTGCTGTTCATGGGCGACGTGGTGGGGCGGCTGTTCCACGAGTTCGCCATCACCATGGCGGTGGCCATCCTGATCTCGGCCGTGGTCTCGCTGACGCTCACGCCCATGCTGTGCGCGCGGCTGCTGCGCCACCAGCCCGAAGGGGCCCAGGAAGAACGGCATGGCCGCCTGTACCACGCCACGGGCCGTTTCTTCGACCGCACCATCGCCGGCTACGGCCGCATCCTCACCTGGGTGCTGGACCGCCGGGGCCTGACATGGATCGTCTTCCTGGCCACGCTGGCCGTGACCGTGCTGCTGTACTTTGCCGTGCCCAAGGGCTTCTTCCCGGACCAGGACACGGGCACCATCCAGGCCACGACCGAGGCCGACCAGTCCATCTCGTTTGCCGCCATGGCCGAGCGCCAGCAGGCCCTGGCCGAGCTGCTGCTCAAGGACCCGGCCGTGCAGAGCATCTCGTCCTTCATCGGCGTCGATGGCAGCAACACCACGCTGAACACGGGCCGGCTGCTGATCGACCTCAAGCCCCATGGCCAGCGCGATGGCGTGCCCGCCGTGCTGCGCCGCCTGTCCGACGATGCGCTGCAGATCCCGGGCATACGCCTGTACGCCCAGCCCGTGCAGGACCTGACCATCGAGGACCGCGTGGCGCGCACCCAGTACCAGCTGCTGATGTCCTCGCCCGACATGGCGCAGCTGACCACCAGCACCCAGGCCCTGGTCGAGCGCATGCACGACCTGCCCGAGCTGGTGGACGTGGGCAGCGACCTGCAGAACCAGGGCCTGCAGGCCTTCGTGCAGATCGACCGGGCCCAGGCCAGCCGGCTGGGCGTGACGGTCGCGGCCATCGACACGGCGCTGTACAACGCCTTCGGCCAGCGGCTGATCTCCACCATCTTCACGCAGTCCAACCAGTACCGCGTGGTGCTGGAGGTGGCGCCGCAGTTCAAGATCGGGCCCGAGTCGCTGCAGGCCATCTATGTGGCCTCCAGCGCGGGCGCGCCCGTGCCGCTGTCCTCGGTGGCCACGGTCAGCGAGCGGCCCATGGCCCTGGCCGTGAACCATGTGGGCCAGCTGCCGGCCGCCACCATCTCGTTCAACACTGCGCCCGGCGTGTCGCTGGGCCATGCCGTCAAGGCCGTGCAGGACCTGATGGCCCAGCTGCGCACGGAGGGCCATATGCCGCTGTCGGTGGACGCTGCCTTCCAGGGCGCGGCCCTGGCCTTCCAGGCCTCGCTGTCCAACACGCTGCTGCTGGTGCTGGCGGCGGTGATCACCATGTACATCGTGCTGGGCGTGCTCTATGAGAGCACCATCCACCCGGTGACCATCCTGTCCACGCTGCCCTCGGCCGGCGTGGGCGCGCTGCTGGCCCTGCTGCTGGCGGGGCTGGACCTGGACATCATCGCCATCATCGGCATCGTGCTGCTGATCGGCATCGTCAAGAAGAACGCGATCATGATGATCGACTTCGCGCTGGAGGCGCAGCGCGAGGAGGGGCATACGCCGCGCGAGGCCATCTACCAGGCCTGCCTGCTGCGGTTCCGGCCTATCCTGATGACGACCTTGGCGGCTTTGCTGGGGGCCTTGCCGTTGATGCTGGGGACGGGGGTGGGCAGTGAGTTGCGGCATCCGTTGGGGGTGACGTTGGTGGGGGGCTTGCTGGTGAGTCAGTTGTTGACTCTGTTCACTACGCCTGTGATTTATTTGACGTTTGAGGGGTGGGCGCAGAGGTGGCGGGATCGTTCCTCTCGGGAGAGCGTTCATGCCTGAGCTTGTGCTCTTGTCTTGGCTGGCGCCGCTGGCCGGGTCTCGGCCCGGCGGCCGACCTACTTTCTTGCCTCGCAGCAAGAAAGTAGGCAAAGAAATGCGCCCCCACTGCCCACGACCCTTCGCTTCGCTGCGGGCAACCTGCGTTGGGCACGATGCGGGGTGTGCCGCAGAACTCGCTTTGCGCTTCGCGCGCCGCTCAGACAACTGCGGCAAGTCAGATGACGAAGCAAGCCTGTCCTTCGGCAGGCTTGCCACCCCGCATCGCGCCCAACGCAGGCGTGGGCAGAGGGGGGGAGGCGGGGGGATGGGCCATCGCTTCGCTCGGCCTGGGGTTTTTGGGGCTGGATCATGAGCCAGCTGTCCAATCTCTCGGCGCCGTTCATCTTCCGGCCCATTGCCACCATGCTGATGACCATCGGCCTGGCGCTGGCGGGGGCGGTGTCGTATTTCCTGCTGCCGGTGGCGCCGCTGCCGCAGGTGGACTATCCGACGATTTCGGTGTCGGCCAGCCTGCCGGGTGCAAGCCCCGACACGATGGCGGCGACGGTGGCGACGCCGCTGGAGCGGGCGCTGGGGGCGATTGCGGGGGTCAATGAGATCACGTCCAGCTCCAGCCTGGGCAGTACGCGCATCACGCTGCAGTTCGATCTGTCGCGCACGGTGGACAGCGCGGCGCGCGATGTGCAGGCCGCCATCAATGCAGCGCGCACGCTGCTGCCTTCGGGCATGCCGGGCAATCCTACGTATCGCAAGGTGAATCCGGCCGATGCGCCGATCATGATCCTGGCGCTGACGTCCAGCGCGCTGACGCGCGGGCAGATGTATGACGCGGCGTCCACCGTGCTGGCGCAGAAGCTCTCGCAGGTGGAGGGCGTGGGCCAGGCGTCCATCAGCGGCGGGGCGCTGCCGGCCGTGCGCGTGGAGCTGGACCCGGTGAAGCTGGCGGCCAATGGCGTGTCGCTGGACCAGGTGCGTACCGCCATTTCGGCCACGAATGCCAACCGCCCGCTGGGCGCGGTGGAGCGCGAGGACCATTACTGGCAGGTGACCGCCAATGACCAGGCCCGCGTGGCGGCCGACTATGCGCCGCTGGTGCTGCGCTGGAGCAATGGCAATGCGATCCGGCTGCAGGACGTGGCCGATGTCACGGATTCGGTGCAGGACGTGCGCAACTACGGCGTGGCCAATGGCAAGCCCGCCATCCTGCTGCAGATCTTCAAGCAGCCCGATGCCAACATCCTGGAGGCCGTGGCGCGCGTACGTTCTTTGCTGCCGCAGCTCAAGGCGTCCATTCCCGAGGCCATCGATCTGACCATCGTGTCCGACCGCACGCCTACGCTGCGTGCCTCGGTGGTGGAGGTGGAACGGGCGCTGTTGATCGCCGTGGCGCTGGTGATCCTGGTGGTGTTCCTGTTCCTGCGCAATGGCCGGGCCACGCTGATTCCGGCCGTGGCCGTGCCGGTGTCGCTGGCGGGCACGTTCGGCGTGATGTACCTGGCCGGCTATACGCTGGACAACCTGTCGCTGATGGCGCTGACCGTGGCCACAGGCTTTGTGGTGGACGATGCCATCGTGGTGCTGGAGAACGTGATGCGCCACATGGAGCGCGGCAAGACCGCGCTGCGCGCGGCGCTGGACGGGGCGCGCGAGATCGGGTTCACCGTGGTGTCCATGAGCCTGTCGCTGATCGCGGTATTCGTGCCCATCCTGTTCATGGGCGGCATCGTGGGGCGGTTCTTCCGCGAGTTCGCGGTGGTGATGTCGGCGGCGATTCTGATCTCGATGGTGGTATCGCTGACCACCACGCCCATGATGTGCGCGGCGCTGCTGCGGCCGCAGCGGCCTGCTGCACAGGCGCGTCCGCGCGGGCCAATGGGCCGCGCCTGGGACCGCTTCGGCGCCTGGGTGGGCCGGGCCGAGCGGCGTGCCATGTCCGGCTACCGCGCAAGCCTGGCCTGGTGCCTGCGCCACCAGCCGCTGGTGCTGCTGGTGCTGGCCGGCGTGGTGGCGCTGAACGTGCACCTGTACATGGCCATCGACAAGGGCTTCATGCCCAGCCAGGACACGGGCCGCGTGATGGGCTTCATCCGGGCCGACCAGTCCACCTCCTACCAGGCCATGGAGCAGCGGCTCAAGCGCTTCCTGTCCATCGTGCAGGAAGACCCGGCCGTGGAGTACGTGACGGGCTTCACGGGCGGGGGCCAGCGCAATGCGGCCAACATGTTCATGTCGCTCAAGCCGCTGGCCGAGCGCAAGGTATCGTCCGACGAGGTGATCAACCGCCTGCGCGACAAGCTCAAGAACGAGCCCGGCGCGCGGCTGTTCATGGTCACGCAAAGCGATATCCGCATCGGCGGGCGGCAAAGCTCGGGCTCGTACGACTACACGCTGCAGGCCGACGACATCCAGGACCTGCGCACCTGGGAGCCGCGCATCCGCCAGGTGCTGTCGCAGCTGCCCCAGCTCACGGACGTCAACAGCGATGTCTCCGACTTCGGCCTGCAGACCTCGCTGGTGATCGACCGCGACGCGGCCACGCGCCTGGGGCTGACGGTGGCGCAGATCGACGGCACGCTCAACAACGCCTTCGGCCAGCGCCAGGTGGGCGTGATCTACAACCCGCTCAACCAGTACCGCGTGGTGATGGAGGCCGCGCCGCGCTACCTGCAAAGCCCCGAGACGCTGCGCGGCTTCTTCTTCGTGAACAACCAGGGCGAGCAGGTGCCGCTGACCTCGTTTGCGCGCATCACCACCACCAACACGCCGCTGGCCGTGAACCACGACCGGGGCACGCCGGCCAGCACCATCAGCTTCAGCCTGGCCGAAGGCGTGGCGCTGTCGGATGCCAGCGACGCCATCCGCGCGGCCGTGGCCGAGCTGGGCGTGCCCGTGTCGGTGCGCGGCAGCTTCAGCGGCACGGCCGGGGCCTTCCAGCAGGCGCTGTCGGGGCAGCCGCTGCTGATCCTGGCGGCCATCATCACCATCTACCTGGTGCTGGGCGTGCTCTATGAGAGCCTGGTGCATCCGCTGACCATCCTGTCCACGCTGCCTTCGGCCGGCGTGGGCGCGCTGATGGCGCTGATGCTGTTCAAGACGGAGTTCTCGCTGATCGCGCTGATCGGGGTGATATTGCTGATCGGCATCGTCAAGAAGAACGCCATCATGATGATCGACTTCGCGCTGGAGCGGCAGCGCGGCGGCCATGCGACGGCCGCCCAGGCCATCTACCGCGCCTGCGAGCTGCGGCTGCGCCCCATCCTCATGACCAGCCTGGCGGCCATCTGCGGCGCGCTGCCGCTGGCCCTGGGCCGGGGCGATGGCGCCGAGCTGCGCCAGCCGCTGGGCATTGCCATCGTGGGCGGCCTGATGCTGAGCCAGCTGCTCACGCTCTACACCACGCCCGTGGTCTATGTGCTGCTGGACAGGCTGCGCCAGCGTGCCTTGGGCCTGCGTGGCCGCGTGCAGGGCAAGGACCGCGGCACCCCTGTGCCCGCCGCATCACCCCAGTGAACCGAATCCGAAAGCCCAAGGCCATGCAGCTGAAGACACTCCAAACCCCGGCGATCTGGCTGGCCGCCGCGCTGCTGGCCGGCTGCTCCACGCAGAGCGCCTACCAGCGCCCCGCACTCGAGGTGCCGGCCCAGTTCAAGGAAGCCACGCCCGAGGCGGCCGAGGCCGGCATCTGGCGGCCCGCGGACCCGTCGCGTGCGCAAGTGCCCGACAACTGGTGGGAGCTGTTCGGCGACGAGCAGCTCAACCGCCTGCAGCAGCAGGCCGCCACCGGCAACCAGAGCATTGCCCAGGCCGCCGCGCGCCTGCGTGCCGCGCAGGCGGCCGTGGCCAGCAGCCAGGCCGGGCTGTTCCCCACGCTGGGCAGCACGGCCGGCGCCACGCGCTCGCGCAGCGGCGGGGCATCGGGTGCATCGGGTGCATCAGGCACGGGCGGCAACACCGGCAGTAGCGGCAACATCTCGACCAACTACTCGCTGGGCCTGAACGCCAGCTGGGAGCTGGACCTGTGGGGCCGCGTGTCGGGCACGGTCAGCGCCAGCCAGGCCAGCGCCCAGGCCAGCAGCGACGACCTGGCCGCCGCGCGCCTGTCGGCCCAGGCATCGATCACGCAGACCTATTTCTCGCTGCGCGCGGCCGATGCCAGCGTGCGGCTGCTGCAGGAAACGCTGCAGAGCTACGAGCAGAGCCTGAAGCTCACCAACAACCGCTACCGCGCGGGCGTGGCCTCGTCGGCCGACGTGGCCCAGGCCGAGGCGCAGTACAAAAGCACCCAGGCCCAGCTCATCGAGGCGCAGACCAGCCGCGCCCAGCTGGAGCACGCCCTGGCCGCGCTGCTGGGCCTGCCGCCGGCCGCCTTCAGCCTGGAGGCCGGCGCCGAGCTGCCGCCGCCGCCCGAGGTGCCGGCCATGCTCTCGTCCCAACTGCTGGAGCAGCGCCCCGACATTGCTGCGGCCGAGCGCCGCGTGGCCGCCGCCAATGCCCAGGTGGGCGTGGCGCGCGCGGCCTTCTTCCCGGCGCTCACGCTGTCGGCCACGGCCGGCTACCGGGGTGCATCGCTGTCCAACCTGGTGAGTGCGCCCAACCTGTTCTGGTCGCTGGGCCCGTCGCTGGCGCTGGCGCTGTTCGACGGCGGCGCGCGCACGGCGGCCGTGGAGTCGGCGCGTGCCTCGCTGGACCTGGCCGCCGCCACTTACCGCCAGACCGTGCTGACGGCGTTGCAGGAAGTGGAGGACAACCTGGTCACCGCATCCGCCCTGGCGCGCGAGCAGCAAGTGCAGATCGAGGCCGTGGCCGCCGCGCAGAAGGCGCTGGATGTCGTCAACAACCAGTACCGCGCGGGTACGGTGGCCTATCTGAATGTGCTCAGCGCTCAGACCACGGTGCTGTCGGCGCGGCGCAGCCTGATCGATGTGCGCAACCGGCGCCTTGCCGCCGTCAACACCTTGCTCAAGAACGTGGCCGGGCGCTGGGAGCCGCTGGGGCCGGTGTCCGCGCAGGGGCCGCAGGCTGTCGCGCGCTGATGTTCAGTCCTGCAGCTCGAAGGCCTGGCGCAATGCTTCGCCGAAGGCCGCGCTGCCGCTGATCGACAGGTTCACCGTGGTGCGGCCATCCCCGGCCGCCACGGACTGCAGGCGCGCCGTGGCTGCGTCAAAGCGCCAGTCCAGCGGCTGGCCGCCGTCGTCCTGGGCCTGCAGCTCGTAGTCCCAGTCGCCGCCTTCCTCGATGGGGCCGCGCCGGCCCTTGAAGCGGCGGTGCGCCCAGGCCAGCAATTGCTCCACCTCGGCCGCCAGGGCCGGCACGCGCGTGGCGGGCACGCTGGCCATGGCGTCCCAGCAGCCCGTGCCTTCGTCGTCTTCGCTGTAGTCGAAATCCAGGTAGTCGAGGGTCATGGTGGCGGTCCGCATGCGTAGTGCGTGGTTGGAAAAGGGAAAGCCCGGCATTGTGCCGCGTGCACAATCGCCCGCATCGCAGAACCGGAAAGACATTCAGATGGACACCGCACAGCAATCGATGGCGCCGCCGATGGTGAGCGCGCAGGCCCTGCGCTTCGGGCAGCCGGGCCTGCTGCTGTGGGATGGCGCCTCGCACGACTGGCCCGTGGGCCTGTGCCTGGTGCGCGGCGGCGAGGGCTGCGGCAAGACCAGCCTGCTGCAGGCGCTGGCCGGCCATTTGCCCTTGCAGGGCGGGCGCCTGGTATATCCGCAGCAGCCGGACCCGTCGCAGCGCCCTGCATTGTTCTGGCGCGACCCGCGCGCCGAGCTGTCCAATGCCGAGCGCGCCCGGCCCGCGCAGGAATGGGTGCAGGACCAGCGGCAATTGCATCCGGCGTGGAGCGAGGCGGCATGGCAGGCCCATGCCGACGGCCTGGGCCTGGAGCCCCATCTGCACAAGCCCCTGCTGGCCCTGTCCACGGGCAGCCTGCGCAAGCTGTGGATGGCGGCGGGCTGGTCCAGCGGCGTGCCGCTGCTGCTGATCGACGAGCCGCTGGCCGCGCTGGACCGGGGATCGATCGACCATGTGCAGCGCACGCTGGCAGGGCTCAACCGTGCTGGCCAGCAATCGGCCCCCGTGGCCGGGCATGGCCCCCGCTGCGTGATCGTCGCCCACTGGGACGAGATGCAGGGCGTGGCCTGGGACGACGTGCTGGACCTGCCCGATCAGCCGCCGCTGCGCTGACGGAGCCGGCGTCTACATCGCCACCTACATCGCCTTGAACCGCTGCGCGTAGAGGCGGCTGACGGCCAGTTTCTCCGCTCGCTCGCGCAGCTGCAGCCACAGCCGGCCGGCCTCGTCGCGCTGGGCGCTGGCAATGGCGGCTGCGCGCACCACGGTGCCACGGTGCACCTGCCAGAATTCCTCGGCGTCCAGCCGGGGCAGCAGTTCCTTGAGCGGCGTGCGCACCAGGTACTCATGTGATGCCGTGAGCACGCGCACGTACTTGTCGGCGGCCTCGAAGTAGACGACGTCGTGCACGGGCACCATCTGGATCTGCGTGCCCACGCCGGCCTGGATCATCTGCAGCGGCGGCTCGGTGGCGGCGGGGGCCGTGGCACCGGCCAGGTGCCGCAATTGCTCCAGCGCCTGCGCCAGCGCAGCGCCGGCCGGGGCCGCCGTGCGCTGGGCCAGCAGCTCGCGCAGGCGCTGCACGCTGCGCGCCAGCCGCTCGGGCTGCACGGGCTTGAGCAGGTAGTCCACGGCCTGGGCCTCGAAGGCGTCCATGGCGTACTGGTCATAGGCGGTCACGAAGACCAGGATGGGAAACGGCTGCGCCTCTGGCCAGGCGTCGGCCAGTTCGGCAGCGGCCTCCAGGCCGCTCTGGCCCGGCATGCGGATGTCGAAGAACAGCACATCGGGCTGCAGCGCCAGCGCCTGCCGGCTGGCGCTCAGGCCGTCGCCCACCATGGCGGCAATCTGCAGCTCGGGCCAGGCGCGGGCCAGGGCCTGGCGCAGGTCCTCGGCCAGCAGGGGTTCGTCTTCGGCGATCAGGGCGCGGGGGGAGTGGGTCATTTCAGTCTTCTATTTCACTTGCGCATTGCCGACAGCGTATGAAACTGGCGCGGCCCAACTCAGGGGCACCGAGGAAGGGCCGCCCCGCACCGAGGGTGTCGTTCCCCTCCCGCGAAGCGAGAGAGGGCGCCGTGCACACGGGGGAAGGCGCGAAGCGACTCAGGGGGTGCATTTGAGGGTGATTCTGGCCAGAGTGCCGCCTTCGGGCAGGGCGGCCAGTTCGAAGTGCGCGGCGTCGCCATAGCGGCTGGCCAGGCGCTCGCGCAGCTGGGCCGTGCCGAAGCGGCTGCCGGGCAGGGCGGGCGCACCGGTGTCCAGGCCCATGCCGTTGTCGGCCACGGTCAACTCCAACGGGCCGCCGTCCATGCGGCGCGCGCGCACGGCGATATGCCCGCCTTCCAGCTTGGGCTCCAGTCCGTGGCGTATGCAGTTTTCCACCAGGGGCTGCAGCAGCAGCGGCGGCACGGGCACCTGGCCCAGGTCCTCGGGCAGGTCCAGCGTGTATTGCAGGCGCGGGCCCATGCGGATGGACATCAGCGCCAGGTAGTCGCGCAGGCGCGCGAATTCCTCGGCCAGCGCATGCTCGGTGCTGCGCGAGCCGCCCAGCGTGGCGCGCAGGTAGGCGATCAGATGGTCCAGCATGGCCTGGGCGCGCTGCGGGTCGCTGGCCACCAGCACGCGCAGGTTGGCCAGGGTGTTGAACAGCATGTGCGGCTCCAGCTGGGCCTGCAGCAGGGTCAGTCGCGCCTCGGCCGCCTGGCGGCGGGCCTGCTCGGCCTGCATCTGCAGGTGGCGCGAGTAGCCCAGCAGGAAGAAGGCCAGCGACATCACCGTGCTGGCGACGATGGTGACGGCCAGCGGTATCCACAGCCGGTGCATCAGGGCCGTGCTGGCATCGGGATCGGCCCACTGCCTGTAGGCCGTGCCGATCAGCGACCCGATCACGAACCCCGTCACGATGCCAGCCACCACCAGCGCGGCGCCGCGCCAGCCGCCGGGCCAGGGAATGTCCTGGCCCCGCGTCAGGCGCCAGCGGCCCAGTTCGATGGTGAGCCAGCTGGTCAGGCCGATCGACAGCGAGTAGATGAGGTTCACGTCCCAGCGGCCATGGTTGCTCAGGCTGAATGCGGCGGCAATCAGGGCGCAGGCCGAGGTCGTCGCGATGCCGTGGCGCAGCAGCGTGGTCCGTTCCACGATGTGGCCAGGGGCGGCCGGCTGGCGTGTGGCGTTGGATGCGGGGTCGGGCATGGAGGGCAATGGTAGTCCCATGGCGTGTTTCAGCGGGCGCGGCCCTGGCGTGACTGCAGCGCCTGCCGCTCGCGCTCCACCATGCGCCCGTGCCAGCCGTTGCCCGGCAGGGCCAGCCAGACCACGGCCCCGTGGATGGCCAGTCCCAGGCCCCAGCCCAGGGCCGGGAAGATGGCCCAGTGCCTGCCCTGGGACAGCGACAGCGCCGCCAGCCCGAGGTTGACCAGCACATAGACGCTGGCGTGGATCATCCAGCCCATCTTGGCGCCTGCGCGGCGGCGCGCCATGCGCTCCAGGGCATCGTCGTCGTGGCGGGCAGAGGGATCGCGGGGATGAAGGGAATCAAGGGGATCGAGGGTGCGCATGGGAAGTTCTCCATCAGGGGGAAGGAAAGCGGCGTCAGGCCAGGCCCAGCTGCTGCCACAGCAGGTCGCCCAGATAGCGACCGGGCAGCAGGGTGAACAGGCCCGCCACGACGCAGGCGCCGATGTAGACGCTGCGCATGATCTTGCGGTGGCCGGCGATGTTGCCGTGGTACAGGTGCCAGAACGAGCGGCCCAGGCCGGCAAAGGTCAGCGGCACCAGCAGGTGGACGGGCGTGTAGCCGCCCCAGTTGGGCAGGCGGTAGTCGCGGATGAAGCAGGCGGACACCGCCGCGCAGACCATGAGCGTGACGAAGGCATGGCCGGCCGCGCGGTGCAGGCGGGGATGGGCGGCGGCCTGGCGGCGTGCCAGCAGGGCGATGGCACCCGTGGCCGTGGCCCCGAGGGCGGCACTCATGTGGATGGCGATCAGCGGTGTCATTTGCATGGCGGTGTCCTGGCGTGCGGCCCGGGTTGGCGGGCCTGTATGGGACAGGACTGTCGCTGCCGGGCGCCGCCGGGGCCAGCGCCATGCGACGGACGGACGAGGGCAGGGTGCCAGCTGCATCCTGGCGCCGCGAACGGCAGGCACGTCCACGGCATCTGGAGGACGCAGTCCGCAGGGTTGAGGCCAGGGTGAGTGCGCACGGACTATCGATCACGGCCTTTGAAACCAATCACCCCCAGGATTGCTTCGATGCAACAGATTGAGAAAACTCATAGTTGCGTGCCCAGGTGGTTGGTAAGCTAACGGGTTCTGCAAATCATTCTCAATCCCATCCCCATGCCTTCCATTCGCCCCATATCCCTGGCCGTTCTTTGCCTGTGCAGCCATCAGGCGCTGATTGCCCAGACCCGGGGCGGTGACACCGTGCTGGAGGCCGTGACGGTGGAGGCCAGCGCCGACGCATCGGCCCAGGGCCTGTCCAAGCCCTTCGCAGGCGGCCAGGTGGCCACGGGGGCGCGCAACGGCGTGCTGGGCACGCTGGACTGGAAGAACTCCTCGTTCTCCACTACCAGCTACACCCAGCAACTGATCGAGGACACCCAGTCCAAGAGCGTGGGCGACGTGCTGCTCAACGACCCGGGCGTGCGCCAGGCGCGCGGCTTCGGCAACTTCCAGGAGCTGTATGTGCTTCGCGGCTTCCCGGTCTATTCGGACGACATCGCCTACAACGGCCTGTACGGCCTGCTGCCGCGCCAGTACATCGCCTCGGAATTCTTCGAGCGCGTGGAGGTGCTGCGCGGCGCCAATGCCTTCCTCAATGGCGCAGCACCCGGCGGCAGCGGCATTGGCGGCACCATCAGCCTGCTGCCCAAGCGCGCCGGCAAGGATGCACTGACGCGCGTGGGCGCCGGCATACAGACGGGCGGCCAGGCCTTTGTCTCCACCGACATCTCGCGCCGCTTCGGCCCTGACCGGAGCACCGGCATCCGCCTGAACGCCGTGCGCCGCGATGGCGGCACGGGCGTGGATGGCGAAGACCGCTCGCTCACCGCCCTGGGCCTGGGCCTGGACTGGCGCAGCCGCAACGTGCGCCTGTCGGGCGACGTGGGCTACCAGCGCAACAGCTACAACGGCGGCCGCCCCAGCGTGACGCCCGGCAACTTCATCCCGGCCGTGCCCGACAACAAGACCAACTACGGCCAGAACTGGTCGTACTCCACCGAGCGCGACCTGTTCGCCACGCTGCGCGCCGAATGGGACATCAACGACACCACCACGGCCTGGGCCGCAGGCGGCCTGCGCCGCGGCAAGGAAGACAACTCCCTGAGCGGCGTGACCGTCACGAATGCGGCCGGCGACACCACGGGCACGCGCTTCGACAACAAGCGCAAGGACAGCGTGGGCACGGGCGAGGTCGGCATCCGCACGCGCCTGGCCACGGGCAGCGTGGGCCATGAGCTGGTGGCCACGGCCAGCACCTACTCGGCCACCGAGCGCAATGCCTGGGGCATGGGCTTTGGCGTGGTCAACAACATCTACAACCCCTGGAGCAGCGCGCGCCCGGAGATGACGCTGTTCGGCGGCAACCTGGCCGATCCCACGCGCGTGGGTGAAACCCGGCTCAACAGCTTTGCCATCGGCGACACGCTGACGATGCTGGACGAGCGCCTGCGCCTGACCGTGGGCGTGCGCCGCCAGAGCATCGAGCAAAGCAGCTACGACTACAACACGGGAGCGCAGACCGACCACTACAAGAAGTCGGCCACCACGCCCATGCTGGGCCTGGTGTTCAAGACCAGCGAGAACACCTCGGTCTACGCCAACTACATCGAAGGCCTGACCAAGGGCGCCGTGGCGCCGCAGACGGCCAACGACCTGCCCGTGTCCAACGGTGGCCAGGTGTTCGCGCCCTACAAGTCGCGCCAGAAGGAAATCGGCTTCAAGTGGCAGGGCCGGCAGCTGGGCGCCACGGTGGCGCTGTACACCACGGACATGCCTTCGGCCTATGTGGCCAACCAGGTCTTCGGCCAGTACGGCAAGCAGCGCAACAGCGGCCTGGAGGCCACGGTCTTCGGCGAGCCCGTCAAGGGCCTGCGCGTGCTGGGCGGCGTGACCTTCAGCGAGGCCAAGATCCGCGAGGCCGCCGATGCCGCCACCATCGGCAACTACGCCATCGGCGTGCCCAAGCGCCTGCTCAACCTGGGCGTGGACTGGGATGTGCCCGGCGTCTCGGGCCTGGCCCTCAATGCGCGCGTGATGCACACCTCCAGCCAGTACGCCAACGGCGCCAACACGCTGAAGGTGGCCTCGTGGACGCGCACCGACATCGGCGCGCGTTATCTCATGGACATCGGCAACAACCGCCTGCTGACCCTGCGCGCGCGCATCGACAACCTGTTCGACAAGGGCTACTGGTCGTCCGTGGGCGGCTACCCGGGCGCCAACTACCTGGTGCAGTCCATGCCGCGCACCTTCTCGCTGAGCGCATCGGTGGACTTCTGAGCCGGAGCGATCTGAAGCATGCGCGCGTTGTGGACGGTGGTGCACCGCTGGATCGGCCTGCTGCTGGCCGGCTTCCTCACCATGGCCGGCCTCACGGGGGCCGTGCTGTCCTGGGACCATGAAATCGACGAATGGCTCAACGCCGACATGCTGGAGACCCCGGCACGCGGCCCGCTGAAGACCCCGCTGGAGCTGGCCGCCGTGGTGCAGGCCAGCGAGCCGCGCGCCGAGATCAGCTACATGACCCTGGGCCTGGTCGAGGGCGAGGCCGCCATGTTCATGGTGCGCCCCCGGCCCGACCCGGCCACGGGCCAGGCGCCTGCGCTGGGATATGACACGGTCTTCGTCGACCCGGTCAGCGGCCACATCACGGGCCAGCGCAACGGGCGCAGCTTCGCGCTCAGCCAGCGCAACCTCATGCCCTGGCTGCGCCACCTGCACGAAAGCCTGCTGGCCCCGCGCTTTTGGGGCACGGACCGCTGGGGCTACTGGTTCATGGGCAGCCTGGCCCTGCTGTGGGTGGCCGACAGCTTTGTCGCGCTGCTGCTGACCTTTCCCGTCAAGCTCAGGAAAAGCGCCCCGCGCCTGACGGCGGCCATGGGATCGTGGTGGCGGCGCTGGCTGCCCTCATGGCGCGTGCGCTGGGGCGGCGGCGCCTACAAGCTCAATTTCGACCTGCACCGCGCGGGCGGCCTGTGGGTCTGGGCCGTCATCGTCATCGTGGCCTTCACCTCGTTCTCGCTGAACCTGTACCGCGAAGTCTTCTACCCGGTGATGAGCACCGTCTCCACCACCACGCCCGGCCCCTACGAAACCCTCAAGCCTGCGCCCCAGGGCACGCTCCTCGTGCCCAAGGTCTCGTTCGCCCAGGCCATCGCCATCGCCCAGAGCGAGGCCAAGCGCCTGGGCTTCGCCCAGCCCGCCGGCGGCATCTGGTGGGGCGGCGACTTCCCGTTCTACAACATCTCCTTCTTCGACCCGCACGACGAAACCGGCGCCATGGGCATGGGCCTGTCCAACATCTACGTCAGCTCGGACAACGGCGAAGTCCTGGGCACCTACCGCCCCTGGCACGGCACGGCCGCCGACGTCTTCGTCCAGCTGCAGCTGCCCCTGCACAGCGGCCGCATCCTCGGCACCCCCGGCCGCGTGCTCATGTCCTTCGTCGGCGTGCTCGTCGCCGTCCTGTCGATCACCGGCGTCATCATCTGGTGGCGCAAGCGCAGAGCCAGGAAGATGACCCCCTGAGCGGCTGCGCCGCTTCCCCCTTCTCGCTTCGCGGAGGGGGACGCAGCCCTCACTGCGGGGCGGCGCGGCCGGCGTAGGCCCTTGCTCGGCTGCCCGCGCTTGAGCCCTGCGAGTTTGAACGGCTGTCGGTAGTGCACGGCTCCATTGATAGCCAAATCAGAAAACTATCCGCCCAAACAGCAAAGCCACCGAAAACGGTGGCTTCAATGAAGGCTTGCTGCAGAAATAGGGCGCAGCCTCCAAATCTGGCGCGGCCCGACACCAGAGACGCCGAGCAAGAGCCGCCTCGCGGCGAGGGCGTCGTCCCCCTCCCCCGCGAAGCGGGTAGAGAGGGGGAAGCGGCGTCAGCCGCTCAGGGGGAGCTTCAATCCTTCTTCAAGCATTCACTCATGAACGCCTTGCGCTCGTCGCCCTTCTTGCCGGTGGCGTCGGCATTGCAGGTCTTCATGCGTTCCTGCTGGCGCTTCTTGCCGTCGGACAGGCAGGACTTCATGAACTCCTTGCGCTCGTCGCCCTTCTTGCCGGCGGCTTCGGTGTTGCAGGTGCCCATCAGCTTTTGCTGGGCCGTGGGGGCCTTGTCTCCGGCGGCCATGCCGATGCTGCAGGCCAGGGAGACAACTGCCAGAACAACGATTTTTTTCATGATGGAATGGTTTTGAAGGCGCGCCGAAATCCAGCGCCCCCACATTGCAGCACAGCGCCGGGCGCACAGCAACGTCGCGCGCCGGCCGTTGTAAAAGTTTGCGATTGCCGCCGGCGGGCCGGCAGGCGTCCATCGTCAGGCCATGGCCAGCGCAGATAATGGCGCACTTTTGCATTGCGACAGGACGCTTGCCGTGGACATTCTTTTGCTGGTCAAGGCCGCCATCATGGGCATCGTGGAAGGGCTGACGGAGTTCCTTCCCATCTCCTCCACCGGCCACCTCATCCTGGCCGGTTCGCTGCTGGGCTTCGACGATGCCAAGGCCAAGGTCTTCGACATCGCCATCCAGACCGGCGCCATCTTCGCCGTGGTGCTGGTGTACTGGCAGAAGATCCGCTCCACCGTGGTCGACCTGCCCACCAGCCGCCACGCGCAGCGGCTCACGCTGAACGTCATCATCGGCTTCCTGCCGGCCGTGGTGCTGGCGCTGATCTTCGGCAAGTTCATCAAGGCGCACCTGTTCACGCCCACCGTGGTGGCCACCACCTTCATCCTGGGCGGCTTCGTCATCCTGTGGGCCGAGCGCCGGCCCGCCTCGGCCATGCGCGTGCAGACCGTGGACGAGATGACGCCGCTCGATGCCCTCAAGGTCGGCCTGGTGCAGTGCCTGGCCATGATCCCCGGCACCAGCCGCAGCGGCGCCACCATCATCGGCGGCATGCTCATGGGCCTGTCGCGCAAGGCGGCGACCGACTTTTCGTTCTTCCTGGCCATTCCCACGCTGATCGGCGCCGGCGTCTACAGCCTCTACAAGGAGCGCGCCCTGCTGTCGGTGGACGACATCCCCATGTTCGCCGTGGGCCTGGTGTTCTCCTTCATCAGCGCCTGGCTGTGCGTGCGCTGGCTGCTGCGCTACATCTCCACCAACAGCTTCGTGCCGTTTGCCTGGTACCGCATCGCCTTCGGCATCATCGTGCTGGTCACGGCCTTCACGGGCCTGGTCAACTGGAGCGGCGGCTGACCAGGGCCGGGCCATCGATGGGACAAGCCACCTTCGGGTGGCTTTTTTGCGTCATGTGCCCGGGGGAGCAACCGCATGAAGAGCGCGTGGTTGCCCCATGAAAACCCCTGTACTCCTGAAAATGATGATGTTCTATGGTTATAAAAAATATGTTTTTTTTATAACTTTTTCCGAGGGTTGCCATGGCCATCGAACAAGGGCAGTTGATGTGGCGTCCCAGCCCGCAGCAGGTCGCGCAAAGCGGCCTGGCGCGCTACATGGATTGGCTGGCTGCGGCAAGGGATAGGCGCTTCGATGGCTACCAGGCGCTGTGGCAGTGGTCGGTCACGGATCTCGATGGCTTCTGGCGCTCGATCTGGGACTACTTCCAGGTCATGGCCGACGGTGACCCGACGCGCGTGCTCGGTGAGCGCGGCATGCCGGGCGCGCAGTGGTTTCCCGACACGCACCTGAACTATGCCGAGCATGTGTTCCGCAGCGCCAGCGCCGAGCACCCGGCCATCATCGCGCGCTGCGAAGGCGCCGAGCCGGTGGAGCTGTCATGGCGGCAGCTGGAGCGTGACGTGGCGGCGCTCGCGGCCCGGATGCGCGAGCTCGGCCTGGGCCGCGGCGATCGCGTCGTGGCCTACCTGCCCAATGTGCCCCAGGCGGTCGTGGCCTTCCTGGCCTGCGCCAGCATAGGCGCCATCTGGTCCAGCTGCGCGCCCGAGATGGGTGTTTCCGTGGTGCTGGACCGCTTCCAGCAGATCGGTCCCAAGCTGATTTTCGCCACCGATAGCTATGTCTACGGGGGACGGTGTTTCGATCGCCGCGCCGTACTCGGCGAGGTGCTGCGGGGATTGCCCGAGATAGGCCATGTGATCCACGTGCCCGGCCCCCTGTTCAGGCCCGGGGACCCCGCGTGCGAGCTGCCCTGGCGCGATGTCATGGCCTGGGCCGACGCGCTGGCCAGGCCCGCAGAGCCGGTCTTCGAGCGCTTGCCGTTCTCGCACCCGCTGTGGGTGGTCTATTCCTCGGGCACCACGGGACTGCCCAAGGCCATGGTGCACAGCCATGGCGGCATCGTGCTCACCCACCTCAAGACCCATGGGCTGCAGCACGACGTGCGGCCTGGCGACCGCTTCATGTTCCTGGGCAGCACGGGCTGGATCGTCTGGAATCTCATGGTGGGCAGCCTGCTGGCTGGCGCCACCGTGGTGCTGTCCGATGGCAACCCGACCTCGCCCGACGATTGCGCATTGTGGGACTTCATCGATCGCCAGCAGGTCACCCTGTTCGGTTGCGGCGCGGCCTTTCTGGCCAAGACCATGAAGGATGGCGTGGTGCCCGCCCGGGGCCGCCGCTTCGAGAAACTGCGCGCCATCAATTCCACGGGGTCGGCGCTGCCGCTGGAGGCCTACGGCTGGGT
The DNA here is from genome assembly GCF_043104705.1 of Delftia sp. WSY_10. Taxonomy (NCBI): domain Bacteria; kingdom Pseudomonadati; phylum Pseudomonadota; class Betaproteobacteria; order Burkholderiales; family Comamonadaceae; genus Delftia; species Delftia sp. WSY_10. The sequence continues at coordinate 316,060 of NZ_JBICKY010000057.1, read as the reverse complement.
CTACGAAAACATCAAGCGCGATCTGTGGCTGGCCTCGGTCAGCGGTGGAACGGATATCGCCTCGGGCTTCGTGGCCTGCGCGCCCCTGCTGCCCGTGCGTGCGGGCGAGATCCAGTGCCGTGAGCTGGGCGTCGCCGCGCACGCCTTTGACGAGCAAGGGCGCAGCGTGACCGGCGAGGTGGGCGAACTGGTGATCACCGAACCCATGCCTTCCATGCCCTTGTATTTCTGGAACGACGCCGATGGCCTGCGCTACCGTGAAAGCTACTTCGACGTCTTTCCCGGCTACTGGCGCCATGGCGACTGGATCTCGTTCAGCGAGCATGGGTCGGCCGTGATCTACGGCCGCTCGGACACCACGATCAACCGTTTCGGCATCCGCATGGGAACGGCCGAGATCTACCATGTCGTCGAGGAAGTTGACGAGGTCTTGGACAGCCTCGTCGTGGACCTGGAGTTCCTGGGGCGCCCCTCTTTCATGCCCTTGTTCGTGGTGCTGGCCCCGGGCCTGGTGCTGACGGATGCGCTGGTGGCCCGGATCAAGGATGCCATCAGGGCCCAGGCCTCTGCGCGCCACGTGCCCGATGCGGTCATCCAGGTCGCCGAGATTCCGCGCACCCTCACGGGCAAGAAGATGGAACTGCCCGTGCGCAAGCTGCTGCTGGGTGCAGAGCCCGCCAAGGTGGCCAGCCCCGACGCCATGGCCAATCCGCGCAGCATCGATTTCTTCGTGCAATACCGGGCACGGGTCCCGCTGGCCTGAGGTGCGGCGACCCTGGCCGATTTCATCCATGACGCAGGAGACAAACCCATGACCGTCTCTATCGAAAGGTCCGCCAGGCCCCGTTTGATGCGCCTGGCCCCACCTTGGACCGAGCCACCCCATCGCCCATGAAGTCAGCACTCCAGCAGAATTTTCTGATGCAGCAGTTGGGCCACTGCACGCGCCTGGCCCATGCCACCGTAAGGCCTCACTATGCGAAGCACATGCTGGCGCTGGATCTCAAGCCGTCGGAGTTTGCCGTGCTGTCGCTGATCTCGGCCAATCCCGGCGCGTCCCAGCGCCAGATCGCCGAGACCGTGATGATTTCCCAGCCCAACATGGCGGCGCTGATGGAAAGACTGCAGGTGCGCGGCCTGCTCAGGCGCGAGGCCGATCCTGCGGACAGGCGCCTGTCGCTGCTGTATCTGACGGCCGAGGGCGAACGCCTGCACGAGGAGGCGGCGGCGCAGGTGGAAATTCTGGAGCAAGAGGCCAGCCGCATGCTGAGCGCTGAGGACAAGCAGCAGCTGCTGCGCCTGCTTCACAAGATGATCGATTGCGCCGGGTAGCCGGCCCGCCATCGCCAAGACCCTCGCCCGCTGCCGTGAACGCCGATGGGGCCCGATCCTTGAGGAAGGCGCCAAGGGGTTCACGCTCCATCCCATGGTCCAGGGTTGCCATCCGGATCTCGGCCTGAGCCGGACGCCGCTCAGGTTTGCATGTTCAGCAGCGCGGCCTCGATGGCGGCGGCCGTGGCGTGGGGCCGCTCCATGGGGAACAGGTGGCTGCCGTCCAGCATCATCACGCGCCCGCGCGTGATGCGGTGCGTCAGGTCCATGCCCACCTGGCGCATCTCCACCGAGGCACGCCCGCCGATGAAGGCCGCCGGGCAGCGCAGCGGATGGTGGTGCAGCAGCGAGGCCAGGTTGTGCGGCAAGGTGTTGTAGATGGCGGTCTCCACCTCGCGCGTGAAGTGCAGCGTGCGCCGGCCGTCCAGGTCGGCCAGGCCGCCCTGCACATAGTCCTGGAGCACCTGCGGATGCCATTGCGCAAACACCTTCTTGGCGCGGAAATAGGCCAGCGCCTCGTCATCGCTGTCCCAGGCATTGCGGCGGCGCGCGCTGATCTTGCCTGGCGAGACCGAGCCCACCAGCTGCGTGCGCTTGGCCACCCCCACGGCATTGGCACGCCAGCCGCTGAGCAATGGCGAGTCGATCAGCAGCACGCCGCGCGCCAGCTCGGGATGGCGCGCGGCCGTCATCACGCTCAGGAAACCGCCCAGCGAATGCCCGACCAGGAAGACCGGACCGCCCACGCGCTCGACCTCGGCGCGCGTGAACTCGGCCAGTTGCTCGACCAGGTGCGGCCAGTTGTTGGTGACGGGAAAGCGCGGGTCATGGCCGAAGCGCTCCACGCCCTGCGCCGCGATGCCGCGCTCGGCCAGCAGCGAGAGCAGCAGCCGGTAGGTGGGCAGCGGAAAACTGTTGGCATGCGAGAACACCACGGGCAGCGGCGCCGATGCAGTGCCCGCGCCCGTACCCGTGCCGGCAACCGCCGCATCGCTCTCGGCCCGCTGTGCGGACCGGGCCGCGTTCACGGCCGAGGCTCCTGGCCGGCCTGTGCGGCGCCATCGGGCACGCCTTGCTGGTGGCCCGAGGGCTGGCCTGCATCGGGCCGCACGGGCGATGCCGGGCCCGGCTGCTGGGGCGTCATGGGCGTCATGGGCGTCATGGGGGATATCGCAAGACCGTCTGCCGTGGAGGTGCCCAGGCCCGCGCCCGTGCCGCTGTGATAGGGCTGGCGCAGCGCCGCAGGCGGCAGCCGGCCCATGCTGCGCGCCGACGAGCGCAGGGCGCCTGCCGGCGCGTTGACCTTGGTCAGCGGCTGGGCCTGGCGGCTGTGCACGCGGATGGGCACCTCGGAGGCGCCGCCGTCCCAGGCCGGGTCCTCGATGCTGTCGAAGACATGGCGCAGGCGCTCGCCCCAGCTGTCGTGCAGCATGCGGAAATACGGATTGCTCTCGTCGATGCTGACGATCTTGTCGGAGGCGAAGCGGTCCTTCTCGTACACGATCAGGTCCAGCGGCAGGCCCACCGACAGGTTGGATTTGAGCGTGCTGTCCATGGACACCAGGGCGCACTTGGCGGCCTCGTCCAGCGGCGTGCGCGGCGTGATCACGCGGTCCAGCACGGGCTTGCCGTACTTGGATTCGCCGATCTGGAAGTAGGGCGTCTCGCTCGTGGCCTCGATGAAGTTGCCGGCCGAATACACCTGGAATAGCCGCATGGTCTCGCCCTGGATCTGGCCGCCCAGCACCAGCGAGATATTGAAATCCACGCCCGACCGGGACAGCGCCACGCCGTCGCGCTCGTACACATGGCGCACGGCCGCGCCCAGCACGCGGGCCGCATCGAACATGCTGCGCACGTTCCAGATGGTCAGCATGTCGCCCGTGGCCTCGTCGCGCAGCTGCTGGCTCTCCAGCAGCTCGCGAACGGACTGGGTGATGGACAGGTTGCCGGCCGACAGCAGCACCATGAAGCGGTCGCCGGGGTTCTCGTAGACCATGAGCTTGCGGAAAGAGCTGATCTGGTCCAGGCCGGCATTGGTGCGCGAGTCGGCCAGGAAAACCAGGCCGGCGTTGAGCTTGATGGCAACGCAATAAGTCATGGAAGCGTCCGAATCTGCGGAAATGGCAAGTTTAGTGCGAGGCGATTGACCGCGTTCAGGCGGCGATCTTCTTGAGCTGGTAGAGGGCCTCCAGCGCCTCGCGCGGGCTCAGCGCGTCGGGATTGATGGCGGCCAGCGCCTGGGCCAGCGGGTCGTGGCGGCTTTCGGGCTCGGGCATGTCGGGCGCATCGAACAGGTCCACCTGCAGGCGGCCCTCGTCGGCATGGGCCTCCAGTGCCTCCAGCGCATGGCGCGCGTGGTGCAGCACGCCGGCCGGCATGCCCGCCAGCTTGGCCACCTGGATACCGTAGCTGCGGCTGGCCGGGCCGGGCTGGATCTCGTGCAGGAAGACGATGTCCTGGCCCGACTCCGCCGCACTCACATGCATGTTCACGGCCGCGCGTGCCTTGGCCGGCAGCTCGGTCAGCTCGAAGTAGTGCGTGGCAAACAGCGTGAAGGCGCGCGTCCTGTCGTGCAGCTGGGTGGCGATGCCGCTGGCCAGCGCCAGGCCGTCGAAGGTGCTGGTGCCCCGGCCGATCTCGTCCATCAGCACCAGGCTGTGCGGCGTGGCCGAATGCAGGATCTGCGCGGCCTCGGTCATCTCCATCATGAAGGTGGACTGGGCATTGGCCAGGTCGTCGGCCGCGCCGATGCGCGTGTGGATGGCGTCGATGGGCCCCAGCCGGCAGCTGGACGCCGGCACATGCGAGCCCATGCTGGCCAGCAGCACGATCAGCGCCACCTGGCGCATATAGGTCGATTTGCCGCCCATGTTGGGGCCGGTGATGATCTGCATGCGCGTGTTGGCGTTCATGCGCGTGTGGTTGGCGATGAAGCTGCCGCTGGAGGTCTCGGCCATGCGGGCTTCCACCACCGGGTGGCGGCCGGCCTCGATCTCGATGCAGGGATGGTTCACGAACTCGGGCGCGCACCAGTTCAGCGTCAGCGAGCGCTCGGCCAGCGTGCACAGCACGTCGATGGCGGCAATGGCACCGGCCACGCGCGTGAGCGCCGGCACATGGGGCTGCAGTTGGTCCAGCAACTGCTCGTAGAGGAACTTTTCGCGCTGCAGCGCGCGCTCCTGCGCGGACAGGGCCTTGTCCTCGAAGGCCTTGAGCTCGGGCGTGATGTAGCGCTCGGCGTTCTTCAGCGTCTGGCGGCGGCGGTAGCGCTCGGGCACCGCGTCCTTGTAGCTGTTGGTGATCTCTATATAGAAGCCGTGCACCTTGTTGAACTGCACGCGCAGGTTGGGAATGCCGGTGAGCAGCTTTTCCTTGGCCTCCAGCTCCAGCAGGAAGTCGTCGCAGTTGTTCTGGATGGCGCGCAGCTCGTCCAGCTCGGCGTCGTAGCCCGTGGCAAACACGCCGCCGTCGCGCACCAGGGCGGCCGGCTCTTCCATGATGGCGCGCACCAGCAGCTCGGCGCAGCCCTCGGGCGGCTGCAGGTCGGCAAACAGCTGGGTCAGGTGGGCCGAAGGTGTCTGCCCGGCCTGGGCCAGCACGGCGGCCTTGTGCAGCGTGCGGCCCAGCCCCACCAGCTCGCGCGGGCGCACCTGGCGCAGCGCCGTGCGCGCGGTGATGCGCTCCACATCGCTCACGCCCTTGAGCTGCTCGCGCAACTGCTGCCAGGGCGCGGCCATGCCGCCTGCGCTGGCGCCCTGCAGCGCCCGCGTGGCCTCCAGCCGCGCCATGGCCTGCGTGCGGTCGCGGCGCGGCTCCAGCAGCCAGGCCTTGAGCAGGCGGCTGCCCATGCCCGTCATGCAGGTGTCCAGCAGAGAGAACAATGTGGGCGAATCCTCGCCGCGCAGCGTCTTGACCAGCTCCAGGTTGCGGCGCGTGGCCAGCGGCAGCGCAATCAGCTCATCGTCGCGCTGCACCTGCAGAGCATGGATGTGCGACAGGCTGCGGCCCTGCGTGTGCTCGGCATACGACAGCAGCGCGGCGCTGGCGCCATGGGCCAGCGGCAGGTCCTCGGCCTCCCAGGCCTTGAGGCTGGCGGCGCCCAGCAGCTCCAGCAGCTTGCGCTCGCCCAGGCCGCCGTCGAACTGCCAGTCAGGGCGCGGCGACAGCGGGCAGGCAATGGAGCCGCCATGGCGCAGCGCGAACAGGCTCTGCTCGAAGCGCTCGGTCACGCCCGCGCTGTAGATCAGCTCGCTGGGCGCAATGCGCGAAATCCAGGCGCCCAGCTCATCGTGGGAACACTCGGCCAGATGGATGCGCCCCTGCGTCACCGCCATCCAGGCCAGGCCGCAGCGCTGGCGCCCGGCCGTGTGCAGGGACAGCAAGATCGCCTCGCTCTTGTCCGACAGCAGTTCGCTGTCGGTCAGCGTGCCCGGCGTTACCACGCGCACCACCTTGCGCTCCACCGGGCCCTTGGCGGCGCCCACTTCGCCCACCTGCTCGCAGATCGCCACCGACTCGCCCAGCTTGATCAACCGGCCCAGGTAGTTCTCCAGCGCATGGAAGGGCACGCCCGCCATCGGAATCGGCTGCCCCGCCGTCTGCCCGCGCGTGGTCAGCGTAATATCCAGCAGCCGCGCCACCTTCTCCGCATCCCCGAAGAACAGCTCGTAGAAATCCCCCATGCGGTAGAAAACCAGCGTGTCGGGGTAGTTGATCTTGATGCCCAGGTACTGCTGCATCATTGGCGTATGTGACGCCAAAGGTATTTCGCTAAGTGCCTGATTCACTTCAATATCTTTGCTCATTACTTTTGAAATCAATCACTTAGGTTTGTTGACTGTTTTTATATACAGTCCAACTGTGTCCCGCTCAAACCCATCTACACTGCGCACCTTGGCGTAGGTTTTTCGGCGTACTTTTGAGGAAGTTACGCCGAACGGGTTGGGGCCGATTTGGGAAACCTGCGCCGCATACGGAGGCGCCATGAGTTTCAACGCACGCCGGGCCAAGTCGCTGGAGCCGGGGGAGCACATTATTGTCGATCACGCCCCGGGCCTTCGCCTGGTGGCCACCGCCACGAGGCGCACATGGACATATCGGTACAAGAGCCCCGTGGACGGCGGCATGCGCCAGATTGCCATGGGCCAATGGCCCGAGATGAGCTACCCCAGCGCGCTCGCTGTGTGGGAGCAGCTCAAGCGAAGACGAGATGCTGGTGAGGATCTGGCCAGGGAGAAGCGGCGTGCAGCTGCTGTCGCCCAGGCCCGGTCTGATGTTCGGGGCCGCGACGGAATCTATACCGTTCGGCAGCTGATTGAGGACTACCTGCAGGGGCACGTTGAGCGGCACCGCAAGCCCAAGGGCAGCGCCGAAGCGCGGCGCCTGTTGGTCAACTACACCACCAAGATTCACGCGCTGGAGCCGGCAGACGTTGGGCGCAGCATGGCGTTCTCGCTGCTGGAAGGCGTGGCTGTCAAAACGCCCGTGCTGGCCAACAGCCTGCGCTCAGAGCTTGGCGCGGCCTGGGACTATGCGCTTGACGCGGGCAGGGTGCCCGAAGAGACGCCGAACTGGTGGCGCCAGGTGCTGCGCGGCAAGTTGCGCAGCCGGGGGAAGATCGTGGACGGCAAGCACCAGGGCGTGAAGCTCAGAACGCTGCAGGGCCGTGAGGTCGCGCAGCTGATCGCCCATCTGCCCAGGTTCTCGGCCATGGTGGCGGACCTGCTCACGCTGTATCTGTGGACGGGCGCCCGTGGCGCCGAAATCATCGCCATGACCGGCGATGAGGTGGGGCAGGAGGCAGATGGTTGGTGGTGGACCGTGCCGCGCGAAAAGCAAAAGATGGCGCGCAATGAGAATTTGACCGACCTGCGTGTGCCGCTGGTGGGCCGCGCTTTGGACGTTGTCAGGCGCCGGCGCAGTGCTTATGGAGCCGGGTATCTATTCCCGTCCCGGCCCGGCTCCAAGATGATGCATGTGGAGCAGAAGCTGATTGGGGTGGCGGTCTGGACCAGCCGGCCCGATGTGGTGAAACGCTACAACTACGCGCCCGAGCGGGTTCTGGATATGGACCCCTGGGCGCCCCACGATTTGCGGCGCACGGTACGCACGCAACTGGCGGCTCTGGGCTGCCAGGATGGCGTGGCCGAGGCAGTGCTCGGCCACTTGCCCGCCGGCATCGTGGGCACCTACAACCGGCACTCCTACGACGCGGAGCGGCGCGCCTGGCTCACAAGGCTTTCCGAACACTGGGAGCAACTTGCTCGGCAATCACCTGGGCCTTTGTGAGGCGCGAGCGCCTCACGCCGCAGTTCTCTGGTGGCAGCTGCGTGGAGATTGGCAGGCCCTGCAGCCAGGCGTCCAGATCCGACCGCAGCCAAACGACTCGGCGCCGGCCCGGGATCTGGCGTGGCTTCGGCGCGATGCCCTTTTGTACGCAGTCTTCAAAGGTGGTGAGGCCAAGCGACACGTACTCGGCGGCCAGTTCGCGGCTCAGGCCAGCGGGTGGGTAGTTGAGGATCATCTGATTGGATTCGTTCCTGGTCACTTCGGTTCTCCTGTCTCTGGCGTGGAAGCAAATGCGCCTTGGTCGCTGGCCAGGTCGCGCAGCACCATCAGCGCAGTGAGCAATTCCTGTTCGTGGTTGCGCAGTTCACGGACGGGTTGCGCTCCCCACTCGCGCGCGGGCGTGTTCTCCAATTCGCGGGTCATGCGCTGGCGCACGGCCTTGATGCGCTCCATCACCTGGCTCAGAGTCAGTTCGGGCAGTGGCTGTGCCATGGTTCAGGCCTCCACGCGCTCGACGCGCAGCACTGGCCGGCCGCTGGCGGCGCAGGCGCTGGTGGTGGCGTGGGATGCGCTGGCAGCTTTCAGCTGCAGCACAGGTAGCAGCATGGCGTCGGCCAGCTGCTCCAGTTCTTCGGGGCAAGCGTCCTGGGGGATCAGGATTGCGCGGTACCTGTGCGCGGTGGTGATGTTGTGCAAATGCATGGCGGTCCTCGGTAGTGGCGGTGGTGGTGATCAGGCGACCAGCGACAGCTGGGCGGGGTGGGGGATTGGCGGTGCTGGGCGGACAGCGCGCCGGCGGCGCGGTTTGGCCAGGGCGGCAAGGCGCTCGCGCTCGGCGGCGAACACGCGTGCCAGGTGCTCGGGCGTCGTGCCTACGGCGTTGACGTAGCCGCCGTGCAGCGGCCGGGCCCAGCAGTGCACGGTGGGGTCCGTTCGGCGGGCGTGGGGGATGAATGCGGACACGGGTAGACCTCCTTTTCAGGAACAACGAGAAGAAGCGGGGGATGCGGTGGCGGTAGCTGGCCTGTAGAGCACTGAATCCGGGCTCGAAGGGCTGTTCCAGTCCTCGGCCTCATGGCGTCCACGGCCAAAAAGGTCTCGGACGCTCTGGCTTTGAAGCCTGGCCGTGAAGTTATTGAAACCAGTCCAAGCGGCGCCCAAAGGGCGCCGTGTCTGCGCCTCTTGGCCCACGCTGTGGATGACTCCATCGGCGTCAGCGGCCACGCCTGCGGCGTGGACTGCCGGCGTTGCATCGGTGCAGTGCGCCCAGGCAATGCGGCGGCTAACGAGCCAGTGGCCGCGCCCGCGGCCACGCTGCACTTGCACGCCGCGCACGGGGCCTGCCGTGATGGGGTCGCCATACATGTTGGTGGCGCCTTCCTTGGGTGCGCGGCGGGCGGGGCACAGCAGCCAGTCCTGGCGCTTGCAGCCGTGGCCGCCCATGGATTCCATGAAGGTGCGCCAATCCGCGCGGAGGTCGCCGTGGCGGTGGCAGGCCTGATAGGCGCGTTGGATGTTGCGCTTGGCCTCACGGTCGAACAGTTCGACCTGCTCGGGCTGGTCTTTGCTGACGCGGCGCAGCTCGCGCCAGACCGTGACGCTGGGCATGCCGAAGGCCTGAAACTGGCGGATGTTCCACGTCGCGGCCCACGCGTCCACGCGGCGCTGGGCGGCCAGGCCATTGGACTCCAGGGCTTCGGGGCTGGCTGGCTGGTTGGGACTGTCCAGCCCCAGAACCATCTGGATTTCCTGGCCCTGCACCACATCCTGGTGCTCGGCCAGTGCGTGGTGGCCCACGTTTTTGGCGATGTACTTCGCCACGTAGCCGGCTGCGCCACCGGCGTTCATGCGCTTGACATCTACGCGGTTTTCTTTGGCGCCGCGTTCGTTGCCGTCTTCGCTGAGCCAGTATTTGCGGATGGTGTCCACCAGGGTGCGCGCCTGGGCTTCGCCTTCGACCCAGACCAGCATGTGCCAGTGCGGTGTGCCGTCATGGTGCGGCTCAACCACGCGCAGGCCGTAGCGTTTGACTTGCTGGCGGTCCAGCTTGGCCAGCACGCGCTTCCACTGCGCGAGCATCCATTGCTGTCCGTCGCGCGGCGTCGCGCCGTTGTGCTTGGGGTTTCGCGCGGCCCAGCGGTTTGCGCCGCTGCCCATCAGGCGCATGGCGTGGTATTTGCTGGGCAAAGTCAGCGTGAGGAACAGGCCCAGATGCCCATGCGCATCGGCATATTCCTCGGCGCCGCGAATGCGTGTCATCAGCTCGCCGCCGCGCACGCTGGGGTTGGAGGTGCTCAGCGCGGCCAGCTCGGCCAGGCTGTAGACCTGCCCGGCCTCGTTCTTGTAGAGCGTGCGGCCCAGGGCATCTGCATTGCGCGCCAGCTGGCCCTTGCGGCGCTTGAGGCCGCTGTGGCTGACGTAGCCGCCGCTGTTCAGGTGGACCAGGCCCATGCTGATGGCCCCTGCCTCCACTACGCGGGCGATATGGCGGCGCAGGCGGCGGCGCCACCAGCGCGCGCACTTGGCGCGGGCGATGGCCGGTTCGCCATCCAGCGGCTTGCCCTCATCCACGCCAATCAGGTGGACGATGCCGCGCACCAGCGCCAGGCGCTCGGGCAGGCCGCCACCCAGGGCAATGCAGCGGTTTTCCAACTCTTCCACATCGTCGGCCAGCTTGGCCGCCCAGGCGCAGATTTCGCCGTCGCCCATGTTCAAGCGCAGTGCGTCGCCGTAGCGGTCCTCATAGTCGGCCAGTTCCTGCAGATCCATCCACGCCTGTTCGCTTTCGCTGGGCAGGCCCAGATACCAGCGTGCATAGGCGTCGGAGTCCAAAGCTACGCCGGCAGGCGGCAGGGGGGCCGATTTCAGGAAGCGGGAGCGGATAGCTCCCTGCCACTCGCGCGGCGCGGATTCGACGATGCGCTGCAGGTGGTACTGCACATGCCCCGGCTTCGGGCGGCTGTTGAGCCACGCCGAAAAGCTGGACGTGACACGCTTGCGGGGGATGGGAGATACAGCCATGGCGAATCACCACAGGCTGGCGAGCGCCACCAGGCGCCCGGCGTGCCGCTTCACAGAGCGGGCCACGGTTTTGATGGCTGCGCGTTCAGGCGGTGGCGTCTCGCGCCAATCCCGGTCTGCCAGCGCTCGAAGGTCGCCGCCCACGTTGGCCAGCAGCAGGATGGCCATGCGTAGGTCTTGCGGCAGGCCGAACCATTCCTGGTTTTCGGCGTCGATGTAGCCCGCGCCCGATTGCCTGCGGTACTGCTCGCGCAACGCGGCCAGCTGCTTGCGCACGTCTGCCGGCATGGGCACAGCATCGTGCTGGTGCAGCGGCGTCCAGGCGTCCGTGGTGATGCGCAGCAGCTGCAGCGCCGCGCTGGGCAGCACATCGGCTTGCACGGGCGCCAGCGTTGCAGCCGGCTCGGGCATGTGCACCAGGCCGCACAGCGGGCACATGTCCGGCTCATCGGCAGAGGGCATGGGCGTGCGGTGCTGGGGCAGCATCACCAGGCCATTGCGCAAAGGGGCGTTCATCGGAGGCTCAGGCCCTCTTGCAGGACATGAACCACGCCGAGCCATACAGGCGTTCGGCGCACTCCCAGGCCATGGCGCGATTGGCTGCCCCGATCACCAGGTGGCGGCGCACGCGCTGGGCGTCAACATGGGTGATTGCGTAGCGGCTCATGCTTGCGAGCCCTCCGCATCACCGTCCCAGCTCAGGCGCGGCACGGGGTCAAGGTGCTCTTTCTTGCAGCGGCCTTTGAGCTTCCATGCATGGGCCATGTGCTCAAAGCGCATGCCGAAGTCCGTGCGGCCATACATCTGGTTCAGCCACTGGTGCACCTCCATTTGGGGGCGCGCATCGAACTGCAGCAGCGTCAGCGCGAGCTGCAGGTTCTCGGCGTCGAGGCAGCGCAGGTCCGTTAGATCGAATGGGAAGCGCGTGCCGTTGTAAAGGCCCAGCAGCAGGTGCGCCGCCACGCGGGCGCCGCTGTGGCTATGGCAGGTGGCCAGAATGAAAAACTCTGTCAGCGCGCGCAACGCGTCGTTGCCTTTGCTCTGTTGGATGGCGTCCATGGGGCTTCCTTTCAAATTTCAGGCGTGAGAAGGGCCGCAGCGCCCGGAAATCGGGCTCTGTCAGCAGGTGGAGGAAGAGGGGCGGCGCTATGCGCCTATGGCGTCAATCGGGCTCTGGCGGCGGCCCAGCGAACAGATCGCCCGTGGTGGGCAGGGTGTAGCGCGGCTTGTGCTCGGACTCTGCGGCGTTGTCCAGCACCACGCGCATGCCGTCGCGGCGCACATGGCTGGACAGGGGCAGTTGCACGCTGGGGTCCGGCGTGGCGCTGGGGCTGAGCGTGCGCACTATCTCGGTCATGGCCACAAAGGTGTGACCACATTCAGGGTTGGTGCATGCGTAGGTGAGCTCGCGCATCAGGCGGGACATGAGCCAACTGGTTCGGATCGTGCATTGCGCGCTGCAATGGGGGCAGGCCATGCGTGTGCCCTCGCTGCGCACCTTGCGCCCGCTCTTTCGGCCCTCTTGGGCCTGCGCCGCGAGCATGGCGCCCTGGTTGATCGCTGCCGCTTGCATGCTGGGCTCCCTGTTCATTCGCCGCGGATGCGCCCGCATTCACCGCCGCCGGCCCTGGCGCAGTGGCAGTACATGCCGACCTCGCCCAGCGTGCCGATGGCGTCCAGGTACTTGCGGCTGACCAGCACATAGCCAGCTGCGCTGACCACGGCGTCAATCTTGCCGATGGGCACACCTTGCTGCCCGGAGAGGAAGCGGCTGACGGCCGGGCTGTCCCAGCCTGCTGCCTCCTGCACTTCGCCGCCGGGCTGGCTCAGGCTGTGGCGCAGCACGCGCTCGATGGTGCCGGTGCCGTGCGATATGCGAGTGGTGTTCATTTTTTGTGCTTTTGCTCAGGGGTGGAGGGCGGTACCGAACCGCGCAGCGCCGCACAACATGAATTGCGTGTGCTTGTGCGGCTGCGTGGGCAACATGCAAGGCATGGACTCAAGCACTCGCAGCAACCCGCGCCAGGTCGGCCTTGTAGGCCTCCAGCCCGCGCAGGTACATCAGGCGCTGGAAGCTGGCGAAGGAGCGGCATTCCCTCTCAGCGAACCTCTTGCCCTCTTCAACGGATGCCTTGGGCATGCGCGTGTAGCAGATGACATCGGCCTTGTCGGCTTTGGCGGGGGTGGGTTGCGTTGCGGTGTTCATGTACGATCCATAACGTTTGTTAACGAGGGAGGTGATATGGAAATCAATTGGCAGGTTTTTCAGGCGGCTGCTGCTTTGGTGGGATCCAAAACGCGCGCCGAAGGCATCGCAATGGATCAAGTCATCAACTCTGATTTCCTTGATACCTACCTGGCACTTCTTCGGGTTGCTAAACAGATTGAGAAGACGCCGCCGTTTGGCCTTGAGCCGGGTGATCCCCGTTTGAAAAGCCGCATTGAGATGGGCTGACTGCTGCGCCAAGCTTGTCCATCTCGCTACTCAGTGCGCTCATGAATAAGGCAGCTGTCCAGGTATGTGATGCGTGACGCTGGTCCAGGTCGTCCCTGGTTTCAATGCGCAGCCTGGCTTCCGGGAATTGTTCTCTCATGGCGCATCGCACCGCGAGGGCGACAAGGGCAGCGCGGCGGGCCAGTTCGCCGTGGCCGAGATCGGCGACATGTGCGGCCGTCAGGCCGATGCTGAAGTCGAGGACGCCGACGATTTCGGGAGCAGATGGCGGGCCTAACGGCTTGAGTGACATGGTCGTTCGTCGGTTTTGTTAAGGGTTGGCTGTATTTTTATGGTCATTTGTACGTTTGTCAACTGATTCTGTACGTATGTCAGTTTTTTCGGATCGCTTGCGTGAAGAGCGCAAACGCCTGGGCATGACCCAGACAGAGTTCGCTGCGCTCGGCAACGTCACGGTGGATTCCCAAGGCAACTACGAGCGAGGGGCGCGAAAGCCCGATTCCGACTACCTTGCAGCGGTCCTCGCTGAAGGCATTGATGTCGGGTACTTGTTCACCGGGGTTCGTTCTGGTGAGGGTTCCGCACTCTCCACTGACGTGGCGCAGCCACGTACTCCAAAGCGCCAGCTCTCTGGCCCAGCACCTGCGCCTGCCGATGAAGCGGACGTGGTGCTGGTGCCGCTGATTGCCGCTGCCGGCAGCATGGGGCCGGGCAACGATCTGCAGACCGGGGATGTGATCCTGGGCAATGTGCCTGTGTCTCGGAACTGGGTAGCACTCAACCTGCCGCGTTCACGGCCAGAGGCGCTGCGCCTGGTGCATGCCTACGGCGATTCGATGGGCGAAACGCTGCATTCCGGCGACTTCGCGCTGGTCGATACGGATTGCACGGCGGCGGATGTGGATGGTGTCTATGTGCTGGTTGCCAATGAGCAGCTTTTCATCAAGCGCGTGACGCGGCGCATTGATGGGCAGTTGGAGGTGACGAGCGACAACCCGAATGTGCGCACTGTGGAGGTGCTCAACGGATCGCATCAGGTGCGGATCTGTGGGCGGGTTGTTTATGGGTGGAATGGGCGGCGGTTTTAAATCTCATTCTACGGTCTTTTATATAAATCGTGAGTTATGGACACCAAAAAAGATACACCCATAAATGCGACTGTTGAGAATTCTGATGACGAATGGGGTGATGATGACCATGCCATTGGAGAGCAGTATTTAAAACAAGAGTTGGAAAGAATAAAAGGCCAGCGAAAGCAGCGGTGGGTAGGCTCGTTCACGATGTTTGCCGGTTTCTTTATGGCTACTGCCGGCTTGTTGAACAGTACTAATAATCTGGAAGCATTTAGAGATTTTTTCCTTAATAATCTATTTTTGATTTTAGGTGCTATTTTTGCCGGTTTTGGAGCTGTATTTTATTTGGGCGGTTTGAATAGAATCGCTGATGTGGATTTTTTACGTCGTGCATCACGTAGGCGTGCGAGGTTAGCTCCTCAGGCTGCTTGGCCGTTTCCTACTCAAGTAAAAGAAAAACACCAGAATGATTTCAAGTCCACGATCAAGGGTATGACGGAACTGCTACGGCAACAAGCTGAAACTTATGATGTGAAGGCCTCAAAGTTGCTTGATAAAGGCGTTGTGTATGCTGGAGTAGGTTTGCTTTTCTTTTTTATATCTATAGTTGCTTGGCAGTTGATTTTTCATTTTTTCGGTTTTAGTACTGCTCATATTTACGGAATCGCCTCTTGTGCATCTTTGTTTGTTGCAATTGAAGTAATTAGCGCATGGTTTCTGCGGCAGTATCGTAATTTTATAGATAGTTCAACCGAGTTATTGAAAATAAAGGCGATTTTCGACAAAATAATTTTGTTAAAGCTTGCAAGTGATGAGTCTCTTTCTTCTGAATCCTTGGAAGCTCAGTTAGGCGAGGCTTTAGCCCGAGATTTCACTTGGCCAGAGCGTCCAGTTGTTCCGAATAAGGGGGGTGTAGATGTTAAAAACTTAAATGAAATTCTTTCTTTGGCCCAAAAGCTTCTCAAAGACTCAAAAAGCAGCTCTTGATTTTAATAGGAGGACGGTTTGACTGATCGAACTATGGCGCACCTGTATGGTGGAGCCTCTATTGTTCTCGCTGTTGTAAGTATTATTCTCGGGTGGCAAGCTGCCGCAGACTGGAGGGAAATCGGTCTGTATACCTCTGGATGGCTATCCGCGTTCCTGTCTGCCTTTTTACTAGCAAGGGTGTTGCGTTCTGGAGAATCTCAATCATTAGAATTAAATGAGGTTAAGCAAGATATTGGGGTGCTAAAGGGATTGTTGGAGATTAAGAATGAAAAAATATTTTCTTTAAAGAAAGAGCTTGCGCATAGAAATAGTACTCTCGATCTTATTGCAGCCTTCCATAGTCTGCAACCCGCTAAGGTCAGAGAGGTAGTTGATGCCAATGCACCTCGTGCTACGGAGTGAATGTAATGTCTATCAAATTCTCGGAATACGGCTATTATCCTGCACTAAGAATTCGAGCTGCTGAGCTTGAGGGGCTTGAGAATATAGATTCTGTGCGTCGTGACAAGATTGTTCCTCTCCTGACTCTGGGGCAATGGCGCGGTAGTAGTGATCTATCGACCGGGATGGATAAGTGCGTTGCCGCTAATCGGAATAAGCCTTTTCTTTTGGACTTGACGACCGATTCTAGAAAAATAGAAGATCAGTGGAACAGTCTGCGCAGTCCGACAGATAATTTTAAGAACTGGCTTGATTTTTCTCGTACATACAAGAGTAAAGGGGCAATTCCTGTTGTTTTATTGCCGCCAGGTGCGAGGGTGCGTGAAGTAGTTCAGCAGGCTTGTGCGATAGAGGAAGAATATGGCTCTGTGGCGTTTAGAGTTCAGGATTTTGCGGGTCAGACGCCTTTAGTTATCAGTGCCATTAGCTCTTTGAAAGATCCAAATTCCGCTATCGTTTTTATTGACTGCCAGTATATTAGAGATGCCATGGCAGCTTATGTGGCGGCAGCAATATCCACAATTAATAGATTGCGTACTGAATTTCCCAGGCTGTTGATTAGCGTATTGTCAACAAGTTTTCCTAGTAGTACGTTGCAGTTTGCTGATGCACTGAGAATGCGTGGGACGATTGGTATGTTGGAGCGTGATTTCCATAGCCGTATAGGTGGAGATCGTGTAGCCATCTACGGCGATCACGGGTCGATTCATGCTGTTGTTTATGATGACGTGCCGGCAGTCATGAAATGGAGTCCGCGAATCGACTTTCCAGAATACACGTCTTGGTATTTTGAGAGAAGACAATCAACGTCTAACGCTCAGGCCTACTCTGAGTGTGCCCGGGCAATTCTTGGAATTTATGGCGTAGCTTACGACATGGAGAATTCGAATATATGGGGTGAGCAGAAGATTGTTGAGGCTGCGCATGGAGACCCATATGGTAAGAGTCCCGCAAAATGGATATCTGTTCGCGTTAATATCCATATTTCACGCCAAATCGACTACAAATCAAGAATTGATCTTCAGATGGATGAAGAGTATGAAGAGTGACGACTAGTTGATCTGCCGAGGAATTGCTTTGATATCTATGGATGGCTCATAAAGATCACTGGAAAAGAAAGCATCAATTTTTCCAACTGAATTGACTTGCTTTCTTTTGTTCACTCTCTGCTCAATGCGCGATTCACGTTTGTATTTCAGGAAATTCAATGTGAATTCGCGCACATCTTTTGTTGATATTAATTTTGCTCTTTCCAGCAGCAAATCTTTTGTTCCATATTTTGGCATGTTATGGATGGAGAGCAAAATTCTGATCTCATCAACCGGCAGAAAACTTAACCAAATGCTTTGAATTTTCTGTCGAACGTACTTGGCGTGACGAATTATTTTAAAACTGTTGGTTTGAGTGAGCGTCCATATGCCTACTTCTTCTGGCACTTTATCCTGAACACCTGAGATATGTTTAGGGGCGCACACAACCGTGACTTGTTCAAAAAGTCTTACATAGCTTTTTATTTGGCCGTCGAGTCGATCCAAACTATCGAATTCACTTTTTATCTCAAACGCCGCCAACTTCCCGTTCGCCATAACCAGGTCAGCCCGCCTTGAGAAATCATCGATGAACATTTCAGAGATGAACGCAGCCTCCTTGCCATGCGGCGATGCTGCCAGCTTGGCTTGCAAAAGTGTCTTGATCGCTTGTTCGTTCATGTTGTTGGAGGCCCTGGTGCTCGGTCGCGGAATCTCGAAGGCGTTGAGCGACTGCGCAAATTTTAGGGTGGTTAGGCAGCGCCCGCTCGTTACACGCTGGGCTGCGGGATTTGTTTCAGCCTATCTGAGGTGCCTGCAACGCACCCATTTTCCCGGGGTCTGTGCCCCCTGGGCAGCAGTGCGCTAGGCCCGTGTATGCCCATCCTGCGCGCTTGAGGGGTGCCTCTGTGGCTAGGCACAGGGCGTGTATGCGGCCATGCCCTCCATGTTCCCCCTCGGCGCGCGGTTGAGTCCCCGCCGCACCTGCGCGCTAAACATGTGGCTTTCGTCGGGGGTGTCGGCACGCTGGCGCGCAAGGCGTGGTGGCGCTTTGAGGCCGAATCGCTGGACCGTTTCGGCGTCGAGAATCGTCGGAAAAAGCGCGGTTTTGTCATATGGCGAAATGTGGGCGCGGCAGACAAGAAAAATCCCGCGCTGGGCGGGATCGGTGGCGGGTCGCTGGCGTTCATCGGCTCCAGCGTTTGCCTGGTTGCCGCGTCTTTTCGCCGCCGGCACGCTCCATCTCCAGGCGTGTGGTCAGGCCGTTGTCATCCAGGGTGTGTTCCACGGTTTTGCACAGCCACTGCTCGCCGTCGATGTCTTCCTTGAAGCCGCTGACGGTAACGGGCGATTGCACCATTACCGATGGATCGCCGATGGCCAGGGTGATCTCCAGCGTAGCGGCACCACGCTGCAGGCGCCCGCGTTCGGCCCGCGCCGCAGCCATAGCGTCATCTTCTGTGGCGTAGCTGTCCTTGAGGGTCTTGAGGTTTTCTTCCTCGCCATCGATGGCGGCCTGGCGGGATGCGCGGCCGTTGTCGTGCCAGTAGGCCCGCACGCCCGTGTATGCATCACGCGCGGCGGTGTGATAGCGGTGGCGGTCGCCATCCTGGCGGCGGATCTGCACGGCGGCCAGCTGCTTGCCGCTGGCATTGCGCGTGCTGCCGATGGGCAAAAACACCAGGCGCCCCTTCTTGACCGTGGCCACGGCGTCGTGCTGTCGGCCGAGGCGTGTTAGGAAGTGCATATCGCTTTCGTTGGTCTGGTCGATGTGCTGCACGGGCAGGCCGGCCAGGGCGTCGTCCACATTGGCCTGCATGCCGTTGCGCTTGGCGATGTCCCGCACCACGTTGCCCAGCGTGGCGCCGTGCCAGCTGTTGCTGGCCCGCTGCCGCAAGGTCTGGCGCATCTCTGCACTGCGGGCGCGCAGCATGATGGTGTCGGGGGCGCCGCTGTGCTCGATCTCATCAATGATGAATTCGCCTTTGTCCCACCAGCCGCCGCCGCGCGTATAGCCGAGCTGCAGCGCCAGGCGGGCACCCACAGGCGGGAGCGCCAGGCTGTCGCGGGAATCGTCCAGCTCGATGTCCAGCTGGTCGGCTTTTTCGCCGCGGCTTTCGCGCAATGACAGGCGGATGAGCCGGCCGCGCAGGTTCTGGGTGATGTTGCGGCCGTCCAGCAGCAGCTGGTAATCGGGCTTTTGGTAGACGCCATCAGGTTCTTGCAGGTCAATCTCCATGGCTATACCTCATTCCATCCACCAATCCCAATCGTCCCATTCCTCGTCTGGCGCGCCATCGCCGCCTGCGCCGCCTGATGGATCAGCCTGGCGGTCATCGACGCGCGCCAGCTGCAGCGTGAATTCGATGCGGCGCGGCAGGCCCTCGCGGATAAACAGGGTGCCGGTTTCCTCCACGGATTCAATGACCCACGCGCCGAACACTTCGCCCGCGCCATTGACCAGGGCATAGGCGGCGCCGGTATTGCCCATCTGCCGCAGCTTGTCGATGGTGCGGCGATTGCCGAAGTGCTCGGGCGCCTGCAGGCCTGAGAGGGTGATGGTCTCGTCACCGGGGCCGAGGAATTGCCGCGCTGGCCTGGCGCCCACGCGGCTATTGCTGGGGTGGCGCCAGGCTGTGCTGCGGCGCAGTTCCTGGTACGCGAGTGTGTCGAGGGCAAAAACGAATTGCCCCAGGGCGGCCATCATGGGCGGTTCTCCTAGTCGATGTCGGCCAGCTGGCTGTAGCGGCTCGATGCGCGGTCACGCTCGCGCCTGTCCAGTTCTGCGGACACGGCGCGGGCGATGACCTGCGCGTCCTGGCCCGGGGCGGCGTTGATGGTGATGCTGATGGGGCCGCCGGCCGCAGCCTGCGCGGCACCGCTGGCCATGGCCATGGGGGTGGATGCCGCAGCTCCCATGGGCGCCATGGTGATGCCAGCCAGGCCCACGGCCGCCACGCGCGCCAGCGCCTGGCCACGCTCGATGCCCAGGGCCGCGCCCTCGCTGATGTGCTCGCCGTAGCGCATGAACACGCGCGACGGAGATTGGATCTGCATGGGCTCGGTGAACCAGAGCTTCACGCTCTCGGCCATGCCGCCCATCACTTCCTTGACCATGGCCACCTTGGCGCGCACTCCGTCCACCAGCCCGTCTACCAGGTTGCCGCCAGCGGTGAAGAGGTGGTCCTTCCATCCGCCAATTTTTTGGACGAGCGCTTCATACCCCTCTTCAATTCCTCGCCACCACTGCCTGCCCGCGTCGGCCAGCACGTCGCAAATGGCCAGGAAATTGGTTTTCAGCCAGTCCCAATTGCGCCAGATGAGATAGGCCGCGCCGGCAATCAGCGATATTGCGATACCCAGTGGTGATGTCAGCAAGAACCGGCCCACGATCAAGGCCGCCTGTCCAATCCACAGCAACGCACGGCCGGCCGCTCCAGCGGCCCAGACCAATGCCGTGCGGATGATGCCGGCGACCCATGCCAGACCACGCCCCACCGCAGAAACCCAGGGCGCCATCCTGGCAATGGCGCCGGTCATCATTGACCAGATCCGAGCCAGCAGCCTGCCACCGACTGCAGCGGCCGTAGCTCCGCCGAACATGCGGGCAAACAGAAAGCGCACCAGGGCGCCTTTGGCCAGCAGCAGGCCCAGGGGGATGAGCAGGGCCGTCAGGACAGCACCCATGCCCAGAAATGCGGCGCCCGTGTACATCACTGCCTTGGTCAGGCCCGGGTGCGCCTGGGCGAAGTTGGATACCGCCTCGGTTACAGCCGTGACCTTTTCCAGCAGCTGAACGTACAGGGGAAGGGCGGCCTCGCCCATTCGCAGGTAGAGGTCGTCGCGGCGTTTTTCGAGGTCGATTTCCTTGCCGCGCGGCCCTTCCTTGACCATGCCGTGCAGCGTGTCCACGTTGGCCGCGCGCTCGTTCAGCGCATAGCTCTTGTTGATCATGGACCGCTGCTGGAACATCGTGGCGAACAGGCCGGCCGCATTGCGGTTGGAAAAGATGCCGCCGATGGCGTCCAGCACTTCTTTCTCGCTCTTGATGCCCTTGGCATTGAGCGCAGGCACCAGCACGGTTTCCAGCCACTCGAATTGACTGCGCTGGAACACATCGGAGCCCTTGAGCGCCCCAACGCCGAGCTGGGCAATCTGGCCCACCTTGTCGTGCTTGACCTTGGACGGGTCGGCGATCAATCCCAGCGTATCCAGCATGTTGGCCGCCCGCTTGGTGGTGCGGCCCTGGTACAGATTCTGGTAGGCAGACATCATGCCCGTGCCTACGCGGTCGCCGCCCATTTCCTGCACCAGCGGCTCCAGGCGGTAGAAGAATTCCTTCTCGCTGATGCCCTTGGCGGCCACGCCGCCAGTCTTGATGAGGTTGAGCCAGTCTTCGGCGCCCACCCGGCCGCCTGTGGCTGTCAGCACCTGCTGCACCAGGTTGCCGTTGCGCTCGAAGTCCTCGCGGTTGTTTGCGCCGTTGCGCATTTCGATGACTTTGAGCATGTCCATGAACTTGCGCTCGTTGTCAGCGGCATGCTCCCCCCCGAAGGCGGCCTCGTTCGCAAACTTCATCTTGGCCAGGAAGGGAAGCGCATCCTTGGCGTGGTCGAAGTCGTTGAAGACGGTCACGGCATCGCGCATCAGGGCCATGTTGTCCGTGGTGCTGGTGCCGTAGCTCTTGAAGTTGCGCGCGTAGTCGATGGCCTTGCCGGCGTCTTCGCCTTCCAGGCCGAGGGCGCGGATGCGGATGGCCTCGCCGGCTGCTGTGCGGCTTTGCCCCATCAGGCCGGTGGCTGCATGGGCTGCGCGGCTGGTGGCGTAGTAGCTGCCCATGCCGGCCGCCGTCATGCCGGCGCCCCGGGCGGCCATGCGGCCAGCGCGTTGCCGGGCATCGGTCAGCGCCTGCAGGCGCGTCTTCTGCGCAGCCATGGCGGCCGTGGTGCGCTCCATGTCCGCGCGCAGGCTGCGTTCCTTGGCGGCCAGGCCCGTGGTGGACATTCCTGCCTGGCCCATCCGGTCGCGCAGCCCCTGCAATGCAGCCTGCTGCTGGGCGAATCGGTCTTTCAGTTCGCGCGCCTTGGCCTGGGCCTGGGCCATCTGGCGCGACATCGCCGCCGTCACGTTGCCGGCCGCCGCATGCTCTGCCGCGAGTGCCCGAACCTTGGCGCGCTGCGCGGCCAGTTCGCCGGTCAGAGTGGCGGATGCCTTGTGTGCGTTGCGAAAATTCTTGATGAGGCCCTGCTGGGCTTCCAGCTGCTTGTAGTTGTCGCGCAGGGTCTTGAGCGCGCGCGACGTGGCCGAGCTGCCAGATACCACGCGCCGCAGCGGCCCGGTCACGCGGTCCACCGCGCTCATGATGACTTCGAGGCGGAGCCTGTCCACGGCGTTCTCCTGCTGCTATTTCTTTGGGGGCGCGTGCACTTCGTTCCAACGCTTGACGGCGCGCTCTCGCCAGTCGATCAGTTCATCCATCTCCATGGCGTACATGGCAGACGGCGGCCAGTGGAACACCATGGCCAGGTCGGTCATGTAGTCCTCTACACGCCCGCTTGATCCCTGGCCGATGCAGGCAGCAAAAAATTCACCAGCTCCGTTCCGACCTGCAGGACATCGGAAATGTCCATGTCCGTGATTTCATGGGGAACGATGCTGGGATGCGTCACGCGGGGCAGCACCTTGACGATGGCATCGGTGTTCATCTGCATGAGTTCCACCAGAGAGACGCCGCGCAGGTCGCCGGTCTGCGGCTTAATGATCTGGATTTTTGCCAGGTCGCCGCCCTCGCGCTTGATGGGGGTTTCCAGCGTCACGGTGACGCAAGGGCGTCCGCCCACGGTGTTTTGTGTCGCAGCTTGCGGCTTGTCGGTAGCTTCGGTCTTGCCTGTCATGTTGTGTTCCCCGCGTGAATTTCAAAAAGGAGCGGGCGGGCCGGGTTGGGCGGCGCCGCCCGCAGGTGGTTTCCTGGTTGTGTGTTCAGATGCCCAGGTCGGCGCGCACGTTGGCCAGGATGTCCTCGCCGTCAACGATGCAGATCATGTTCACCAAGTCGATCTCGAAGTGCACGCGGCCGCCGACGCTCAGCTTGTAGTAGCTCAGTGCATAGGTGTAGTTCTGCTCGGTCATGTCGCCGGCCTTCTGGCTGCCGGCGTCCAGCTTGGCCAGCCGGCCGCGCATGATGGCCTCGCAGGCCTGCGAGCCGCTTTCATCGTCACGCGCAAGCGAGCCGGCAAAGCGCAGCATCACCGCATCGTGGCGGCGCGAACCCCATTTGGCGGACAGGCCATCGAGGTAGCCGGCGCCCTTGATCTCGGCTTCCATCTTTTCCTGGCCCATGTCCAGGGCGATCTCGCCGTCCATGCCGCCGGCTCGGTAGTCCTCCAGCTTGCGGGACAGCTCGGGCAGCTTCACTTCGGGGACTTCGCCGCGATAGCTCACGCCGTCCACGAACAGCGCGAAGTTGATCAGTTTGCGTGGCAGTGCCATGTGTTGCTCCTGTGCTTACGTGCTTACAACCCGCTGGAAACGCGGTTGGCAAAGTCGAGAAAGAAACGGTCGGTGATGCGCTGGCGGAAACCCAGGTCTTCCAGCGGCGGGACGGGTGTGTAGTCGTAGTCGATGAGCAGCTTGCCGGTCTTGAGCGTTTCCGTGCTGTTGACGGTTTCGTCGTACCAGCATTCGCCGCCCAGGATGTAGCCCTGGGAGCGCAGTGTGCGAAAGCGCGAATTGATGCCCTCGATGATGTCCTTCACGATGGACGGATGCAGGGGCTTGTCCACGAATTCGAAGTGCCCCTCCACCATGGTGTCGGCCAGGATGTGGGCCGTGCGCGTGGCGGTTTCAAACGCAAAGTTCTGCTCGGTGCTGCAGGTTCGGTTGCCCCAGAAGCGGAAGCCCTGGTGATTGATGAGCGTCGTGACCTTGCCCTCATTGAGCAGATCGGCGTCGGAGTCCGTGCCCTGCAGATCCCAGTACACGCTGCGGCTGATGCCGGTAGGGCCGTTCAGGGGCACATTGGACAGGCTCTTGTGCCATCCCTGCTCCGCGTCGATGCGAGCGCGCAGGCCCAGGGCGTAGGCTGTTGCCGGTGCGACGATGCTCTTGTTCTGCACCGTGCTCCAGCGCGTGAACTCTGGCCAGATCAGCATGGTTTCGCGCTTGCCGAAATCGTTCTGGTACAGCAGGGCCGCGCTCACGTCCTCGCACTCCCAGGCAGAGGCATAGACCATCCCGCGCAGCTTTTCGCCAATGGCTGTCAGCGCATCGGCCACGGGCTTGGCGTCCAGACCGGGCGCGCCCAGGATTCGCGGCTTCACGCCCAGGGTGGCCTGTGCATCCAGCAGGGCCTGCGCGCCGGTTCGTTTGCCGTTGCGGTAGTCGCCCACGGCCTTGCTGATCTGGTCCGCCTTGCGCTCCTCTTCCGTGGCGCCTTCGCCATCAGCAACACGCACGATGACCAGGGCGGGGCGGCATTGCTGTTCGATGGCTTCCAGCGATGGGGCCAGCGTTCCCAGGGTGCCGGCCTTCTCCAGCGCGCGGCGAATGTCTGTGACGAGCACGGGAGTATCCAGCGGGAAGAACGCGGCGTCCGCATCGCTTGCCGTGGCCACCATGCCGATTATTGCGGTGGAGACGATGCGCAGCGCGGTGGTGCCTGCGTTGAGTTCCGTGACGCGCACGCCATGGTGAAAGCTTGCTGTGGCCATTGTTTGAGCCCCTGGGTTTGTTGCTGGTGCGCGGCTCGCGCGAGATGAGCCTATGGTGCTCGGCACCAGCCGCAATAGCCAGAAATGGCCGCTGTCGCTGGACGTGCGACACAAAGACAAAGCCCGCCGAGTGGCGGGCTAGAGTTGGTGGTGCGGGTGGCGCGGCCAGGTCAGGCCGGCAGTTCGTCCGGGCGCGGCGGCGTGTCCGTGATCTGCAGCGCGCGGCCCTCGGCGATGAGGCCGAAGGCCTCCAGCAGCTGCACGCCGGCCGCGACGTCGGGGTCATCGAGGTCGATGAAGCTGGCCAGCTCCTGGTCCTTCAGGTTGCTGCGCAGCTGCGCGGCCTGCTGGCGTTCGCCGCTGGTGGCGTCGGCGCGGTCCACTGCGGCCCATTCGATGGCGGCGCGCTCGGCGCCGGTGAAGCGGCGGCGAAATGCCAGCGGGGTGATGTGGCGGTGCTGCTCGTGCGGCGGCGCGGGCTGCTCCTGCTGCTCGGCCAGGCGCCAGCGGCCGGGGTAGTGCTGCTGGGCGAATTCTGGCGTGGCCAGGATGGTGTCCACCACGGCGCTGCCCTGCGTGATTTCGATTACTTGCATCAGATTCCCTTGTCCACGAAGAATTTCAGGTAGGCATAGCCTGCGCCGCCTGTTCCGCCACTGCGGCCGGCGCCGCCGCCGCCGCCCAGGCCACCATCCCCACCTGTTCCGGTGCTGCCCGCACCACCACCGCCGCCGCCGCCATTGCCACCACCGCCTGCGGCCCCCGAATTCCCCCCACCGCCGCCGCCGCCATTGCCACCACGGAATCCGTTCGTCCCATTGGTGTTGCCGCCGCCGCCGCCGTAAAAACTGATGCCCCACTCTCCATCTGATGCATCAATGATGTTGCCGTTGGTGGAGCCGATGACTCCCGCAATGTCGGCGCCGCCAGGGGCCGCTCCACCGCCTATTGCGCCAGGTCCCGGGCCGGCCGTCCCCGCGCCGCCGCCGCCGTTGACGGCTGCCGAGGCCGTGGCATCGTTGCCTTTGGCCATGATGTCCACGCCAGCGCCCCCCGAGGCGCCACCGACGACGCGCCCTGGCCGCGCACTTGTTGCGCCCATGTCCCATCCGGCGCTCGGTGCGGGGCCTTCCGGCAGCGTGATGGCGCCCGCGCTGGCCAGTGCCCAGCGTCCGCCGAACCCGCCTGGCGCGACATAGCTGGTGCCCCCCACGGTGATGGTGGTGTTGCCTCCTGCGCCGCCGTTTTGTCCGGCTGCTGCAACTGCTCCCGGCGCGCCCACGGCCACGCTGACCACATCCCCGGCACGCACGCGCAGGCGCTTTGCGCCCCAGCTGCCGCTGTAGCCGCCCGTCACGGTGTCCGTGGTGTTGTTGCGGGCAGCCCCTGCGCCGCCGCCGCCCATGGCGCGCAGCTCCAGGATGCCGTTTGCCGGTACGGTCCACGTCGTGGACACCAGACAGACTACCGACACGGATGGCCCCAGGCCCCGTGTCCCCGCCAGTGCACTTGCCCTCATGGATTGCCCCCTGTGTCTTGCCCCATGGACAGCAGCCACAGGTTTTCGCCGGCATACACGAGCCTGATGTGCCAGCAGTTGTAATCAAGGATCAGGTCT
Source organism: Delftia sp. WSY_10 (assembly GCF_043104705.1). Classification (NCBI taxonomy): domain Bacteria; kingdom Pseudomonadati; phylum Pseudomonadota; class Betaproteobacteria; order Burkholderiales; family Comamonadaceae; genus Delftia; species Delftia sp. WSY_10. Next base: position 290,102 of record NZ_JBICKY010000057.1, on the reverse strand, counting down.
TCCTTGCGGCGGTTGATTTCGTGCAGCGCGTTGGCGCGCGTGATGGTGATCAACCCCAGGCGCCACAGGCCCCAGGGGTCCAGCAGCACGATGGTGTCACCCCGCTCGGGGGCGGCTGGCAGCGCGCGGCTATAGGCGGCGTCGGCCTTGAGCAGGTAGGCCACGCCGGCCTGCAAGGCCTGGCCATTGGTCGCGCTGTCCACGTAGGTGTGGCGCAGCCGCTCCAGCAGCGTTTGCCCGGCCCGCGCCTGCTCCGCGTTGGTGGCCTGCATGACGGATTGCAGGTCCACGGACTTGTCGTCGATCTCCTGGGCCAGCTGGTCCAGCCGTTGGCCCTGTTGCTCCAGGGCCAGTTCCGTTTGCTGCTGCAGCTGGTCGATGGCTTGCCCGGTGGCCTGCGCCAGGGAGTGCAGAGCCTCCTGGCTTGCGCTGGCCTCGATGGCCTGGCCCATGTCGTGGGCCACCTGGTCAAGCATGCCCAGCGCCTCGCGCAGCCGGGGGTTGTCCACTTCCAGCGTGTTGTCGGGATGGGGCAGGGGCAGGCCCAGGTGGGGCGTGTCCTCGAAGACGGGGGGGCGGTCTTGCACGGTGTCGTCAGCCATGAGCCCTCCTACAGCACGACGGCGCGCAGGTTGTCCACGAAGGGCCGCGCGTTGGTGTTGCCCGTGAGCGTGAGCCGCAGTCGCACGCTGGGCGCGGTGATGGCTTGCAGCCGGTGGGTGATCTCGATGGTCCCGGCCGTCTGCGGGCTGCTGCTCAGATAGGGCACCTCCACCCATGCCGGGTCTGTGCCCAGCTGGGTGTGCACGGCCACGGCCGCGCCGGCCGGTATCGTGCCCTCGAAGATCACGCGCAGCTCGCTGCCGCCAGCGGTGGCGATGCTGGGCGTGATGTAGGTGCCCGATGCCAGCAGACTGCCCACGGCCAGCAGGCTGGCAGGCTCCAGCACGGCGCCCAGGCCCGACTCGCCCACGCGCAGCATGGCCTTGACGCGCACGGCGCCCGTGTGGGGGGCGTCCAGCCGCACGGCCTGGCCGGCGTCGGCCTCGATGCTGCGCAGCAGGTTGCCGCCCTGTGCCAGCAGGTCCATGGTGTAGGTGATGCGCGCCGTGGGGTCGGGTTGCACGGCGCCGGTGGTCAGCAGCAGGGCGGTGGCGTTCTGCACGTCCTGCGTGCCCAGTTCCACGGTTTTGCTGTTGCTGGTGTATTTCACGCCCAGCAACTCGAAGCGCAGCATGCGGTCGCTGTAGCGCGTGACGATGCCCGAGGCGTTGATTTCTTGCAGCTGCCCGACCTCGGCCTGGGCGGCCGTGACCCAGCCGCCGCCCACGGCCTGGCTGGCCTCGCCCACCTTGGCCACCTGCACGGCGGTGGCTGTGTCCGCGGCCGACACGCACAGCGCATAGCCGCCCTTGGACTTGAGCAGTACGGGCGCGGGCCAGGTCGCGCGCGTGGCCGTGCCGTCGGTGGCGATCTGCTGCATCTCCAGCCGCTGGCCGGCCATCTCATCGCCGGGCAGGCCCGCATCGTCCAGCGGCGCCAGGGACACGATGACGGGGCCGCCGCATGCCACGAAGTACAGATCCACGCCCGCGCATTGCTGCGCCTCGGCCGGCGTGAGGTTTTGGATGATGGTGCTATACGACATAAGTGATGGTGGTTTGGCCGGCGCCGCGTCCGCCCCAGGCCAGGTTGGAGACAACGGAAACGGTCAGCTTCAGCGATGCGCCGCCCACGAATGGCGCCCGGCCCGCGCTGCCGTGCTCGCCCGTGAACTCCACGGCCTTGGAGCCGATCGGCAGGCCTTCGGGTACCGTGAAACTGCCCTTGAGCACGCCCTGCGCATTGGCCACCAGACTGGCGCCCGGCAACGGGTGGGCTGTCACGATCTGGCCGTCGAAGCGCAGCTGCTGCAGCGGCTCCAGCGGCAGAAAGCCGGCCAGCTCGAAGCCCACGTCGATGGCGCGCAGCTTCAGCTCGCCCAGCACGGATTGCAGGCGGGCCGGGTCGATGGCTTCGGTGACCATTTGTTCCGTGGATTTTTCAGGGGGGCGGTATCCGAAATTGAGCGTGACGGTGCGCGGGTATTTGACTTCCACGGGGTACTCCCAGCGGTCCACGGGGGGCGCCAGGGTCACGGATGCGGGCAGCGCGCCGGGCGTGGGCGTGGCGTTGATCTGCATGGCCCGGCTGACATTGGCTTGGCGGATGGTGGGCACCAGGGTGTAGTCGATGCCGTGGGCCGTCTTGCCGTCGCCGAGCATGTGGGCGCTGTCGGCCTCGTACAGCTGGAGCGCGCCGGCCGCGATCATGGCGGACTGCTCCAGGCCCTGGTCGCGCATGCTGTCATCGATCATGGGATCCGCGAAATAGCCTTTTTTCAGGCCGCTGTACCGGCCTGCGGTGTCGGTGGCCAGGCGCAGTTCGGCCAGGTCCATCTCCATTTCATCCATGCGCCGGCTGTAGGCCACCAGGGTCTGCATGGTCACGACGCGCACGCTGTCGGGCTCGGTGCGGCGCGTGCCGGGCTCCCAGGTCTGGTGGATGCTGCCCAGGGCCAGCATGTTGCCCGGCACGTCGGGCGCCACGGGTTGCCAGGTGGCCGGCACGCCCTTGACGACATTGATGCGGCCTTCGCCGTCCATGACGATGCGGTCGATGCGGCGCAGCGCGTAGCGGTAGTCCACGAGGATCAGGGTTCCGGGCAGCGCGCCCTCGACGTCGAAGCCGCGCGGGGTCTGGTTTTGCACGCCCTCGGTGCTGATGTACTCATAGACGGCGGTATAGGTGCTGCCCGGCGTGGGCTCGTCGCCGGCAGGGCTCCAATCGATTTGCCCGGCCACCAGGTTGTAGTCGGCGCCCGGGGCAAAGGTCTTGGCGCCCTGCGTGACGCTGACGAGCTGCACGACGCTGTTGTCGGGCAGCGGGTCGGCCGCGCCCACGAAGCTGCCGTGCACGACCTGGGCGGTCTTGCGCCGCGTGATACGCACGGTGGCCGGCTCCAGCACGGGCCAGCGGTCAAAACTCACATGCTGCAAGGCTTCGGTGCTGCTGCTGTGGGGCTCGCTGCTGATGGCGGCCATGTTGGCCGTGGCCGCGTAGACCAGGCGCCGGTCGGCGGGCAGCTCGATGGCCGCGCCGCCCACGCGCGCCGCGCCGGCCGTGATGGCGTAGACCTGGGCCCCCTGCTCATCGTCTGGCAGCTGGAGCGTGAGCAGGCCACGGGTGACGTAGAGCCCGCCCGTGCTCTGCTCGTCGTACAGCTCGATGGCCCTGGTGACGGCGTTGAGCTGGGGCGCGGGCTCGCGCGGCTTGACGATGCCGTCTTCGACGGTCCACACGGGGTAGAAATCCCCCTCGCCCTGGTCTTGCAGGCCCCAGGTCACGGACACCTGCAGGCGGTCGGCGCCGGGCTCGCCGTAGCCGCTGGTGCCCACGGCGGGGTTGCAGAGGCTGGGGTCTTGCTCGGCCGTGACGATGCGCGTGGCGTAGTGCACGCCGATGTAGACGGTGCCCTGCACGGGGATCTGCAGGGCGGCGGCGGGCACGTCATGCACGGCGCCGTTCAGGTAGAGGCTGCCGGCCTCCAGCTGGCAGGCGCCGGTTTCGGCGTTGACGGTGCAGCGCGCGCCGGCCGTGATATCGCCGTCAGCGAAAAGCACATCGGCCACGCGGCGCAGGGCGTAGCGGGCCTGGGCCTGGGTCTCGTTTTGCTCGGCAGATTGCGCCACGCGGTCGGCGTGGAAGATGTGCTGCGTGTAGCCCTTGGCGGGGTCGTGTCGGTTGTAGCTGGTCATGGGCGGCTCACAGGGGGATCACGATTTCTTCGGTGGCCTTGGTGGTGCCGCTGCGCAGCACGGGCGGGCGCAGCTCCATGCAGTAGACGGTGCCGGGGTTCTCGACCTCGGCCGGCGTGAGGTAGCGTTGGCCGGCCGGCACGCCCGCCTTGGCCACGGTGCCGAAAAACACGCCGCATTCGCGCACGGTTTCGCCCTGGGCATCGGCAAAGGCGAACGTGGTGCGCAGCAGCAGGAAGGGCGTTGGCACCGGGCTGGTCTTGTAATAGACCTGGCCGGGCATCTCGATATCGTGGTCCTGGGCGGTGCCGGGCAGGGCATAGCCCACGTCCACCACGGCGCGACGGCCGATTTCGTCCTGCAGCGCGGTGCGGTTGGATGGGGTGGCCGGGGGCGCGGTCCATGCGCCGTCGCCACGGCCCCATGCGATGTGCACGGGCATGGCGGCCAGGGATTTGGCCAGCGCAATGCGGCCGGCGTCTTGCAGTGTTTGCATGGGCTACTCCTCGGATTCGGTGGTCTTGCTGTGGATGTTGGATTGCTGCCAGCGGTCGCCGTCCCAGCGGCCGGTCCAGCCCCGGGCCGGCGCCATGCGTGGCTGGCAGGCGGTGGCCGTCCAGGCGTTGGCGGCGCCAGGCCACAGGCCCGGGCGCGTGCCCGCGCTGGCGGCCCAGGCCTCGCCGTGGGTGCTCCATGGCGGGTGCAGGGCGCGCGGCGGCGCATCGCTGGGCGTGCGCTGCAACTGCCCGCCCGTGGCCAGGCGCTGCATGCGCCCGTCCCAGCGCCACACATCGAGGCGCAACTGGTCAGCGCGGCGCATGCGGCCACTGGTGTGCTGGTGGTCGGCGCTGCGCAGCGGCGTGAGCCGGGGCGCCTGGGCCTGGGACTGGTTGATGCGGCCCTGGCTGCCGATGACGGGCGGCTCGCCCTCGCCCACGTCGACGGGCGTGCCGCTGTCGTTGTCCCACAAGGCGCCGTCCAGCCTGGGCGCGCGGTCCCAGCGCAGGGCGCGCAGATCGAAGCGATAGAAGACCCGATAGAAATGGACGTGCAGCGGGATGCTGGCCCGCACGACGTGGGCCATGCGCGCGATGTCGGCGTTGCTGACTTCGCGGCCCGGGTTGATGTGCAGGCGGGCGCCGTCCTCTTCCAGCGTCACGGCCAGATAGCCCTGCCAGGCCAGGGCGCGGCGCACGGCGGCGGCGCTGCCACGCTCGCGCAGCCAGGGCAGGCCCTGGGCCAGCAGCTCGCGCGGGTCCGGGAAATACCGCTCGAATTGCCCCAGCTGCCACTGCTGGGCCAGCCAGGGCAGCAGGGCCGGGTGCTGGGCGGTGCTTGCGGGCTCGGCCGCGTCGGCCATGGCGCCCCAATCGCGCGGCAGCGTGGTGTCTATCACGCGCTCCAGGCTGGTGGATGCGGGCGGCAGGATGCTGCGGCGCGCGTCCATCAGGCCACCCCCGCGTCGATCAGGTCCACGGCGCCCAGGGCCGGGAATTCTCCGGCCGCAATCGGCGTGATGGGCGCGGGCCGGGCGTTGTCCGGGTAGTCCACGGCGTGCACGCCGTCGACGTGCAGCAGGGTGGTGATGTAGCTGCGCGCCACGCTGCCCTCCAGGCTGCCCATGCCCGCGAAGGCGGCGGCCAGGCGTTCGCGCAGCTGCACCAGCAGGCCGGCCGGCGCGTTGCGCGTGCGGGTGATGCGGGCCGTGATATCGATGGCGCGCGGCACGGCCACGGCCACGTTGACGGGCACGCCCAGCATGCGGGCGTGGTCGGCGTTGAGGGCCTCGGACACCAGCTGCCGCACGGCCTGGGCCTGCGCCTGGTCGCTCACCCACAGCATCACCAGCACGCTGCCCGGGGTCTGCTGACTGGCGCGCACGGCGCGCACCAGGGGCGAGGCAGTGAGCGCGTGGAATTCGTAGTGCTCGCGCGTGCCCTGGGCGGCCAGGGCCGCGATGCGCAGCTGCAAGCGGGTGCGCAGGCGGTCATCGGTTTCGCCGGCCTGGCGCTCCACGCCGAACAGGGCCGCCAGCTGGTCCAAGTCGCCGCCCGTGGCAAACGCCAGCAGGTGGGCGCGCGCCGCATCGTTGACGCGGGCGCGGAACAGCAGCTCACGATAGGCGCAGACCTGCAGCAGCTTGACGAGGGGATCGGATTCGAGCTGCAAGACGTCAGCCAGCTCGGGGGCGCGCGCAAGGATATCGGCCTTGAGGTCGGCAAAGATCTGCTCGAAGTCCAGCGGCTCGATGATCTGGGGGGCGGGGAGGGTGGCCAGGTCGATCATTCGGCCCCCGTTTTCCCGATGTCCACGGTCAGCCTCAGCGGCTTGGCGCGTCGCGCATAGTGCGTGAGCAGGGCGCCATCAATCACCAGCTGGGCGCGGCCCGGTTGCTTTGCGTCTCGCACGATGTACAGGCGGTCGATAGACAGGCGGGGCTCCCATCGCATCAACGCGGAGGCAATGGCCGAGTACATCCGGGCCTCGGTTTGCTTGTTGTCCGGCTGGTCGATGAGCAGAGGGACCAACGAGCCATAGGTGCGCCGCGCCACGCGCGAACCCATGGGCGTGCTCAGGATATCGCCGATGGATTGCACCAGGTGCTCCACAAGCCCGATGCGCCGGCCGGTGGTGCGGCTCATCATCGCGGCACCCCCGTGTTGCTGTCGCCGCTGCGCACGCCGCCGTGGACGTGGTGCACCAGGCTGATGGCTTCGGCCACGACGTCGGGTGCAGCCCGCACCAGCTGCCCAACGCTCAACGATGCATCCGCAGTGCGCAGGGTGATGTCATCGCGCGAGATGGTGATGGATGCCTCCTCGATGCGCAGGGTCAGCACGCCGTTTTCATACCGGATGAAATGGGTGTTGTCCTTGTTCAGCTTGATGTGTGGCGCGCCATCGCTGGGCTGGTCCATCTGTTCGCTGTACAGGCCCAGCAGAGCCACTCCCTGGCCCATATCGCCGCCCACACTCAGCACCAGGCCCTGTTCGCCGACTTCCGGCGCCCAGTACGTGGAGCCCACGGCGCCCGCGCGCAGGCACTGCACCTGCAGCCAGTCGGTGGTGTTGTCTCCGCAGCGCATGCGCACGGCCAGCGGCTTGGCGCGGACCTCGGCCACGGTGCCGCGGCGCGCCAGGTTCTCCAGGCGCCGGGTCAGCTCGTAGGGGCTCTCTTGCTGCGGTGTTTCAGTCATGCGGCCATCGTGCCGCCGCGCACGCGCGAAGCCCAGCAGCGCGTGCTGTGGCTGCCGGGATGACAGAAATCAGGGGTGCAGATGTCGCAGGATGACGTCCCGCAGCAAGTCGGCGTCCTCGGCAGGGATGCCCAGCAGCTGCCGCTCCGGGTAGTCGTACATGGGACCGTTCTTGGCCACGCGGTCCTGCTCGCCGTAGTGATGCACGCGGGCGATGCGGTCTGCACGGCCCGCGAATTGCACCACGGCCGCATCGCCCTGCGCCTTGGCCTTCAGCCAACGCTGCATGCGCAGCTTGGCGAACAGGGGGCGGCGGGCCTTGGCGCGGGCGCGGATCTGGGCGCGCCTGTTGCGCAGGCCGTCGCCCTGGGCCTTGCGTGGCTCCCATTTCGCGCCGTCTGGCGTCTGCTGGCCAGCCATGCGCTGGCTGTTGCGGGCGCGCAGCTGGCGCGCCAGGTCCAGCAGGAGGCGGCGGCGCGCGGCCGGCGCAAGCTTGGCCAGCAGCGACTCGGCCCACAGTTCAAGCGCGCGCATGTCCGCCATGGCTACATCTCAAACCGCGTGCGCTCTGGCGGGGCGTCGATGTCCCACTCGCACAGCTTCTGGTCCTTGAGGTACAGCTCCCAGTGCTCGGCCACGCAGTTGCCGCCTGGGTGGCATGGTTCCTTGGGGTGCGTCGCGCTGTAGCGCGTGGGGTGGTTCGGGTCTGGCTTGACGATGACGGCTTCGCGTAGCGGCACACGGATGCCAACATCTGCGGCGGTGTCGTTGAGCTGCTCGACGTCGAATTGCAGGGCCTTCTGGCGCTTCTCCGCGTTGTCCAGGGCGTCGGACTGGTTGACGCGCAGCCAGGCCACCAGGGGGACGAACAGGGCGTCTGCGTGCCCGGCATAGTCCAGCACGGTGATTTCTGCCGTGTACAGATATTCATAGGACAGGCTGTCCGCCCCCGTGGCCAGCACCTGGCCGCCGGCCGCCCGCACGATCAGGTTTTCGGGGTTGTCGGCCAGCGTGGGCACTGCTTGCAGGATCAGGCGGCGCAGGCTATCGAGCTTCCACATGCTGCGCCTCCTGTGCGGCGGCCTGCGGGCCGGCGTTGATGCGATCCGCTACGGTGTCGTAGGCGCGTTCGCACGCGGCACCTCGGGCGCGGGCCTGGTCAGCTGCTGCCGCCAGGATTCCCGCTCGCTCGTCAGCGCGGCCGAGCACGTCGGCAAGCACTCCGATGGCGTCGGCTGTTGCCTCGCGCTCTGCGGCAGTTGCGGCACTTCTGGCCAGGCTTTGGAAATCGCGGGTGCGTTGGGCAAGGAGCTTGTCGCTGCGCAGCCGGCCAGCGCGTTCAGCATCAGCAGCGCGGCCCAGGGCCTCATTTTCTTCACGGGCTTTCCTTTCCTGCTCTTCCAGCGTCTTCCGGGTCTTCCTGTCATATCGGCCCACGTCCTCGATGTATCGTGCGATTTCGGTCTGGGCCTTCACGGTCTTTTCGGCGATCCCCTGCAAGGTCTGCGCATGCTGGGCCTTCAGGTGGCTGATGCGCAGCTGCTGCACACTCAGGGCAGCCGCCACAGCAACCAGTGCAGCAGCCCACAGCACGGCGGATTGCATTGCTCCGCGTTGACGGTTCATAGGGCCTCTAGGCACATGGCCATCTCCCGCCCACGGCGCAGCTCCAGGCCGCGCAGGCGTATTCCGGCAGCAGTGACCCAGGCGGGCAATTGTTCGCAGGCGGCGCGCACATCTCCGGCCTGCAGGCGCAGCAGCATGGTGGAATGCCGGCCGCTCTTGAGCCAGACGAAGCCGTCTTTTCCGCCCGCCTGCCCTGGTCCCACGTTGTAGATAAAGCTCAGAAATGCGGCCACGGTCTTGTCGGGAAGACCTGCGCGCACATGCGCCGGCACCCAACGCTCGAAGACTTCCCATGCTTCCTGTATGCCCTGGCGGGTCAGCAGGTCGCAGTCATCGGGCGTGGCGCGGTCGCCCATCTGTACGCCACGGGTCCAGCCTTCGCAGATTGTGGGAATGCCGATGGGGTCACGGTAGGCCACCAGCCGGCGGCCTTCCTCCACGGGCAGGAACTGAGCCAGCAGGCCCGCAACCCCCACTGCCACTGCGGATGCGCCCGCAGCGATCTTGATGTTGGTGGGCCGCTTCACAGGACCGTCTCCCCAGCGGCCTCGTTTTCCAGCCAGGCGGTGAGCGCGCGTTCTTCGCGCCGGTCCTTGCGCCATTGCCAATACTGGCCCAGCAGCAGACCCACCACGCCGACGATGATGCCCACGATGACGCCAATCTCCGAGATGGTCAGCCCGCTCACCACGGCCCAGGTGGCGCCACCGTAGGTGGCCGTCTTGCCGCCAATGATGGCGACTTTCTCGATGCTGTCTGCCACTGTTTTCTCCCTCTCTCAGTCCCACAGGTAAACGCGCTGGCGGGTCGGTGCCGGCGCGGTGACGAGGCGCACCAGGTGCCCCTCTGGCAAGTCGTCTGCAATCCGTCCCAGGCCCGGATTGGCCGCCAGGGTGGCCTCCACGTTTCCGCCTGTTGTGCCCAAGTGGCGCCACACAAGGCCGTCCAGCGTGTCATGCGCGTGCGCACGCACTGCGAGGCCCTGCTGTTGGTCTGCGGGTGTCGCCATCTCAGATCAGCTCCACGATGGTTCGCCGCCGGCCGCGCAGATCCGCGATGGCGTTGCGCAGGTTCCGCTGGAACGTGTCCACTCGGATCTCCAGGCGGGACAGCACGCGCCCTTCCTTTCCCTCGCCGTTTGGCAGGGTGTCCAGATCGCGGTAGGCCTCGGCCAGCTCGGCCTGTACGTGGCTTTGCACGGCGCGCAAGAATTGCGCGGGCTTCACGCTCTTTCCGTCCACCTGGCGCGCGGGAACCGCGTCCAGGGAGCCATGGCCGGCGGCCTCCTGCTCGGCCCGCCAGGCCTCCAACTGCCCGGTGATATCGGCCACTGCCAGCACCACGGCCTGGCGCAGTCGCTCGGGGGTCACGGTTGCGTCAAAGCGGCATTCCTTGAGCATGCGGTCTGCGTCCACGTCGGGCCACCAGCCATCGCCGGCAACGGTGCCCGTTGGCCGTTGGTTCGGTGGGTTGACGTTGGATACAAACATGCAGGCTCCGGTGTTGAGGTGTGGCGGTGGCCCAGGGCGTTGGACGGTGCTGTGTCAGCTGTCCTTGCCCTGGGGCCGCCACGGGCGCGGGGTACGCTCGGTTTCGGCGGTTGGAGCTATGCCTCTTTCTTGAGGCGGCGCTCCAGCCGCTCGATGTCTTTTTTCACGCCGGTACGGGTGTCCAGCTCGAAGGCACGCTTGAGCAGCGGCATGGCCTTGCGGCATGCGGTGATGGCACGGGACTCCATGTCCACATCGCTGCTCGATGTCTTGCCCAGCAGCGCCCAGCCGGCGGCCTTGTAGAGCTTGGCGCGGGCCTGGTCGTGTGCATCCAGGCCATCGGTCATGGCAATGACCTCGCCAGTGATGCGCACGGCATCCTTGCCGGCCAGCCTGCCCGCCATGACGGCCTCGCCCACTTCATCGATCACGATGGTCTGCACGGGCCGCTCGAATTTGTCGGGCATCTTCAAGCCGTGGTCCAGTGCATAGCGTGCAAGCGCCAGGCCTCGGTCATATACACCTGCGTCCAGGCTCCACAGCAGGACCGTGACCAGCACGTCATCCTGCACGCCCGGCGCGGCCTGCAGCACCGCGTCGATGTAGTCGTCAAACTCGGGCAGCATGGTGCGCTTCATCTCGGCGCGCCGCTCCAAGCTTTGCACGTCCTTCAGGCGCAGGCGGAACTGATGCAGCTGCGTCAGCTGCATTTCGTAGGCCGAGCCAGTGGCCCCGCCATGCGCGCCGGCATCGGCTGCCTGCTGGGCTTGCTTGGCCGCCAGCACGCGCAAGCGGTGCCGCTGGGCTGGTGATTGGTTCATGGGTTCCCCGCTGGTGTGGCGCCGGCCCGTTCAGAGCCGGCGCGCTGGCTGCTATCAGGCTTCGGGCTCGATCTCGATGTTCTCGATCAGCACGGCCTTGCCCAGGTCTTCGATGACGAAAGCATCGTTGGAGCTTTCGTAGGTCTCCACGCGGTCGCGCTTCGGGTTGTCCAGAATCGACCTGCGGCGCCCGCCTTCCTGGTAGTAGATGGACAGGTTCGACCAGCTGGTGATCAGGATGGCATTGGGGCGGAAGAATGGCACGGCGTTGGCCGCCAGACGCCCCAGCCGGGCCTGGCTCGCAACGATGCTGGCGGCCAGGATCTCGGTGGGCGCCTTCTGGCCATCGACCAGCGGGAACAGCTTGTCGTGCATCAGGTCGCGGCCCGTGATCGCCACCAGATCCGCGGCCTCGGCATGCCAGGGGTCCAGCAGCGTTTTGTAGGCGTCGTACACCAGACCATCCAGGGTCTTGAAGTCATTGCCCGCGCTGTGGCCGACCTTGACCTTGCCGCTGCCTTGAACGACTTCATGCAGCACACGTTCGGGCGCTGTATTGCGCAGCTGCTGCAGCCAGCCGATGTTCACATCCTGCAGCAGCGGGTTGGCCGCCAGGTCGGTGTCTGCAGCCACGCTGACGCCGTTCCAGCCCACCATGATGCGATCCAGGGCGCAGCGTTCGTAGATGCTGCGGGACAGGCGCGGCTGGAAGTCCTTGAACTTCGCCCACATGTCCAGGGTCTGGTAGCGCGTGTGGGTGTCGTAGTTGGTCTTTTCGCAGCGGTATTTCGTGCCGTCGATGGCCTTCACGTCGCGGGTCTGGCGGTCCTTGGTCTGCGTGTTGGTGCGGCTGGCAATCGGCCCGGTCACGCCCAGGTAGAGCTTTTCGCCTTCCATTTCCGTGACCGGCACGATGTTGATGCGCTTGAGCAGTTCGCTGGACTCTTGGATCTTTGTTTCCAGGCGCTGCTGCACGCTGGGCTCGATGGCGAATTTCTCGGCGGCGCTTTCAACGCCGTTGAGCTGGGCCTGATCTTTCAGGAACTGGTTGTATTGCTGGCGGGTGAGCTTTTGCATGTCGGTTTTCCTTGTGCTGGTGTAGGGGGCTGGCCAGGGCTCAGCAGTCGGCCTTCTCGTAGCCGGCGCCACCCGTGCTCAGCGGTCGCTTGTTGGGGTTGCCGTCGGTTTTCTCGACCTTCTCGCGGAACTCGGCGAAGGCCTCCAGGTGTTCCTCCAGCTTCTTGCGCAGGTCTTGCTGCTCGGTGCCGAACTTGGACACCTTGCCGTCCAGCGCTTCCATGGCGTTGCCGGCCTCCTGCATGGCCTCGGTCATTTCCGCCGCGAATTTCTCGCCGGTTTCCTGGCGGCCGGACAGGCGCTTGAACTTGGCCAGCAGCTTGGAAACCACGCCATCGCGGGCCGGGCCTGCCTCGGGCTCGTCTTCGCTGAATTCCAGCTCCGTCTCGATAAACTCCGAGAAGACCTGCTTGCCGCCCTTGGCCGAGAACGAAAGTGCTTCACAGCCGATGCTGGCCGGGCTGTCGGTCACGGCCAGGCCCATCAGATAGGCCTCGCCCTTGCCTTGGAAGTTGGGCTCCACCTCAATGGAGCTGTAAATCTTCTTGCCCTGGCGGTTCATGGCCACCAGCGATTCCAGGGGCTTGATGCTGGCGAACAGGGCCAGCAGGCCGTCCTCGACCTCGCGGGCCTCGACTTCCAGCACGTCGCCCTGGGCGCTGAATGGGCTGTCATGCCACACGCTGCGCTGGTGTTCAACCCAGACCCGCGCGCCGTACTTGGCGCGGCTGTAGGTGTTGGCAATCTGTTCGATCCATTCGCGCTTGATTTCGCGCCCATCCACCGTCTTGCCTTCGGTGGCGACCCGGAAAAGTTTCTTGCTCATAGCGTGCAGCCAGTGGTGAGAGTTGATCTGGTGCCTATGTTCTTTCGGTGCAAGTTTTGTAGCAATCGGCGCACTCTGTGGCTGGACGAGTGACAGTTTTTGCATGCTGCTTTTCGCGCGCGCGCGGGACAAACTCCCAGTCATGCCCAGCACTGCAAACCGCGCCAGGCCGGCGCCGCATCGCGCAGCGGCATCGGCCAAGAAAGCGCCCGCCAAGACCGCCGCGAAGAAGCCCACCAAGCAGGCCGACAACCCTCTGCCCTTCGGCCTCGATGGCCTGCCCACAGCGGCGGGCTCAGGTTTGCCGGCTGGCCCGTCCAGTCCCGTGGACGGCGGCGCCGGGGTGCGCCGCGAAGCGAGGGCGCTGTTCTGGATGGGCTGGAAGTTCACGCACATCGCCGAACGGTTGGGCGTGCCGCGCACCACGTTAATCGGCTGGTCGCGCGCTGATGGCTGGGAAGAGGCCAAGCCCGTTGACCGTGTGGCTGGCACGCTGGAGTCCCGCCTGGTCTCGCTCATCGCCAAGGACCAGAAGACCGGCGGCGACTTCAAGGAAATCGACCTGCTCACGCGGCAGATGGAGCGCCTGGCGCGTATCGACAAGTACGGGGAGACAGGCCGCGAACGGGATCTGAATCCCAACATCGAGCTGCGCAATGCCGGGCCGAAAAAGAAGCCGGAAAAGAACGCCATCACGCCCGAGCAGGTGGACGTGCTGTGCAAAGCCTTCCTTGATTCGCTGTTCGACTACCAGCGCACCTGGTGGGGCGCAGCCATGGAGCGCACCCGGCAGATCCTCAAGAGCCGGCAGATCGGCGCCACCTGGTACTTTGCGCGCGAGGCGCTGATTGATGCGCTCCAGACAGGGCGCAATCAGATCTTCCTGTCGGCCAGTAAGAACCAAGCCCATGTGTTCCGCAACTACATCATCGCCTTCGTCAAGAAAGAGATTGGTGTCACGCTCACAGGCGATCCCATCATCTTGCCCAATGGGGCCGAGCTGATTTTCCTGGGCACGAACTCGCGCACGGCCCAGAGCTACCACGGCAATCTGTACTTCGATGAATATTTCTGGACCACGAATTTCACCGAGCTGAACAACGTGGCCAGCGGCATGTCGTCGCACAAGCAATGGCGCCTGACGTATTTCAGCACGCCCTCCAGCCTGCAGCATGAGGCCTACGCGCTGTGGAACGGCTCGCACATCACCGACCGCAAGTTGGACATCGACCTGCGCCATGAGCACCTGGCCAATGGCTTTCGAGGCGCGGACGGCATCTGGCGCCACATCGTCACGGTCGAGGATGCCGAGCGCGGCGGCTGCACCTTGTTCGACATCGAGAACCTGCGCTCCACCAAGGCCGCCACTGTCTTCGCCAATCTGTACCTGTGCCAGTTCATGGATGACGCGCTGGCCGTGTTTCCGCTGTCGCTGCTCCAGCGCGGCATGGTGGACCCCTGGGAGGCATGGAAGGACTTCAAGGCCTTCACACAGCGGCCCTTTGGGCACAAAGGCGTCTGGGTTGGATATGACCCCAGTCATACCGGCGACAAGGCCGCGCTGGTGGTCCTGGCGCCGCCTGAAAAGCCCGGCGGCAAGTTCCGCGTCCTGTACCGCAAGCAGATGCACAAGATGGAGTACGAGGACCAGGCGGCGGAAATCCAGCGCATCTGCAAGCAGTTCAACGTCGAGAAGATGACCATCGACACAACCGGCATGGGGCAGGGCGTCTACCAGCTGGTGCGCAAGTTCTTTCCTGCCGTGCGCGGCCTGCGCTACAGCCTCGAAGCCAAGATCCTGCTGGTGCTCAAGGCCCAGACCGTGCTGCGCGCCGGCCGGCTGGAGTTCGACCAGGACGACAAGGAAATGGCCGCCAGCTTCATGTCGGTCAAGCAGGAGATGACGCCCACGGGCCGCTCCATCACCTACAGCAGCGGCCGTTCTGAGCAGACCGGCCACGGCGACCTGGCGTGGGCAACCATGAATGCGCTTTCCAACGAACCACTGGAGCAGGGGACCGATTTCGCCGGCTCCACGCTCTCGCAATCCTTTGTGGAGATATCCGAATGACAGAAGCCACCCAGGCCAGCGCAGCGCCCGGCAATACTGCTGCCGCCGAATCCGCGCCTGCAGGCCCCGCGCGCTCTGTGATGTTCACCTTTGGCGATCCTGAGCCAGTGGTGGGCGGGCGCGCTTCCATCCTCGAATACATCGAGTGCATGGATAACGGCCGCTGGTATGAGCCGCCTGTCAGCTTTGCTGATCTGGCGCGCATGCTGCGTGTCGGTGCCCATCATGAGTCCGCCATTCGCTTCAAGGTCAACGTGTTGACCAGCACGCTGATGCCGTCGCCCTACCTGTCGCCCGGCGCCTTCCAGGCCTTCGCTCTGGACTACCTCACGCTGGGCAATGGCTATCTGGAAAGTCGGCGCAATCTGGTGGGGGGCCTGCTGCGGCTGGAGCACACGCTTGGCAAGTACATGCGGCGCGGCAAAGAAGCTGGGCAATATTTCCAGATCAGCGATTTTCAGAACGAGCATGAATTCCCGCCTGGCCAGGTCTTCCACCTGCGTGAGCCCGACATTCATCAGGAGGTATATGGCCTGCCGCAGTACCTGGGCGCCGTGCAGTCGGCCCTGCTCAACGAGGCGGCCACGCTGTTCCGCAGGCGGTACTACGCCAACGGCTCGCACGCTGGCTTCATCCTCTATGTGACCGACCCCGCCCAGCATGAAGAAGACATCGAGGCAATGCGCGATCAGCTCATTAAGTCCAAGGGCGTGGGCAATTTCAAGAACCTTTTCTACTACGCGCCCAACGGCAAGGCCGATGGCATCAAGCTGATTCCCATCAGCGAGGTGGCCGCCAAAGACGAGTTCGTGAACATCAAGGCCAGCAGCAGGGATGACGTGCTGGCCGCGCACCGGGTGCCGCCCCAGCTGATGGGGATGGCCCCGAACAACGTGGGCGGCTTCGGGGATGTCGAGAAGGCTGCGAAGGTGTTCGCTCGCAATGAGATCCGCCCACTACAGTCGCGCATCAAGGACGAGCTCAACTCATGGGCAGGCAAGCCTGTGTGCGGCTTTCTGCCGTACTCGCTTGACGAACATGAGAGGACTCAATGAAATTCAGCGCTCTTTTGGCACTGAGGTGTATCTTTAGCAGATCAAAAAATAGATGATCCCTACAATACTTTGATTTGCATCTCGCCAGCGATCTAAGTTTATGAATTTCAGAAAACTATAAGCTGTTCGAAGCGGAACTTTCCTTGATAACGAAAATTTATCTTGAGTTCTCTTTTTACATAATCATTCATGTCCTTACTGCGGTTTAAGAAGATGATATCCTCTTCTGACGCATTTATCAAAATCTTTAGAATTTCCTTTTCATTGTCATATCGCAAAGACACATCATCTATCTCTATTGAGTTAAGGGTTTCTTTGTGCGCAAGGTAACTAAAGACGGAACCGAAAGATTTTTTGAGTATTGCTAAACTTATTTTTTGTTTGTTTTCTTCGAATATGGTTTTGTAAAATTCATCAGTCTCCTTTGTGAACCATGTTATATTGGCATCGTGTAATTTGTTGTAATTCACTATTTGGTCTTCTAAAGAGTCACTTGCTATGAAGTGGATTCTTGAGAATGTTTCTTTTCTGTTTATTATGTACCTGCCAATGTAGTGTTCGTTGTTTGTTTGATGGCACGAAATTTTTTCTTCATCAAATTTCAGGCGCAACAACTCTGTATCTGCAACGGTGACTAAATTGAATTGATAGACGTATGGCAATGTTTTTCTGGCAGTTAGTGCTCCAATTTCATATGCTTGAGCCTTCATTAATGAGGTAATGGAGTTGAATATTGCTGTGTCGTTTTTTGGGCTACTTGTGAAGTTTGTAGTCCCGCCAGTTTTTGGTTTTGTAGCTTTTGACAATTCTTGGAAGGCAAAAACATCTACCTCAGGCATTCTTAAGATTTCATCAACACCAGCTTTGTTCATGTAGTTGTGATAATCTTTTGCACTTCTTTTTAGATTTTTCTGATAATCAATTATCTTGTCGTTTGTCCAGATGTGCAATGGCCACCAATCTACATTTGGATCATTTTCATTGATTTCTCTGCACATAAAAGCCCAAGCATTCTCATCACTTTTTTTGCAGCTAATTATGATTGCTGTGCAGACGGAGAAGCTATGAGTATCTCGAATTTTATAAGCTATTAAATCAACTTCTCGAACGGTCGTTGAGTGATCATCTTCGTAGTATTTGTTGCTTATTGTTGTCCAGCCATGTTTTTTTAGAATATTTGCTACTGAATTTTCTAACACAAATCCAGTCTTCTTTACTGCATTTATATATGCTTCGGCAATATCGTTGCTTATAGTGCTCTGAGGTTGTTCCATTGCGCTGCTCCTAAATTTATTTGTGGCTGGAGATGATTTTATGAATGCTCTTGCTTAAAAATACATTCTCTTTTCAATACTTCTGTACAGTACTCTAACTCTGTAGTTGCTGTGGTCTCTTTATAAAATTGGCTTGTGGTTTGGAAAACAACAATGGCTGAGAGGACTTTTTTGGTCCCTGCTGCCCTGTAGGCGAGGCAGAAGGGGGGCGCCTTTTTCGGTCTTTCTACGAAAATCTACAATAGAGATAAGTGGCGGCAGCGTAACTTCTAGCGTAGCTTTTAGTAGAACCTGAAGATTTTCAGAGTGACGATAGGCCATTGCATCATGGGCGTGTGCGCCGACAGATCAGGGGCCGGAGAGGGCTGTGTGCTTTGCGAAAGGTCGCTCATTGGCTTGGGAATCAACAGGTTGCGGCGGCGCGAAGGCGCCGGGCAAGGCTTGCCTGGGAGGCGCGGGGCCGCAGGAAGGCGCAAATGTTCTTGTGTCGTGCTGCCCGCCTCGGGCCGTATCCATCGTGTGGGGCATGGTGGCGGGCAAAGGTCACATTATTGACTACCCGAGGTTGGACGCCGCGCCAAGGGGGCGTAGATCGCGGCACACAAATGCGCTGCGCTCAATCCACGGGACCATTTCCGCCGTACGTCGTCACAGGGCTCCTTCTGGCAACTGCTTGGCTCCTTGGTACAAGGCGTGCTGCGCATCCGCCAGGGTGATCACTTCGTCCCCGGTGAGATAGCTCATCAGAACACTGTTGAGTTTCGCGATGCGTGCGCCATAGCAGCGAATCAGTGAGGCGATCTGAATCTGCTCCGGTTCCGTGATCTGATCGCCCAGCGCTGTCACGGCGTGGGCTGCTGCCTCGATGTCGAACGAGCAACGAATGAGCAACTCACTGGCCCGGTGGCCGATTCCAAGCAATGGCGATGCCGCTGTGACTGGTGATGCTGTATCTGCCTGGCTGCCGAATGTATTGACACCGTTGCCAGCCTCCTTGGTTGCAGCAAAGCTGGCCAGGAAACGCAGGTCGTCCAAGGAGTGGGGAAGCTCGTTGTAGGCCCCGAACAGCCGGTCTGCGAATCCAAAGGCGTGTTCCAGCAGTCCATGAACAAAGGCAGCTTCACCTGCTGCACTGAGCCGGTTCTCTCGGAATGTGTCGCGAGCGAACTCCAGTTCCGAGCTGATGAGGGCGAGCAGTGAAAGCAGATCCACCCGCACCGGCTCATGTGGACTGCTTGCCGGGCAGCAACCGGGAGCAGGAAGTTGGTTGAGCGCTGCAAATGCCCGGCTGACGTGAGGGCAGGTGTGGCGCTCCTGTGCTCCGTCGTACAGGATGCTTTTCACCGTGTGCTTGAGCACTGCCGCAGCGCACAGGACTGCTTGGTGGGCATCGACAAGAGAATTTCGGGCCATGTTGTTTCTGGCTGGGGTGGGCTTGCTTGCAGAGGCTGATGGGTCATTCCTTGCCATGGTTCTCCTCCATTGCCGGGTGCTGTGTGAAGGGGGCTGCACGGATTGCGCGAAGCCCTATACCTGCTCACTGCTTGATGTTTGGCTTCAAAATGAAGTCAATTTTGAATGTATTTTGACTTCATTTTGGTGTCAATACTATTTTGAAGCCGACCCATAGAATTTGTGCCATGGCACAAGACGACTACATCCGCACCGCACTGCGCGTGCCACCTGAGCTGCATCAGGCCCTACACGAGGCGGCGGACAGGACCAGCAAGAGCTTCAATGCCGAAATCAACGAGCGCCTGCAGAGGACCTTCGATGACGAGCGCTTGGCCGCCCAGCGCTTGGCGGCTGAAGCCGGTCTCATGGGCCTCCAAGCCATGCTGGCGATTCATTTGAAGGAGTTCTTCGAACTCCTGCCCGTGGAGGAGCAAGGTAAGCCCGTCAACAAGGCCGTACGGGATGTGGCACAGGCGATCAGCCAGAGCTCTGCGAAGGAGATCGAAGATGCTCTGGGTCACTATGTCCGCATGGAGGATGAGGAAACCATCAGCCGCATGGCGAGCGCGATTGCGCGTCATCGGGTGGGTTCGCGGGAGCAGGGCGAGCCTATGGTGGACGGGTCTGGCGTAAAGCGGGTGAAGCGCAACACCAGATCCTGAGGGGGAGCCCGCTGGCCGGAGTTTGCAGGCAGAAGTTAGGCAGCTGTGCCGCTTAGGTGAGCCTGACATCCAACAGGAGATGGACGGTTTGCCTCAATACGGGGGGGCCGTGCAGTCAGCCATCCTCAACGAGGCGGCCACCCTGCTTCCCAGGCGCTATTACAAAAGGGAGATTTTCCATGGCCCAGCAACAGTATCCGGTCGAAGTTCAATCGGATTTCTTGGAGAAGATCACTCGCGCGAAGCCGGTGCAGGCTTTGGCGGAACTCATTTGGAATGGCTTGGACGCCGATGCCGGCCGAGTTTCCGTCTCGTTTGAGCACAACGAGATGGGCACCTTGTCGGAAGTCATCATTCGCGACGATGGCAATGGCATTCCGAGGGCGAGCGCTCCTGAGTTTTTTCGACGCCTCGGCGGCTCATGGAAGAAGCCGGGAGGCTCCACCGAGACCGGAAGGTTCTTGCACGGCCAAGAGGGCAGGGGCCGCTTCAAGGCGTTCGCCATTGGGACCCGAGCCGAATGGGCCGTCGCATACAAGCGCGACGGGAAGCTCTGGAAGTATTCGATCACGATGTCGGCCAACGACATCCGCCATGTGAACATCTCCGACGAGATCGAAGTCGCCAAGCCGACCGATGCCGGCGTCACGCTGACGATCTCCGATCCGCACAAGGACTTCCGCTCCTTTGTGAGCGACTCGGGCATCCATGTCTTGGCCGAAGTCTTCGCCCTCTATCTGGCCGACTATCCCGATGTCAACGTGACCATCGGCGGCAGGCGCATCGACCCGGCCCAGATGATCGCCAGCAGGAAGGCCTTCAACCTCGCCGACATCGAATCAGGCGGCAAGGCGCATCCCGTCCGGCTTGAGATCGTCGAATGGAAGGGGCTGTCCAACCGGGCTCTGTTCCTCTGCAACGAGAAACGCTTTCCTCTCGTGCAGGTCGATCGCCGATTCCACATTGGCGACTTCCAATTCACCGCGTATCTTGAATCCACCTATCTGACGGTGGCGCAGAAAGATGGGACCGTGGACCTCGCGGAGATGCAGACGCCGGTCGTGGCTGCGATCGACGAGGCCCAGAAGACGATCAAGGACTACTTCCGGCAGCGCTCCGCGATAGAGGCCCGCAGCTACGTCGAGGAATGGAAGACCGAGAAGGTGTATCCCTTCGATGGCGATCCGGCCACGCGCGTGGAGGAGGTCGAGCGGCAAGTGTTCGAGATCGTGGCCGTCAGCGTCGCCAAGAACCTGCCCGAGTTCGCCAGCTCCGCCCAGCAAAACAAGTCTTTCCAGCTTCGCATGCTCAGGCAGGCGATCGAAAAAAGCCCCGAGGAGCTGCAGGTCATCTTGAACGAAGTCCTGCGGCTGCCCAAGCGCCAGCAGGAGGAGCTCGCCGAGCTGCTGCGCGACGTGTCGCTGTCTTCGATCATCAGTTCCGCCAAGATTGTGGCGGATCGTTTGAAGTTCCTGACCGGCATCGAGGCGGTGCTGTTCGATCCCGCGCCTAAGAAGAGGCTGCGCGAGCGAACCCAATTGCACCGCATCGTCGCCCAAAACTGCTGGATGTTCGGCGAGGACTTCATGCTGTCTGTCGATGACCAGTCGCTGACGGAAGTCCTGCGGTCGCACAAGAAAATCCTCGGGGAGGATATCGTCATCGACGCCCCGGTCAAGCATGTCTCGCAGGAGCGTGGCATCGTGGATTTGATGCTGTCCCGATCCACGCGGCGGCACAACTCGGACTCGATCACCCACTTGGTGGTCGAGCTCAAGGCGCCCAAGGTCAAGGTCAACACCGATGAGATATCGCAGATCGAGGGCTACGCCGCATCGGTCATGGATGACCAGCGGTTCCGCAACGTCAAGGTGTCATGGGTGTTCTGGGTCATCAGCGACGATGTCGGCCCGCACGCGAAATTCCGCATGACCGACGAGTCCGGCCTGATTCACAAGAAGGACAACGTCTGCATCTACGTGAAGACTTGGGGCCAGGTCTTGGCGGAGAACCGGAGCCGCATGAAATTCTTCCAAGAGCGGCTCGAATACCAAGCCGACAAGGGTGCCTCCCTCAAGCATCTGCAGGAGCATTACGCCAAATACTTGGAAGGCGTCTTCGATGCCGAGCCGGTTCCGGCCAGTGGAGAGGAAGTCGCGGCGGCCAAATGAGCAGGCCGCTTCCTTGCGGTCACCTGCAAGCGTCGATTCGCTGGCGGTTATTGGGCAAAGTTTGGGGATGGTGTTCGTGGCGGCGCTGCTCCAGAGCAACGCGTGGAACTGGGAATGTTTCCCATCTCCTGCAGATGCTAGGATGCATGAAATTTCAATGAAGAATCCAGTCATCATGGGTGTCGTCCGTACTTCTGCTGAACCCTTGCGGGGAGGCGCTGCACTCCTGGCGGAAGAGCTGCGTCCTGGCGGCGTGTACCGACGCGAAGACCTGGCACCGCTTTCCACGGCGGTAGACCGGCATCTGAGTGAGCTGGTGGCTGGCGGAAGATTGAAGAAGTTGGCGCAAGGGCTGTATCACGCACCCAAGCAGTCCGATTTCGGGCCGCTGCCACCTGCTGACGATCAAGTGGTCCAGAGCTTTCTGCGGGACAGCGATTTCCTGTTGTTTTCGCCTTCCGCCTTCAATGCGGTGGGTGTCGGTACCACGCAGCTGTACAACAGCACCTGGGTCTACAACCGCAAGCGGCACGGCATCTTTCGGTTAGGCAATCGTGATTTCGACTTTCGGGTAAAGCCCCGTTTTCCAAAGAAACTCAGCCCCGAGTTCCTGTTCGTGGACTTGCTCAACAACCTGGATGAGCTGGCTGAAGATGGGGAACTGGTTCTTGGGCAGGCGCGCAAAAAG
This sequence comes from Delftia sp. WSY_10, assembly GCF_043104705.1. NCBI lineage: Bacteria > Pseudomonadati > Pseudomonadota > Betaproteobacteria > Burkholderiales > Comamonadaceae > Delftia > Delftia sp. WSY_10. The sequence goes on along the minus strand of NZ_JBICKY010000057.1, from coordinate 267,893 downwards.
ATGCCGTCCTTTGATGCCGAGCGCCTGCGCCGGGCGATTGAGCGCTATGCCAACGCGGCTACCCGAAAAATCTTGAGGGAGTGGAGCGGTGGCTGATTTTCTTCACGAGCGCAGGGATTTCGACCAACTCCTCGCGTTGGTGGCCGACGAGCGTGGTTTGGCTCCTGTGCTGGTGGAAAAAGACTACTGGATCATGCATTGCCTCTGGGGTCTTCAGGCCCAGGGGCTGCGGTTCGAGCTGAAGGGCGGCACATCGCTGTCCAAGGGCTTCGGTGTCATCCATCGTTTTTCCGAAGACATCGATATCCGCATCGACCCGCCGCAAGGAATGGACGTCAAGACAGGCCGCAATCACGACAAGCCCGCTCACGTCGAATCACGGCGAGCCTATTACGACGCGCTCGCGCAAACCATCTGCATTCCCGGTGTGGTCGAAGTTCAGCGGGATCGCCTGTTTGACGATGACAAGATGCGCAGCGCCGGGATCCGGTTGTTCTACACGCCAAGAACGGCGGCGCTTGCGGGGATCAAGGACGGCATCCTGTTGGAATTGGGATTCGATGACACGGCACCCAATCGCGCAGTGACCATCTCTTCGTGGGCCTTGGAGGCTGCCATGGGGCGCGATATCCCGCTGCGGGACAACCGTGCGGTGAATGTGCCTTGCTATGCACCGACGCACACTTTCGTCGAAAAATTGCAGACCATCTCCACCAAGTACCGCAGGCTGGATGCAAGCCGGGCATTTCCTGCCAACTTCCTGCGGCATTACTACGATGTGTATTGCCTCCTGGGCATGGAGGAAGTGCAGGGCTTCATCGGAACACCGGCCTATCAGCAACGCAAGATCGAGCGGTTCCGTTCCGGAGATGAGCTGGCCATCTCCCTCAACCCGGCATTTGTGCTGGCCGATGCTGCTCAATGCGACCGTTTTGCGCAGGAGTACCGCAAGACACGGGCCTTGTACTACCAAGGACAGCCGGATTTCGACCTTCTTCTGGCCCGCATCCGCGAGCACATCCATGTGCTGTGATGGGCACAGGAATCCTTGATGAAAAAGGACTCAATAGTCCTCATGGTCTTGCATAGGGATGGCCCGCCTGCCTGACTGGCAAGTCTCCGTGATCCCTAAGCCCGCAGCCCCGCCACTTCCCACTCCTGCGGAAACTCCATCCCATCATCCTTGGCAATCTTCCTGAGGATATGCAGGCAGGCGCTTTGCAGGTCCTGCACCACGGCCTGCCGGGCGGCGGGGCCGTCCCTTTGCTCCAGCGCATGGATCAGCCGGATGTGCGGATGTTCGGCCGCGCGGGCGTAGGTGCCCCGGTAGAGGTAGCGCACGGAGGGGCCGCACTTGAGCCATAGCAGGCCGATGAGGCTGGCCAGCACGGGCTGCTGCGCGGCTTCGATGATGGAGAAGTGGAAGCGCTCGTTGGCGATCAGCGTGGCGTCGTCGTCCACGGCGATGGATTTTTCCAGGTCCTGGTGCAGCTGGGTGAGGGTGTCGATGAAGCCCTGGCCCGGATGGCGGCTGGCGGCGGCTGCGGCGGCGCGGCCTTCCAGTTCGATGCGCAGGGCGATGATTTCCACGTACTGCTCCACGCTGAGCACTGGCACGGTGGCCACGCCGCGGTCGTCCAGGTCCAGGGCGCCTTCGGAGGCCAGGCGCTGTATGGCATCGCGCACGGGCGTGGGGCTGATGCCGAACTCTTCGGCCAGGCTGCGGTAGACGAGGCGCTGCGCGGGTTGCAGCTGGCCTCTCACGATGGCGTCACGGATCTGCAGGTAGGTTTTTTCGGCAAGGGTCTGATTGGTTCGGATCTGTGAAAAAACGCTGGACATCGGGCCTCCGCAACTGCTTGGGCGCAATGGTACCTCCCGAGGAAGGACGGTTTGCCCATGGCCACGGAGTGCGGCTGTGCCAAGGGCTAACCCTGTAATTGGTGTTTGATGCATCAAGTACCATGCATCATATCTAAGGGAGGGTGCATGCGGACATACACGTTGGAAAAAGCAGAACCAAGGATTCGTGAGCTGGCCGACGGCCTGGAGTTTCCCGAAGGCCCGGTGGCCCTGCCCGATGGATCGGTCGTGCTGGTGGAGATCGCCAATGGCTGGCTGACCCGGGTGACGGCCGATGGCACAAGGCGGCAGCTCGTCCACCTGGGCGCAGGCCCGAACGGCGCCGCCATAGGCCCCGGCGGCAAGCTGTTCATCTGCAACAACGGTGGCTTCCAGTGGCACCGCAGTGCGGAGCATGGACTGCGGCCCATAGGCCAGGCCAACGACTATTCAGGCGGGCGCATAGAGGCCGTGGATCTGGCCTCGGGCCAGGTCGAATGCCTGTACACGCAAAGCGGCAGCGGACCCTTGAAGGGGCCCAACGACCTGGTCTTCGACCGGCATGGCGGGTTCTGGTTCACCGACCACGGCAAGGTGCGCCCGCGCGAGGTGGACCGGGGCGGCGTCTGCTACGCGCTGGCCGATGGCAGCGCCATCCGCGAGGCCGTCTTCCCGCTGTGGTCGCCCAACGGAATCGGTCTTTCTCCCGATGAGAAGACGCTCTACGTGGCGGAGACCTTCACGGGGCGGCTGTGGGCCTTCGATATCGGCGAGCCCGGGCACATCCTGGCCCGGCCCTGGCCCGATTCGCCCAATGGCGGACGGCTGGTCTGCCGCCTGCCGGGCATGCAGAACATCGACTCCCTGGCCGTGGATGCCGAAGGGAACATCTGCCTTGCCACGCTGGGCGAGGGCGGCATCACCATGGTCTCGCCGGCCGGGCAGGTGGTGCACCGGGTCGAGCTGCCCGACCCCATGACGACCAACATCTGCTTTGGCGGCAAGGACCTGAAGACGGCTTTTGTCACCCTGTCTTCCACGGGGCGGCTGGTGGCGCTGGACTGGCCGTGTCCTGGATTGCCTTTGAATTTCCTGAATAGATAAGTTCCCCCTGGCTTCCCTTTCCATATCGCTGGCGATTGCCATGGCGAGGGAGCCGCTACGCCTTTTTTTGTTGAACGGAAACCGCAACCCATGTCGAAACCCCTGAGCAACCCTGGATTGAACAAGCAGGACACCGTAGGCCACCTGGTGGCCCGGGTCCTGAAGCGGCACGGCATCACGCAGTTCTTCGGGCAGAGCCTGCCCAGCATGTTCGTGCTGGCCGCCGAGGAACTGGGCCTGCGCCAGATCGCCTACCGCACCGAGAACGCGGGCGGCTACATGGCCGATGCCCATGCCCGCATGAGCGGCAGGCCGGCCGTGATCACCGCGCAGAACGGGCCGGCCGCCGCGCTGCTGGTGGCTCCGCTGGCCGAGGCGCTGAAGGTCTCCATCCCCATCATCGCGCTCGTGCAGGACGTGGCGCGCGACCAGACCGACAAGAACGCCTTCCAGGACCTGGACCACATGGGCCTGTTCAAGCCCGTGACCAAGTGGGTGCGACGCGTGGACCAGGCATCGCGCGTGGAGGACTATGTGGAGCAGGCCATCATCGCCGCCTGCAGCGGCCGGCCTGGCCCCGTGGCGCTGATGCTGCCGGCCGACCTGCTCACCGAGCCTGCCCAGCCCTCCAGCGTGCCCCGGCCCGCTGCACTGGCCCGCTTTCCGCTGGACCGCGCCGTGCCCGAGCGGCAATTGCTGGAACAGGCAGTAGGCGCGCTGCTCCAGGCCCGTGCGCCGGTCATCGTTGCCGGTGGCGGCGTGCACATCTCGGGTGCCAGCGAGGCACTGAGCGCCTTTGCCGATGCGCTGAGCCTGCCCGTGGCCACCACCAACATGGGCAAGGGTGCCGTGGCCGAAACGCATGAGCTGTCGCTGGGCGTGGTCGCCAACTGCCTGGGCCCCAACGGCTCGGGCCGCTACCTGAAGGATTTCGTGGCCGGGGCCGACGTGGTGTTCCTGATCGGCAACCGCACCAACCAGAACGGCACGGACAGCTGGACGCTGTACCCGCGCGATGCGCAATTCATCCATCTCGATATCGACGGCCAGGAGATAGGGCGCAACTACGACGCCATGCGCCTGGTGGGCGATGCGCGGCTGGCGCTGCAGGCCATGCTGGACATCGCCGGGTCGCAGGATCTGTCGGCCCGTACCGGCCAGCGCGCTGCACTGGCCGCACGCATTGCCAAGGGCAGGGAAAGGCACCGGCAGGAATCAGCCGAAGTGCGCCTGTCCAGCGCCGCCCCCATACGGCCCGAACGCATCATGCATGAGCTCGACGCCCTGCTGACCGCCGAGGACACCGTGGTGGCCGACGCCAGCTACTCCACGCTGTGGATCACCAACTACCTGACCGCGCGCCGGGCCGGCCAGCGCTTCATCACGCCGCGCGGCCTGGCGGGCCTGGGCTGGGGCATGCCCATGGCCATGGGCGCGCGCCTGGCGCAGGACGGCGGCCAGGTGTTCTGCCTGGTGGGCGACGGCGGCTTCGGCCATGTGTGGTCGGAGATGGAGACCTGCAGGCGCATGGGCATCAAGGTCATCACCGTCCTCATCAACAACGGCATCCTGGGCTACCAGAAGCATGCCGAGCATGTGAAGTTCGGCGAGCACACCTCGGCCGTGAACTTCAGCGGCGTGGACCATGCGGCCATCGCACGGGCCTGCGGCATCCACGGCGTGCGCGTGGAATCGGCCGATGCCATCGCCCCCGCGCTGCGCGCCGCCATGGCCGCCGAAGAGGCCACGCTGATCGAGGTCATGTGCACCGAAGACGCCTTTCCCCCCATCACCTTCTACACGCCGGAGAGCCACTGATGAGCGCGCCTGAGAACTTCCCCATCCGCACGGCCCTGGTGACCGGCGCCGCACGCGGCATCGGCCTGGCCACCGCCATCGAATTGCTGCGCGACGGCCGCCAGGTGGTGCTGGCCGACCTGGCCGCGCCCGACCTGGAACTGGTGCCGCAGGAGCTGCGTGCCAGGGCCAGCGCCGTGGTGCTCGATGTCTGCGACGAGGCAGCCCGCCAGCGCGTGGTCGCGGACATGGTGCAGCGCCACGGCGGCGTGGACATCCTGGTCAACAACGCCGGCATCAGCCTCAAGAACGCCAGCGGACAGTCCAACGGCATCCTCGAAGTGGGGCTGGGCGAGGTGCAGCAGATCCTGGACGTCAACCTGCTGTCCATGCTGCGCCTGTGCCAGCTGGCGCTGCCGGGCATGAAGCAGCGGGGCTGGGGGCGCATCGTCAACGTGTCCTCGCTGGCCGGGCGCGGCAAGTCCATCGTGGCCGGCCCTGCCTACATGCTGAGCAAGTCCGCCGTGCTGGGCCTGAGCCGCTCCATCGCCTCGGAGATGGGCCAGTACGGCATCACCACCAACTGCGTGGCGCCGGGCCGCATTCTGACGCCGATGGCGCAGCAGGCCGGCGACGAGGTCAATCGCCGCTATGCCGAGCAGATCCCCGTGCGGCGCCTGGGCGAGGCTGCCGAGGTCGGCGCCGCCATCCGCTACCTGTGCAGCGAGTCCGCAGGCTTCACCAATGGCGCCGTGATCGACGTCAACGGCGGCTTCTTCATGAATTGAGGAAGGACGACCCCCTGAGCGGCTACGCCGCTTCCCCCTCTCGCTTCGCGGGGGGGACGGCATCCTCGGTGCAGGGCGGCCCTTCCTCGGTGCCCCCACTTCCAGGGCGTGCCTGTTTCCCGGTCAGTGGGTAGTGCGCTGCACCGTGAAAGCACGACTTCCAAAGACGACAGAACCCAAGATCGCAACGAGAGACAACCATGCATGCATATCCATCACCCGCATCTCGAAGATGCCTGCTTTCGGCCTTCTGCGCGGCAGCGCTGGCGGCCGCAGCCGGCGCCCCGGCGCTGGCCCAGGGCACGGACGCGTTTCCCGAGCGGGAACTGACCCTGATCATCAACTACGGCGCAGGCGGCAATACCGACGTGGCCTCGCGCGCCATCGGCAATGCCATGGAGGGCCTGCTCAAGAAGCCCGTGGTGCCCAACAACCGCGCGGGAGCGCAGGGCACGCTGGGCGTCTCGTCGCTGGCCCGGCAAAAGCCCGACGGCTATACGCTGGGCGTGGTGACGTTTTCGACCATCGCCATCACGCCCCACCTCATGAAGGTGGACTACAAGGTCGATGACTTCGACTTCATCGCAGGCGTGGCCCGCTACCGCTATGGCGTGGCTGTGCGCGCGGACTCGCCCTATAAAACCATGGCCGACCTGGTGGCCGCGTCCCGCCAGGGCAAGGGCATCTTCTTTGGCGCGCCGTCCGCGCCCAACAACCTGGCCATGTACGAGCTGGGGCGCAAGACCGGCGGCAAGTTCGAGGAGATCAACTACAAGTCCGGCGCGGAGACCGTGGCCGGCCTGATCGGCGGGCAGGTCGATGTCATCGTGCAGAACCCCTCGGACATCGTCCAGCACGTCAAGGCCGGAAAAATGCGCCTGCTGGCCAGCGCCAGCCCCATGCGCTGGAAGGAGTTGCCCGAGGTGCCCACGCTCAGGGAGCAGGGCTACGACGTGGAGATCGACTCCTGGATCGGCCTGGCCTACCCCAAGGGCGTGCCCCCGGCCCTGCGCGACAGGCTGGAGCGCGTTGCCATGGCAGCCGCCGAGGGGCCCCAGGTGGCGCGCATCTTCGAGTCGGCCGGCGTGGACCCGGCGCCGCTCACCGGCGCCGAATACCGCAGGAAGCTGGTCCAGGGCCATGAGTCCATGGGCGCGGCCATCAAGGCGGCGAATCTGCCGCGCATGAACTGAGGGTGGTCCGGCTGCCTGCCGGCCTTGATGCACGGGTGCTGCTGCAGCATGTGCCGAAAGACCATGAAAGGCAGCTCGTCGGCGGGGGAGCGCTCGCGCCCGCTCCCTGCGTTCGCTGTATCGGTCCACCAGGTAGCCTGTGCAGTCAAGCCGGTGCAGTCCGGTGCAGTCCGGTGCAGTCTCGCGCGTCAGCTGGGTGAACTTGACCAGTTCCCCCAATCACGTACACCGCGCGCAGGGGGCGAGTGCCTGCATCTCAGCGCGGCGCCAGGAACAGCTCCATGCGCTGCAGCTCCTCATCCAGCGCGCTGCGAAAGGCGGCATCGCCGGGCGCCGCGCCGGCCACATAGCCGAATGACGGCTCCAGCCGGCCGTCGCGCGCCTGCAGGTTGGCCCAGCCGATCACATGGCCGCGCCAGAGCATGGGCAGGGCGTAGTAGCCGAGCTGACGCTGAGCTGGTGGCGTATAGGCTTCGAACTTGTAGGTCCAGCCCCAGAGCAGCGTGAAGCGGCGCCGGTCCCAGACCACGGGATCGAAGGGCGCGAGCAGGCGCAGCCGCTCGTCGAAGGCATGGCGGCGCGAGCGCGGGTTCTCGTCGGCGGGCCAGTACCAAGTGGTTCCGTCGATGCGGCAGCTGGCCAGTTGCTCGCGCGCCAGCCGCAGCGCCGCCTGGGTCTGTTGCGCCAGGTGGGGCGCGCCATAGCCCAGCAGGCGCACCAGGTAGGTGAGGCTGGGGGCTGGCAGCGGTGCGTATTTGCGCACCACCAGGTCGATCAGCGCGGCGGCGCGCCGGGCGCTGGCGTCGGGGCTGTCGTCGGCCGGCGGATGGGCGATGGCCTCGTAGACGCGCGTGCCGCTGTCACGGCGCTTGACGCGCAGCAGGCCGCGGTAGTGCATGCCGTCGAGCAACTGCGTGCTGGCGCTGCCCGAGCCGCCCCAGTAGTTCTTCACGCTTCCGTGCGAGAAGTGCTGCTCCACCTCGCGCGGATGCGCGGCGCCGCGCTCGCGCACAAACGCCAGCACCTCGGCGGCCTTGCGCTGCGTCTCGGCATCCCAGGCCTTGCGGGCCTGGCGCGGGTGCATCAGCGCCAGGTGCTCACTGGGCAGAAAGCCGTAGTTGACCAGGCAGTCCTCGTCGATCGCCAGGCGCGCGTAGCGGCGTTCCAGGTCGCCGGCGCGGTAGTCCTTGACGCGGTGGCGCAGCGTCAGGTCCTGTGCCCGGGCGGGCGCGCGGATCGGGTCTGCCTGCACAAAACCCAGGCGCTGTATGGCTGCAGGCAGGGTGGTCGGCGTGAACAGGGTGCGCGCCACGGCATGGCGGCGCAGGTCGTCAAGGCTCGGTTCGGTGGGCATGGATTGATTGGAGCACGGCAGGGCCGCCGGGTGGGCCGGTCTCCGTGCTGCCGTACTTCCTGATCCTGCCGTGCCGCTCAGGCCTTCCTGGCACGCCTGCGCCGCCACAGCGCGCGCAGCACCCAGCCCAGCGGCAGCACCACCAGCACCAGCCAAGGCAGCACGGCCGCCACGAAGGTGATCAGGGCGGCCATGCTCTCGCCCAGCACATGGCCGGCATCGCGCAGCGCGCGGCCTATGGGGCTGTAGCTGGTGCCGCCCTGCACCAGGGCGCGGGTGGGCGTGAACTGGATCTGTATGTGCTGCTTGCTGGTCTGCTGCTCCAGCACCTTGCGCTGGGCGGCCATGGCGTCCAGCTCGGCCTGCGTGTCTGATAGCGTGCGCTGTATCTCCAGCAGGTTGGACATGGTGCGCTTGGTCGTGGTGTCGCGCAGCATCAGGCGCAGGCTGTCGCGGAATTCGGTACGGTTCCTGATGCGCGCCTCCACGTCGATCACCTCGGCCGTCTTGTCCTCGCTGATGGTGTTCTGCGACACGATGGTGGCCACGCCGGCCAGCGTGCCCAGCAGCCGCTGCACATCGGCCGGCGCCACGCGCATCTCCAGCATGGCGTTGCCGGGCTGCTGGGGCGTCTCGCGCAGAAGGGATGCCGACAGCAGCTCGCAGCGCAGCGTGGCACACAGGTCGCGCACCTGGCCCCAGGCATCGGCCAGCTGCGCCTGCGGCACTTCCACGTTCAGCTCCTGGCGCACGGCCAGGAAACGCTGGGCCATCTCGTCCTGCGCCGATGTCTCTGGTGCGGCTGCTGCCGCATCCTCGGCCTGCGCGGTGGCGGCGCGGCCTTGCTTCATGCCGGCGCCGCCCGCCATGGGCGCGGGGGCGGGCGCAGATTCCATGGCTGCTGTGTCATGCCGCTGGTTGCAGCCCGCAAGGGTCAGCGTGGCAGCCAGTGCCAGCACTGCCGGCAATGCCATGCGGGAGGGCAGAGTGGAAGGCCGGGGATGCGTCATGAGTTTCCTCTTGAAAACAGGCAAGAACAGGGCGCTGCCAGGGCTCAGGGCTCAGGGCCTGCCGCCGGGGCCGAACATGGTGTCCACCTCGGACTGCAGCTCGAAGATGTCGGACACCGTGTAGAGCCAGTCGCCCTTTTGCAGATGGCCCGGGTCCGGCGGCGTCTCCACGCAGGCCTTGACCAGGGTGAACTGGCCGGCCGGGTCGGGCAGGAACTTCAGGCCCGATATGGAAAACCGCGCCACCCGCCCCACGCCATCGTTGTAGCGCCGGCCCCGGGCGCGCACGTCGGCCAGCTCCGCCATCTGCGGCAGGTGGTCGAACACCGCGTCGTAGAACTCGACGATGGGGCTCTGGTTGGTCCGGGCGCAGCCGTGCACGTACAGCGCGTGGAAGCGCCCGTCCAGCTCCATGGCCACCACGTCGGCCGCGCGGTAGAAGGTCAGGCTGTCGGGCAGGCCCGGCGAGCGTTTGGGCGGTGCGGGCGGCGTGTCCAGGAAGTCCTGGCGGATCTGCGCCGACTTGCGAAAGAAATCATCGCTGAGCGCCACCTCGGCATTGAGCACATCGATGGCCGTGCGCGCAGCCGCGTTCAGGCCCGCGTCGGCCAGGCCGTTCCTGTGCAGCACGATCGCCAGGGCCAGCGCCGTCTTGTGCCGGTACAGCGCCGTTGCCTTGGCGTCACCGGCCTGCAGCACGCAGCTCCAGCGCCGCAGCAGGGGCGGCAGGGCATGGCCACCGTAGTTGGCCGCGATGGCGGCATCGTGCCGGCCCAGCGCAAACGTGCGCGCCATCACGCGCGCCACGTCTTCCTCCAGGGTCTGCACCAGGGTATCGGCTGCCAGCTTGGACAGCGCCTGGGTATGGGTCATGGCCATGGCGTCACTGGCTCCAGTTCGATGGCAGGTTCCGGAAATCCGGCAGGCCATAGCCGCCGGTACTGCGTTGTTCGTTGCGGTGCTCGATGCAGTGTTCGATGCTCAGGTCATGGGCTTGCATGGGTCTGTCGCAGGCGCCTTCGCGCCGGGGCCGTTGGAACGCCGGTCAGTGTGCCCCAAGCCGGGCCGCTGGCGGGGTGTGGGCGCCATCGGGTCTGTATCGATCCGCTACCGGCGCGGGCTGCCGTGCTGACGTCTTGCCGTCACATGAACCGGCAAGACTCGTCATTTGCTTTGCATGCGGTTCATGCGAGTCATGTCAAAAGGGGGGCGCCGCCAGCCCCGGGGAGATGCACGATGTTCTGGGACAAGAAGCTCAGGCGCTGGGCCGAGGCCGTGCGTGCGCGGGCCGATCTGCCGGCGCGGCTGGTGCTGTGGAATGGCGAGCAGTTCGACTTCGGCTGCTTCGAGCAGCCGCGCGTCACGCTCACGGTGCGCAGCGCCTCGGCCCTGCCGCTGCTGCTGGACCCCAGCCTGGACCACCTGGGCCAGGCCTATGTGAAGGGCCAGATCGACATCGACGGCCGGCTGCCCGACATCATCGACTTCGGCTATGCGCTGGCTCGCCGCATGTCCAAGACCCAGGGCGCGGGCAAGGGGCCGGGGCGGCTGGCGCTTGCGGCGCGCGCGGCAAGGCGCTTTCGGCACAGCCGCAGCACGGACCGCGAATCCATCCAGTACCACTACGACGTGTCCGATGACTTCTACCGGCTCTGGCTGGACGAGGGCATGGTCTATTCCTGCGCCTACTTCGAGAACGGCGACGAGGACCTGGCCACCGCCCAGCGCAAGAAGCTGGACCACATCCTCACCAAGATCCGCCTGCAGCCGGGCCAGCGGCTGCTGGACATCGGCTGCGGCTGGGGCGCCCTGGTGCTGCGCGCGGCCCAGCACTTTGGCGCGCATTGCGTGGGCGTGACCCTGTCGCGCAACCAGTTCGAAGCGGCCACCGAGCGCGTGCGCGCCGCAGGACTGGCCGACCGCATCGAGATCCGCCTGCAGGACTACCGCGACGTGCAGGGGCGCTTTGACCGCATCACCAGCGTCGGCATGTTCGAGCATGTGGGCCGCCGCAACCTGCCCATGTACTTTGCGCACATGCGCGAGCTGCTGGCCGACGACGGCCTGGCGCTGAACCACGGCATCACCTCCACCGATGCCGACGTGGGCGCCACGGCGTTGGGCGGCGGTGCGTTCATCGACCGCTATGTGTTTCCTGATGGCGAGCTGCCCCACCTGAGCCTGGCGCTGGAGGCCATGCAGCGTGGGGGGCTGGAGGTGCTGGATGTGGAGGGGTTGCGGCGGCATTACGTGCGCACGTTGCAGTTGTGGCTGGAGCGGTTTGAGGCTTGTGTGCCGGAGATTCGGGCGTTGGTGGAGGAGGAGAGGTTTCGGATTTGGAGGGTGTATCTGGCGGGGTGTGCTTATGCGTTTGAGCATGATGATGTGTCTATTTTTCAGGTTGTTTGTCGAAGGGCTGGGCAGGGGGCTGCTTCGTTGGCTTGGTCGCGGAGGTATATGTACGAGCGGGAGCTGTCCTGATGTCTTGGGGCGCGGGCGGTGTGTAGCTTGTTCTTGACCCTGCCGGGGGGTGTTTTTTCGAGGCCGGGTCTCGGCCCGGCGGCCGACTGCCCTTTCTTGATTCGCCAAGAAAGGTCAGGCCAAAGAAGGCGACCCGAATGCCCGCGACCCTTCGCTTCGCTGCGGGCAACCTGCGTCGTGGCGCTTGCGGGGTTTGCCGCAGAACTCTCTGCGCGCTTCGCGCTCCGCTCAGACAACTGCGGCAAGTCAGATCACGAAGCAAGCCTGTCCTTCGGCAGGCTTGCAACCCCGCAAGCGCCACGACGCAGGCGCGGGCATACGGGAGGGGGAGCGGAGCGGGCTGCCGGGGGCAGGGGTCGCTGGCGCGGCTGATTGTTCTGGTTTTCTGGATGATCCATCCCGGCTGCGCCGGTTTATCGCGGGGGGCGGGCTGCCTAAGCTGGGTGCTTCATCCAAGCACAAGGAGCGTTTCCATGGCAGACCATTCCATTCGCGGCAAGGTGGCGCTGATTGCAGGCGGCGCCAAGAATCTGGGCGGGCTGATTGCCCGTGATCTGGCGGGGCACGGCGCGCGGGCCGTGGTGGTGCACTACAACAGCGAGTCTTCCCGGGCCGAGGCAGAGACCACGGTGGCCGCAGTGCGTGCGCTGGGCGCAGAGGCCGTGGCGCTGCAGGGTGACCTGACGCGTGCTGGCGCTGTCGAGCGGCTTTTTGCAGAGGCCGTGGACGCCGTGGGCCGGCCGGACATTGCCATCAACACCGTGGGCAAGGTGCTCAAGAAGCCGCTGATGGAGATCAGCGAGGCGGAGTACGACGAGATGGCGGCCGTCAACGGCAAGTCGGCGTTTTTCTTCCTCAAGGAGGCGGGGCGCCATGTCAACGACCACGGCAAGATCGTGACCCTGGTGACCTCGCTGCTGGGCGCGTTCACGCCGTTCTATTCCTCCTACGCGGGCACCAAGGCGCCGGTGGAGCATTTCACGCGGGCGGCGGCCAAGGAGTTCGGGGCGCGGGGCATTTCGGTCACGGCCGTGGGGCCTGGGCCCATGGACACGCCGTTCTTCTACGGCCAGGAAGGCGCGGACGCCGTGGCCTATCACAAGAGCGCGGCGGCGCTGTCGCCGTTCTCGCCTTCGGGGCTGACGCATATCGAGGACGTGGTGCCCTTCATCCGCCACCTGGTCAGCGACGGCTGGTGGATCACCGGGCAGACCATCCTGATCAACGGCGGCTACACCACCAAGTAGGCCGGTCCCGGCCGGGACTATGCTGCACGCCATGGACCGACTCGACCGATACCGGATCTTCATGCAGGTGGCCGAGATGGGCAGCTTCATCAAGGCCGCCCATGCGCTGGACCTGCCGCGCGCCACGGTGTCTGCCGCCGTGCAGCAGCTGGAGGAGCAGGTGGGCGCAAGACTCCTGCACCGCACCACGCGCCAGGTCAGCCTGACGGCCGATGGTGCCCAGTTGCTGGAGCGTGTGCGCCCGCTGCTGTCAGAGGCCGAGGACGTGGAGCAGATGTTCCAGGCCCGCACGCGCCAGGCCACGGGCCGGCTGCATGTGGACGTGCCCAGCCGCATCGCGCGCCGCCTGCTGGCGCCCGCGCTGCCGGGGCTCATGCGCCGCCACCCGGGGCTGCAGCTGGTGCTGGGCTCGTCAGACCGCGCCATCGACCTGGTGCAGGAAGGCGTGGACTGCGCCGTGCGCGTGGGCACCTTGCATGACAGCAGCCTGGTCGTGCGCCCGCTGGGCTGCATTGCCCTCATCAACTGCGCCAGCCCCGCCTACCTGCGCGAGCACGGCCTGCCCGAGCAGCCGCAGGACCTGCTGCACGGCCACTGGAGCGTGGGCTATGCCTCGCCGCGCACGGGGCGGGAACTGCCCTGGGAATGGAGTGGGGCGAGCAATGTGGATGGGGTGGATGGAGTGGATGGGCTGCAGACCCTGGCCGTGCCCAGCCGCGTGGTGACCAACAATGCAGAAAGCTACATCGCCTGCTGCCGCGCCGGCCTGGGGCTGATCCAGATCCCGCGCTATGACGTGCAGCACCTGCTGGACACGGGCGAACTGGTGGAAGTGCTGCCCGCCCACCGCGCAGCGCCCATGCCCGTGGCGCTGCTGTACCCGCACCGCCGCCAGCGCTCGCGCCGGCTGGCGGTTTTCATCGACTGGTTCGAGGCGCTGATGCGGCCGAACCTGGAGCCGTAGGCGCAACCCCGGCCGCCCCAGTCACCGCAGCCGCCCCGGCCGCAGGATGGGGCTGGGCCCCATCGTCGTCATGAATGGGCCGGTAGCCGGGCCCGAAGGACACATCGCCCAGCCGCCAGCCCTCGCGCCGGCGAAACGCTCCCCAGAAGCGCTTCAGCGTATGCCACTGCATGGCCACCAGCCCGCGCTCGTTGTCGGCATCCACCTCGGGGTCGCTCACGCCCGTGGGGCGCACGGGCTCATCGGTGTAGAGAGCCGTGCCAAACAGCATGTCCCACCAGGGCAGCACCTGCCCAAAATTGCAGTTGTGGCGCGTGGGCCGCTCGGGGTCGCGCAGCATATGGTGGTGGCGGTGGAACAGCGGGCCCACCAGCACGCGCTCACCCACGCGGCCCAGCCAGCCCAGGCGCAGCCGCACATTGGCGTGCGAGAAGTTCTGCACCAGCTCGCTCAGCAGCCCCAGCAGCGCAAACTCCGAAGGCTCCACCCCCATCGCCAGCCCCACCGTGGCCAGGATGAAGGACTGCAGCATGCCGTCCAGGTAATGGCTGCGGTCATTGCTCCAGCAGCTCATCTGGCGCTGGCTGTGGTGCATGCTGTGCATGGCCCACCACCAGGGAATCACATGCTGGGCGCGGTGCATCCAGTAATACACCAGATCGTAGACCACGCAGTACACCAGGAACAGCGCCACCGGATGGTCCGCAAACCATGGCACCCAGTGCTTGAGCCCCGTGGCCTCATCGGCCGCAGGCCCGCCGCCCAGCATGCTGGCAAACGGCATCAGCACCAGAAAACTGAACAGCGGAAACAGCCCCAGCAGCATCAGCAGCGTGTAGTTGCGGTCTACCGTGGTCAGCCGCCGGTCGCTCCAGCGCTCGGCCGGAAACAGGCTCTCCAGCGGCCGCATCACCCCCGCGATCAGGAACAACTGCAGCCCGGCAATCAGCACCGCCTCGGCAATCTCACGCGGATCGCCGGCCGCCTGGGCGATGTCCAGCCAGTGGACGGTGGGGGTTACGGCGTGGGTGGCGAGCCAGGTGATGGCTGCCTGCCACAGCTCGGTCAGTGAAGTCATGTCTTGTGCCTGCAAGAAGGGCCGGGGGAGGGCTGGGGGTTGCGGGCGGGATTATGGGGTGGGGGTGTGGAGGGAGTGTGTGGGAGCGCAGAGGAGGCTGCAATCGACCTGGTGGTGCTGCTGATCTGCGACATGCGGCCGGCGGCTATCTGCCGCTGCGCACAGCCAGGTGCGATTCATACAGATCCCGCATTGGGTGGTCGGGTTCGGACGGCAATGCAGACTTCCTCCCACAGATTTTTGAGCCCGGTATCTGGCAACAGTTCGGGCTTTTTTTTGTTGGCCAGCGCCTGTGCATAGGTTCGGAAATCCCCCGAAGCCCGTGCAATACTCGCCCTCGTAGGGTTGAAACCCCAAGCCCTAGTTCGTAACACATGACCCAAGAAACCAACAACCTCGCCGCCGACCTGTGGGCGCTGGCCGACCTGCTGCGCGGCGATTTCAAGCAGAGCCAATATGGCCGCGTCATCCTGCCTTTTGCGCTGCTGCGCCGCCTGGAGTGCGTGCTGGAGGGCAGCAAGCCCGCTGTGCTGGCTGAAAGCACCAAGGTCGAGAAAATGGCCATTGCCGAAGAGGCCAAAGAAAAGCTGATCCTGCGCGCAGCCGGTGGCCTGAGCTTCTTCAACACCTCGCCCATGGACCTCAGCACCCTGGGCGAGTCGGGCATCAAGGCCAATCTGGAGCGCTACATCCAGTGCTTCTCCAAAGACGCCCGCGAGATTTTTGACCACTTCAAGTTCGCTGAATTCATTGGTTTGCTCAACGATGCCAACCTGCTCTACAAGGTCGTGCAAAAAGTCCGCACCATGGACCTGCACCCCAAGGTCGTTTCCAACCACGACATGGGTCTGGTGTTTGAAGAGCTGATCCGCAAGTTTGCCGAAAGCTCCAACGAGACGGCAGGCGAGCACTTCACCCCGCGTGACATCGTGCGCCTCACCACCTCGCTGGTATTCATGGAAGACGATGAAGCCCTCACCAAGCCCGGCATCATCCGCACCATTTACGACCCCACGGCGGGCACGGGCGGCTTTCTCTCGGCGGGCATGGAATATGTGCACGAGCTGAACCCCCAGGCCGTGATGCGCGCCTTTGGCCAGGAGCTCAACCCAGAGAGCTACGCCATCTGCAAGGCCGACATGCTCATCAAGGGGCAAGAGGTCGGCAACATCAAGCTCGGCAACACGCTGTCCAACGACCACCTCTACGCCAGCAAGTTTGACTACATGCTCTCCAACCCACCCTTTGGCGTGGACTGGAAAAAGATCGAAGGCGACATTACTGACGAACACACCCTCAAAGGCTTTGACGGCCGCTTTGGCCCCGGCCTGCCGCGTGTGTCAGATGGCTCACTGCTGTTTTTGCTGCATCTCATCAGCAAGCTGCGCGATGTGAAAGACGGCGGCTCACGCATCGGCATCATCCTCAATGGCTCGCCGCTGTTCACCGGCGGCGCAGGTACCGGCGAATCCGAAATCCGCCGCCATATTCTGGAAAGCGACCTGCTCGAAGCTATCGTCGCCCTGCCCACCGACATGTTCTACAACACCGGCATCGCCACCTATGTGTGGGTGCTGTCGAACAAAAAGCCTGCCGAGCGCAAAGGCAAGGTGCAGCTCATCAATGGCGTCAACCTCTGCGGCAAGATGCGCAAATCGCTGGGCAGCAAACGCAATGTGATGGACGAGTCTGATATTGCCACCATCACCCGCTGTTTTGGCAATTTTGAGGTGGTCGATGCCCAAGCGCTGGACAAGCCCGCAGAGCCCAAAAGCAACCGTGGTCGCCAAGCCGCTAACCCCAAGCCCGAAGCCGTCAAAACCTTCGCCAGCAAAATTTTCGCTGCGCACGAGTTTGGTTACCGCCGTATCACCATCGAACGGCCGCTGCGCCTGTCCTGGCAGTTCAGCGATGAACGCATCGCCAGCCTGCGTTTTGAGTCTGGTGCACTGAATGCAGCCATGCAGTGGGTCTACGCCGAGTACGGCCAGCCATACTGGCAAGACGCTGCCGATTGCGACCTCTACGGCCAGCTGGACGACTACACCGACGAAATACGCGCCCACCTCAAGCGCCACTTTGCCGACCTTAAGGAAAAGCAGATCAAAGACCTGCTCGACGCCCGTACTTGGCTGGCGCAAAAGGCTGTGCTGCTCAAAGCACGCGCCTTGCAAGCCGAGATTGGCAGCGCCCAGTTTGATGACTTTAATAGCTATGACGAAACCATCAAGGCCGCCAGCAAAAAGGCAGGCATCACGCTGGATGCCAAAGAGAAAAAGCAGATGGCCGATGCCGTGAGCTGGAAGAACCCCGCCGCTGAAAAGGTGGTCAAGAAGGCTCACAAAGGCAAGGCCAATCCTCTTTATGGCCTGTTCGCTGTGAACCAGGAAGTCATCGAATACCAGGCCGATGGCGAGCTGCGCGATTTTGAAAACGTGGCTCTAGACCCCAGCCGCACGGTGAGCGCCAGCGTAGAGACCTACTTCATCGCCGAAGTGCAGCCCCATGTGCCCGATGCGTGGATAGACGCCAGCAAGCGTGACGCCAGGGATGGCGAGATTGGTATCGTTGGTTTTGAGATCCCCTTCAACCGCCACTTCTACCAGTACCAGCCGCCACGGCCATTGGAGGAAATTGATGCCGATCTGGATGCCGTGAGCGCCGAGATCATGGCGCTGCTGCGTGAGGTGCATTCGTGAGTCGGTATAAGGCTTATCCGGCGTATCAGGATTCGGAGGTGGAGTGGCTGGGGGACATGCCTTCTCATTGGGCGTGCATCTCCGTTGGGCGGCTGTATCGGCGCACAAAGAGAACCAATTTCCCTGAGAAGGAGCTTCTATCGGTCTACAGGGATCATGGTGTTGTTCCGACTTCGAGCAGAGACGATAACAACAACAAGCCCTCTGAGGATATGGCTGCTTATCAGCTAGTCGAGCCAGACAATTTGGTCATGAACAAAATGAAGGCGTGGCAGGGATCAATAGCGATTTCGGAATATGAGGGAATCGTCAGTCCTGCGTATTTTGTTTATGAACCGAATGCCAAGATGTTCGATCTGGCAATTCCAAAATACATTCACTATCTTTTGCGTCACCCAATCTATGTCGCCCAATACCTGCGTCAGTCGAAGGGCATTCGAGTGAATCAGTGGGACTTGGACCCCGATGAGTTCAAGAAAATTGAGCTACTGCTTCCGGCTAAAGAGGAGCAGAAAAAGATCATTAACTTCCTCGACCATGAAACGGCGAAGATTGATACTCTGATCGAAAAGCAGCAGCGGCTGATTGAGTTGCTCAAAGAAAAGCGCCAAGCCGTCATCAGCCACGCCGTCACCAAAGGCCTCAACCCCAACGCCCGAATGAAAGACTCCGGCGTGGAGTGGCTAGGTGAAGTGCCCGCGCATTGGGATGTACTTGCAATCAAGCACATTGTTTCAACTCCCATAACGGACGGACCGCACGAAACGCCCGAATTCTTGGATGTCGGTATTCCCTTTGTGTCAGCAGAAGCGGTTTCTTCGGGGAGAATTGATTTTGAAAAAATACGCGCACACATTTCCGATGCAGACCATAAACGTTTTTCGAAGAAGTACTCGCCCAAAAAACTCGACATTTACATGGTCAAGTCTGGCGCAACAACAGGTGTAACTGCAATCGTCGAAACTGACGATGTATTCAACATTTGGTCACCACTCGCTGCCATTAGATGCAATGAGTTGAACTATCCGTATTTTGTTTTGAACTATATGCGTTCGAGAAATTTTGCTGATGCAATAGCAATCAGCTGGAGCTTCGGAACACAGCAGAATATTGGAATGAAGGTTATCGAAAATCTATCAATAACCAGGCCTCCGTTATCGGAGGCAATAGAAATCGCTAATTTTTTGCAAGATCAAGACGCTAAGTTCGACAAAATCATTCTGCAAGCTCAGGCTCAAATCGAGCTCATGCAAGAACGCCGCACCGCTTTAATCTCCGCCGCCGTCACCGGCAAGATCGACGTACGCGATTGGCAAGCCGCCGCCTGACAGCCTTCACCCACACCGCCGCATCTCCACCCGATCATGAGCGACCAAGCCACTGAACGCATCTTTCAAGACGACATCATTCGCCAGTTGCTGGCCAATGGCTGGTTGCTGGGCTCGCCGGACAAGTACAACCGCGAATTGGCCTTGTACCCCGAGGATGCGCTGGGCTTTGTGCAGGAAACGCAAAGCGCGCAGTGGCAAAGGTTTTGCGCCAACCATCCCAAGGATGCGGAGCAGAAATTTTTGCAACTGATTGCCGCGCAGCTAGGCAAGGCCGACCCCAATGCTACGCACAAAGACAGCCGCACTTTTGGCACGCTGGGCGTGCTACGCCACGAGCTGCGCGACCGCAATGCGCGTTTGTCACTGTGCCAGTTCAAGCCCGAACACGACCTGAACCCCGACACGCTGGCCCGCTACGCCAAAAACCGCCTGCGCGTGGTGCCGGAGCTGGTGTACAGCCCGTGGTGTACCGATGCCTGTTTAGCGGAGACAGGCGCCAAGGCCAAGGCTTGGCGCATTGACCTGGTGCTGTTTGTGAATGGTGTGCCAGTGGCCACGCTGGAGCTGAAGAGTGAGTTCAAGCAGGCGGTGGACCGGGCAGTGCGGCAGTACAAAACCACACGCCTGCCGGTGGACCCGGTGGCCAAGAAGCCGGAGCCGCTGCTGACCTTTAAGCGCGGCGCGCTGGTGCACTTTGCGGTGAGCCAGTACGAGGTGCACATGGCCACGCGGTTGGAGGGCGAGGAAACGTACTTTTTGCCCTTTAACAAAGGCACGTCAGACGGCGGCGCGGGCAACGATGTGCCAGACGACATCCACCGTTATGCCACCGATTACCTGTGGAACGAGGTGCTGCTGCCGGACAACCTGCTCAACATCCTGGCCCGCTTTGTGCACTTGCAAATTGAGGACAAGGAAGACTGGGAAGGCCGCAAGTACAAGAAGGAAAGCCTGATCTTCCCCCGCTACCACCAGTGGGACGTGGTTGGCAAGCTGCTGGCGGCGGCGCACAGCGAGGGGCCGGGGCAGAAATACCTGATTCAGCACAGCGCTGGCTCGGGCAAGTCCAACTCCATCGCCTGGGTGGCGCATCAGCTTTCGTCGCTGTACAAGGCCGACGGCAAAAAGCAGTTTGACTCGGTGATTGTGGTGACCGACCGCACGGTGCTTGACGCGCAGTTGCAAGACACGATCTACCAGTTTGAGCACACCGATGGCGTGGTGGGGCGTATCAACAACAAAGAGGGCGATGGTTCCAAGTCCGAGAAGCTGGCCGCTGCCCTGGAGTCTGCCCAGCCCATCATCATCGTCACCATCCAGACCTTTCCGTTTGTATTGAAGGCGATTGAAAACAGCGTGAGCCTGAAGGAGCGCTGCTACGCCATCATTGCGGACGAGGCGCATTCGTCGCAGAGCGGCTCGACGGCGCGGCAGCTCAAAGAGGTGCTGATGAAGGAAGCCGGTGAAGCGGGAGATGAGGCTGCCGAACTGGATAGCGACGACATCATTGCCGCCACGGTGGCGTCGCGCCCCGCATCGGGCAACCTGAGCTACTTTGCTTTTACCGCCACGCCCAAGGCCAAGACGCTGGAGCTGTTTGGCCGCGTGCCGCGCCTGGACGAGGTGCCTTCCGCCACCAACAAGCCAGCGGCGTTCCACGTGTACAGCATGCGCCAAGCGATTGAGGAGGGCTTCATCCTCGACGTGCTGAAGAACTACACCAACTACAAGGTGGCTTACAAGCTGGCCCTGAAGGTGCAGGACGCCGATGCAGAGGTGGAAAGCAAGCGCGCCAAGGTGAAGCTGAACCAATGGGTGCGCCTGCATGACCACAACATTGCCCAGAAGGTGATGGTGATCGTGGAGCACTTCAAAGACCACGTGATGGGCTTGCTGGGCGGGCAGGCCAAGGCCATGGTGGTGACCAGCTCGCGCAAGGAGGCGGTGCGCTACAAGCAGTGTTTCGATAAGTACATAACGGAGAAGGGCTACCAGAAAATTCACGCCATGGTGGCGTTTTCGGGTGAGGTGGAGTTCACCGCCAAAGACCCGGCTGCGGCGGGCCAGATCGGCGAGAAGTTCACCGAGACGAATATGAACCCGAACCTCAAGGGCCGCGACATGCGCAAGGCTTTCGATTCGGACGACTACCAGGTGATGATCGTCGCCAACAAGTTCCAGACCGGGTTTGACCAGCCCAAGCTGTGCGCCATGTATGTGGACAAGAAGCTGGTCGGGGTGGAGTGCGTGCAGACGCTGTCGCGCCTGAACCGCACCTACCCCAACAAGGCCGAGACGGGCACCTATGTGTTGGACTTCTTCAATGAGTCGGATGAGATTCTGGAGGCGTTTCAGCCGTACTACCAGACGGCGGAGCTGCTGGATGTGTCGGACCCGAACCTGATCTTTGCGCTGCAGGACAAGCTGCGGGCAGGGGGCATTTTTACGTGGCAGGAGGTGGAGCAGTTCTGCGCGGCGTTTTATGTGAAGAACAAGAGCAACGCGGCCATTGCCAACATTTGCAAGCCGGCGGTGCAACGCTGGCAGCTGCGCTACAAATCAGCGGTGGAGGCGTTCAAGATTGCCAAGGACATGTTTGAGCGCACCCAGAAGACGGGCGATGCCGTGCTGATTGCCAACGCCGAGAAAAGCCTGAAGGACTGCCAGAAGGAAAAGGATGCGCTCGAAATCTTCAAGAAAGACCTGGGCACCTTTGTGCGGTTTTACGAGTTCATGTCGCAGATCGTGGATTACGACGATACCGACTTGGAAAAGCTGAGCCTGTACGCGCGCAGCCTGCGGCCCATGCTGCGCGAAACCTTGCTGGACGAAGACGATATTGACCTGGGCAACGTGGTGCTCAGCCACTACCGCGTGGCCAAGATACGCCAGCAGGATCTGGTACTCAAAGAAAACAGCGCGGACTACAAGCTGGTGCCCGGCGAAGGCCTGGGCACGGCTAAGCCGCAGGACAAGAAGGAAGAGTTCCTGTCGCAGATCATCGACCGCCTGAACGAGGTGTTTGTGACCGACCAGCTCACCGACAAGGACATGGTGAACTACGCCTATACGATCCGCGACAAGGTGGGCGAGAACATTAAGGTGATGAAGCAGATCGAGAACAACTCGCCCGAACAGGCCATGCTAGGCGACTTCTCCAAGGCGATAGACGATGCCATCATGGACAGCAGTGAAGCCCATCAGAACCAGATGATGCAGTTGCTGGCCGATCCAGGCAAAGCGGCCAACTTTGCGCGGGTTGTGTTTGATCTGCTGGTGCAGGGTAATCCCCCCAATTTCCACCGTTACGAGAAGTAGAGCGGTTACGCGTGCAGGTCCAATCGCTGATTTTGGGTAGTGCCGCCCAAGGTTATGTGGGGGCGGTCGTGATGTGTTTTCACATTGATCTAGCACGCCCGCTGCATAGCAACGACATTCGTCACGCTGCCATCAGCCATACCTTGCTGTAGCGCCAAGCGGGTGGCCGCCTAGAGCCACTCAATAGATCGAGCCCCCACCTCGGCTGGAAACGCAGAGAAATGCCCACATCCTCCGAGCTTTTCATCAGGACCAAGCAAAGTGCCGAGTACCGTGACTCGCTTCCCGTGCCATCGCTGAAGCTGCACATCGTTGAACTGAAGGTCGCCTGGACCGGCGCTCAGCCACACACTTGACGGTTCGCGTGGGCCCCCATCTTTCGCTACGCGGCGTTCCGACAGTGGGAAGTGGTCGAGAGCCGTCCCCTCGAACTCGAATCGCAAGATGCCCACCAAGGAGATGTCTTTGCCGACCAAGGTCTCCAGTTGATCAAGCGCAGCATTTACGGAAAGCACATTTTTCATACGAGTTGGAAGCCGGGTTTGAGGTCTGGTGGTCACTTGTTGGACTCCGGCATCAACGCTGCATTGATGAGTGGAAGTGACTTCTAGCTTCGGGCAAATCACTGAATTTCTGATTTCGCAGGCTCGGCCTCCGCCCCTAACTCTTCCTCAGCCCTCCCCATTACCTCAGCCGCACCGCACCCCAGCCCCCGCGCAATCTTGAACACGATGACCAGCGTGGGCATGTGCTCCCCACGCTCCACCTTGCCCATGTGAGAACGCTCGATATCGGCGAGGTTGGCCAGTGATTCCTGGGAGATGCCGCGCTCGTTGCGAAGGGAGCGCACCGCCGCGCCGAAAGCCCGGGCAATGTCTGCATCAAATGAAGTGGCGCCGACTGGACGGCCGCGTTTGACAGGACGCTTTTGCATGGGCAAGAGCGTCAGTTTTTGATGCAATTTAAACCACGTTATATTTAACTCTTTTGTTGATCTTGGGCTGCTGCTCCCTTGCATCCGGCACAGCTCGGTACGAGGCCGAGACGCAGGCTTCAATCATCAGAGGAGGCTTCGATGGATCAAGACATCCGCACCGTTCCCCTACCCAAACTCGACGACCTGGCCATCGACGCCGTCCTGCACCTGGGCGCTGCCCTCGAAGTGCTGGAGCTGCACGCCAGCCACAAGGTCACAGCCATCAACTGCGTGTGCCGCGACCTGCTGCGCATCTACTACGCCAAGGCCGATCAGGCGCAGTCGCTGGAGCCGCAGGACAAGGAGCTGCTGGGCCTGCTGCACGACACGGCGGTGGACCTGGGCTATGCCGTCGAGGTGGTGGACCATCTGAATGGCGACGAGGCCGACGACCCCATCCTCTATGCCGTGAGCTATCTGCTCAAGGCGGCCAAGCGGTTTGCGGATGAGGGCGTTGCTGCGGCGCTTGCCGGGAAGGGGTAGGGCGCAGGGCTGCCGCCTGCGTTGCAGGGGCCGGGCTTCAGGGGCAGGGTTTGAGGTGCGCTGCCGTGGCCTGCTCGGTCAGCGGGTCTTCGGCCAGGGCCTGCAGCAGCGCGTCCAGCAGGCCGGGAAAGCGCGCATCCAGGTCTTCGCGGCGCAGGGAGAGCAGGTTTTCCCGGCCGTCGGGGCGCTGCCAGATCACGCCGCTGTCGCGCAGCACGCGCCAGTGGTGGGTCATGGTGGATTTGGACTGGCCCTGCAAGAGCGAGCCGCAGGCGCGCTCATGGCCTGCGGCCAGCGCGCGCACCACGGCCAGGCGCAGGGGGTTGCCCAGGGCGTTGAGCAGGTTTTCCAGGCGTATCTGTTCGCGGTCGGGGTGGTTGGCAAGCATGAATCGTCCTCAGGACTTACGCAAACAGGTTGCAGCAACGCGCTGCGTCCTGTGGAAGAACGCTGGTGGCGTTCCTTCTTGCGCAAGTCGCAATCCTGTCGATGGGGCGCCACTGTGCCATGGAAGCAATGCCGCACGTCGCTGATGCGGCGTGGCGCGGGCAGTTATCTGGCAGACAGGGGCATGGCGTGGTGAAAACATGGATCGCTCTGCAAGAAGTTGCGGAAGATAGTACGATTGTCTTCGTACATTCCAATTGTCATCAACCCTCATTCAACCCCCGCGAGAATCCGAGCCCACGGCAGATCCACGCATCAACGCTTATCAGCACCCAGGAGTCCTTTCATGGCCCGCCATACCCCCATAGAACGCTATCGCAACATTGGTATCTCCGCGCACATCGATGCCGGCAAGACCACCACGACCGAGCGCATCCTGTTCTACACCGGGGTGAGCCACAAGCTGGGCGAGGTGCACGAGGGCGCCGCCATCATGGACTGGATGGAGCAGGAGCAGGAGCGCGGCATCACCATCACCTCGGCGGCCACCACCTGCTTCTGGAAGGGCATGGACGGCCGCTTTGACCAGCACCGCATCAACATCATCGACACCCCGGGCCACGTGGACTTCACCATCGAGGTGGAGCGTTCCATGCGCGTGCTCGACGGCGCCGTCATGGTCTATGACGCCGTGGGCGGCGTGCAGCCGCAGTCCGAGACGGTCTGGCGCCAGGCCAACAAGTACAAGGTGCCGCGCCTGGCCTTCGTCAACAAGATGGACCGCACGGGCGCGGATTTTCTGCGCGTGCGGCAGATGATGATCGACCGCCTCAAGGCCAACCCCGTGCCCATCGTGCTGCCCATTGGCGCAGAGCAGCAGTTCACCGGCGTGGTGGACCTGCTCAAGATGAAGGCCATCATCTGGGACGAAGCCACGCAGGGCATGAAGTTCGAGTACCAGGACATTCCCGCAGCCATGGTGGCAGACGCCAAGAAGTGGCGCGAGTCCATGGTGGAGGCGGCTGCCGAGGCCAGCGAAGACCTGATGAACCGCTACCTGGAAGAGGGCGACCTGCCCGAGGCCGACATCCTGCGCGGCCTGCGCCTGCGCACCATTGCGGGCGAGATCCAGCCCATGCTGTGCGGCTCGGCCTTCAAGAACAAGGGTGTGCAGCGCCTGCTGGACGCCGTGGTCGAGCTCATGCCTTCCCCGCTGGAAGTGCCGCCCGTGGAGGGCCATGCCGAAGACGGCTCCATCATCGTGCGCCACGCCGATGACAGCGAGAAGTTCTCTGCCCTGGCCTTCAAGCTGATGACCGACCCCTTCGTGGGCCAGCTCACCTTTGTGCGCGTCTACTCGGGCGTGCTCAACAAGGGCGACAGCGTGCTCAACTCCGTCAAGGACAAGAAGGAGCGCATCGGCCGCATCGTGCAGATGCATGCCAACGAACGCCTGGAGGTCGATGAAATCCACGCAGGCGACATTGCCGCCTGCGTGGGCCTGAAGGACGTGACCACGGGCGAGACCCTGTGCGACCCGTCCGCGCCCATCGTGCTGGAGAAGATGGTCTTCCCCGAGCCCGTGATCGCCCAGGCCGTGGAGCCCAAGTCCAAGGCCGACCAGGAAAAGATGGGCATTGCCCTGTCGCGCCTGGCGGCCGAAGATCCGTCGTTCCGCGTGCGCACCGATGAGGAATCGGGCCAGACCATCATTGCCGGCATGGGCGAGCTGCACCTGGAAATCATCGTGGACCGCATGAAGCGCGAGTTCAACGTGGAAGCCAACGTGGGCAAGCCCCAAGTGGCCTACCGCGAGACCATCCGCAAGAAAGTCACCGATGTGGACGGCAAGTTCGTGCGCCAGTCCGGCGGCAAGGGCCAGTACGGCCACGTGGTCTTCACCGTGGAGCCGCAGGAACCCGGCAAGGGCTTCGAGTTTGTGGACGCCATCAAGGGCGGCGTGGTGCCGCGCGAGTACATCCCTGCGGTGGAAAAAGGCGTGGTCGAGGCCCTGACCAGCGGCGTGCTGGCCGGCTACCCCGTGGTGGACGTGAAGGTCACGCTGACCTTCGGCTCGTACCACGACGTGGACTCCAACGAAATGGCCTTCAAGATGGCGGCCATCTTCGGCTTCAAGGAAGCTGCCAAGAAGGCCAGCCCCGTCATCCTGGAGCCCATGATGGCCGTGGAAGTCGAGACGCCCGAAGACTACGCCGGCACCGTCATGGGCGACCTGTCCTCGCGTCGCGGCATGGTGCAGGGCATGGACGACATGGCCGGCGGCGGCAAGTCCATCAAGGCCGAAGTACCCCTGTCCGAAATGTTCGGCTACGCCACCTCCCTGCGCTCGCAAACGCAAGGCCGTGCCACCTACTCCATGGAGTTCAAGCACTACGCCGAAGCACCGCGCAACGTGGCCGAGGCGGTGATCAACGCACGGGTCAAGTAAAAGAGCTCCGCGCCACAGGCCAGGCCGTGAGGCCATGGCCGTGGCCCTCACCCCTCCCGTATGCCCACGCCTGCGTCGGGCCGCCTGCGGGGTTGCAGTCCTGCCGAAGGACAGGACTGCCTCGTCATCTGACTCGCCGTGATGTTTGAGTGAAGCGCGCAGCGCGCAACGAGTTTCACGGCGAACCCCGCAGGCGGCCCGGCGCAGGTTGCCCGCAGCGAAGCGAAGGGACGTGGACATTCGGGTCGCCTTCTTTGATCTGACCTTTCTTGGCGAATCAAGAAAGGGCAGTCGGCCGCCGGGCCGAGACCCGGCCCCGAAAAGCAACCACCCGGCAGGGGCAAAAAGCGCACCGCACCCACGCCCAACGAAAAACAGCCCCTAGAAGGAGCTGTTTTAAAGAGAGACAGGAGAAGCCGAAATCAGGCCTCAGGCTGCTGCTCAGATTCAGCAGCCTCAGCCTCAGCAGCCGGAGCCGCCTCACCCGAATCCGCCAAAGCCTGCCGCACACCCGCCTTCTCCCCAGCCGAAGCAAACTTGCTGTACTTGCCAACGATGCCGACCAGCGCACCATAGATGCGCGGATTGCCCGCCAGGCATTCCTTCTGCTCCAGGAAATCCGCCTCACCCGTGAAGTTGCCGACCAGGCCACCAGCCTCGGTCACCAGCAGGCTGCCGGCGGCCACGTCCCAGATCTGCAGGCCGCTTTCAAAGAAGCCATCGGCAAAGCCGGCTGCCACGTAGGCCAGGTCCAGCGCGGCGGCGCCGGGGCGGCGCACGCCTGCGGTTTCCTGCATCACGTCGCCCAGCATGTTCATGTACTGCTTGAAGTTGTCGCCACGGCGGAAGGGGAAGCCGGTGGAGATCAGGCTGTCCTTGAGCTGGATGCGCTTGGACACGCGGATGCGGCGGTCATTCAGGTAGGCGCCGCGGCCGCGCGTGGCCGTGAACAGGTCGTTGCGCGAGGGGTCGTACACCACGGCGTGCTCCACCTTGCCCTTGAAGGACAGGGCAATGCTCACGCAGTACACGGGGAAGCCGTGGATGAAGTTGGTGGTGCCGTCCAGCGGATCGATGATCCAGACGTAGTCGGAGTTCTTGGCGCCGAACTCGTTGCCCGATTCCTCGGCCAGGATGCCGTGGCCCGGGTAGGCGCCCAGCAAGGTTTCGATGATGGCCTGCTCGGCCGCCTTGTCCACCTCGGTCACAAAGTCGTTGACCTGCTTTTGTGCGACACGCACGGATTCCACGTCAAGAGCCGCGCGGTTGATGATGGCGCCGGCGGCGCGTGCGGCCTTGATGGCCACGTTGAGCATGGGATGCAGGTTGGTCGACATAGATTGTGAGGCGTTGGCGGAGCAGCGGCTGTGCAAGGAGAGGACGGTCCTCTCTGGCAAAAGCAGGCTGTTTGACGCGGGTAAGAACGGAAAAAGCCGCGTCCGGCGATGCGGGGCGGCGACAATAGCGCGCAATTTTACCCGCCTTGTCCGTTTTGTGCTGCGCAACCTGTCCCGTCTTGGGGGCTCTGCCGGCGCCGGCAGGCCAGCGACGCCATGAAAACCCGATTCGTACTGATAGAAACCAGCCACGCCGGCAATGTGGGTGCCGCCGCCCGCGCCTTGAAGACCATGGGCTTTGACGACCTGGTGCTGGTGCGCCCGCGCTGGCCCAACGTGCTGCGCAAGGAAGAGACCATCCAGCGGGCCAGCGGCGCGCTGGACGTGCTGGGCAATGCGCGCGTGGTCGAGACGCTGGAGGAGGCGCTGGACGGCATCAGCCACCTGTGCGCCACGGCCATGACGCCGCGCGACTTCGGCCCGCCCACGCGCACGCCGCGCCAGCATTTCGAGCTGCTGCTCAGCGGGGCGCTGGATGTGCTGGCTGCGCCCGATGAGGCCGATGCGCCCGATGAAGCGGCGCCGCCCACCGATGCATCCGTGTCCGCACCGGCTCCCGCGCCGCGCTGCAACCAGTCCGGCGTGGCCTTCCTGTTCGGCTGCGAGCGCTTCGGCATGAGCAACGACGATGTCTACCGCAGCGATGTGGCGCTGTCGATTCCGTCCAATCCGCAGTTTGGCTCGCTGAACCTGGGGGCGGCCATCCAGGTGGTGGCCTACGAGTGGCGCCAGGCGCTGGGCGGCTTTCCCGTGGTGGAGCACACACCTGCGCCGCAGCGTGCCGACGCAGCCCAGGTGGCCGGCATGCTGGGCCATTGGGAGCAGGCGCTGGCGCATATTGGCTTTCTGGATCCGGC
Organism: Delftia sp. WSY_10; assembly: GCF_043104705.1. Lineage (NCBI taxonomy): Bacteria > Pseudomonadati > Pseudomonadota > Betaproteobacteria > Burkholderiales > Comamonadaceae > Delftia > Delftia sp. WSY_10. The sequence goes on along the minus strand of NZ_JBICKY010000057.1, from coordinate 239,138 downwards.
CGCGCCCAAGAAGCTGATGCCGCGCCTCAACCAGCTTTTCAACCGCTCGCAACTGACCGCCGAGGAAATCCACATCCTGCGCGGTGTTGCGAAGGCCATGCTGCAGAGCACCCCACCGAAACGCTAGACTGAGCGGTCTTGTCAACAATAACCAGCCCCTAGATGCTTGACCGCCTGCGCTCCGATATCCAGTGCATCCTCGACCGCGACCCTGCGGCACGCAGCACCTGGGAGGTCATCACCTGTTATCCGGGTCTGCATGCGATCTGGCTGCAGCGCCCGGCGCACTGGTGCTGGAACCATGGCCTCAAGTGGCTGGGGCGCTTCATCTCGCACATTGGCCGCTGGCTCACGGGCATCGAGATCCACCCCGGCGCCGTCATCGGTGAGCGCGTCTTCATCGACCACGGCATGGGCGTCGTTATCGGCGAGACGGCCGTGGTCGGCGACGGCTGCACCATCTACCACGGCGTGACCCTGGGTGGCACCTCGCTGTACAAGGGCGCCAAGCGCCATCCCACGCTGGGCCGCGATGTGGTGGTCAGCGCGGGCGCCAAGGTGCTGGGCGGCTTCGAGGTGGGCGACGGTGCCAAGATCGGCAGCAATGCCGTGGTCATCAAGCCCGTGCCCGCAGGCGCCACGGCGGTGGGCATTCCGGCGCGCATCATCGCCAGCAAGAACGGCCACAGCGCCGACGTGACCGAGCACGACCCGGCATCGGCCAAGGCCGAGTCCATCAAGGTCCCGGCCTCTGCCGCGCCCCAGCCGTTCACGGCCTACGGCATCACCCAGGAAATGGACCCCGTGGCCCAGGCCATGCGCGGCCTGAGCGACGGCGCGGCCGCGCATGAGCAGCAGATCGCGCTGCTGTGGGAGGCCATTGCCAAGCTCTCGGCCGGCAGCAAGGTGGGCGACTGCGTGCCGTGCGAATCCGAGCGCCCGCAGGCCTTCCAGAAGGACAAGATCGACCAGATCATGGGCAAGTAGGCCTGCACAAGATCACCAAAGATCCCCCAAGATCCCCTAAGAAGACCGGAGACTCCGACCAGCATGAACGTTGAACAGGCCTTGCATGCGCGCCGCTCCGTGCGCGCCTTCCTGCCCCAGTCGCCCGATGCGGCGCTGGTGCGCACCCTGATGGAACAGTCGGCCAATGCGGCCTCGGGCGGCAACCTGCAGCCCTGGCGCGTGCTGGCGCTGACGGGCGAGCCGCTGCAGCAGCTGCTGACCGCCGTTGCCGAAGCCGAGCCCCAGGACGCCCAGCCCGGCCTGTCCTACCCGCCCAATCTCTGGGAGCCCTACCGCAGCCGGCGATTTGCCAATGGCGAAGAGCTGTACCAGTCGCTGGGCATTCCGCGCGACGACAAGCCCGCGCGGCTGGAGCAGCTGGCGCGCAACGGCCAGTTCTTCGGCGCGCCCGTGGGCCTGATCGTGGCCGTGGACGAGCGCATGGGCCTGCCGCAATGGGTGGACCTGGGCATCTACCTGCAGTCCTTCATGCTGCTGGCCTGCGCCAATGGCCTGGCCACCTGCGCCCAGGGCTTCTGGCGCCGCTACAACGACGCCGTGACCCAGGCGCTGGCGCTGCCCGAGGGCTACCACGTGGCCTTCGGCATTGCGCTGGGCTACGAGGACAAGAGCGCCCCCATCAACGGCTGGCGCGCCACGCGCGCTCCGCTGGCCGAATGGGGTGCGCTGCGCGGCTTTGACTGACGGCGGCGCATGGCCCCTGGGCAAACCCGCAGGCGATGGGCCGCCAACCATCCCCTATACTTGCCGCTGCTCCGGGGTGTGCTGATGCACTGAGATGCCAACCGGTCCATGCGCTGCATGGGCCAGGCGGCGAACCCGACGAACTTGATCCGGTTGATACCGGCGGAAGAAGAGCGGGACCCTGAAGCGGGGCCGAAGTCAGAGGATGGAAGTCCGCCACGGCGGATACACGCAGGGCCGCAACGGCCAGGCAGGCCACCATCCGATGCGCATCGACCCTTGCCAACCAAGGCTGCTCGTGCGCCTTGGCGTGCGTGGCAACCAGGGGCCAAGGCCATACGGCCCTGGCAGGCCCACACTGGCATAGCCCGGTGCGCGGCCTTTGGCACAGCCCAAGGAGTGTCCGGTTCCCGGAGCGTTGTTGATCGACGCTTTGAACGCAAGGAACCCGACATGAACGCTCCCGATTCCATCTTCACCCCCGCAGCCGGCGAAGCTCCCGACGCACAGCGTTTTTCCGACCTGCTGGCGCAGTCGCGCAAGCCGTTCCCGGCCTCCACCAAGAGCTATCTGCAAGGCAGCTTGCATAGCGGCCTCAACGTGCCCGTGCGCGATATCCAGCTGACCAATGGCGAGCAGGTCAGCGTCTATGACACCTCGGGCCCCTACACCGATCCGGCCGTGGCCATCGACGTGCGCAGCGGCCTGCCGGGCGTGCGCAATGCCTGGATCGAGTCGCGCGGCGACAGCGAGTACTACGCCGGCCGCCTGCGCCAGGCCCTGGACGACGGCGGCAAGCGCGGCGAGGAAGACGAGCGCGTGGCCCGCCTGCGGGCCGAGGCCGCATCGCTGCAGCGCCAGCCGCGCCGCGCCAAGAGCGGTGGCAACGTCACCCAGATGCACTACGCGCGCAAGGGCATCATCACGCCCGAGATGGAATACGTGGCCCTGCGCGAGAACGGCCGACGCGAATGGATGGCCGAGTACCAGCAGGACGCCGCGCGCGAGGCGCGCCTGGCCGGCAACGGCCTGGGCGCCGCCATCCCCAAGATCATCACGCCCGAATTCGTGCGCGACGAAGTGGCGCGCGGCCGCGCCATCATCCCGGCCAACATCAACCACCCCGAGATCGAGCCCATGGCCATCGGGCGCAACTTCAAGGTCAAGATCAACGCCAACATCGGCAACTCGGCCGTCACCTCCAGCATCGAGGAAGAGGTCGAGAAGCTGGTCTGGGCCATCCGCTGGGGCGCGGACAACGTGATGGACCTGTCCACCGGCAAGAACATCCACACCACGCGCGACTGGATCATCCGCAACTCGCCCGTGCCCATCGGCACCGTGCCCATCTACCAGGCGCTGGAGAAAGTGGGCGGCATCGCCGAGGACCTGACCTGGCCCATCTTCCGCGACACCCTGATCGAGCAGGCCGAGCAGGGCGTGGACTACTTCACCATCCACGCCGGCGTGCGTCTGGCGTACATCCACCTCACGGCCCAGCGCCGCACGGGCATCGTCTCGCGCGGCGGCTCCATCATGGCCAAGTGGTGCATGGCCCACCACCGCGAGAGCTTCCTGTACGAGCACTTCGAGGACATCTGCGACATCATGAAGCAGTACGACGTCAGCTTCTCGCTGGGCGACGGCCTGCGCCCCGGCAGCGCCTCGGACGCCAATGACGAAGCCCAGTTCGCCGAACTCAAAACCCTGGGCGAGCTGACCCAGCTGGCCTGGAAGCACGACGTGCAGACCATGATCGAAGGCCCCGGCCACGTGCCCATGCACATGATCCAGGCCAACATGACCGAGCAGCTCAAGCACTGCCACGAGGCGCCGTTCTACACCCTGGGCCCGCTGACCATCGACATCGCCCCCGGCTACGACCACATCGCCAGCGCCATCGGCGCGGCCATGATCGGCTGGTTCGGCACCGCCATGCTGTGCTACGTCACGCCCAAGGAACACCTGGGCCTGCCCGACCGCGACGACGTCAAGCAGGGCATCATCGCGTACAAGATCGCAGCCCACGCGGCCGACGTCGCCAAGGGCCACCCCGGCGCCCGCGCCCGCGACGACGCGCTGAGCCAGGCCCGCTTCGACTTCCGCTGGCAGGACCAGTTCAACCTGGGCCTGGACCCCGACACCGCCCAGGCCTACCACGACGAAACCCTGCCCAAGGACAGCGCCAAGGTGGCGCACTTCTGCTCCATGTGCGGCCCCAAGTTCTGCTCCATGAAGATCACCCAGGAAGTGCGCGAATTCGCCGCTGCCAAGGGAGTGGCCGAGCAGGAAGGCATTGCCGCCGGAATGCAGGCCAAGGCCGAGGAATTCAACCGCGCGGGCGGGGAGTTCTATATCCCCATCGTGGCGGCCAGCAGCGATACGACGGCGCGTTGACGCCAGCCGGCAGGCTGCGCGCGGCTCACTGGCCGTCGCGCGGCTGCCGGTTCAACGACAACTCCTGTGCCGCCTGCAACAGGCATTCGCGCGCTTCATCCAGCGAAGGGCCCGCATGTCCATCGATGCGGCGGATATAGGGAGATGTCAGCACGGCCAGGGCCTGACCGTCAGGTCCCAGGATGGGGCAGGAGATGTCCACCACGCCATAGGACTGCAGGCTTTCGCTCTGCCTGTAGCCCGTGCTGCGTATCTGTTCCAGCATGTCGTGCAGCTGTGCCTCGGGCAGATGTACCTCGCCTTCCAAAGGCGCGTGCTCGGCCAGCATCTGCGTGCGGCGTTCGGTTGTCTGGCAGGCCAGCAGCACATGGCCTGACCCGGTGTCCAGCAGCCCGACGCGTGCGCCCAGCCTGATCGACAGGCCCCAGTTCCCGGGGCCGGGGACCTGGGCCACGATCAGGACATTGCCACGGTCGTAGAGGCCCAGGTGGCAGGACTGCTCGGCCTGGCGCGCATAGGCATCCATGACGGGCAGCGCCTGGGTCACGAGGCGGTTGACGGGCGGGTGGCGGTGCGCCAGCGCGAACATCTTGAGGCTGAGCGCATGGCGGTCGCCGCCGGCTGAGCGCATCACATATTGCCGGGCCACCAGCCGCTCGAGCATGCGGTAGATCTCACTGGGGCCCCGGCCCAGTTCCTTGACGATCTCGGCCCGCGTCAGTCCATCGGGGTGCTCGGCCAGCAGCTCCAGGATGTCCAGCCCCTTGTCCAGTGCCGGCGCGCGGTAGCGCTCGCTGTCTTCTGCGTTGTCCAGTGCTTTGCTCATGCGTGCAGATCTTACGTTCGGGATAGGACAAGTCCTGTTTTTGCTGCGGACCTGCGCAAGCGGTGCGTGGGCTGGGTAAACCATAGCTGCCGAAGTGAGGTTTATTTATAAATAATTAATTCATGGATGAATGAATTGCCCCAGCGATGTGCCACGCGCCATCGGCAAAAAGGCGATCCAGCGGCACCGCCGGAGTCCCGGCACACATGAGGAGGCACTTTCCATGGCTGCACTGCACGGCGTTTTCCAGGTTCCGGCCGGATGTTCCGCAATGGTTTGCCGGCTCATGTCTGCTGTAGCCGCGCTGGCTTCAGTGGCGGCGCTGGCAGGCGCGGGGCCGGCGCTGGCGGCGGAACCCGGCCCGGAGCAAGGCAGGATCGGGGTCAACCTGCCGCTGCTGACCTCGCCGTTCTGGCAGGCCTACAACGGCTACCTCCCGCAAATGGCGAAGGCCATCGGGGTCGACATCCTGGCGCCGGTGAACTCCAACCAGGACCCGGCCCAGCAGATCACCGACGTGGCCAATCTGATCAACCTCGGCGCCAAGGGGTTGGTGGTGGCGCCATTGGATTCGGCGGCCATTGGTCGCGCGCTCGCCTTGGCCGAGCAGGGGAAGATTCCTGTGGTGGCGGTGGACGTGGCGCCTACCCGGGGCAAGGTGGCGATGGTGGTGCGTGCCGACAACCGCGCCTATGGCACGCGGTCCTGCCAGTACCTGGGCGCGCAGGTGAAGGCGGGCAAGGTGGTGCAGATCATGGGCGACCTGGCATCGGTCAACGGCCGTGATCGGGCCGAGGCTTTCCGCAGCTGCATGAAGGATTTCCCGGCGCTGCAGGTGCTGGAGATTCCCGCGGCCTGGAAGTCCGATGCCGCCGCCGCCGCGCTCGATGGCCTGCTGTCCGCGCATCCGGACCTGAAGGGCATCTACATGCACGCAGGCGGTGTCTATCTGGCGCCCACGCTGCAGACGCTGCGGCGCAGGGGGCTGCTGCATCCGGCCGGCGATCCGAGGCACATCGTGGTGATCAGCAACGACGGCATCGCGCAGGAGCTGGATGCCATCCGCAGGGGCGAGATCGACGCCACCATCTCGCAGCCCGCCGATCTTTACGCAAAGTACGGCCTGTACTACATCAAGGCAGCGCTGGCAGGGCAGTCGTTCAAGCCCGGACCCACCCCGCATGGCAGCCGCATCGTGGAGGTGGCGCCCGGCATTCTGGAGGACCAGTTGCCCGCACCCGTGGTGACCCGCGAGAACGTGGACGACAAGTCGCTGTGGGCCAACCAGCCATGACGATACTCCCCGGATTCATGGCTGACAGACCGGGCACGCCGGTGATGGAGGCGCGTGGGCTCGGCTTGCGTTTCGGCTCCACGACGGCCTTGCACGATGTGAGCCTGGCGGTCATGCCGGGCGAGTCGCATGCACTGGCTGGCCGCAACGGCGCAGGCAAGTCCACCTTGGTCGCCTTGCTGACCGGCCTGCACCAGCCCGGCACGGGAAGCATCCGCTTCAACGGCCAGCCCGCGCCTGCGGTGACCGACCGCATGGCCTGGCGCCAGCATGTGGCCTGTGTCTACCAGCATTCGGCCATCATCGGCGAGCTGTCGGTGGCCGAGAACCTGTTCATCAACCGGCAGCCGCTGCGCCATGGCTGGATTTCCTGGCGCGTGCTGCGGCGCGAGGCAAGGGCCTTGCTGGATGCCTGGCAGATCGATGTGCACGAGGATGCGCTGGCCCGGGATCTGACGGTGGAAGCCCGCCAACTGGTGGAGATCGCGCGGGCGCTGTCGCTGGGCGCGCGCTTCATCATCCTGGACGAACCCACGGCACAGCTTGACCACGACGAGACGCGGCGGCTGCTCAGGCGCGTGCACGATCTGCAGCAAGGCGGCGTCACGTTTCTCTTCATCTCGCACCACTTGCAGGAGATCTATGAGATTTGCCAGACGGTCACCGTGCTGCGCGATGCTCGCCATGTGGTGACGGCGCCGGTGGCGCAGTTGCCCCGGCAGGCACTGATCGAGGCCATGACCGGCGAGCGGGACAGCCTGGCCGGCGCGTCTTGCGCCGCCCACGCACCCCCGGCAGGCGGGGGCACGGGCGTTGCCCCCGTGGTGCTGGCGCTGCAGCAGGTGTGCGGCAAGGGTTTCGGGGCTGTCAGCCTGCAGGTGCGGCGTGGCGAGATCGTGGGGCTGACAGGCTCCACCAGCAGCGGGCGCACGGCCGTGGGCGAGGCGGTGGCGGGCCTGCGGCGCACCACGGCGGGCCGGATCCTGGTGTCGGGCCGCGTGCTGCCGCCCGGCGATGTAGGCGCCGCGCTGGCGCACGGCGTGGGTTGCGTGCCGCAGGACAGGCACCGCCAGGGCCTGGTGCCGGGGCAGTCCATCGCCGAGAACGCGACCATGACCATCATGGACAGGCTGGGCCGGTTCGGGTTCATCGCGCCATCGCGCAGGCAGGCCGCGGCGTTGTCGGCCATGCGTGCACTCGATGTGGCGGCCAGCGGGCCGCAGCAGGCCGTGTCCGGCCTGTCGGGCGGCAATCAGCAGAAGGTGGTGATGGCGCGCGCCCTGGCCAGCGAGCCCGATGTGCTGGTGCTCATCGATCCCACTGCGGGTGTGGATGTGAAGTCCCGGCAGGCATTGCTGGCCGTGGTGGAGGGTGAGCGACGGCAGGGCCGGGCCGTGCTGCTGGCGAGCAGCGAGCTGGACGACCTGCGCATCTGCGACCGTGTGCTGGTGATGTCCCATGGCCATGTGGTGGCCGAACTCGCCAGAGGCTGGGACGACGGTGAACTGATTGCCTCCATGGAAGGAGTGAGCCTGCATGCGCACTGAAACCTTCGTCTCGCCGAACACGGCTGTGCCCGTGCCGGCCGCCGGGCGGCTCGCCCTGCACCGGCTGCGCGACTATGCACTGGTGCCTGCGCTGGCCCTGCTGTTCGTGCTGGGAGCCTTGACCAGCCCCAGCTTTCTGACACCGGCCAACCTGGTCAGCATCCTGGGGGCCTCCGCAGCCCTGGCGCTGGTGGTGCTGGCGGAGTCGCTGATCATCATCACGGGCAAGTTCGATCTGTCGGTGGAGTCCACGGTGGGCATTGCGCCGGCGGTGGGCGCCATGCTGGTGATTCCTGCAGCCTCGGGAGGCTTTGGCACGGCATGGCCGGTGGCGGCGGGGCTGCTGGCCATCGCGGCCGTAGGCGCATGCACGGGTTTTCTCAATGGCCTGTTGGTCGTCAGGCTGCGGCTCAATGCCTTCATCGTCACGCTGGCGATGCTGATCGTGCTGCGCGGCGTGCTGGTGGGCGCGACCAGGGGCGGCACCCTGTTCGACATGCCGCAGCCTTTCTTCGCCCTGGCCACGGCCACGCTGCTGGGGCTGCCGCTGTCGGTCTGGCTGGCGGCGCTGGCGTTCGGCACGGCCGCCGTGGTGCTGCGCCACCACCGGCTGGGCCGCGCGCTGTATGCGATTGGCGGCAACCCCCATGCGGCGCGCGCGGCGGGCATCAATGTTGACCGTATTACCTGGGGCGTCTTCGTGCTGGCCGGTGTGCTGGCCGCAGTGGGCGGGCTGGTGGTCACGGGCTATGTGGGCGCGATCAATGCCAACCAGGGCAGCTCGATGATTTTCACGGTGTTCGCGGCGGCCGTCATCGGCGGGATTTCGCTCGATGGCGGCAAGGGCTCCATGTCGGGTGCGCTGTGCGGCGTGCTGCTGCTGGGCGTGGTGCAGAACCTGCTGACGCTGGCCCAGGTGCCATCGTTCTGGATACAGGCGATCTACGGCGCCATCATCCTCGGCGCCCTGATGCTGGCCCGGCTCGCAGGTGAGCAGCAGCAATAGGCGCGGTCCGCGAATCGCCCGTGCAGAACCCTTTTCAAGCAAGGGAAGGAATGGCTCCATGAGACTCGCCGGAAAACACATTCTCGTCACCGCAGCCGGGCAGGGCATAGGGCGAGCCTGCGCGCTGATGTTTGCCCGCGAGGGGGCCAGCGTGCTGGCCACCGACATCGACATGCAGGCGCTGGCAGAACTGGAGGGACGGGACGGCCTGCGTACGCGGCGGCTGGATGTGACCGATGCGCAAGACATCCTGGCACTGGCCGGGCAGGAGTGGGCTTTCGATGCAGTGCTCAACTGCGCGGGCTTCGTGCACCACGGCAGCATCCTGGACTGCAGCGACGAGGACTGGGCCTTTGCGTGGCAGCTCAACGTCACCTCCATGCACCGCATCATCCGCGCCCTGCTGCCTGCCATGCTGGCCCAGGGCGGCGGATCGATCATCAACATGTCGTCCGCGGCCTCCAGCGTGAAGGGCGTGCCCCTTCGCCATGCCTATGGCGCTACCAAGGCCGCCGTGGTCGGGCTGACCAAGGCCGTGGCGGCCGACTTCGTCACGCAGGGCATACGCTGCAACGCCATCTGCCCTGGCACGGTGGAGTCCCCGTCGCTGCAGGCGCGCATCGCCAGCCAGGCCCGGCAGCAGGGCGTGCCGCTGCAGCAGGTGCGCGCGGCCTTCGTGGCGCGCCAGCCCATGGGGCGGGTAGGCAAGCCCGAGGAGATCGCCGCGCTGGCCACCTACCTCGCCAGCGATGAATCCCGCTTCGTCACCGGCACGCTGAGCGTGATCGACGGTGGCTGGTCCAACTGAACTGCACAGGACTGCTCCATGAAATTGCTGCGATACGGCCCCAGGGGCCATGAAAGACCGGGCCTGCTTGACGCGCAAGGGCGTGTGCGCGACCTCTCGGGCGTGGTGGACGACATTGCCGGTCCTGTGCTGCTGCCGGACAGCCTGGCGCAACTGGGCGCCCTGGACCCCTTGCAGCTGCCCCTGGTGGAAGGCGTGCCGCAGCACACGCTGCGTCTGGGCCCCTGCGTGGGGCAGGTGGGCAAGTTCGTGTGCATAGGCCTCAACTACTCGGACCATGCGGCCGAGGCCGGCATGCAGGTGCCGCCCGAGCCCGTGGTGTTTGGCAAGTGGACCAGTGCCATCTGCGGCCCGGACGACGCCATCGAGATTCCGCCCGGCTCCGTGAAGACGGATTGGGAGGTGGAGCTTGGCGTGGTCATAGGCCAGGGCGGGCGCCATATCGACGAGGCCCGGGCCATGGAGCACGTGGCAGGCTATTGCGTGGTCAACGACATCTCCGAGCGCGAGTACCAGCTCGAGCGCGGCGGCACCTGGGACAAGGGCAAGGGCTGCGACGGCTTCGGCCCGCTGGGGCCCTGGCTGGTCACGGCCGACGAGGTGCCCGATCCGCAGGCGCTGCGCATGTGGCTGGATGTGGACGGCCGGCGCATGCAGGACGGCAGCACGGCCACCATGGTGTTCGGCGTGGCCTTCCTCATCAGCTATCTGAGCCGCTTCATGAGCCTGCAACCGGGCGATGTGATCTCCACCGGCACGCCGCCGGGCGTGGGCATGGGCCAGAAGCCGCCCATGTATCTGCGTGCCGGGCAGGCCATGCGGCTGGGCATCGCCGGCCTGGGCGAGCAGCGCCAGACCATGGTGGCGGCTCGCGTGCAACCGCATCCCTCGACAACCGGCAAGGCCTGAGAAGACCATGACGCGAATACTGTCCCTGCGCGTGCTCGATGTGCGCTTTCCGACCTCCAGTCACCTGGATGGGTCTGACGCCATGAACCCGGACCCGGACTACTCCGCCGCCTATGTGATCCTGGAGACGGATACGCCCGGCCTTGAGGGGCACGGGCTGACCTTCACCATCGGTCGCGGCAACGAGGTCTGCTGCGCCGCCATCGCGGCCATGCGCCATCTGGTGGAGGGCATGGAGCTCGACTGGATCCGGGAGGACATGGGGCGCTTTTGGCGCCACATCACCTCCGACAGCCAGTTGCGCTGGATCGGCCCGGACAAGGGGGCGATGCACCTGGCCACCGGCGCCGTGGTCAATGCCGTGTGGGACCTGTGGGCCAAGGCCGAGGGCAAGCCGCTGTGGCGCCTGGTCGCCGATTTCACGCCCGAGGAGTTCGTCCGCGCGCTGGACTTCCGCTACATGACGGATGCCCTGACCGAAGCCCAGGCGCTGGAGCTGCTGCATCGCCAGTCGCCGCGCAAGGCCGAGCGCATCGGCGTGCTGGAGCGCGAGGGCTATCCCTGCTACACGACCTCGGCCGGCTGGCTGGGCTATGACGACGACAAGCTGCGCCGCCTGTGCCGCGAGGCGGTGGCCGGTGGCTTCAACCACGTCAAGCTCAAGGTGGGGCGCAGCCTGCAGGACGATATCCGGCGCGTGTCCATCGCGCGCGAGGTGCTGGGGCCGGACCGCCAGCTGATGATCGACGCCAACCAGGCCTGGGAGGTGGGGCAGGCCATCGGCTGGGTGCGGCAGTTGGCCTTTGCCAGGCCCTGGTTCATCGAGGAGCCGACCAGCCCTGACGATGTGGAGGGCCACCGCGCGGTGCGCGAAGCCGTCGCCCCGGTCCAGGTCGCCTCTGGAGAGATGTGCCAGAACCGCATTCTCTTCAAGCAGTTCATCCTGCGTGGCGCCATCGACGTGGTGCAGATCGACGCCTGCCGGCTGGGAGGGGTCAACGAGGTGCTGCTGGTACTCCTGCTGGCCGCAAAGTACGGTCTGCCCGTGTGTCCGCATGCCGGGGGCGTGGGCCTTTGCGAGTATGTGCAGCATCTGTCCATGATCGATTTCGTCTGCGTGTCCGGCACGCGTGACGGGCGCGTGATCGAGTACGTGGACCATCTGCACGAGCACTTCGTCGATCCCTGCGTGGTGCGCAATGCGGCCTATATGCCTCCCGGTGCGCCCGGCTTTTCCATCACGATGAAGCCGGAATCTCTGGCCAGGTATCGCTTCCAGGCCTGAGCCATGGCCCTGTCCCATTCCCATTCACTTTTGCATCCGCGCATCGATGCACACCTGCATTTCTGGCGCTACAGCGCCGGGGACTATCCATGGATAGGCGCGGACATGCGGGCCCTGGCGGTGGACCGCACACCCGGCCATCTCCTGCCCCAGCTGTCTGCCTGCGGCTTCACGGGCGCCATCGCCGTGCAGGCGCGCGCCACGGTCGATGAGACGCGGTTCCTGCTGGAGCTGGCGCGGCGCAATGACTGGATACGCGGCGTGGTGGGGTGGGAAGACCTGACCTGCGAGGGCCTGGGCGAGCGCCTGCAGGACTGGCGTGCCGAGCCGATGCTGTGCGGCTGGCGCCATCAGGTGCAGGATGAGCCCGATGCCGCAGCCTTTCTGGGCTGCGCCGCATTCGGGCGCGGCATGGCCTTGTTGCAGCGCCAGGGCTGGGCGTATGACCTGCTCGTCTTCCATCACCAGATGGAGGCGGCTGCCGCCTTCTGCGCACGGCACGACGCGCACTGGCTGGTGCTGGACCATCTGGGCAAGCCCCCGCTGGCCGTGCTGGTCCGGGAACAGGCCGCATTCGGCCACTGGCAGGCGCGGCTGGGGCGTTTTGCCGCGCTGCCGCATGTGGCCTGCAAGCTCTCGGGCCTAGTGACCGAGGCCGACTGGCGCGCCGGGCTGGACGGGGCAGGCAGGGCTTGCCTGCTGCGCTGTCTAGATATGGCGCTGCAGGTGTTCGGTCCGCAGCGGCTGATGTTTGGCTCCGACTGGCCGGTCTGCCTGCTGGCCGCGCCATACGCCACGGTCTTTGAGTTGGTGAATGGCTGGGCGTCGTCGCGGTTGTCGGTGTCCGAGCGCGAGGCGCTGTGGGGCGGCACCGCCGCGCGCTGCTACGGCCTGCAGCCGCAAGGCATGACCTGACCCCATGGGAGGCAGCATGGACCTGAACCTGAAAGACAAGACCTTCATCGTCACGGGCGGTGCCAGCGGCATCGGGGCGGCCATCTCGCTGCGGCTGGCCGGTGAAGGTGCGATTCCGCTGATCTGCGGCAAGGACACCATGTCCGCGCGGTTCGAGGCGCAGCTCATGGAGCTGCAGCCCCGGGCCCGCCACTTCCGCTTCGACCTGGTCGATGAACAGGCATGCGGGGAGATGGTGGCCCGCGCTGCGGCGGACTGCGGCCACATCGACGGCCTGGTGAACAACGCGGGCATCAATGACGGCGTGGGCCTGGAGGCAGGGCGCGACGCCTTCGTGCGCTCGCTGCAGGCCAACCTGGTGCACTACTACGTCATGGCCCACCATTGCCTGCCGCACCTCAAGGCCAGCCGTGGCGCCATCGTCAACATCTCGTCCAAGACCGCGCTGACCGGGCAGGGCCAGGCCAGCGGCTACTGCGCGGCCAAGGGGGCCCAGCTCTCGCTGACGCGCGAATGGGCTGCCGCGCTGGCAGCCGATGGCGTGCGCGTCAATGCCGTGGTGCCCGCCGAGGTGATGACGCCGATGTACCTGCACTGGCTGGGCCGCTTCGACGACCCCGGGCGCCAGCTGGAACAGATCAGCGCCCGGATTCCGCTGGGCCGGCGCATGACGGCGGCCGAGGAGATTGCGGACACGGTCGTCTTTCTTCTGTCCGAGCGGGCATCGCACACCACGGGGCAATGGCTGTTCGTCGATGGCGGCTACACCCACCTGGACCGCGCGCTGACCTGACCACCATGGAGACACCATGCGCCAATGCCTTGCACTCGACCTCAGGGATGACCCGGCGCTGATCGCCCGCTATGAAGCCCTGCATCGCAGGATCTGGCCCGAGGTGGAAGCGCATCTGCGCGGCCATGGCGTGGTCGGCATGGAAATCCACCGCCTTGGCACGCGCATGGTGATGGTCATGGACACCGATGACGCAGTGCATGACGCCCGGGCCATGGCCCTTGCCTCCGCCACCGATCCGAAGTTGTGCGAATGGGAAGACCTGATGTGGGCCTTTCAGGCCCCCACGCCGTGGACACCACCTGGAGACAAGTGGACGCCCATGGCCTGCATTTTTCGGCTGGAGGATTCTGCGCAGGAGTGAGCGACTGAGCATCCGTCGGCCATGCCCCATCCCCGAACGTCGCTCAACCCCCTTCCAGGGGAAAACCCCCGGGCGCCCGCGCCGCAAATGCATAGATCTGCGCATGAATCGTTCAGGCCCGACGCCATCCCTGCGGAGAATTCATGAAAGCAGCCTGCAGGGCATCGCAACCACGGGGCTGCATGCACCCGCAAGAACAAGAAGCACAAGAACAAGAAGCACAAGAAAAGGGGCTGGCGACCGGTTTCAAGCTGCTCCCCATGGCAGCCGTGCTGCGGCCATGGGGATTTTCGCCAATCGGCAATGTCAAGGAGGAGAGGGAGATGAATAAACGCATGATCCGCAGCGCTGGCCTGGCCGCGCTGGTGCTGGGCACGGCCCTGGCGGCCCAGGCCCAGAGTTCGGTCACGCTCTATGGGCGTGTGGTCGCGGGGGTGGACTACCAGAACAATGTGTACGACCCGGCCACGGGCGGCTCTGGCAATCTGTGGCGGGCCGTGGGCAACCAGTGGGGCACGAGCATGCTGGGTTTCAAGGGGGAGGAGGACCTGGGCGGCGGGCTGCACGCGCTGTTCACGCTGGAGTCGGGCTTCAGCATCGACGATGCCAGGTTCAACGGCGCAGGTTTCTTCAACCGCCGCACCTTCGTGGGCCTGCGCAGCGGCTGGGGCACGCTGAAGCTGGGCAAGGACCTGTCGATCTCGGATGCGCACTGGGCGCTGGACCCCACGGGCCAGCAGTTCATCGGCTCGGCCACGCTGGTGCGGGGGCGCAACTGGGGCGGGCATGACAACATGGTCTCGTACGAAACGCCCAGCTGGGGCGGCCTGCGCGTGCTGGCGCTGACCGGCCTGGGCGAGCAGCCGCAGGGCGCATCGCGGCTGCGCAAGGATGCGCTGTCGGTGTCCTATACCGCGCCCACGTTCGAGTTGCGCGCCATCTACGATGTGGCCCGCGATGCCAATGGCCGTTTCAGCGATCTCTACACCACCTCCCGCAACCTGACGCTGGGCGGCACGGTGACGCTGTCCGCGCTCAAGCTGTTCGCGGGCTATGAGCAGCTGTCTGCGCCCGACAGCGCGGCCGGCGTGCCCAACAAGGCGCGGCAGTACTGGATGGGCGCGCGCTACAAGGTGTCAGGCCCGCTGACGCTGATCGGGGCGGGCTACCGCACCACGGTCAACAACGGCGGCGGCAGCGCCAACCTGTTCATGGCGGGCGCCGACTACGCGCTGTCCAGGCGCACGCTGCTGTACGCCAGCGTGGGCAATGTGCGCAATGGCGGCAATGCGAACTTCTCGGTGGAGACCACCAGCAACAACCCGGCGCCGGGCGGCAGCCAGACCGGCCTGTACCTGGGCATGGCGCATTCGTTCTGACAGGGGCGGGGCACTTTGGCGGAGGTTGCCGGCCCTTGCTCAAGGGGCTTGCCATCCGCCGCCCAGCACCTTGTTGATCGTCACCTGGTTTTGCAGTTGCGCCAGGTGCAGGGCCGACAGGGCCAGCTGTGCGTTGCGGCTGCGCTCCTGCGCATCCAGCCAGGTGCGCAGGGGTACCTGGCCTGCGCGGTAGCGTGCCTCGTACAGGCGGGTGATTTCTGCCGATTCCTGCATGACGCGCTGCTGTGCCTGCTCCTGGCTGGCCAGCTCGGTGCGGGCGGACAGGGCTTTTTCCGTTTCCGCCAGCGCGGCGTACAGCGACTTGCGGAAGTTGACCACGGCCTCTTCATGCTGGTTGCGCGCAATGGCGGTGTTCAGCCGCATCTCGCCCACGTTCAGAAAGGGCAGGGTCATGCTGGCGCCCAGGGCCGCCACGGGGTTGGCCAGCAGGTCGAGCAGCGAGTTGCTGGAGCCTCCCAGGCTGCCGGTCAGCGACAGCGTGGGGTAGTAGCGCGCGGTGGCCGCATCGCTGCTGGCCAGGGAGGCGCGCAGCCGCAGTTCGGCGGCGCGCAGGTCGGGGCGGCGGCCCAGCAGTTCGGCGGGCAGTCCTGCGGCAATGGCAGGCAGCGCGCTCGTGGGCAGGGCCTGCGGCTCGCCACCGGGTGCCTCGGCGCCCAGGAGCAGCTCGTTGAGCGCCTGCCGCAGTTCGGCGCGGGCCTGCGTGTACTGGCTGAGCAGCGCCTGCTGCTCGGCCAGCGCCTGCCGGGCCTCGCGCCGTTCCAGGCTGGATACGGCGCCGCTGCGGTACTGCGCCTCCACCAGCTCGCCGGTGCGGCGTGTGTACTCCAGGCTTTGCCGCGCAAATTCCAGGCGCTCGTTGGCCAGGGCCAGTTGCCAGTACAGGCTGGCGGTGGTGGCCGCCAGGGACAGGGCCACGGCCTGCCTGTCCTGCTCACTGGCCTGGGCCTCGAAGACGGCCGCATCGCGCTGGGCACCCAGGCGGTCGAACAGGTCCAGCTCCCAGCCCACGCTCAGCGTGGCGCTGGACGTCTCCAGCGTGCTGCGCGGGTTGCCGGACAGCGGCCGGCTGGCCCCGGTGCTGAGCGTGCCGCCGGGTTGCGGCAGCAGGGCGCGGCCCGCCAGCTGCGCCTGCAGCGCGGCGCGGCGCACGCGGATGCCTGCCGTTGCCAGGTCGGGGTTGCGCGCAAGGGCCATGTCGATCCATGCATCCAGGCGCGGATCGCCGAAGGCGCGCCACCATGCCTCGGGCGCAGGCGCGGCCGCCGAGGGCTGCGCATGCTTGAACTGTGCGGGCAGCGCCACCTGCGGCGCCTCGTAGGTTGTGCGCGTGATGGCGCCGCAGCCGGCCAGGGCCACTGCGCATGCCAGCACGCCGGTCTTCAGCATATGCATGTCAATCTCTCGATAGAGCCTGTACGGGGTCGAGGCGCGCAGCACTGCGCGCCGGCAGGAAGCCGAAACCGATCCCGATGAGGGAGGAGCAGGCCACGGCCAGCACGATGGAGGCGGCCGAGAACGACAGCTGGAAGCTGGAGCCCGACAGGCTCACTGCCAGGCCCAGGCTCAGCGCCAGCGACACACCCAGGATGCCGCCCACGATGCAGACCAGCACGGCCTCGATCAGGAACTGCTGAAGGATGTCCGACTGGCGCGCGCCGATGGCCATGCGCACGCCGATCTCGCGCGTGCGCTCGGTCACCGACACCAGCATGATGTTCATCACGCCGATGCCGCCCACCAGCAGCGCGATCATGGCGATGGCCGAGACCAGCAGCGTCAGCGTGGTGCTGGTGCGCGTGATGGCCTGGCGGATCTGGTCGGAGTTCCAGATGAAGAAGTCCTTGGTGCCATGGCGCTCGGTCAGCAGGCTGGTGGCGGCCTTTTGCGCGATCTCGGCCGGCACCGCGTCCTTGATGCGCAGCGTGATGCTGTCCAGGTGGTACTTGCCGACCAGGCGCGTGGCGGCTGCGGTGTAGGGCACGAAGAAGGTGGGCGTGGAGCCGCCGAAGCTGTTTTGCGCAGGCCGGAGCACGCCGACGATTTCCACGGGCATCTGGCCCAGCAGCACGACCTCGCCCAGCGGGCTGGGGTTGGTGGGGAACAGGGCGGTGGCGGTCTTCTGGTCGATCACCGCCACCTGGGCGTGCAGGTCCACGTCGCGCTGGTCGAAGAAGCGGCCCGATGCCAGGCGCAGGCCGCGCACGCGAAAGTGCTCGAAGCCCACGCCCGTCACCTGGGCCGTGGCCGCGTTCTCGCGGTACAGCGCCGTGACGCCGACCGACACATTGGGCGTGGCGCTGTCCACGTAGGGCTGCTCGGCCAGGGCCTGGGCGTCGGCGGCGACCAGGGTCTCGATGGCGGCCGCGCGCGTGTCGCCGAAGTCCTTGCCGGGAAAGATGTCCAGCGTGTTCGTGCCCAGCTCGCTGATCTGGTTCATCACCTGCTGCTGCGCACCGCGCCCCAGCGCCACCACCGAGACCACGGCCGAGATGCCGATGATGATGCCCAGCATGGTCAGGAAGGTGCGCAGGCGGTGGGCGTTCATGGCGCGCAGGGCCATGCGCAGGGCCTCGCCAAAGCGGTCCGACAGTCCGCGCCAGGAGGCCCGGCGCGCGCCGGATGCCGGCTCCACGGGCGGCCTGGCTTCGTGCGGGGTGCTGCGCCGGTCGGCAATGATGGCACCGTCGCTGATCTCGATCACGCGCGTGGCGTGGGCGGCGACGGCCATGTCGTGCGTGACCAGGATGATGGTGTGGCCGTCGGCATGCAGCTCCTGCAGGATGCGCATGACCTGCTCGCCGCTGGCCTTGTCCAGCGCGCCCGTGGGCTCGTCGGCCAGGATGACGGCGCCGCCGTTCATCAGCGCACGCGCAATGGACACGCGCTGCTGCTGCCCGCCCGACAGCTGGCCCGGCCGGTGCTGCATGCGGTCGGCCAGGCCCAGGCGTTCGAGCAGGGCGGCCGAGCGCGCATGGCGGTCCGTGGGCGCCGTGCCGGCGTAGACCGATGGCAGCTCCACATTGCCCTGGGCCGTGAGGTCGGCCAGCAGGTGGTAGCGCTGGAAGATGAAGCCGAAATGCTCGCGCCGCAGCGCGGCCAGCGCATCGGGGCCCAGCTCGCCGGTCTCGCGGCCGGCGATGCGGTAGCTGCCCGAGGTCGGATGGTCCAGGCAGCCGAGGATGTTCATCAGCGTGGACTTGCCCGAGCCCGAGGCGCCGACGATGGCCACCATCTCGCCGGCCTCGATGGTCAGGTCGATGTCCTTGAGCACGGCGACCGTGGTGTCACCGGCGGGGAACTCCCTGCGCAGTCCCCGCATCTGCAGCAATGGCTGGTCCATGCTCACATTCCCATGGGGTCGGCGGCGGGGGCGTTGTTCGGGCCCGCCTCGCCGATCACCACCTGCTCGCCGGCCTCCAGGCCCGACAGCACCTGGGCCTGGGCATTGGTGCGCAGGCCGATGCGCACCTTGCGCTCGGCAACCTTGCCTTCGCCGTCGCGCACGCGCACGGTGTAGCTGTCGTCCTCTGCCCGGCTGCCCAGTGCGGCGGCCGGCACCAGCACGGCCTTGTCGGCCTGGGCCACGCGCACGGTGACCTGGGCGGTCATGGAGGGGCGCAGCTTGCCTTCCGGGTTGGGTACGTCGAACTGGGCGTTGTAGTAGATGGCCTTGGCGGCCTGGGCGCCGGTGGCGGTCGCTGCGCCAGCGGTGGCGTCCGTGGCGATGGAGGCGGGCGCAGGCTCTATGCGCTCGATCGTGGCGGTGTGGCGCTGGCGGCCACTGCCCAGCGTGGTGAACCAAACCGTCTGGCCCAACTGGATCTTGTCCACGTCGGCCTCGGCAATCTCGGCGCGCACAGTCATCACGTCGAGCTTGGCCAGCATGACGATGGTGGGCGTGGTCTGGAAGGAGTTCAGGGTCTGGCCCTGCTTGGTGACCACCGCCACGATCACGCCGTCCATGGGCGCGACGATGCGGGTGTAGCCCAGGTTGATGCGCTCGGTCTCCACCTGGGTGCGTGCCTGCTCGATCTGTGCCTGCAGGGCGCCGACATCGGCCAGCGCGGTGTCCAGCGCAGCCTTGGCGGCTTCATGGTCGGCTCGCGAGGTGGCGTCGGCCTGCAGCAGCTCCTGCTGGCGCTGGAAGGTCAGCCGGGCCTGCACCAGCGCCGCGCGCCGCGCGGCCAGCTGGGCCTGCAAGGCGGTGACGGATGCCTCGGCATTGCGCAGCTTGATGCGCTGCGGCTGGGCGTCGACTTCGGCGATCAGGTCGCCGGCCTTGACCTTCTGGCCCAGCTCCACGTGCAGGCGCCGGACCTGGCCCGAGACCTGGGCGCCCACGGCCACCAGTTCCTTGGGGTGCAGCCGGCCCACGGCCAGCACGGTCTGCTCCAGGTCGCCGACGGTGACGGGTGCGGTTGCGAATTGGGTGGAGGGCTTGGCACTGGCCTTCCACCACACCAGGCCTGCGACCATGCATGCGCCTGCGACGGCGACTATGGCCCATTTGCGATTGAACTTCATTCTTCCCCTGCCGCGCGGTCGGCCGCAGGGGAGACAGTCCCTGCCCGGCGCCGCGCCAGATGCTCGAACTTACCAGTCTGGCGCGGTTCGATGTCCCGGCATTGACCAAGGCATGGAGATTCAGTGGAGAAAAGCGAGGAGAGGGAGCGGCCGGGCTGCCCCCTCGGCTCACCGCAAGTTCAGCGCAAGTTCAGCGCCAATATTGGCACTTGCTCTCGGCCTTGGTGGTCCAGACCTGCTCGGCCGGCAGCTTCTTGACCAGCTTGTAGTAGTCCCAGGTGCCCTTGGATTCGGCCGGGGATTTCACTTCCATCAGGTACATGTCGTGCACGTAGCGGCCGTCCTCGCGCAGGTAGCCGCTGCCGAAGAAGTCATCCATCTTCATGCCGCGCCAGGTGGCCATGACCTTGTCGGCATCCAGCGTGCCGGCCTTTTCCACGGCCTTGAGCCAGTTCATGGTGGCCGAGTAGTCGGCCGCATGGATTTCGCTGGGGCGGCGCTGGGTCTTGGCCATGAAGGCGTCGGCGAACTTGCGCGAGGCATCGTTCATGTCCCAGTACCAGCTGGTGGTGAACTGCATGCCCTGCGTGTTCTTCAGGCCCAGGCTGTGCACGTCGGTGAAGAACACCAGCAGGCCGGCCAGCTTCATGTCCTTGGTCACGCCGAATTCGCGCGCTGCCTTGATGGAGTTGATGGTGTCGCCACCGGCATTGGCCAGGCCCAGGATCTGGGCCTTGGAGTTCTGCGCCTGCAGCATGAAGCTGGAGAAATCGCTGGCGTTCAGCGGCGTCTTGACCGAGCCCAGCACCTTGCCGCCGCGCGCCTCGATGATCTTGGTGGTATCGGCCTCCAGCGCATGGCCGAAGGCATAGTCGGCGGTCACGAAGTACCAGCTCTTGCCTCCGGCCTCCACCACGGCCGCGCCCGTACCCTTGGCCAGGGCCACTGTGTCGAAGGCGTAGTGCACGGTGTAGGGACTGCACTGCTCGTTGGTCAGCGCCGAGCTGCCCGCGCCGTTGTCGATGAAGACCCGCTTTTTCTCCTGCGCCACCTTGGCCATGGACAGGGCCGTGGCCGAGTTCGTGCCGCCAAACACCAGGCTGATGCCCTGCGTGTCTATCCACTCGCGCGCCTTGCTGGCGGCGATATCGGCCTTGTTCTGGTGGTCGGCCGTCAGCAGCTCGATGGGCTTGCCCAGCAGCTTGCCGCCGTAGTCGTCGATGGCCATCTGTATCGCCACGGCGCCGTTCTTGCCCTCGACATCGGCATAGAGACTGGACATGTCGGTGATGAAGCCGATCCGAACCTTGTCCTGCTGCGCCAGGGCCGGCGTTGCCAGTGCGGCGGCGCACAGTGCCAGGGCCAGCGGTGTCATCAGCGATGTCTTGGGGCGTTGCTGCATGAAGTCTCCTTGCTTTGGATGGAAAAAGCCCGCTGCTGTTGCGCAGGGGCCGGGTGATTCCATGCTGGCAGGGACAGGGGCCTGCCGCATTGGGGCAAGCACGGGCTTGGTGGCCCCGGTGCGACAGTACAGCCGCTCATCCTTGCAACGTGGCCGGCCCGTTGATTGATCGCCATGCGCTGCGCATCCCGGCCGTGGCTTGTGCGCGCGTCAGGACCTGCTTTTCCGTTCCTTGACCTGGGGATGCGAAAGCACTGGACTTGAATTAATTTGTCTAGAAAAACAATCAAAAATTCAGGTTTTGCTTAGAATAATGGACAAATGAAAACGCCAGAAAAGTCCATCCTTCTTCAGCGCCAACTGCTTTTGCAGTTCGGTGACCGGCTCAAGCGCCTGCGCAAGGAGCAGGGGCTGGGCACGGTCGAGATGGCCTCGCGCGTAGGCATATCCCGCAGCACGCTCGCTGCAGTCGAGTCCGGCGATCCCGGGCCATCCATGGGCACGTACCTGCGGGTCATGTCGGAACTGGGCATAGGGGGAGAATTGGCATTGCTGGCGGGCGACGCCCTGCAGCCCGCGCCCGCAGGAACTGCCGCAGCCCGTTCGCGCCATGCCAGGCCCGTCGTACAGGTTCTGGTGCGTGCGCAGGATGCGCGCCATGAAGTGCAGGATCTGCAAAGCCTCGCATTGCATGAAGAAGCCGTGCGCCTTGTGCGATCTGACCCGGCATTGCTGCAGCAGGCACAGGACACGTTGGAGAGGTGGTTGAGCCAGGGGGATTCGCATTCCGCCAGCCTGTGGAGGCAGTGGCAGGATGTCTTGCAAAATGGCCGCTGGCGCAGCATCCTGGCCCGCACGCGAAGGGCCCAGGAACTGCGCCAGGCCTCGCCCCTGACATCGGTGCTGCCCGAACAGCTGCGCCAGCAGATACTGGCGCAGGTGGGGGATCTCAAGCGGGGCGTTGCATTGGGAGATACAGGGCGGGCCTATGAACCGAGAGGATCTTGAGCACATCATTCGTGCGAGCGGGGATGTGACGAATGAGTATGAATTCGTCATCGTGGGAAGTCAGGCAATCCTGGGCTCCATCCCGTATCCCGAGCCGGTTTTCAAGATGTCCGCAGAGGCGGACATCTATCCGCTCAACGCTCCGGATCTGGCGGACCGGATCGACGGATCCATTGGCGAAGGCTCTCGCTTCCACGAGTCCAATGGCTACTACGCGCAGGGCGTGGGCCCGGACACGGCAGTGCTTGCCTCAGGCTGGCAAAACCGGCTGCACCGTATCCAGAACGGCAATACCAACGATCGCGTCGGCTATTGCCTTGATGTGCTGGATCTCTTTCTCTCCAAGGCCCAGGCGGGGCGCGACAAGGACCGGGTGTTTTGCATGGCACTGATGGAGCATGGCCATGTACAGGTCGATGCGGCACTGAAACTGGCAAGCAGCATGCCGTTGGGTGATGACGGCAAACGGCAATTGCGGGCCCGGATTCAGCGCTGGTTCAAGGGGCTGAAAAAATAAAAAGCAGCCCGCAGGCTGCTTGTCGATTGCCGTGTGCGCGCGATCAGGCCGCAGGTCGCGCGGTGCGCACTGCGCTCTTGGGGCGGAACGCCTTGCACACGCTGTCATCCGTTTCCAGATAAGGCCCGCCGATCAGGTCCACGCAATAGGGCACGGCCGCAAAGATGCCGTTGACCTTTTGCGTGCCATCGGGGTTCTTCAGACCTTCCAGGGTTTCGGCAATGGCCTTGGGCTGGCCCGGCAGGTTGATGATCAGGCTCTTGCCACGGATCACCGCCACCTGGCGCGACAGGATCGCCGTGGGCACAAAGGCCAGGCTGATCTGGCGCATCTGCTCGCCAAAGCCCGGCATTTCCTTGTCGGCCACGGCCAGCGTGGCTTCGGGCGTGACATCGCGCGGGGCGGGGCCGGTGCCGCCCGTGGTCAGCACCAGGCAGCAGCCTGCATCGACCAGTTCGATCAGCGTGGCGCTGATGCCGGCCTGCTCGTCGGGGATCAGGCGCGGCTCGAACGTGATGGGGTTCCTGAGCGCGCGGGTGAGCCAGTCCTGCAGGGCCGGCAGGCCCTTGTCCTCATAGACGCCGCTGCTGGCACGGTCGCTGATCGAAACGATGCCGATGCGCACGGCGTCATGGACGGGCTCACTCATCGTCGGCTTCCTCGCCAGCGCCGTCACCGTCCTCGGCTGTCTCGCGGCCCGTGCCGCCCAACTGCTGGCGCACCAGCTGGAACAGATCGCGGTAGGCGCGGCCCTTGCGCTGGGCCAGGCCGGTGGATTCCTGCACATTGGCCTCATGGGCGCCCGGCATGTCCTTGCGGGCCTGGCGGATCAGGGCGCGCAGCTGCTGGGTGTCTGTGTCGGGGAAATGGTCCAGCCAGATGGACAGGGCCGATTCCTCGGCAATCAGGCGGTCGCGCCATTGCTCGGCGGCGTGCAGGGCCATCTTCTCGGCGGCCGATCCGTTGTGCTGCTCGTCCAGTGCGGCGCGCACGGCGGCTATCTCGGTCTCGTCCAGCTTGCGCATGAGCTTGCCGACGAATTGCATCTGGCGGCGCTTGCCTTCGAAATTGGTGATGCGCTTGGCCTCGGCCAGGGCATCGGCCAGTTGGTCGGGCAATTGCAGGCGCTTGAACAGGTCGGAGCGCAGCGTCAGCAAATCCTTGCCGAGGTCCTGCAAGGCGTCGGACTCGCGCTTGAGATCCGTCTTGCTGGAGTCGGGGGTGCCTTTGAGTTCGGCCTTGAGCTGCAGGTCGAGTTCGCTGCCTTCGGCAACGAAGTGACCTTTGACGTAGTAGCCTTTTTTGGGTTTGCGTGACATGGGGTAGGGGACAAATACAGTGGCGGCGCGGAGGGCGCTGCAGTGGCGGCTATCATAGCCGCCGCTATGAAAAAACCCCGTCCCCGCGCGGCAAGCACCGCCAAACCGCAGGCTGATTCCGGCTTCAGCTACAGCCAACCGTTTTTTGAAGACCTGGTGGACCGTGCCCTGGTCCACGCCAAGAAGCTCGGCGCCACCGACGCCGGAGCCGAGGCTTCCGAGGGCTGCGGCCTGAGCGTGAGTGTGCGCAAGGGGGCGCTGGAGACCGTGGAGCGCAACCGCGACAAGTCGCTGGGCGTGACCGTCTACCTGGGCAACCGCCGAGGCAACGCCAGCACCTCGGACTTCTCGGATGCCGCCATCCAGCAGACCGTGCAGGCCGCCTACGACATCGCACGCTTCACCGCCGAGGACCCCATGGCCGGCCTGCCCGATGCGGCCGACATCGCCCCGCCCGGCACCCACCGCGACCTGCAGCTGTTCCACCCCTGGGAGCTGACCAGCGAGGCTGCGGCGCAGCTGGCGCTGCAGTGCGAAGAAGCTGCCCTGGGCACGCACAAGCGCATCACCAACAGCGAAGGCGCTGGTGTCTCGGCCCAGCAAAGCCATTTCTTCAGCGCCCATACCAATGGTTTCCGTGGCGGCTACGCCAGCTCGCGCCACAGCCTGTCGGTGGCGCCCATCGCATCGCTGCCCGGCCGCAATGGCGAGATGCAGCGCGATGCTTGGTACAGCTCCATGCGCAACGCGGCCGACCTGGCCTCGCCCGAAGCCGTGGGCCGCTACGCCGCCCAGCGCGCCCTGAGCCGCCTGGGCAGCCGCAAGATCCCGACCACCGAGTGCCCGGTGCTGTTCGAGTCCACGCTGGCCGCCGGCCTGCTGGGCAGCTTCGTGCAGGCCGTCAGCGGCGGCGCGCTGTACCGCCGCAGCACCTTCCTGCTCGACTCGCTGGGCAAGCCCGTCTTCCCCAAGCACATCGACATCACGGAAGACCCTTTCATCCTCGGCGGCAAGGGCAGCTCGCCCTTCGACGAGGAAGGCGTGCGCGTGCAGGCCCGCAAGGTGGTGGATGCCGGCCGCGTCGAGGGCTACTTCCTGTCCAGCTACTCGGCACGCAAGCTGGGCATGAAGACCACCGGCAATGCCGGCGGATCGCACAACCTGGTCATGACCTCGCGCCGCACCAAGGCCGGCGACGACCTGCCCGCCATGCTCAAGAAGCTGGGCACGGGCCTGTTCGTGATCGAACTCATGGGCCAGGGCGTGAACTACGTGACCGGCGACTACTCGCGCGGCGTCAGCGGCTTCTGGGTGGAAAACGGCGAAATCGCCTTCCCCGTGCATGAGATCACCATCGCCGGCAACCTCAAGGACATGCTCAAGGGCATCGAGGCCGTGGGCGCGGATGCCTACAACTACGGCGCCAAGACCGTGGGCTCGATCCTGATCAACCGGATGAAGGTGGCGGGCAGCTGAGCGCGGGTTCAGCTCAAAAATAAAGCGGCTTTTTGAAGCCGCTTTTTTTGGATCTACACCACTCGCTGCCTCTGCACGCCCAGCCCCTCGATCCCCAGCTCCATCACATCGCCAGCCTTCAGATAGCGCGGCGGCTTCATGCCCATCCCGACTCCCGGGGGCGTGCCGGTGATGATGAGGTCGCCGGGCTCCAGCGTCATCACGCGGCTGCAGTGGCTGATGAGTTCGGCGCAGCCAAAGATCATGGTGCGCGTGCTGCCGCTCTGGCGGCGCTCCCCGTTCACATCCAGCCATAGCTGCAGGGCCTGCGGATCGGGCACTTCGTCGCGCGTGACCAGCCAGGGGCCGATGGGGCCGAAGCGGTCGAAACCCTTGCCCTTGCTCCACTGGCCACCGCTGCGGTCAATCTGGTATTCGCGCTCGGACACATCGTTGGCAAGGCAGTAGCCGGCCACATGCTCCAGCGCATCGGCCACGGACACATTGCGCGCGCGCTCGCCGATGACGATGCCCAGTTCCACCTCCCAGTCCATGCGCGTGCTGCCCTCGGGCAGGGGGATGTCGTCGTCGGGGCCGCAGGCGCAGCTGGGCCATTTGGCGAAGAGGATGGGCTCCTTGGGGATGGGCATGCCGGCTTCCTCGGCATGGTCGCGGTAGTTCAGGCCGATGGCGACGAACTTGGACATGCCGCTCCACGGCATGCCGATGCGTACCGGGCCTTGCACCAGGGGCAGCCTGGCGGGGTCGATGGCGGCCAGGGCCCGCAGCGCCTCGCGGCCGAGCAGGCGGGGCGTGTAGTCGTCCAACAGGGCGGACAGGTCGCGGATCTGGCCTTCGGCATCCAGCAGGCCGGGCTTTTCCTGGCCCTCGGGGCCGAATCTCAGCAGTTTCATGATGTTTCCTCTGGAGTTCCTGGAGTGGGTCGCTCTGCCGGCTGCAGGTGCTGTTGAGCAGCTGCAGGTGCGCAGATGCCGGCACCCATTGTGAGGAATGTCTCGCGAAGTCTGGGAATGACGGGGCCTTGTCGGTGCACGGGATATCCATGCGCCCACTGCCTCCGATCACGACGGCTGGCAGCCCGATGCCTGCATGCCGGCAAGGCGCTGTCCTACCGGATGAACAGGGTTTGGGAAGGCGATGCGACTGATTCAAATTGTCAAATTTGTTCCTGAATGTGTTTCTTCCGTGCCAGCAGTCTGGCCGGTTTGCTTAGGTGGTTCGAGGGAGAGCGACGTGGGTTTTCTGAGGCGTATGAAGTTGGGAACCATGCTGGGCATGGGTTTCCTTGCGGTGATCGTGGTCTGCGTGTGCGTGGCCGGCTTCGGCTGGATGAAGCTGCACGATCAGGGGGAGCAGTTGCGTGTTTTGGCCGAGGACCGCATGGGCAATCTGGCCCGGCTGCAATCGCTCAAGGACAACGCCAATGTGTCGGCGCGGGTGGTGCGCAATCTGGCGCTGATCACCGATCCGGCGCAGATGGCCGAGGAGAGCCGCCGGCTGGATGAGGTGGTCGCCAGGAACGGCCTGGTCATGAAGGAGCTGGACCAGCGCCTGCAGACCGAGCACGCGCGCCGGCTCTTTGCCGACATACGGCAGGCGCGCCAGCCTTTCGTGGAGACCATGCGCCAGGCCGGTGACCTGGGCCTGGCCAACCAGGGCGATGCCGCCAGGGATCTGATCATGGGCCGCCTGCGCTCCTTGCAGACGACCTATTTCGATGCGGTCGAGGCACTGGTCGATTACCAGAAGGCACAGACGCAGGCCACGGTGGACGGCTCCCTGCGCCGCGTGGCCGAAGACGGCGTGGCCATGCTGGTGCTGACGCTGCTGGCCGCCGCGCTGGGCTCTCTGGTGGCCTGGATGATCACCAGGACGGTCAAGCAGCAGCTGGGCGGAGAGCCCTCCTATGCCGCCGGGGTGGCGCGCCAGATCGCGCAGGGCGATTTGTCCGTGCGGGTGCAACTGGCGCCCGGCGACACCTCCAGCCTGCTGCGCGCCATGGAGGACATGCGGGCCGGTCTGGCGCGTGTGGTCGCCGATGTGCGGCAAAGCAGCGAATCCATTGCGACCGGCGCCAGCCAGATTGCCTCGGGCAATGCGGACCTGAGCCAGCGCACGGAAGAGCAGGCCAGCAATCTGGAGCAGACCGCCGCCTCCATGGAGGAGATGAACGCCACCGTCAAGCTCAATGCCGATACGGTGCGTACCGCCACCCAGCTGGCCGCATCGTCGAGCCAGGCCGCCACCGGCGGCGGCAAGATCGTGGACCGCGTGGTGGCCACCATGGAGCAGATCACCGCGAGTTCTCGGAAGATCGAGGACATCATCGGCGTGATCGACTCCATTGCCTTCCAGACCAACATCCTGGCGCTCAATGCCGCCGTGGAGGCAGCACGGGCGGGCGAGCAGGGGCGAGGCTTTGCCGTGGTGGCTTCCGAAGTGCGCAGTCTGGCCCAGCGCAGTGCAGGGGCGGCCAAGGAGATCAAGGCTTTGATTGGCGAGAGCGTGTCCAAGGTGGATGAAGGCTCCGGTCTGGTGGGCGAGGCAGGTTCCGCGATGCAGGACATCGTCCGCCAGGCGCAGCAGGTGGCCGACCTGATCGGCGAGATAGGCGCAGCCACGGCCGAGCAGGCCGATGGTGTGGCGCAGGTGGGCGACGCCGTCGTACAGCTGGACCAGGTCACGCAGCAGAACGCCGCCCTGGTCGAAGAGTCGGCGGCGGCTGCTGCCAGCCTGAACGCGCAGGCTGCCAGGTTGGTCGATCTGGTTAGTCTGTTCAAGCTGGATGGGCTGTCCTCACCTGCCGATCAGGCTCCTGTCGCGAAGCCCGCCGTGGCCTCCGGCATGCGTGGTCTGCCTTCAGGTGCCGACAGCTTGCCTCGCCAGTCCGGGGCGCAGGCCGCCATGCGGGGCGACAGCAGATCCACATCCACGGCAATGCGGGTGCCTGGCCCCCGCACTGCAGCCGAGCGCGCTGGTGAGAACTGGGAAGTGTTCTGACCCTGTGTTCATCGGGCCGCGTTGTAGTACCAGTGCAGCGGCTCGCAGTCCATGTCGGGACGGCCAGCCGCTGCATAGGCCTGCAGGCAACTCACATGGTTTTCAATGCGCGTCTTTTCCTCTTCGGACAATGTTCCCAATACCATGTTGGCCGAAAGCGCAGAACGGTAGAGCTTGAGCGCGTAGTTCATGTCCAGTGGAAGCTTTTCCTGAATATCGCCCTCTCGCTTTCTGACCATGGCGAGCATTTGCAGTTTGACGTCCACATATCTATACAAGGCTTCGGGGGAAGGATAGAGTCGCATACTCGTTCCAAAGGATTTGGCGGCGGGAGACCATGCTTTACGTTGAAAGTCTTTCATGCCGTGCTGGTAGAAGTTCTGCGCCGCGGTTTGGTCTGCATGCCGATTTGTTTGAAGCCAGTTGCGTACAAAGTCAGCATCGCCCACCTCTTCCGATGCCAGGAGATCTTCTGGACTTTTTTCTTGTGCATAGCATCCAGCGAGAAGCAGGGCGCTAGCGAACCACGGAAACCATGCCAACAGTTTTGCCATCACCACTCCTGCAGAGAATTAGATATTGATAAAGTGAATTCCATTGCGCCGGATCCACGGTGATGCATCCGGCACTCTCGTGCCCTGGGTGCAGGTATCTATCGTTGCGAAAAGGAGTTGCACTTCCATTGTTGAGGAAAAACCAATTTTTGGCATAGGGTGTTTTATGTAAATATGCAGACCCTATTGAGTGTGGGAAATCTGGGATTTGAACAGGGTGCGTTCCTGTTTTAATAGGATTTTCGTCGTCTGTAAAAGCTCGGACACGATCCCCTGGATAGATCAGGGTCTTGCGGCTCAAAATGAATTGAATGATTGCAGCAGGCCGATATGCGGGAGCCTGTTTTCGGAGGTATCCCTGTTTCACAGAAAACCTGTTGCCACTTTCGACGCCCTCCTTGACGATGAAATGGTCGCGCCCATTCGAGCTGGA
Organism: Delftia sp. WSY_10; assembly: GCF_043104705.1. NCBI lineage: Bacteria > Pseudomonadati > Pseudomonadota > Betaproteobacteria > Burkholderiales > Comamonadaceae > Delftia > Delftia sp. WSY_10. The sequence continues at coordinate 209,648 of NZ_JBICKY010000057.1, read as the reverse complement.
TTCGATCTCGGTGGCAATATGCTCCGGCAGCGCAACAATAGCGCCCGAAGGCTCGCGCCTGACATTGAGCCAGCCATCCGTTCCTGCACTGGTATATCTTCTTTCCGCCATTGCCCCTCCCAGGATTTGAAGCGTCCGCAGACATCGTTGTGAGATGCCGATTGTGTGCGGATTGCCATTCAGTTGGAGGAGGAAATGAAGGGGGATGAAAATTTTCAGAATGATCCTAGGATATATGAGTCACGGTGATTTGAGGGTGGAATGCCGTGGTGCCCATGGCCCGCCACTCCATGGGTCGAGAGTGGCGGGTTTCAATGTCTCATGCAGCCGGCTGGGGCGGTGTCTGCTGCGCCGGCTGCCCCGCAGGATTTGCCGGCATGTTGCGCACATGCAGGTCCAGCTGCGGGAAGGCCACGGCAATGCCAGCGTCCTTGAGCCGGTCGTTGACGCGGCGGTTGAGGTCGTGGCGCACGGGCAGGCGGTCTTCGACCTTGCCCACGTAGGCGCGCAGCTCGAAGCGCTGGCCGTTGCCTTCCAGCGCCATGAACCAGCAGTTGGGCTCGGGCTCGCGCAGCACCTGGGGGTGCTCCCTGGCAATGTCCAGCAGCATGTTGCGCACCTGCTCGGGGTCGTTGCCGTGGGCCACGGGCACGTCGATCACCAGGCGGGTCACGTCGTCGCTCAAGGTCCAGTTCGTCACCTGGCCGGTGATGAAGGTCTTGTTGGGGATGACGATTTCCTTGTTGTCGAAGTCCAGCACCGTGGTGGCCCGCGTGCGGATGCGCGTGACGGTGCCGGTGAGGGTGTCGATGGTGATGACATCGCCCACGCGGAAGGGCCGCTCCACCAGCAGGATCAGGCCCGAGACGAAGTTGGCGAAGATCTCCTGCAGGCCGAAGCCCAGGCCCACGGTGAGCGCCGCCACCATCCACTGCAACTGGCCCCAGCGCAGGCCCAGCAGTGTGAAGGCGCTGACCGTGCCCGCGATGGTGATGGCGTAGCGCGCCAGCGTGGCCAGGGTGTAGCGCGCGGAGCTGCTGATGCGGTTGGAGGCCGACAGCGTCACTTCCAGCAGGCCCGGCAGGTTGCGTGCAAAGCTGAAGGTGAGCAGCAGGATCATCACGCCCAGCAGCGCATCCATCAGGCTCACGGGGGCGGCATGCGCGATGCCGTCGGCGCCGGTGTTGGTGGTGTACCAGAGCACCACGCCTTCGGAGCGCAGCAGCGCAGGCAGCACGGGCAGCCAGGCGTAGACTAGGGTCAGCACGACCAGCACCTGCTGCAGCAGGCCCAGCAGCCGGTGCGCCTGGGCGCCCACGGTGACCAGGGCCATCTGGGTGGCTTCGTCGGTGGGGGCCTTGCCGGTGTCCACTCCCGAGCCGCTCTGGGCCAGCCTGGCGGCTTCGCGCAGCCGGTTCAGCGCCAGGCGCCGCTCGCCCAGCAGCAGCCAGCGCCGCAGCAGGTTGACCACGACCTCGACCGCACCCAGGAACACGAAGCTGGCCATCAGGGCCTGGATGACTTCGGTGGCCGTGTAGACATAGCCGAGCACGATGCCCACGGCCAGCGCGCTGAGCATGAGCATCAGCACCACGCTGACGATCTGGCCCCAGTGGATGCCGGGCCGCTTTTGCTGCATGACACGGCGAAAGTACAGCCAGGCCATCCAGGCCAGGCCCAGCGACAGCATGAGGATGGAGATGCGCCCCCAGGTGCTGATGGCGTGGTTGTCATGGCTGTAGAAGGCCAGGCCGCCCAGCAGTTCGGCAGGCACGATCAGCCAGGCGGCGCGGCGCACCATCTGGCGCAGCATCTGCACGCGAGCAGCCGGCCAGCCGAAGTGGGCCAGTGCCAGCCCGCCCGGGCAGAACAGGGCGTTGAGCAAGGTGGCCACGAAGATGAAATCGCTGAGCTGGACCAGGGTGGCGCCCAGCGGCTCCAGCGCCGTGCCCACGGTTTCGGGGCCTTGCAGCAGGCTGCCCAGCGCCGCGGCCGCAAAGCTCCAGGGCAAGGTGTAGAGCAGGCTCCAGCCCAGCGCCAGCAGGCTCAGCCCGAAGTGGTCGCGCATGAAGTCGCCCACGCGCACGGCGATGGACTGCAGCTGGCGCAGCGCGTAGCGGCGCAGGCCCAGCAGCAGGGCCACGATCAGGCCGACGGCGCCAAAGGCCCAGGGATCGTTCCAGATGCTGGCGGCCAGGGCGCGCGCGGTTTTCCAGGGCGAGCTGCTGCCTTCGATGTCCTGCTCCAGCGCCTGCCACTCGCTGAGCCAGGTACGGTCCATGGGGCGGTGGCTGGGGAACCACAGCAGCTCCTTGTCCAGCACCTGGCGCAACTCATTGCCGCTGCGCAGGGCCGCGCGCAGCGCGTCGTCGGTCTGCTCCAGCACGGCGATGCGGCGCAGCAACACCGGTTGCAGCTGATCGGTGAGCGCCACCTGCCGGGCCAGCAAAGCGGTCTGCTGGGCCGATACCGTGGCGTTGGCGGCCGGCTCCGGTGCCGCCACGCCGCCTGCATCCGCAGCGTCGGCCGGGGCCTGCGCCGCCGTGTCCGCGCCGGGGTTCTGGCGCCATTTGCTGGAGTTGAACAGTGTCAGGCGCAGCTCGGCCAGCTGGCGCTGCACGGCCCGGTGCCTGGCCTGCAGGGTGCTGCCGGAGGACAGCTCCACGCGCTGCTGCCACAGCCACTGGCCCACGGCCGCGCTGCCACCGCCCAGCCGCAGGCGTGCCTGGGTGTCGCGCAGCGTGGCGCTCAACTGGTCACGCACATATTCGTCATTGGCCAGGGTCTTGCGCTCCTGCGCCAGTTCATTGGAGTTCTTGAGGATCTGCGCGGCCAGCGCAGCATTGCGCTGGGCCAGGTCGCGTATGGCGGGATCGGCGGCGGAAGCGTGCTGGGCGGCCAGCTCCATCTCCTGCACCTGCTGCTCCAGTTGCTGGCGGCTGCGCTCGGCAATGCGCTGGGTCAGCCAGGCGGCGCGCGGCATACGCTCCAGCAGCTCGCGGCGCTGGGCCTGCAGCTGGGCGGCCAGCAGGCGCTGGCGGGCTTCGATGGTGGACTGCTCTTCCTGGCGCAGCGCCAGCTCCAGCAGGGCGCGGCGGCGCTCTGCGCTGCGCCTTGCCTGGCGGGCCTGGGTGAGGTCGGGGGCTTCGCCGGGCTCGGCCGTCACGGGCTCGGCGTTTTCCTGGGCGCGCTGCTGCAGGATGGACAGATCGATGCGCCCCGGGCCGGGCTGCGAGACCAGGTTGGCCTGGTCGGCCGCGGATTTCTCGATGCCGGCCTTGAGGGCGGCAATGGCATCGCGCTCATCGGCCAGCAGGCGTTCCAGCACTTCCTGGCTGGCGTTGGCGGGAACGCGTTCCTTCCAGCGATCGAACAGGCTGCCCAGCTGCTCGTCGCTCAGCGGCGCGGGCAGGGCCGGCACGGGCGTGCGTGCCCTGGCGCGCATGCGGTCCAGTTCCTGGGCCAGCGCATCGGCTTCCTTTGTGGCCGAGGCGGCGGCATCGAGCTGGGTCTGAATGGCGTTGCTTCGTTCCTTGTCGGACGCGGAGCCACCGCCCAGGGTGCCCTGCAAGGCACCCAAAGGGCCTGCTGCCGGTGCGGCCTTGGCCAGGCCCGGTGCCAGCAGGGCGAGCAGCAGGCACAGGGCCCACAGCAGGTGCATCGGCGTGACGGCAGCCAGTTTGCGCGATGGGCGACCGGCGCCAAGTAGGGGGTTGTCGGCAGGAGACATCGGTTCTGAATTCGGGCCTGTGCCGCTGTGTGAGTGCGGACTATCATTTGTCAAAAGTGGGAGCGTGAGGCGCTGTATTCACGGGCCTTGCTGCAGGCCCGGCTGGCTCAAGCCCCTGTCCCGGCGCCGCAAAAAGCGGGGTAGTCCAGGAACCTGACATTGTGACCTCGCGCGCAATGCAGACATGTGGGACGTATGAGCTATTCAAAGCGGATGCAAGGTGCTACAACAGTTCCACACGGTAGCGAATGCCTTGCAACTTCGCGGCACTGTTCGCCCTCGGGTGCCGCCGGGAGAGGTCGTATGGATGTCATCAGCAACTCGGCTGCACGTTACGTTCGCCTTCGCGAAGAAGAGATGTCGCTGGACGAATTTCTCGCCCTGTGCCAGCGCGATCCCATGGCCTACGAGGGCGCCGCCCAGCGCATGCTGGCGGCCATAGGCGAACCCGAAATGGTGGACACGCGCAATGATCCGCGCCTGTCGCGGCTGTTTGCCAACAAGGTCATCCGGCGCTATCCGGCCTTCGCCGAGTTCTACGGCATGGAAGACTCCATCGAGCAGGTGGTGAGCTTCTTCCGCCATGCGGCCCAGGGCCTGGAAGAGCGCAAGCAGATCCTGTATCTGCTGGGCCCCGTGGGCGGTGGCAAGAGCTCCATCGCCGAGCGCCTCAAATACCTGATGCAGAAGGTGCCGTTCTATGCGCTCAAGGGCTCGCCCGTGAACGAGTCGCCGCTGGGCCTGTTCGATCCGGTGGAGGACGGGCCGCTGCTGGAGGAGCAGTTCGGCATTCCCCGGCGCTGCCTCAACCATGTGCTGTCGCCCTGGGCCGTCAAGCGCCTGGAGGAGCTGGGCGGCGACATCCGCCAGTTCCGCGTGGTCAAGCGCTATCCCAGCATCTCCAGGCAGGTGGGCATTGCCAAGACCGAGCCGGGCGACGAGAACAACCAGGACATCTCCAGCCTGGTGGGCAAGGTGGACATCCGCAAGCTGGAGAACTTTGCCCAGGACGATACCGATGCCTACAGCTACTCGGGCGGCCTGTGCCTGGCCAACCAGGGCCTGCTGGAGTTCGTGGAAATGTTCAAGGCGCCCATCAAGGTGCTGCACCCGCTGTTGACGGCCACGCAGGAGAGCAACTACAAGGGAACGGAGGGCTTTGGCGCCATTCCCTTCGACGGCATGGTGCTGGCCCACAGCAACGAGAGCGAGTGGAAGGCCTTCCGCAACAACCGCAACAACGAGGCCTTCCTGGACCGCGTCTACATCGTCAAGGTGCCGTACTGCCTGCGCGTGTCGGAGGAGGTGCGCATCTACGAGAAGCTGATCCGCGAGTCGTCCCTGGCCAGCGCCGTGTGCGCGCCCGGCACGCTCAAGATGATGGCCCAGTTCGCCGTGCTCACGCGGCTGAAGGAGCCCGAGAACTCCAGCATCTTCAGCAAGATGCAGGTCTATGACGGCGAGAGCCTCAAGGACACGGACCCGCGCGCCAAGAGCTTCCAGGAGTACCGCGACTATGCGGGCGTGGACGAGGGCATGTCGGGCATCTCCACGCGCTTCGCGTTCAAGATCCTGTCCAAGGTCTTCAACTACGACAGTACCGAGGTGGCGGCCAACCCGGTGCACCTGATGTATGTGCTGGAGCAGCAGATCGAGCGCGAGCAGTTCCCTGCCGAGCTGGAGACCAAGTACACCAGCTACATCAAGGAATACCTGTCGCCGCACTATGCCGAGTTCATCGGCAAGGAAATCCAGACGGCCTATCTGGAGAGCTACAGCGAGTACGGCCAGAACATCTTCGACCGCTACGTCACCTACGCCGACTACTGGATACAGGACAGCGAGTACCGCGACAACGATACCGGCGAGGCCTTCGACCGCAACGCGCTCAACGCCGAGATGGAGAAGGTCGAGAAGCCCGCGGGCATCGCCAATGCCAAGGACTTCCGCAACGAGATCGTCAACTTCGTGCTGCGCGCGCGGGCCAACAACCAGGGCAAGAACCCCAGCTGGACCAGCTACGAGAAGCTGCGCGTGGTGATCGAGAAGAAGATGTTCTCCAATACCGAGGAGCTGCTGCCCGTGATCAGCTTCAACGCCAAGGCCAGTGCCGAGGATGCCCGCAAGCACGAGGACTTTGTCACCCGCATGGAGGCCAAGGGCTATACGTCCAAGCAGGTGCGCCTGCTGTGCGAGTGGTATCTGCGCGTTCGCAAGAGCAACTGACGGGTAGGTGCGCCGCCCTTCGGCGCGCCCGGGCTGGGGGGAACAGATGGCATTGCAAATCATCGATCGCAGGCTGGCCGGCAAGAACAAGTCGGTGGGCAACCGCGAGCGCTTCGTGCGCCGCTACAAGGCGCAGATCGCCGAGGCGGTGCGCCGCGCGGTGGACAAGCGCGGCATTCGCCACATGGAGGAGTCCGAGAGCGTCTCCATCCCGCGCAAGGACATCCGCGAGCCCGTGTTCCACCATGGGCAGGGCGGCGTCCATGACACGGTGCACCCGGGCAACACCGAGCATGTGCGCGGCGACCGCATTGCCCGGCCGCAGGGCGGCGCAGGCGGCGGCGGCTCCCAGGCCAGCGACAGCGGCGAGGGCGAGGACGACTTCACCTTCACCCTGACCAAGGAAGAGTTCATGGAACTGTTCTTTGAAGACCTGGCCCTGCCGCGGCTGCTGCGCACCCACATCGGCAACACCATGCAGTACAAGACGCGCCGCGCCGGCTACAGCCACGACGGCACGCCGCACAACCTGGCGCTGCTGCGCACCATGCGCGGCGCCCTGGGCCGGCGCATTGCGCTGACCAAGGCGCCGCACCGTGAACTCAAGGCACTGGAAGAGCAGCTGCAAGCGCTGCTGGCGCAGGACGATGGCACCAGCGAGGCGGCGGCCGAGCTGCAGCAGCGCATCGATGCGCTGAAGCTGCGCATGGGCACGGTGGCCTTTCTCGACCCCATCGACCTGCGGTTTCGCAACCGCACGCGCGTGCCTGCGCCCATCAGCCAGGCCGTGATGTTCTGCGTGATGGATGTGTCCGGCTCCATGGACCAGGACCGCAAGGACCTGGCCAAGCGCTTCTTCATCCTGCTGTACCTGTTCCTGACGCGGCACTACGAGAAGATCGACATCGTCTTCATCCGCCACCACACGCAGGCGGCCGAGGTCAGCGAGGACGAGTTCTTCCACTCCCAGGAAAGCGGCGGCACGGTGGTCAGCAGTGCGCTGGTGCTGCTGGACCAGATCATCCGCGCGCGCTACCCGTCCGGGGACTGGAACATCTACGTGGCCCAGGCCAGCGATGGCGACAACTTCGGCGACGACGGCTCCAACTGCCGCAACCTGCTGGTCGACAAGATCCTGCCGCTGGTGCGCTACTTCGCCTATGTGCAGGTGGTGCAGGAAGAGCAGAGCCTGTGGCAGGAGTACAGCCAGGTGCTGCCGCTGTTCTCGCATTTCGCCATGCGCAAGGTGTCGGACGCCAGCGAGATCTACCCCGTGTTCCGCGACCTGTTCAAGAAAGAGGGGGTATCGGTATGAACCTCTCTCACTATCCCGTGCTGGCGCCCCGCCATGCCACGCCGCAGTGGAAATCCCATCTGGCCAGCGAACGGGCCCAGCGCATCGTGCCCTCCGCGCCGCTGCCGGCGGGGGAGCGGCCGGCCGAGCCTCTGCCCGATCCCAGCGACTGGACCTTCGAGCTCATCGAACGCTATCACGCAGCGATTGCGGCCGCCGCCGAACGCTACGGCCTGGACACCTATCCCAACCAGCTGGAAGTGATCTCGGCCGAGCAGATGATGGACGCCTACGCCAGCGTGGGCATGCCCGTGGGCTACCGCCACTGGAGCTACGGCAAGGAATACATGGCGACCGAGCGGCGCTACCGGCGCGGCCACATGGGCCTGGCCTACGAGATCGTCATCAACTCCAATCCCTGCATCAGCTATCTGATGGAGGAGAACACCACGGCCATGCAGGCCCTGGTGATCGCCCATGCGGCGTACGGCCACAACAGCTTCTTCAAGAACAACTACCTGTTCGGCATGTGGACGGATGCCGGCAGCATCATCGACTACCTGGTCTATGCGCGCGACTTCATCACCCAGTGCGAGGAGCGCCACGGCCTGACGACGGTGGAGCAATGGCTGGACTCCTGCCATGCCCTGTCCAATCTGGGCGTGGACCGCTACCGCCGCCCCTCCAAGAAAAGCCTGGCGCGCGAGCGGGCCGAGCGCGAGCAGCGCGAGGCCTATGCCCAGCAGCAGGTCAACGAGCTGTGGCGCACCCTGCCGGCCCGCCCGGGCAAGGACAGCGCGGCGCAGCACAGCGAGCGCTTTCCCAAGGAGCCCGAGGAAAACCTGCTGTACTTCATCGAGAAGAACGCCCCGCTGCTGGAGCCCTGGCAGCGCGAGATCGTGCGCATCGTGCGCAAGATCGCCCAGTACTTCTACCCGCAGCGCCAGACCCAGGTGATGAACGAGGGCTGGGCCACGTTCTGGCACTACACCCTGCTCAACACCCTGTACGACGAAGGCTGGCTGACCGACGGCGTGATGATCGAATGGCTGTCCTCCCACACCAATGTCATCTACCAGCCCCCGGCCGGTCACCGCGCCTACAGCGGCATCAATCCCTATGCGCTGGGCTTTGCCATGTACCGCGACATCCGCCGCATCTGCCAGGACCCCACCGAGGAAGACCGCCGCTGGTTCCCCGACCTGGCCGGCACGCCCTGGCTGCCGGCGCTGCACCATGCCATGCAGAACTTCAAGGACGAGAGCTTTGTCGGCCAGTACCTGAGCCCACAGCTGATGCGCGACATGCGGCTGTTCGCCATCCATGACGACGCCAGCGAACGCGAACTGCTGGTCAGCGCCATCCATGACGACGACGGCTACCGCACCCTGCGCCAGACGCTGTCGCAGCAATACGACCTGGGCGCGCGCGAGCCCAATATCCAGGTCTGGAACGTCAATCTGCGCGGCGACCGCTGCCTCACCCTGCGCCACACCCGCTACCAGGGCCGGCCGCTGTCCGACGATGCGCTGGAAGTGCTCAAGCACGCAGCGCGCCTGTGGGGCTTTGGCGTGCAGCTGGAAAGCGTCAACGGCGATGGCGACGCGCCCGTGCTGCTGCACTCGGTGCCCGCTCCACCGGCCTGATCCTCCTGCCTGAGCCAGCCAGGCCCTAGCGCAGCGTTCCCACGTACTTGCGGTTTTCCGCACGCTGGCGCATCAGCTCGCCTGCGCGCTGCATGAGCGGCGAGCGCTCGGCGGGGCCGGCCAGCGCGGCATTCCAGGCCGCTTCGAAGCGATGGGTCCATTCCACCAGCTCGGGCGTGCTGCGGGCCCCTTCCTGCTCCCGGGCGAAGCGGATGATTTCGGCGGCGTACTCGGCATTGGCCGCCAGCCATTCGGTATCGGTCACGCGGCCGCAGCTTCTGCGCAGCAGCACATGCAGGTGCGCGGCGATGGCCAGGAGTTCGCTTTCGGGCATGTAGTGGCACTCCTTCGGTTTGACGATCATCGGGCGATCGGGTGCCGGGCCGCTTCGCGGCCCGGCCGTTCATCCACTCAGGCGTTCGCGGTGCAGCGCCAGGTCCAGGCCCTGCAGTTCGCTTTCCTCATCCACGCGCAGGCCGATCAGCATGTCCAGCAGCCACAGCAGCACCGCCGTGGCCACCAGCGTGAACAAGGCCACGGCCAGCACGCTCACCGCCTGGGTGAGCACGCTGGCCTGCACGCCGCCGATCTGCGGGCTGGCAAACACGCCGGTCAGCAGCGATCCCACGATGCCGCCCACGCCATGCACGCCAAACACATCCAGCGAATCGTCCGCGCCCAGCAGCCGCTTGAGCCCCGTTGCGCCCCAATAGCAGGCGACACCGGCGATCAGGCCGATGCACAGCGCCGACAGCGGCGTCACGAAACCGGCTGCCGGCGTGATCGCCACCAGGCCGCCGACCAGCCCCGAGCACAGGCCCAGCAGCGTGGCCTTGCCGCGCACCACATACTCGGCCAGCGACCAAGCCAGGGCGCCCGCGCTGGCGGCAATGTGGGTGACGGCCAGCGCCAGCGCCGCGCGGCTGTCCCCGGCCAGCGATGAGCCGGCGTTGAAGCCGAACCAGCCCATCCACAGCAGGGCCGCGCCCATCATGGTCAGGGCCAGGTTGTAGGGCTCGAAGGGCTCGTGCCCGTAGCCGCGGCGCGGCCGCAGGAACCAGGCGCAGACCAGCCCGGCCACGCCCGCGTTCACATGCACCACGGTGCCCCCGGCAAAGTCCAGCGCGCCCATGCGCGCCAGCCAGCCGCCCGGCTCCCACACCCAGTGCGCCACCGGTGCATAGACCAGCAGGCTCCACGGGCCCACGAAGATCAGCATGGCACCGAAGCGCATGCGCTCCACCCAGGCGCCCACCAGCAAGGCGGCGGTGATCACGGCAAAGGCCAGCTGGAACATCGCATAGGCTGCTTCGGGCACGTGCGGCGCCAGGTGGCTCACGGCCACCAGGCCCTTGGCGGCGTTGAAATCCAGCCCCGCGAACCAGGCGCGCGAATCACCGCCTATCCATGCATTGCCGGGCGTGAAGGCCAGTGAATAGCCCAGTGCGAACCACAGAATGCTCACCAGGCAGGCAATCGCCACCACGCTGGCCATGGTGTTGAGCACGTTCTTTCGGCGCACCATGCCTGCATAGAACAGCGCAATGCCGGGCAGCGTCATCAGCAGCACCAGCACCGTGGCCGTCATCAGCCAGACCGTGTCCACGGCGCTGAGGGATTCCACTGCCACCAGCGACGGCCGCGTGATCGCCTGCTCGGCCGCCTGCGCCGTCTGCGCCGCACCCAGGACGGCGACCCATCCTCCCGCCACCAATGTTCTCAATGCCCGTGCGCACCTGTGCATGCAATGACTCCCTTGTTTGTTGTGGTCATGGGGCCGTCTGCCGTTGCCGCCATGGCTGCATTGGCCGGCCTGCAGCGGCCTTGCACAAGTCGTGCCAGCGCAGACGGGGCCCTTGGGGGCCGTGCGATGCAGCCGGAACACCAAAACGGGAAAACCGCGAGTCAAAACAGGGCAGCCGGGCGGGCGGTGCACCATCGGCGTGCGGTGGTGCAGCTCTTAAACTGCCGGCATGAATCGAAGAAATCTGATGTGCGCCGCGCTGCTCGCCTGTCTGTCACAGGCGGCGCTGGCGGCTGCCGAACTGCAGGACAGGCCCGAGTGGGCCCGCTTTTTTGCCGATGCCAAGGTCGATGGCAGCATCGTCGTGGTCGATGCCAGAGGCCCGGCCGAAGCCGTCTACGTCCACAACCGTGAACGCGCGGCGCGGCGCTACTCGCCCGCTTCCACCTTCAAGATCCCGCACAGCCTGTTCGCGCTGGACGCCGGCCTGGTGCGGGATGAATTCCAGCGCATTGCCTGGGATGGCGTGAAGCGCCAGTTGCCGGCCTGGAATGCCGCTCAGGACCTGCGCTCGGCCATGCGCAACTCCACCGTCTGGGTGTACGAAGGCTTTGCCAGGGAGCTTGGCAGTGCGCGTGAGGCTGCCTACATGCGCAAGATCGACTACGGCAATGCGCTGGCCACGGGCGAGCAGCCGTTCTGGGTGGAAGGCGATCTGGCCATCTCGGCGCTGGAACAGGTTGCCTTCCTGCAGCGGCTGTACCGCAATCGGCTGCCATTGCCGGTGGAGCACCAGCGGCTGGTGAAGGACGTGATGGTCAACGAGGCCGGCGCCGACTGGATACTGCGCGCCAAAACCGGCTGGACGGGCCGTATCGGCTGGTGGGTGGGCTGGGTGGAATGGCCTGCCGGCCCCGTGTTCTTCGCCATGAACATGGACACGCCCCACCGGCTGGCCGACCTGCCCAAGCGCCAGGCCATCACGCGCGACATCCTGCGCTCCATCAACGCGTTGCCCAAGGCGCCGTAGCGCGCGGGACAAGGCCCATGCGTCAGCCCATCAGCCCATCAGCCCATCAGCCCATCAGGCCTGGAGGCCGCTTGTCGGCCTTGCGCTCCACGGGGTTGGCGGTGAGCCAGTTGGAGGGGTACTGGCGCATGAACTCGCGCGCCTTTTCCACGCGCGCGTTGAGCCAGGCGTCGTAGGCGCCTTCGTTGAGAATCGCCGGCATGCGCTTTTCCGCGCCGGGCTGCTGGTAGCGGTGCAGCAGCGCATGGCTGTTGGCGTTGACCGTGAGCAGGGCGTAGCTCAGCAGCACCTCGCCGTCCGGGCCCGTCCACTGCGCCCACACGCCGGCCACGCCCATGGGCTTGCCGTCGATGCGCGAGATGCGCGTGGGCAGGGCCTTGCCATTGCGGTAGTCATCCTCGAAAAAGGCGGCCATGGGCACGATGCAGCGCTGGCCATTGAGCCAGGCATCGCGGAAGGCCTGGGCCGTGGACACCGTTTCGGAGCGCGCATTCACCAGCTTGAGCGCGCGCAGCCGGCCGTCCGAAGCTGACTTCACCCAGTGCGGCACCAGGCCCCATTGGGCGGCAACCAGCTCGCGTGCGGCAGTGGTGGGTGCTGCAGGCGGTGTGTCGGGAGCTGCAGGTTCTGCCTGTTCAGCGGCTGCCTCTGCAGCCACGGCGACGCTGCGGATGAAAAAGCCGGACTTGCGCGGCGTCATGTTGCGCTCGCTGGCCGCGGGCGCTTCCACGTCGAAGGCGTCGCGGTAGGCGTCGGCTTGCGACAGGGATTCGTAGTGGGTACTCATGCGCGGATGGTACCTGCGTGTCTCGGGGGTATCGGCAAGGCGAGAGACTATTCCCTGCGCATTGCGAGCCCGGCGCCGCGGCCGGGTCGATACACTGCCGCGGATTCCATGGCCTCTGGAAAGGAAGCGTGAATGCGGATATGGGTACTGGGCCTTGCAGGCCTGTTGAGCGGCTGCGCAATCTCTGCAGGCATGTGCGATGCCTTGGGCCCAGGCACAACCGCGTCGCTGGTCCTGCCCCAAGGCGCCTCGGTCGAGCAGGCCTTTGCCTGCCTTGACGAAGCCGTGGCCGGCGAAGAGGGCGCCTACCACCTTGGTAACGGCCATGCCATCCGCGACAGCCGGGCGGGCGTGCTGGAGACGGCCGACTACGGCGTGCCCAATGTGGCAGGCTTTCGGCTGAGGGCCGAAGTTTCCTGGAGCGAGCCTGCCACTCTGGATCTGTCACTGCGCGGGGCTGGCGCCTATTGCGCCGACCTGGGCGTGGACAGGGAAATGGCCCGCCTGATCGATGGCGCCGGCCGCTGCCTGCGGCGCTGATGCGCCCTCCGCGTCGACTCCATCGGGACGGGCCCGCAGTCAGACGGTGATCGTTCCGGTCAGGTAACGCGCGCAGTGGCCTGCCACCTCGACGCTGGCATCGGTCACTTCGCAAAACAGCGTGCCCGTGCGGTGAGATGCCTGGTGGCCGATCAGACGGTTCTTGCCCAGCCTGCCCGCCCAGTAAGGCGCAAGCGCCGCATGGATGGAGCCCGTGACGGGATCTTCCTCGCCGCCATTGGCGGGCCAGAAGTAGCGGCTGACGAAGTCATACGAGGCGCCCGCATCCGCAGGCGCCGTCACCACCACATCCAGCGGCCCCAGCGATTTCAGGCGCTCCAGATCCGGCTTGACGGCCAGCACATCGGCCTCGGCGGCGTAGACCGCCACGTAGGCCTGCTGGTTCACAAGATAGGCCGTGGGCGCGGGCGTCAGGCCTTCGCGCAGCGCGGCCGGCACCTCATCCAGCGGCTTGGCATCGCGGCGCGGGAAGGTCATGACGATGCGTCCGCCATCCTCCTGCGTGGCGGTGACCTTGCCCACGGCAGCGGCCCAGAACGTGATGCTGCGCAGCGCGGGGTCGGCCTCGAACAGCACGAAGGCGCTTGCCAGCGTGGCATGGCCGCAGAACGCGATCTCCGTGAGCGGGGAGAACCAGCGGATCTCGAAGGCGTCGCGATCGGCACTCCAGACCAGGAACGAGGTTTCCGAGAGATTGTTCTCTGCGGCAATGGCCTGCAGCGTGGAATCGGCAAGCCATGCATCCAGGGGAACGACGGCGGCCTGATTGCCCTTGAATCGTTCCGATGTGAATGCGTCGATGACGTGGATGGGGAGTTGCATTTGCAAAAAGCCTTTGGGTCGGATTCGTGTGCAGCCCGTCATTGTTGTCTCTGTCTCCAATGGCTGCGCGCGGATTCTACGGTCCCGCAGGACAGAGCTGAGGCACGCATGCCCGGCATGCCGTCCCGCGCGGCTGCGGGGCGCCGCGTGGGATGCCTCGCCCCATCCCTTGCTTGAAATGCCCGCTCCCGGCTGCAAGGCTCACTCAATGCCCAGAACCGTTTTCATGGCAGCCCAGGCCACGCCGTTCAGCCGGGTGGAATAGCTGAGCGCCTGGTCTTCGCTGGCAATGGCGGCAGGCAGGCGATAGCCGAATACGCTGCCGTCGAATTCCGTATAGCCCCGCGTCACGCCTTGCATGAAGGTCTTGCCAGGGAAGTCGGCAAAGCTCAGCAGGCGCACGCCCTGGGAGGTGGAGAGGGTGTACGCGCTTTGCGAATGCACGGTGCAGGCGCCCAGATCGCTGTAGGCCGGAGGGGTGGACTCACAGCTGTAGAACTGGGCGTTGGCCGCATCGATGAAGGCCACGCGCAACACATGGTTGGCATCGACCGGCCCCGCCGCCCCGACTGTCGAGGCGCGCACGGTGGCTGGAGTCGACAGGTTCACCGCGCTGGCCGGGCGGCCGGCAATCATGGCTTCCAGCGTGGCGAAGCCGAAGCGGTCCGTGGCCGTGTTGTTGATGAAGGCCGGCGACCGGTTCAACTGCACCGACAGTGCAGTGCGCATCTGTGCGCCCTGCGGGAAGACGGCCGAGCCCAGCGTGGCAGGGTCCATTTCGATGGAGCGGTCATGGCGGATGCCCTCGGCCTGCAGCGTTGTGTCTCCGGCACGCAATTGCGTGATGACTTCGGCCATGGGCTTGCCGCTGACGTCCTGCGAAGCGGTGGTAAAGCCCAGGTAGGCGGTGGACTGGTTGCACAGCAGCGTGCGCGAGGGAACCCCCTGTGTCGTCAGGCGCGCAACGGAATTGTCGCAGCGCGTCCATCCGGTGCTGGTGAGCGTGACGGACGGGAACAGCGCTTCCTGCGTACTGGGTGCACCGTTGGTTTTTCCGCTGCGTGTCTCGAACTGGTGGGCAAAGCCGTCTGCCTGGACGACGCCGTCGGACCTGCGTTCACGCACGGAGTAGTTCTGCGCGTTGCCATAGTTCAGGAACGCCAGTTGGTTCGATGCCACGGCCGCTGCGCCAGGTGCCGTCACCTGGATAGGCACGCCCAACTCAAGCGCGTAGGCGGTGACCTTGGCGGCTGTGCGCGCGGTATCCGCAAGCACGGCGGCACTGGAGGCCGCGTCGCTCTGGTAGTCGTAGATCCTGGCGGCGTCGATGCCGAGCTGGCGGGCCACTGCAGCCTCGGCCACTTCCCTGGCCGTGCCGGCCGCGATGGCCTTTTGCACCAGGCTGGTCAGTGGATTGATCTGCGCGGATTTGCCAGCCGGTGCAGACAGCACGAACGCCTTGGCTGTGGCGGTGCTGGTGGGGTCCGCAGCGTCCACGGATTCGGGTGTGATGCGAGCCAGCACGGGAGCCTGGTTGAAGGCAGCGGTGGCTGCCGCATCGCCGGGTTGATAGGTCAGGCTGAACGTGCCGTCGCTGCCGGTGGCCGCTGCGCTGGGCTCGCCCGTGTCGCAGGCTGCATTGGCGTTCAGATCCACGCAGACTGCAGCGTTGCGCACGGCCTGGTCGATGGCGACGGTGCCTGACAGCGTGATGGCCGGCTGTGTCACGGTGCCGCCGCCGGTGCCCCCGCCGCTGTCGGTGCCGCCGCTGCCTCCTCCACAGGCATAGAGGCTTGCAACAAGGCCGCACAGCAGCAAAGGGCGCACGGCGGGAAAGGAAGTGGATGCACTGGGGTGGATTTGCATGGTGTCGGTGCAGGAATGTGGGTGGCAAGCCAACTCTATGTGTGACACGCAACAAACAAAATGATGCAATTGCACTATCCTGAAGCGCTGCCGGGGTGGGGCAAGAGGGCACGGCTCGCGCAACACCCGCCCGTGCAGTCGATCTCAACGTATCGAAGAGAGGCAGGCAAGCCGCCATGGACGCTGCATACAACCACCTGCTGCTGAACCTCTACCGGCTATCGCACGAGCAGCCTGTCGAACATTTCCAGGACCAGGCGCTGGACCTGCTCAAACCCGTGCTGCCCTTCGACTCGGCCATGTGGGGCTCGGCCACCATGACGGCGGCCGGCATCGATATCCACACCATCCACCTTCACCGGCAGCCGCCCGAAATGCTGCAGGCCTATGAAGAGGTCAAGCACCTGGACACGGCGGCGCAGGCCGTCACCATGCATCCCAGCGAGACGCTGGCCTTCGAAGCGAGGACCTGGTTCAGTGGCCGGCATCAGGGGGCGCTGCGCGACTACGGCAGGCGCTTCGAGCAGTCGCACTTCTTCATCGGCGGGATGCTGAACCCGAGCACTCTTTACACGCGCTGGCTCACGCTGTTTCGCGCCCGCACGGATGCGCATTGCACCGAGGGCGAGCGCCAACTGCTGGCCGCGCTGCTGCCCCATGTGCAGCAGGCGCTGGAACTCAACCGCCTCACGCATCTGGGGCAGCTTCGGCAGGGCCTGGCCCGTGATCGGTTGGGCTCGGCACTGGCAGACCCGCGCGGCATCATCCACCACATGGACGTCGTCTTCGAGCACGCCTTGCGCGCCGAATGGCCGGGCTGGCAAGGTCCTCGCCTGCCTGCGGCCGTGCAGACTGCGGCACAGGGCGGCGCCCATCGTCTGGTGGCCCACACCCTGGTCATCACGCTGTTCACGCAGCACGGTCTGCTGTGGTTGCGAGCGCGCCCCCGGTGCGCAGCCGACGGGCTGTCCCCCCGCGAAGCCACGGTTGCCCGGCTTGTGGTCCGGGGCCTGACCCACAAGCAGATTGCAGTCCAACTCCAGCGTGCTCCTGCCACGGTGCGCAATCAGATCCGCTCCATCTACGAAAAGCTGGGCATTGCCAACGTGGCATCGCTTGCCGAGGCACTCCGGCTGATGGATTGAGGCCAAGGTCCAGGAAAACCCTGGTGTAGTTTGCAAGTGCTTGTGAAAAATAGAATGAAGATTCGTTCTACGATCATTTCCCATGCAAGACGAGGCCTGGACCTTCTTTCCGCATGCGGGTTCGCGCCATGTGCAGACGCTGCGCGTGGCGCTCAGGCTGTTCGTGGAGCGGGGCTTCTTCAATACCTCGATACAGGACCTGTGCGCCGAGGCCGGCGTGTCCATCGGTTTCTTCTACAACCACTTTGCCGACAAGGAAGGCATTGCGCGCGAGCTGTACCGGCATTTGCTGGCGCGCATGAATGTGCTGCTCGACGATATCGAGGAGCGGCACGCGGGCAGCGCCCAGCGCTGCCGCGAGGTGCTGCGCATGCTGTTCGGGCTGGCCGAGGCCGAGCCCGAGGCCATGGGCTTCGTGGTCAATGCGCGCCACCGCGAGTTTCTGCCCGACGAGCAGGCCATCTGCTCGGCCTCGGCCTTCGTGCGCATGCGCGGCTTCGTGTTCGCCGGCATGACCGATGGCGAGATCCGCCAGATGGAGCCCATGGTGGCGGCCAGCCTGATGTACGGCAGCGCGATCCGCATGATCTGCCTGCGGCTGGACGGCATCATCGACACGCCCATAGAGCCCCTGTTCGACGCGCTCTGGGACGGGGTGTGGCGATCGCTCAAGCCTGACTGAGCGGCGCATTTTCCGGCGCGGGCGCCGTGCGGCGCCAGCGGTTGTTCCACTGAGGCGACAGCACAAGGAGTAGCAGGGATGGCGCATCACATCTTGATCATCGGAGGGGGCATTGGCGGCACCATGACCGCCAACCACCTGGTCAGCAAGCTGTATCCGGAGGTGGTCACGGGCAAGGTGCGCATCACCATGCTGTCGAACTCGCCCTGGCACTACTACAAGCCGGCCTTCATGTACGTGGCCTTCAATGCCTTCTTTCGCGACGAGCTGCGGCGCAGGCAGCGCGGCCTGCTGCGGCCCGAGATCGACTTCCAGGTGGAAGAGGTGGAGCGCTTCGACTTCGCGCTGCACGCCGTGCACTGCAGGAGCGGCAAGCGCTTCGGCTACGACCATCTGGTGATCTCCACGGGCTGCGTGCCCTCGCCCGAGCGCATCGAAGGCCTGGCCGAGGCCGGCGACCACTTCTACCAGCACGCGCCCGCGCGGCAGCTGGCCGACAAGCTGGCGCGCATAGAAAAGGGCCGCATCTTCGTCACCGTCACCTTTCCCAAGACGCCCAATGTGCCGCACCAGTGCGGCATCGCGCCCATAGAGACCACGCTGATGCTGGACGACCTGCTGCGCCGGCGCGGCGTGCGCGACAAGGTGGAGATCGTCTACACCTATCCCACGGTCTCGCAGCTGCTGCGCAACTGCCTGTTCCTGCAGAAGGACACCTGCGAGATCCTGCCCACGGTGTTCGAGCAGCGCGGCATTCGCCACCAGCGCGGATTCACGCTGGCGCGCGTGGACCCCGAGGCCAAGGTGGCCCACTCGGAAGAGGGCCAGGCCGAGGACTTCGACATCCTCATGGCCACGCCGCCGATACGCGCCGTGCAGGCCGTGCGCGACTGCGGCCTGTCGCAGGCGCAGGACGGCGAGGGCTGGCTGCCCACCGACCACGAGACCATGCAGGTGCTGGGCCAGAGCCATGTCTATGTGCTGGGCGATACGGTGGACCTGCCGGTGAGCAAGGCCGGCGGCGCCTGCCACAACCAGTCGCCTGTGGTGGTGAACAACATCGCCTCGCAGATCCGCTTCGGCCGCACCAGCGATGCCTACGACGGGCGCGTGGTGGCCATCGCCCAGATGGGCCTGGACGGCGGCATGCCGCTTTGGTACGACTACCAGGTCGACGTCAAGCCCACGCCGCCGACCAAGGTCGGCTCGATGATGCGCAAGGGCTTCAACCGCGGCATGTACTGGGCCGTGGCCCGCGCCCTGGTCTGAGGCCAGGGCCTTTGCATTGTCATTCCAAGCACGAAGACAAGGAGCACCGAGATGAACATCGCTTCCGACATTCCCGTGGCGCAGCCCGCCGCCGGCGGCCTGCTGCAGGACGACGCCGCGCTGCAGGGGCTGGCCGAACTGATGGGCAAGCTGGAGCCGCTGCTGGCGGGCCGGCGCCTGAACCGCGTGGTCGATCTGCTGTCGGCCACGGCGGACCTGGTGGACATGGCAGACGACTACATGGTCGAGAAGGTCGCCAAGGCCTTCGAGGATGGCGTGGGCGGGGCCTGGGCCGCGGGCAATGCCGCACGCATGGCGGCGGCCCAGGTGCAGGCCATGGAGGAAACGCCCACCCTGATCGGCCTGATGCGCATGGCACGCGAGCCCGATGTGCGGCGCGGCCTGGCCTTCATGCTGGCCATGGCCGGCGCGCTGGGGCGCCAGCATGCCCACGACCCCATCGACTACGCGGCGGACTGAAACGCAGGGCCGAGCCACGGCCGCCCGGCAGCGCACGGGCTGCGGTGGTACAAACGCCGGGGGCGGATGTGATCCGCCCCTTTTCTTTTTGCCCATTGCCCGCCATGCCTTCTTCCTGTTCCTTGCCGGTGCTGCCGGCCGCTGTCCCTGACCATTGCAGGCCCCGCTGCACCGAGGGCAGGGCATGACGGCGCAGCACCTGAGCCGTGGCGACTGGGCGCGTGCGCTGCTGGTCATCCTGATCTGGGGCACCAACTTCGTGGCCATGAAGTTCGGTCTGCTGACGCTGTCGCCCATGCTGCTGAGCGCGCTGCGCTTCGTGGTGGCGTCGCTGCCCTTTTTGCTGTTCGTGCGCCCGCCCAAGTCGGTGGGCTGGCGCTATCTGGCCGCCTATGGGCTGGTGCAGGGCGTGGGCCAGTTCGGCATGCTGTTCCTGGGCCTGAAGCTGGGCATGCCGGCCGGCATGGCCTCGGTGGTGCTGCAGACGCAGGCCTTCGTCACGCTGCTGCTGGCCGCCTTCCTGCTGGGCGAGCCCGCGCGCCTGTGGCATTGGCTGGGCCTGGTGGTGTCGCTGGGCGGGCTGGTTGCCATTGGCAGCGCCCATGGCGAGGGCGACAACGCCATGACGCTGGCCGGCTTTTTGCTGACCGTGGGCGCAGCCTGCATGTGGGCCGTGTCCAACATGATCACGCGCTATGCGGCGCGCAGCGGCCCCTACGAGCCTTTCCCCTTCATCGTCTGGAGCAGCATCTTCCCCATCGCGCCGCTGATGGCCCTGGCCGTCTGGACCGATGGCGCGGATACGGTCGTGCAGCAACTGGCGGGGATCGACCTGACCGCCGTGGCCTCCATCCTGTACCTGGCGCTGCTGGCCACGCTGCTGGGCTATGGCCTGTGGACGCGCCTGCTGCAGCGCTATGCGGCCGGCACGGTGGCGCCGCTGTCTCTGATGGTGCCGGTGGTGGGCCTGGTCTCGGCCATGCTGCTGCTGGGCGAGCGGCCCACCCTGATGCAGTGGATGGGCACGCTGGCCGTGCTGGCGGGCATGGTGATCAACCAGTTCGGCGGGCGCTGGCTGGCGGGGCGGGCGCGATAGGGGAACAGGCGCCTGGGAGATGGCTGGGGCCGGTGGCAGGAGGCCGGCTTTGCATTTCTTTAAATGACTCGGGTAATAAAAATCATTATCATTCCCGCTCTTTGAAGGGCGGCGTGCTTCAGGCGCGCGGCCAACGCCCGGCGCCGCACAGACCTTGAACTGTTGTGGCGCCTTTGTCCGTCCGGGCCTGCGCTGCGGCCGCGGCGTCCATGACGGGCAACGATCCGCAAGAAAGGTCATCCCCATGCAAGCCTCGACCCCGGGAGGGTCCTCTCCATCCTTGCTGCGCTACCGCGTGGCCGTGGCCTCGCGCGCCTTGGCGGCGATCGGCGGCGGCTATCTGCTGTCGGCCGCCTGCGCCGCCACGGGCGCGCGCGCCATGGTCTGGCTGGGCGTGGAACGGGCCGATGCGGCGCTGGGCTCGACCCTGCTGGCGTTCATCATCTACGCCGTGGCGGCCATGTGGGCCTTTGGCTGCGCCAGCGCCTGGCGCGCCTGGGCCGTGATCGGCCTGCCGGGCGCGGGCCTGGGACTTCTGGCCTGGATGCTGTCGAACGGAGCCGCCGCATGAGGGCAGACGGCAAACCCGAGGGACTGCGCCAGTCCATGTCCTGGCTGCACACCTGGAGCGGCCTGCTGCTGGGCTGGCTGCTCTACGCGGTGTTCTTCACGGGCACCCTGAGCTATTTCCGCGACGAGATCAACGACTGGATGCGGCCGGAGCTGCACGGCTCGGTGCAGGACGCCGACACCGCGCAGCGCGCACTGGAGGCCATGCAGCGCATCGCGCCGGAGGCCACGACCTGGACGCTGAGCCTGCCCGGCCCGCGCCAGGCGGCGGTGGCCGCATCCTGGCGAGAGCCCGGCGCCGCCACGGGCCGCGCAGGCACCAAGCGCGCCGAGATCGACGCCGCCACGGGCGAGAAGCTGGAGCCGCGCGAGACACGCGCCGGCAACTTCTTCTACCGCTTCCACTTCGAGCTGCACGCCATGCCGCGCATCTGGGGCCGCTGGATCGTGGGCTTCGCCACCATGCTGATGTTCGTGGCCATCATCACGGGCGTGATCACGCACAAGAAGATCTTCACGGACTTCTTCACCTTCCGCCCGCGCAAGGGCCAGCGCTCCTGGCTGGATGCGCACAACGCCACGGCCGTGCTGGCATTGCCGTTTCACATCGTCATCACCTTCAGCGGCCTGGTGCTGCTGATGTTCATGCTCATGCCCTGGGGCATACAGGCGGCCTACAACGGCGACACCAATGCCTACTTCGCCGATGTGCGGGGTGCGCGCGGTCAGGCGGCCAACCAGGGCCCGGGCGCGCGCGGTGGCAAACAAGAGCGCCAGGCCGCCGCGCTGGCCGATATCGCGCCCATGATGGCCGAGGGCGCACGCCGCTGGCCCGAGCACGGCGTGGGCAGCATTACCGTCAACGCGCCCGGCACCTCGCGCGCGGTGGTCGAGCTGCGCGAAGGCGGCGGCATGAGCCTCATCAACCGCGGCCAGTCCGAGACCCTGCGCTTCGACGGCGTGACCGGCCAGTTGCAGGCCAGCCCCGAGGCGCCCGCCATCTCATGGGTGCGCGCCACCGGCAACGTGATCACCGGCGTGCACCTGGGCCGCTTTGCCGAGCCGGCCATGCGCTGGCTGCTGCTGCTCAGCGGCGTGGTCGGCACCTTCATGGCCGCGTCGGGCATGGTGCTGTGGGTGGTCAAGCGCATGCCCGAGCGCCGCAAGCTGGGCCGCACGCCCTTCGGCCACCGGCTGGTGGAGGTGCTCAACGTGGGCTCCATCGCGGGCCTGTCGGTGGCCGTGGCCGGCTTCTTCTGGCTCAACCGCCTGCTGCCCGTGCCCATGCAGGCGCGCAGTGATTGGGAGATCAACGGCTTCTTCCTGATCTGGCTGCTGTGCCTGCTGCATCCGCTGCGGGTCTCGCACCGCAATGCCTGGCTGCAGCAGATGGCGCTGGCCGCCGTGCTGTATGCGCTGCTGCCCCTGCTCAACCTGCTGACGGGCGGCGCATCGCTGGTGCAAACCATGGCCAACGGGCAGTGGAGCATCGCCAGCTTCGAGTTGCTGATGCTGGGCCTGGCCGCCGTCCACGGCGTGGTGGCCTGGTGGCTGCTGCGCGGCAAGCCGGCAGCGGCTGCAGCGCCTGCAGCCCCCCGCACGCAAGCCCGCGCCGCCAGCCATGCCTCCACGCTGGAGCGCCCGTCATGATGATTCTTGCCACCCTTTGCCTGGCCTTTGCAGGCTTTGCCGTCATTGCCGCTTCCATGGACCGGCACCAGGACCAACTGGGCACCGAAGGCCTGGCACCCGCGCGCCTGAAGGCCTGGCGGCTGGCCGGCTACGCGCTGTTGGCCCTATCGCTGGCGCCCTGCCTGCTGCGCTGGAATGCCTCGGTGGCCGTGGCCGCCTGGCTGGGCCTGCTCACCTTTGCGGCCCTGGCCTTGGGCCTGCTGCTGACCTATGCGCCGCAGTTCGCGCGGCGTGTGGCGGCCGCTGCAGCGGCGGTGGGGCTGCTGGCCTGGCTGGTGGCTGGCTGATTCAATAGGCGGTAGCTGCCTGCTGTGCAGGCGTGGCCACCGGCGAATCATCGAACTGCCCCCGCAGCCTGCGCGCCGCATTCGCAAACAGCAGCACATCCACGCCCACGGCCACGAAGCTGCAGCCCAGGTCCAGGTAGCGGCGGGCCAGGGTGGGGTCCGAGGTCAGGGTGCCGGCCGCCTTGCCGCTGGCGATGATGGTCTTCATGGCGCCCTCGATGGCGGCCTGCACTTCGGGGTGGCCCGGGTTGCCGCGGTGGCCCATGGAGGCGGCCAGGTCGGCGGGGCCGATGAAGACGCCGTGCACGCCGTCCACCGCGCAGATGGCTTCAAGGTTGTGCAGCGCGGCCACGGTCTCGGCCTGCACCAGCAGGCATACCTCGTCGTCGGCCACCTGCAGGTAGTCGGCGCGTGCGCTCCACTGCGATGCGCGGCCCACGGCGCTGCCCACGCCGCGCACGCCCAGCGGCGGGTAGCGCGTGGCGGCCACCACGGCGCGCGCCTGTTCGGCCGTGTCCACCATGGGCACGAGCAAGGTGGTGGCGCCTATGTCCAGCATTTGCTTGATCAGGGCCGTGCTGCCTTCGACCACGCGCACCACGGCCTGGGCCGGGTGCGGGGCCACGGCCTGCAGCGCGGCCAGGGTGCTGCGCACGTCGTTGGGGGCGTGCTCGCCGTCGATCAGCAGCCAGTCATAGCCGCAGGTGGCGGCCGCCTCGGCCAGGTAGGGGTCGGCCATGGACAGCCACAGGCCGATGCGGGGCTGGCCTGCGGCCAGGGCGGTCTTGAAGGGGTTATGGGCTGGCATGGTGTCCGGTGATTTCGTTGAGGGAAAGATTCAGTCCAGCAGGCCCTGGCAGACGTACTTGGTGTGCAGGTAGTCGTCCAGGCCGTGGGTGGAGCCCTCGCGGCCGTAGCCCGATTCCTTGACGCCGCCGAAGGGCGCTGCCTCGGCGGCCAGCGCGCCTTCGTTGATGCCGACGATGCCGGTCTCCAACGCATCGGCCATGCGCCAGATGCGGCGTGCGTCGTTGCTGTAGAAGTAGGCGGCCAGGCCGAAGGGTGTGTCGTTGGCGGCAGCGATGACCTCGTCCTCGCTGTCGAAGACGGTGAGCGGCGCCACGGGGCCGAAGGTTTCCTCGCAGGCGCAGGCCATGGAGGCATCGGCGCCCGTGAGCACGGTGGGCGCGTAGTAGTTGGCGCCCAGGGCGTCCAGGCGCCTGCCACCCGTGAGCACACTGGCGCCGCGCGCCACGGCGTCCTGCACATGGCGCTCGATCTTTTCCACGGCGCGCGCATTGATCATGGGGCCGATCTGCGAGGCCGGGTCGCTGGCCGGGCCCACGTGCAGCGCGGCCACGCGCGCGGCCAGCTTCTGTGCGAACACGTCGTGCACGCTGCGGTGCACGAAGACGCGGTTGGGGCACACGCAGGTCTGGCCGCCATTGCGGAACTTGGCGGCCATGAAGCCGTCGACGGCGGCATCGATGTCGGCGTCCTCGAAGACGATGAAGGGCGCATTGCCGCCCAGCTCCAGCGAGAGCTTCTTGAGCGTGTCGGCGCTGCGCCGCGCCAGGTGCTTGCCCACGGGCGTGGAGCCCGTGAAGGTGATCTTGCGCACGCGCGCGTCGTCCAGCCAGACATCCACCACCTCGGGCGTCTTCTCGCGCGAGGCCGTGACGATGTTGAGCACGCCGGCCGGCACGCCCGCCTCCTGGGCCAGCAGCACCAGGGCCAGCGAGGTCAGCGGCGTGTCTTCCGCGGGCTTGCAGACCACGGTGCAGCCGGCGGCCAGCGCGGGCGCGATCTTGCGGGCGATCATGGCGGCCGGAAAGTTCCAGGGCGTGATGGCGGCCACCACGCCCACGGGCTCGCGCAGCGCAAACATGCGCCGGCCCGGCACGGGCGCGGGAATGATCTCGCCGTTCATGCGCGTGGCCTCTTCGGCAAACCATTCGATGTAGCTGGCCGCATAGGCGACCTCGCCCTTGCCCTCGGCCAGGGGCTTGCCCTGCTCGCGGCTGATGAGGCGGCCCAGGTCATCCTGGTGGGCCAGCACCAGGCCGTTCCAGCGCTTGATGATGGCGGCGCGCTGTTTGGCGGGCGTCCTGCGCCAGGCGGGGAAGGCGGCATGCGCGGCGTCCAGCGCAGCGCGGGCCTCGGCGGCGCCGGAGTCGGGCACCTCGGTGATCGGTGCGCCCGTGGCGGGGTCGGTCACGGCCAGGCGCGGGGCGGGAGCGGCGGGCGTGGCAGTCGCAGTGGTAGTCGCGGTCGCCCATTGGCCGGCGATGAAGTTGGCGCTGCGCAGCAGCTCGGGGCGGGTCAGGGTCAGTGGCATGGAATCGGTGGATGCAGGTGTTGTAAGGGGCGGCTCAGCTCACGATGCCCAGGTGCCAGGGCACGAACTCATGGTCGCCCAGGCCCAGGGCCTCGCTCTTGGTGGGCTCGCCGCTGGCGTGGCGCAGGATCTGCGCGAAGATGCGCTGCCCCATCTCGGGCACGCCGCATTCGCCGTCCACGATCAGGCCGCAGTTGATGTCCATGTCCTCTTCCAGACGGCGGTACATGGGCGTGTTGCTGGCCAGCTTGATGGTGGGCGCGGGCTTGCTGCCGAACATGGAGCCGCGCCCCGTGGTGAAGCAGATCAGGTGCGCGCCGCTGGCAATCTGGCCCGTGGAGGCTACGGGGTCGTAGCCCGGCGAGTCCATGAACACAAAGCCCGGCTCGGTGATGGGCTCGGCATATTCGTAGACGGCGCGCAGCGGCGTGGTGCCGCCCTTCATGGCCGAGCCTAGCGATTTCTCGAAGATGTTGGCCAGGCCGCCGGCCTGGTTGCCGTGGCCGACCACGCCGTTGAACTGCGCGTTCTGGCCGGCCGCGTAGCGCTCCCACCAGGCCAGGCGGTCCAGCAGCTTCTGCCCCACGGCAGGCGTGATGGCGCGGCGCGTGAGCATGAATTCCACGCCATGGATCTCGGGCGTTTCCGACAGGATGGCCGTGCCGCCGTGGCGCACCAGGATGTCCATTGCCGCGCCCAGTGCCGGGTTGGCCGTGATGCCCGAAAAGCCGTCCGAGCCGCCGCACTCCAGCCCGATCTTCAGGTGGCTGGCACTGACCGTGCTGCGCCGCGCGGCATCGGCTTCGGGCAGCATCTCTTCGATGGCGCGGATGCCTGCCTCTATGGTCACGCGCGTGCCGCCCACTTCCTGCATCACCAGGGTGCGCATGAGCCGGCCTTCGCACAGGCCCTGCGACTCCACGAGGGCATCGACCTGGTTGCGCTCGCAGCCCAGGCCCACGATGAGCACGCCGGCCAGGTTCGGGTGGCGCGCATAGCCGGCCAGCGTGCGGCGCAGCACATCGAAATGCTCGCTGGGCGAAGACATGCCGCAGCCGCTGGTCTGTGCGAAGGCCACCACGCCGTCCACGTTGGGAAATGCCGCCATGCGCTCGGCCGTGAAGTGCGCGGCAATGCGCTTGATCACCGTGGCCGAGCAGTTCACCGACGACAGGATGCCGATGAAGTTGCGCGTGCCCACGCCGCCGCCGGCGCGCACAAAGCCCTGGAAGCTGGCGCGCTGCGCCTCCGGCACATAGTCCACGGGCCGCACATCGGCGCCGAAGGCCGGGTCGCGGTAGTAGTCCACGATGCGCAGGTTGTGGCTGTGCACATAGTCGCCGGCCTCCAGCTCACGCGTGGCCACGCCGATCACGGTGTCGTACTTCTTCACCTGCTCGCCCTCTGCGATGCGGCGCGCGGCGATCTTGTGGCCTGCAGGCACCTGGGCGCGGGCGCGCACGCCCAGTTCGGGAATCTCCTGGCCCAGCGACAGAGCGGTCCTGGCGACCAGCACGTTGTCGTTGGGATGCAGGTGCAGCAGGGGGCTATCGGTGCGGGACATGCGGGACATGCGTGGCTTTCATCGGTGTGGGTTCGCGGGCGGTCAGCCCTTCATCAATTCGCGCAGCTTGAGCTTGTCGATCAAAACGGTCTCTTTTTGATAGACCGTGTTGACGTATTTCTCGTAGTCCGGGCCATCCAGGTACAGCAGCGGCGCGTCCAGCTTCTCGGCCACGGACTTGAACTCGGGGCTGGCCACGGCGGCGCGGAAGGCCTCGCGCAGCCTGGCCGCCACGGCCGGGTCCAGGCCACGCGGCGCGCCGATGCCGTTGGGCGCATCGACCACCACGTCGTAGCCGCATTCGCGCAGGGTGGGCACGTCCTTGAAGCGCGCCGTGCGCTGCTCGCCCCAGGTGGCCAGCAGGCGCAGCTTGCCGGCCTCCACATGGGGAGCCCAGGAGCTGGAGTCGGCCAGCGCATCCACATGGCCGCCCAGCACGCCCTGCAGTGCCTCGGCGCCGCCCTTGTAGGGCACATGGTTGAGCTGTATGCCGGCCACGCCCGCAAATTCCTCCATGCCCACATGCGTGGCACCGCCCACGCCTGCATGGGCATAGGTCACCTGGCCGGGCTTCGCCTTGGCGGCGGCCACGAAGTCCTTGAGCGTATTGAACGGCGAATGGGCGGGCACGGCAATGCCGAAGGTCTGGCCCGAGGTGCGCGCGATGTAGGTGTAGTCCTTGCGCGGATCGGCCTGCAGGCTGCCCAGTTGCGAAAAGCGCGTGACCGAGATGGGAATCTGGCCGATGGTGTAGCCGTCCGCCCTGGCCGAGGCCAGCGCCTTGGCGCCGATCATTCCCGAGGCGCCCGCGCGGTTCTCCACCGCGATCGGCTGGCCCAGCAGCTTGCCGGCCACGGTGCACAGTGCGCGCATGGACTGGTCGGCCGTGCCGCCCGCCGGCCAGGGGCAGATGAAGGTGATGGGGCGTTCGGGCCAGTTCTGGGCGAAAAGAGGTCCGGTGGTGGCCAGTGCGCTGGCGCCGAGCGTGGCGAGCACGAATTCGCGCCGGCTTGCATGGCGTGTGCGTGGGGTGTTCATCGCTTGTCTCCTGTATTGGCTTTTTGCAGCCCTGTGATCCGGGCCTTGGGCTGACTGGCGCGATTGTTCAGCGCCTGATCATGACAATCCAATGAAAAGATAGACTGGCTTCATAACCTCAAAGCTATGAAGACCCCATGAGCAAGATTGACCGCGTGCTGCGCTCCAACCTCAAGCTGCGCCATCTGCAGCTGCTGGTGGCGCTGGACCAGTTCCGCCACCTGGGCCGCGCCGCCGAGTTCCTGGCCGTGACCCAGCCCGCCGTCTCCAAGACCCTGGCCGAGATCGAGCGCATGCTGGACATGACGCTGTTCGAGCGCTCCACGCGCGGCACCGAGCCCACGGCCGCCGGCGTCAGCATGGTGCGCTTTGCGCGCTCGGTGCTGGCGGGCTTCGAACGCACGCGCGATGAAATGGCGGCCGAGGCCAGCGGCACACGCGGGCGCACCAGCGTGGGCGCCATGGTCGTGGCCACGCCCGTGCTGCTGGCCCGGGCCGTCGAGCAGTTGAAGGTGCGATCGGCCCAGACCACGGTGCTGGTCGAGGAGGGCGATCTCACGCGGCTGCTGCCCAAGCTGCGCATGGGCGAGCTGGACCTGTTCGTGGGCCGGCTCGAACCCGGCTATGCCTCGCCCGACCTGGAGACCGAAGCCCTGTACGACGAGCCCATGGTCGCCGTCGTGCGCCCCGGCCATGCGTTGCTGGCGCAGCCTGCGAGCTGGCAGGCGCTGGCCGACATGCCCTGCGTCATGCCCCCGCCCTGGGCATCGCTGCGCGTGAAGCTGGAGCAGCAGTTCTTCGCCCACGGCCTGCATCCTCCGGCCGATCTGGTGGAGTCCGCCTCATTCCTGTCGCAGATCAGCTTCCTGCACCAGCGCGGCGCCGTGGCCTTCATGGCGCGCGGCGTGGCCGGGCATTTCGCGCAGCAGGGGCTGGTCGCCGTGCTGGACCTGCCCGTGCCCGTCGACCTGCCGCCCGTGGGCCTGATCACCCTGCGCGGCCAGCCGATGACGGCGACGACGCGGTTGCTGGTGGAGTGTTTGCGGGCGGTGGGGCGCAGCCTGGCAACGCGCTGATACTGCGGCTGCGGCTGCATTGGCGCTGCGCCACCGGCGCCGCCGCATTCGGCATGAGGCTCTGTCCCTCCGCGGCCTGCACCGCATGCTCGCTGCCGCCGTGCTCCATGAAGGCAATGGAGATCATGACGTGAGTGGGGCTTTGGAGGGGAGCGTTGGGAAACCGGGGTCGGCGCAGTGCGTGGCGGCGATGGCCTTGCGCGCAGCCATGAATTCGCCCGGCGAATTCACGCATTCGGCGGCGCACAGCTGGCCGCCGCGCAGGTGCAGGACGGCGAACCTGCCGCTGGCCGGGTTGCCGCGCAGCACGGTCTGGTCGCCCTGGCCGGGCAGGCCGGCGATCTGCAGCCTGGTGTCGTACTGATCGGACCAGAACCAGGGCGTTTCATGGGCGGGCAGTTCGCTGCCCGTGATGGCGCAGGCCGCGCGCCGGGCCTGTTCGAGCGCGCTGGGCACGCTTTCGAGCCGGTGCAGCCCGGGGTAGCCGGCCAGCGGGCGGCGCGTGGCATCGCCTATGGCGTAGATGCCGCTCATGGCGGTGCGGCCTTCGCCATCCACGGCAATGCCGTCGGCGCAGTCCAGGCCGAGGGATTGCGCCAGTTCCATGCAGGGCGCCGCGCCCACGCCGATGAGCACGGCATCGCACTCCAGTCGGGAGCCATCGGCCATCCACAGGGCCGTGATGCGGGTGGGGCTGTCTCCCTGGATGGCGGCGACCGCTGCATTGAAATGCACCTCCACGCCCTGGCCTGCATGCAGCTGCAGCAGATGCGCAGCCATCTGCGGCGAGGCGCTGCGCGTCAGCAGCCTGCCTTCGCGCTCGATGATCCGGACCTGCACGCCCAGCTTGCGGGCCGTGGAAGCGATTTCGAGGCCCGCATAGCCGCCGCCGATGATGGCCAGGCAGCGTGCGGTCTGCAGATGGCTCCGCAGCGCCTGCGCGTCTTCCATGGTGCGCAGGTAGGTGATGCCAGGCCGCTCATCCCCGGGCAGGACCAGCCAGCGCGGCGCGGAGCCTGTGGCAATGACCAGGTGTTCGTAGTGCAGCACCGATCCGTCGTTCAGCGCCACCTGCCGCGAGCCCGGCTCTATGGCCATGGCGCGCATGCCCGGGCGCAGGGCGATGGCCTGGTCCGCGGAGGCGCCGGCGGGCCGCGGCAACAGCTCGTCCGGGCCCATGGCCTGCTGCAGCCATGCCCTGGACAGCGGCGGGCGCAGGTAGGGCGGCAGGTCCTCGCCGCCGACCACAGTGATCGGACCCGGGTGGCCGTACTGGCGCAGCAGGGCGGCCAGGGTGCCACCGGCGTGTCCGGCGCCGATGATGACGGCATGGCCTTGGGGGTGTTGTGCGGGGTTCATGCTGCACCTTCGCAGGAGGCCCGGAGTACGGGGCGGGCGCAGATCTCGTCCCAGGCTTGCCGCATGAAGCGCGCGGCCGCCACGTTCTGCTCCAGCAGGTCATAGCCTGCGCCCAGGCCGTAGTCGGGGAGATTGATGAATTCGGTGGTGAGGTAGCGCAGCGGGCTGTGCGGCTGCGCATGGTGGCAGGCCAGCACCTTGCGGATGGCCTCTTTGGAGGGCTCCAGCAGGTAGGCATGCCAGGGCGAATGCCATTCGCCGGGTCCGGGCCGCAGCATGGGGTACTGGATGCCCCGTCCCGGGCTGCCGTCCTCGTCGCGGTGCCACAGGTTCAGGGGCTGGTTGGTGCCGGCCGCGCGCAGCTGGGCCCAGCGCACGATGCCCATGTCCAGCCATTGTTCGCACAGCGAGCCGGGCTCGAACGGGTCCAGCACCAGTTCGCCGCGCTCGAGCAGCCCGCGCACGCCCGACCGGTCCAGCTCGGCCGGGTTGCCGATCTTGAAGTTCACATGGCTGTAGTCCAGCGTGAAGTGAAAGGGCACGCCGCGTGCCTGCACGCGCCCGGCCACGCTGCGCACGCGCAGGAAGTCTTCGGTCCACGTGTTCACATGCAGCGCGAAGCTGGGCTCCACGCCCAGGCCCATGGCGTCGTCATAGACCCGCAGATAGTGTTCGGCGATTTCCACATCGGACAGCACATGGCCGTCGCGGTGGTGCTTGAAGGTCATGATGTTGTGGCAGCGCACGCCGATCTCGCGGCAGATGCGCAGGTTGCCGGCCAGCAGGACCTCGTCCTCGCCCAGGCGGTAGAACCAGCTGGCGGTGTGCACGGGCAGCTTGAATTCGGCGATGGCCGACTCGTAGTCGGCCAGCTGGTGGCGCAGCGGCAGGCGGTCGAAGCAGTCGAACACGCCGGTCTCGCTGACGAGGCGGAACTGCTCGCGTATGGGCAGCTCCTGCAGGCCGATGGGCTGGTGGCGCGAGGAGCGCTGCACGCCACGGCCGTTGCAGCCGATGGGCGGGAGGGTGGGGCGGGGGGCTTCGTGCATGACCTGCTCCTCAGCCGCCCGTGGGCGCGCCCACGATCATGCGGTCCGCCGGCAGAGGGTGGCCAGCGTTGCGCGACCCGGTCAACGGGGACCGGGCATCGAGTACATCGGTTGTCATGGATCTGTCTCCTTGTTGAGTGTGGTGTTGCGCCCCGGCCGCTGCTCAGCCCCATAGGCGCTGCGGGCCAAGAAGGCGTCATCGGCCAAGCGGCTCCCGGCGCCGCTGCCCGCACGGTGGAAGGCCTCCAGCGCGAACACTGCTTTCAGCCTGCTGCCCAGCGCGTGCGTTTGCCGCAGGGGCCAGAAGCTGGCCTGCATGCCGCCTGGCGCGGGCTCGCCATGCCCTGTCTTCGAATGCAGTCTGGGCATGGGATGTCTCCTGGGCTCCGATCGCGGCTGTCGACCCATGGCTGCTGGGTTGATGCGGAAAATCAAGGTGTATACACTCTAATTAAGTCGGATTGCCTACAAAGAAACACCAAGGCTTTCCATGGAGCAATGCCTCTTTTTCCCCGCGTACAAGGATTGTGAATTTTTCGATTTGACTTGACTATCGGGAAAATACTTTATTTGTTTTTGACTATTGAATTGGGTGTTTGAGCGTAGGCGCTTGAAATTCCCGCGGTGGACGGATGTTTCCACCGGGGCCAGCGTGGCGACGCAGGACCCTGGACGGTGGCAATGCACCGCAAGCAGCTGAAATGTCAGCGCACAGCCATGCCGGCAGCGCCGGCATGCAGGAGCAGGAGGTCCATGTCGGGGGAAGGAAAAGGGGAAGGAAAAGGAGAAGGAGAAGCGGAGCCGGCTGCGGATCGCGCGCAGCTTGCGGCTGCCACCAGCGTCCGCGAGGCTGGCGTCAGGAGCACGGCGCAGATCGGCCTGCTCACGGCCATTCCCGATGCCTCCGCCGACCTGGGCGGCTTCGCGCTCGCCCGGCGCGTGTCCTGCCCAGGGCGGTGGTCAACCGCCGAAGGCAGGTGGTGCGCGCCGTTCAGCGCATGGTCACGAACTCTTCTGCCGCCGTGGGGTGGATGGCCACGGTGTCGTCGAAGTCGCGCTTGGTGGCGCCCATCTTGAGCGCCACGGCAAAGCCCTGCAGCATCTCGTCCATCCCCAGGCCGATGCCGTGTATGCCCACGATGCGTTCCTCGGGGCCCACGCAGACCAGCTTCATGCGCGCGGGCTGGCGGTGGCGCGTGACCGCCGTGTACATGGCGGTGAAGGCCGACTGGTAGATCTTGACCTGATCGTCGCCAAATCGCTCGCGCGCCTGCGGCTCGGTCAGGCCCACGGTGCCGATGGGCGGGTGGCTGAAGACCACGGTGGGCACGTTGTCGTAGTCCAGGTGCTCGCCGGTCTTGCCGTTGAACAGGCGCTCGGACAGGCGCCGGCCTGCGGCCACGGCCACGGGCGTGAGTTCGATGCGGCCCGTGATGTCGCCCACGGCGTGGATGCCGGGCACATTGGTGTCCTGGAACTTGTCCACCGCGATGTGGCCGCTGTCCTGCAGCGCCACGCCTGCGGCCTCCAGGTTCAGGCCCGAGGTGTCGGGCCTGCGGCCCACGGCCCAGACCACGCAGTCCACGGTGTGGCTGCTGCCGTCCTGCAGTTGCAGGTCCAGGCTGCCGTCGGCATTGCGGACCACGGCCTTCGGGGTGGCCTGGCGGTGCACGGCGGGGCCTTCGGCCTCCATGATCTCCATCAGGGTCTGGCTCAGCAGCGGATCGAATCCGCGCAGTGCCGAGTTCTGGCGCAGGAACAGATGGGTCTGCGAGCCCAGCGCGTGCAGCACGCCGGCAATCTCCACGGCGATATAGCCGGCACCCACCACGGCCGTGCGCGCAGGCAGGGCCTTGAGGGCGAAGAAGCCGTCGGAGTCGATGCCCAGCTCGGCGCCAGGTATGTCGGGCCGTGCCGGGCGCGTGCCCGTGGCGATGAGGATGTGGTCGGCACTGAGCCGCTGGCCGCCCACCTCCACGGTGCGCGCATCCACGAAGCGGCCAAAGCCCTGGATCAGCTCGACCTTGTTGCGTGCCAGGCCGCTTTCATACGAGGCATGGATGCGGTCGATGTAGGCGCTGCGGCTGTCCAGCAGGCGCTGCCAGTCCAGGCCCTCGACGGTGGCATCCCAGCCGTAGTCGGGGCCGTAGCGGTGCATGGCCTCGCCGATCTGGGCCGCATGCCACATGACCTTCTTGGGCACGCAGCCCACGTTGACGCAGGTGCCGCCGATCTCGCCGGCTTCGATCAGCGCGCAGTGGCGCCCGTGCATGGCGGCGCGGTTGGCCGATGCAATGCCGCCGCTGCCGCCGCCGATGACGATGTAGTCGTAGTGCTTCATGGAGATTCCGTGCTGTGTCTGAGCGGCCCGAATGCCGCAGCCGGCCATCTTGCCCTGTTCGCCGGCCAGGGGCCTGCGGCGGGGGCAATGCCGCCATCTCCGCGCCCAGACGACGGCCCGGTTGGACGGCGTATCGCCGCTTTGCAGGGCCGGGGGCAGCAGGCGTTTGGTGGCAAATGAACGGACGGTGGCGCGGCAGCCCGCGTTGCGCAGGGGGCGGGACGCACTGTCAAGAAAAGCGCAACGCGCAGTCAAGGCGCGGGCAGGTGCGGCCGCTAGGCTCCTGCATTGCCGGTACCCCCGGCACGGACCAGAAGAACAGCAAGTTGAAACGGGAGTGCATGTGAGAGAACGAGGCAGTCGCCTTCAGGCGGAATTTTCCAGGGCCATGATGCCGTGGGTGGTGGTATTCAGAGCCGGCCTGCATTGCGTCGCGGCCGTGGCCGCGCCGGCGCAGGGGCTGGTCATGACGGGCTACCAGACGCAGTCCAACGCTTGGTATACGTCCATGGTGACCGAATACACGTTCAGCGTGGGCGGCGTGG
This sequence comes from Delftia sp. WSY_10, assembly GCF_043104705.1. Classification (NCBI taxonomy): domain Bacteria; kingdom Pseudomonadati; phylum Pseudomonadota; class Betaproteobacteria; order Burkholderiales; family Comamonadaceae; genus Delftia; species Delftia sp. WSY_10. The sequence goes on along the minus strand of NZ_JBICKY010000057.1, from coordinate 175,411 downwards.
TGCAGCAAGGCGGCTCGCCGCCCTCCACTGCGGATTGGGTCACCCCTTCCAACTACTGGGATGACGGCTGGGGTCTCAACAGTTGGAACGAGGACTACACATACAGCTACCAGGGCCAGGTCCTGCGGACGACCGATCCCATGGGAATTCCCGCAGCGGCAGCCTGGGCCACGATCAGCTCCTTTCAGATCGAGGGGTCCTCCCTCCCGCGCCCCATCGACAGCACTGTTTTCCACTATTCGCTCGATGGCATCCAGACCCTGCTCGCCATGGACGCATCGTCCATCCCCGCCAATGCGGTCTGGGCGGGTCTGTCATCCCTGTCCGATGGGTGGCATGCAGCGCAAAACCCTGGGTTTGCCGGCTATGTGCTGGGCCGCCCGGTCTTCAGTCTGGCTCCCGTCGTCGACCCGCAGGCGGGCGGCGTGACGGCCAAGGCCCGCGTGGCGCTGGACCGGGACGGCACGGGCTACTGGCAGGTGCTTGCTGCGGCCGCCGCGGCGCCGGATGCCGCCACGCTGCAGGCCGGCGGCTCCCCGGTCGGCATGACGGCAGGCGTGGTCCACGATATCGATATCGGGGGGCTGGCGGTGAATACGGCCTACAGGCTGCACTTCATCGCCAGGGATGGCGCAGGCCGCGTGCAGCCGGATGTGGCCAGCGTGCCCTTCACCACGCTCAGGCTGGAGCAGAGCATCGACTTTGCGCAGCCGTCGGCGCAAACCTTCGGCACGACATTCACGCCCGTTGCAACGGCTACCTCCGGCCTGGCCGTGACGTTTTCCGCATCTGCGCCAGAGGTTTGCACCGTCGATGCCGCAGGGGTGTTCAGCTTCCATTCCGCAGGCACTTGCACGATGACGGCCCGGCAGGGCGGCGACGCGACCTATGGTCCCGCCCCCGAGGTGGCTTACCCGGTGACGGTGCAGCCTGCTGCGCAGAACATCGTCTGGAGCATGCCGGCGCCCCTGGTCGTGGATGCACGGGTGGCTCTGAGCGCCGCCGGCGGTGGCTCGTCCCAGGCCGTGCAGTTCAGCTCCCTGACGCCGGCGGCGTGCTCCGTCAGCGGTGCCGAGGTGTCCGGCAGGCTGGCGGGTACGGACAACTGCCTGCTGGCCGCCGATCAGCAGGGGGATGTCAACCATCTGCCTGCGGCCCGGCAAGTCCTGTCCCTGAGCATCGGCAAGGGCCCGCAGGCCATTGCCTTCACTTCCGTGGCGCCAGCGGCCGCCAAGGTGGGCGATACCTATGCCGTGGCAGCAACGGGCGGGGCTTCCGGCAAGGCGGTGGTGTTCTCCGTGGATGCGGCGACGGCTGCCCATTGCACCATCGCGGGCGGTTCTGTCTCCTTCATTGCGCCGGGACCCTGCCGCATCCTGGCAGACCAGGCCGGCGATGCGAACTACGAGGCGGCGGCAAGGCAGCAGCAAAGCGTGCAGATCGCCCAGGCCACAACCACCCTGGCGATCACCTCGACCCCCAACCCTTCCCGGCCCGGCGACGATGTGACCATCAGCGTGTCGGCCGTGACCGGGGCGCAGGACCGACGGGGGGCGCTGCGGGCGATGGCGGCGGCGCTCCCCTCGGGCAGCATCACGGTCTCGTACAACGGGGCGCAGCTGGGGTCGGCGCCCCTGGTTGGCGGCGCCGCCAGCATCACGGTCCGGCTGCCCGTGGCGGCCGGATCCCACGGCCTTGTGGTCGACTACAGCGGGGATGCAGTCCACGCCCCGATGAGCCAGGGCTTCACACAGGCCGTGGTGGCGGCGCCGGTGCCCACGCCTGTGCCGGCCCTGCACACCGTGGCGCTGGTCATGCTGAGCCTGCTGGCGGCCGGGATGGGGGCCGGCAGGCTGCGCAGGGGCCGCATGGGCGGGTAGGCCGGGCTGCCGGGCGGCATGAACCCCGGCGCGGCGCCTCAGGCGGCAGCGATGCGCCGGGCGATGGTCTGGCCCACCTCGGTGGTGCTGGCCGTGCCGCCCAGGTCGGGCGTGCGCGGGCCGCTCCTGATGACTTCCTCGATGGCCGAGACGATGGCGTCGTGCGCCGCGCGGCCTGCGCCCTGGCCGTGGGTCAGGAAGTCCAGCATCAGCGCCGCCGACCAGACCATGGCGATGGGGTTGGCGATGTTCTTGCCGTAGATGTCGGGCGCCGAGCCGTGCACGGGCTCGAACAGGCTGGGGAAGCTGCGGTCGGGGTTGAGGTTGGCCGAGGGGGCCAGGCCGATGGTGCCCGTGGTGGCCGGGCCCAGGTCGCTGAGGATGTCGCCGAACAGGTTGGTGGCGGCCACCACGTCGAAGCGGCCCGGCTGCAGCACGAAGCGCGCGGTCAGGATGTCGATGTGCTGCTTGTCCAGCGTGACTTCCGGGTAGGCCTTGGCCACGTCCTCGGCGCGCTGGTCCCACCAGGGCATGCTGATGGCGATGCCGTTGCTCTTGGTGGCCAGGGTGACGTGCTTGCGCTCGCGGCTTTGGGCCAGGTCGAAGGCGTACTTGAGCAGGCGCTCGGCACCCTTGCGCGAGTAGACCGATTCCTGGATCACGATCTCGCGGTCCGTGCCCTCGTACATGATGCCGCCCAGCGAGGTGTACTCGCCTTCGGTGTTCTCGCGCACCACGTAGTAGTCGATGTCGCCGGGCTTGCGGCCGGCCAGCGGGCAGGGCACGCCTTCGAACAGGCGAACGGGGCGCAGGTTGATGTACTGGTCGAACTCGCGGCGGAACTTGAGCAGCGAGCCCCACAGCGAGACATGGTCGGGCACGGTGGCGGGCCAGCCCACGGCGCCGAAGAAGATGGCATCCATGCCGGACAGCTGCGCCTTCCAGTCGTCGGGCATCATTTTTCCGTGGGCCAGGTAGTAGTCGCAGTGGGCCCAGTCGAAATGGTGGAATTCGAGCTTGATCGCAAAGCGGCTGGCGGCAGCTTCCAGGGCGCGCAGGCCTTCGGGCATGACTTCCTTGCCAATGCCGTCACCGGCGATGACGGCGATCTTGAATGTGTCTTGCATGGTGTCTGTCCTTGGATCGAATGGATGGATATGAAGCGGCGCCGCTGACAGCCTGGCCGCATGCATGGCATTGTTGGCTGCGCCAGGGCTAAATACAATCGGCCAACTGTGGTTCCATTATTTACAGATCGTGAATAAACAGCCGTCTCCCGAAGACCTGCGCGTCTTCACCGTGGTGGCCCGCAAATCCGGCTTTGCCGCTGCGGCCGAGGAATTGGGGGCTTCGCCCGCCTATGTGAGCAAGCGCATCCGCCTGCTGGAGGAAGAGCTGGGCGTGAAGCTGCTGCACCGCACCACGCGCCGCGTGGCCGTGACCGAGGAGGGCGAGCGCGTCTTCCACTGGGCGCAGCGCATCCTCGACGACATGGACCAGCTGATGCAGGAGGTGGCCATCACGCGCAGCGAGCCGCGCGGCCTGCTGCGCGTGAGCAGCAGCTTCGGTTTCGGGCGGCATGTGATCGCGCCCGCGCTTTCCAGGCTGGTGGAGCGCCATCCGGGGCTGCAGGTGCGGCTGGACGTGTTCGACCGGCTGGTGGATGTGGCGGGCGAGGGCTTCGATCTGGATGTGCGCGTGGGCGACGAGATCGCGCCCCACCTGATTGCGCGGCGCCTGGCCGACAACCACCGCGTGCTGTGCGCCGCGCCTGCCTACCTGGCGCGCCGTGGCACGCCGCGCACGCCGGCCGAACTGTCGGCCCATGACTGCCTGGCCATCAAGGAGCGCGACCAGGCCTTTGGCGTGTGGCGGCTGCGCGCGGGCGCGGCCGAGCAGGCGGTGAAGGTCACGGGGCCGCTGTCGGCCAACAACGGCGAGATGGTGGTGCAGTGGGCCGTGGACGGTCGCGGCATTGCGCTGCGCTCGCTATGGGATGTGGGCGCCCATCTGCAGGCCGGGCGCCTGGTGCAGGTGTTGCCCGAATGGCGGCAGGAGGCCAATGTCTGGGCTGTGTATCCGACGCGGCTGCAGCTGTCGGCCAAGGTGCGGGTGTGCGTGGAGTTCCTGCAGGAACACTTCAAGAAGGAGTGGATGGCAGCCGCTCCCTGAGCGGGGCGGCTGCTGCAGCGGACTGGCCGGGGATCAGCCTGCCAGGGCAGCCTTCACTGCGGCGGAGACCTGGCCCATGTCGGCCTTGCCTGCCAGTTGCGCCTTGACCGCGCCCATGACCTTGCCCATGTCGCCGGGGCCGGATGCGCCCAGTTCGGCCACGATGGCCTTGACGGCGGTGGCCACTTCCTCGGCCGACATGCGCTCGGGCAGGTAGGCGGTCAGCACGGCCATCTCGGCCTTTTCCTTGTCGGCCAGGTCCTGGCGGCCCGCGCCCTCGAAGGCGGCGATGCTGTCCTTGCGCTGCTTGATCAGCTTGTCCACGATGGCGATGACGGCGGCGTCGTCCAGCTCGATGCGCTCATCGACTTCCTTTTGCTTCATCGCTGCCTGCAGCAGGCGGATGGTGCCCAGGCGCTCGCTGTCCTTGGCGCGCATGGCGGTCTTCATGTCTTCGGTGATCTGGGCCTTGAGGCTCATGGCTTTTCTCCTGAGGTGATGGCGTCGGAAAACACGGAACAAAAAAACAAAAAACCCGCGCCTGGCGTCCCGAGCGCGGGTTTTGCGGCTGACGAGAGCCGGCTGGTCAAGGGCTGATCAGTACAGCTTCTTGGGCAGCTGCATGCTGCGAACGCGCTTGTAGTGACGCTTGACGGCGGCAGCCTTCTTGCGCTTGCGTTCGGCAGTGGGCTTCTCGTAGAACTCGCGAGCGCGCAGGTCGGTCAGCAGGCCGAGCTTTTCGATGGTGCGCTTGAAGCGGCGCAGGGCAACTTCATAGGGCTCGTTTTCTTTTACGCGGATGGTGGTCATTAGCTAGATTTCCAGATATCTGTGCTGACAGCGGGTTCCCGGGAAGATCGGGCCTGAGAGCCATGTTCAGCGGTTGGTCCCCGTCCAAAGTTAACTAGTATTGGCCGACGGGGCGATTGCCAGCAAAGCGGGCGATTATACGCGAGACGAAAGCGGTCTGACAAATCAGGCAGAAGGCAAGGCCTGCGCACAGGCGTACCCACTGGCCCAGGCCCATTGGAAGTTGTATCCGCCGAGCCAGCCGGTGATATCCACCACTTCGCCAATGCAGTACAGGCCCGGCTGGGTCTTGCATTCCATGGTCTGCTGCGAGAGCGCCCGCGTGTCCACGCCGCCCAGCGTCACTTCCGCCTTCTTGTAGCCTTCCGTGCCCGTGGGCACGATCTCCCAGCGTGACAGGCGCTCGGCCAGCTGGTTCAGGGCCTTGTCGGAGGCTTCGGCGATGGGGCGCTGCCAGGCAGCATCCTGCTGCACCCAGGCATCGGCCAGTCGCGAGGGCAGCCACTGCGCCAGTTCATTGGCGATGAGCTTGCGCGAGCGCGACTTGGCCCTGAGCAGCTCGCCCTGCAGGTCCACCTCGGGCGCGAGGTTGATGCTCAGGGGCGTGCCGGGCTTCCAGTAGCTCGATATCTGCAGCACGGCCGGGCCCGACAGGCCCCGGTGCGTGAACAGCAGGTCTTCCATGAAGGCCATGCGCTCTTTCTTGCTACCGGTGCTGATCTCCACGGGCAGGGCCAGGCCCGCGAGCTGGGCGTAGGGGGCCCAGGCGTCGCCATCGAAGGTCAGCGGCACCAGGCCCGGCGTGCGTTCGACCAGGGGCAGGCCGAATTGCTGGGCCAGGCGGTAGCCGAAGTCGGTGGCGCCGATCTTGGGGATGGACAGGCCGCCCGTGGCGATGACCAGGCTGGGCGCCTGCACGGCGCCCCGGCTGGTCTGCAGGCGGTATTGGCCGTCCGAGTGCGCCACGGAATCGACCTTGCAGAGCTGCCAGCGCTGCACGCCGCCGGCCTGGCATTCGGCCAGCAGCATGGCGATGATGTCCTCGGCCGAGCGGTCGGCAAACAGCTGGCCCTTGTGCTTTTCATGGTGGGCGATGCCGTGCCTGTCCATGAGCGCAATGAAGTCGGCCGGCGTGTAGCGCGACAGGGCCGAGCGGCAGAACTGCGGGTTGCCGCCCACGAAGTGCTTGTGCGGCGCACGCACGTCCAAGTCGCGGTTGGTGAAGTTGCAACGGCCGCCGCCCGAGATGCGGATCTTCTCGGCCACCTTCTCCGCGTGGTCCAGGAGCAGCACCGACAGGCCCCGCTGTCCGGCCTGGGCCGCACAGAACAGACCGGCCGCGCCGGCGCCGATGACGATGGCGTCGAAAGAGAGGGAAGAGGTCACAAAAGCGTCACTCGGGGGGCAAAAGGGGCGCCCATTCTCGCGCACTTGAGCCAGCCCTTCGCGTGCCCTGTGAAACTGGCGTGTCCTGAAGCCAGGGACACCGAGGAAGGGCCGCCCCGCACCGAGGGTGTCGTCCCCCTCTGGGGGAAGGCGCGCAGCGACTCAGGGGGGACCTAAAATCCAGCGATGAATTTCCCATCGCACCAGCTGAGCATGACCGTGCTCATGTCGCCCGACATGGCGAACTTTTCGGGCAACGTCCATGGCGGCGCCGTTCTCAAGCAGCTCGACCAGGTGGCCTATGCCTGCGCCAGCCGCTACGCGGGCCGCTATGTGGTCACGCTGAGCGTGGACCAGGTGATGTTCCTGCAGCCCATCCACGTGGGCGAGCTGGTGACGTTCCTGGCCAGCGTCAACCACACGGGCAAGTCGTCGATGGAGATCGGCATCAAGGTGGTGGCCGAGGACATCCGCACCCAGGTGGTGCGCCATGTGAACAGCTGCTTTTTCACCATGGTGGCCGTGGACGAGAACAAGCAGCCGGCCGCCGTGCCGACGCTGGTGCCGTCCAACGACGAGGAAAGGCGCCGCTGGCAGGCTGCGCTGATCCGCAAGGACCTGCGCCGCGAGCTGGCCCAGCGCTTCGAGCAAAGCCGCGTGACGGCCAGCAGCACGGTCAGGCCGGGCTGAGCGTGGAGGGCGCGGCGGGCGGCAGATGCCAGGTGCCGGGCGTGCCGCCCTGCAGCTCGTTCCGCACCTGTTCGATGACGCGCCTGAGGTCTTCCATGGCAGCCGGCTTGGACAGCACCTCGTCGGCGCCGGCCTGCAGGTAGCGCAGCGCTTCGGAGGCTTCGGGGCTGGCGGTCAGTGCGATCACGCGGCAGCGGCGCAGCTGGTTTTCGGCCTCGCGCTGGCGCAGGCGCCGGATGAACTCGAAGCCGTCCATGAGCGGCATGCGTCCATCGGTGATGATGAGATCGAAGGACTCGACCAGGCAGCGTGCCCAGGCTTCCTGTCCATCGCCGGCCAGGCAGATGCCGTGGCCCAGCGCGGCCAGCTGGCTCTTGAGCAGCTCGCGGTTGAACAGATAGTCTTCCACGGCCAGGATTCTGAGGTCGGACCCGGGCTGTGATGCGGGCAGGGGCTCGGCACTGGCCTGGGGCTTTCCTTGCAGCGCCACCGAGGCGGGCAGGACCAGGGGCAATATTCCCTCTGACGCGGGCGTGACGTCGGCCTGCATGCGATGGTCCGGCTCCACCAGTGGCAGGCTCAGCCTGACCGTGAAGCGCGAGCCTCGGCCCGGTGCGCTGTCCACCGTGATGGTTCCCCCCATGTGCTCCAGCAGGCGCCGCGTGATGCTCAGGCCCAGGCCGCTGCCAAAGGCCCTGTCCTGGTGGGCGCCTTCCACCTGCGAGAAGGGCTGGAACAGCCGGGCCTGGTCCTGCGGCGCAATGCCGATGCCCGTGTCCTCGACCTCCATCTGCAGCAGCAGGCGGTCATGCCGGCTGGCGCCATGCGCGCGCAGGGTGACGCTGCCGCGCTCGGTGAACTTGATGGCATTGCTGAGCAGGTTGAACAGCACCTGCTTGAGATGCAGCGGGTCGGCCGTCACGCTGTGGTCCACGCCGCTGCCCACTTCGGTGCGCAGCGACAGCCGCTTGCCGTGGGCCAGGCCTTGCAGCAGCGGGGCCATGTCTTCGATCAGCGGGCGCAGTGCCACGGGCTGGAGCGTGGAGTCGATATGGCCCGACTCGATGCGGTGCAGATCCAGCACATTGCCCAGCAACAGCAGCATGCCCTGGGCGGCCTTGTGGGCGGAGGCCAGCATATCGCGGTGGGGCAGGCCGAGCTTTTCCCGGTCCTGCGCCAGTTCCAGCAGGCCGATGACGGCGCTCAGCGGCGTGCGTATCTCGTGGCTGGTGGTGGACAGAAACAGGCTCTTGGCCTGGTTGGCGGCCTCGGCGCGCCGCTCGGCCCGGCGTGTCCTGCGCATCTGGCGGCTCAGGTAAAAGCCCCAGACCAGTGAGATGAACGTGACCAGGGCCAGCGCCCCGGCCAGCAGCAGCAGGCGCTGGCGGTGCTCGCGCCAGAAGCTCGCGCCGTTGCCGTTATGGTGCGGCGCCCAGTGGTGGACGATTTCGGCCACCTCTTCGGGTGCGATGGACAGCTGGGCCTTTTCCAGGATGCCCAGCAGTTCAGGTTCGGCGGCGTGCACGGCCAGGCTGATGGGGCGGGTGTAGTCGTCCAGGATGCCGGTGAGCTGCAGCCGGCTGCCCAATTGCTGGGCGTTGGCATAGCGCGCCGCGTAGTCGTTGCCCACGAAGGCATCGCTGTCATTGGCCGCCACGCTGGCCAGGGCCTGGGTCAGGTCGGCATACAGCTGCAGCCGTATGCTCGGATGTTCCCTGCGCACCGTGCTTTCGAGAAAGAAGCCCGCCACCATGGCCACGCGCTTGCCCTCCAGTCGCTGGAGGTGGTGTATGGGCTTGTCGCGCGGGGTGCCTGCGTTGGCCTCGGGCCGGGCCATCACCACGACCGTGCTGCGCAGATAGGGCGGCAGCAGCCTGATATCGGGCGAGGCCGTGGGCGGCGAGGTGTACGCCGGGGTGAGCAGGGCCTTGCCGGAGCCCAGCATGGTTTCGAGTTCGGAATAGTTGCGCGCGGCGATGTACTCGAACTGCAGGCCGGCGCGGCGGCTGATCAGGTCCAGGTAGTCGGGGCCGATGCCCTGGGCCTGGCGGTCGGCATCGAGCTGTCCCAGCGGACCCAGCGAGCCGTTGAGGACCACGGGAATGCGCGGATGGGCATCCAGCCACTGCTTTTCCGAGGGCGTCAGCGCCACGCGGTCGCCGCCCAGCAGCGGGCGGCGGCTTCCACTCCAGCTGCGCAGGATGTCGTCGCCGTGCTGCACGGTGATGCTGGGCAGGGCCTGGTCCAGGTAGGCCTTCAGCTGTGCATCGCCATGCCTCACCAGCATGCCGAAGCCACGGCTTTCTATGGGCGCAAAGCCCTGCACGCGCAGGTTGAGCAGGTAGTTGGCCTGGATCAGGTAGTGCACCGTGACCGTGTCGCCGACGAAGCCGTCGATCTCGCCCAGGCTCAGCGCCTCCAGCGCGCGGCGGGGTGTTTCATAGGTCAGCAGCTCGCTGAGGGGGTAGGCGGCAGCCACCTGGGAGCGCAGCAGCTGGTCGGGCGTCATGGCCAGCCGCGCACCCCGGCGCCGGGCGTCGAAGGGAGCATTCGACGGGGAGACCAGCACGGGCTGGCTGGGCAGGTAGGGCACGCTCAGGGCCAGGTCGGCGCGCTCGGCTTCCAGCTCGGTGCCGCCGCAGGCCAGGTCGATCTCGCCGCGGCGCAGCGCATCGAGCACGGCCGCACGCGATCCATAGGACTTGAAGCGCACGGGCGTGGGAAAAAGCAGGCCCAGGTGGTCGGCCGTGATGCCCTGGAAGCGATCGCCATCGATCATGCCCAGCGGCGGATGGTCCGGCGTGGAAATGCCCAGCGTCAGCGGCCCGCGCGCCTGCAGCCATTGGCGGTGCGCAGGCGTGAGCCAGGGCTTGGCGCCTGCCGTGACGCGCGTGGCCAGCACCATGTCGGAGCCGCTGGCCAGGCCGGGCATGGGCATGGCCATGCCAAGTGCGCAGCCGGCCAGCAGTTGGGCCGCCAGGTGTCGGCATGCCGGCCACCATGCCTGCGTCGCTGTGGAAGTGAGAGTACGGCTTGATGTTTTCATTGAATCCCCCGGTGGCGCTGCCGCCGTCCGGCGCAGCTGACGGCCTGCGAAAACGGTCTAGACGCTGTTTTCGGCAACCAACAGGAGATTTTTAATTAAAACTAATGATTTTATCTATCGATAGATTTTTTCTTTGTTGCAGCTAGGCACTCAGGCGGCAGCAACCGCAGGGTTGGGCTGCTCCTGGGGTTCGGCCATTGCCCGAATGCCATGGACCACATCTCCAACGACGATGACGCTGGGGCTGCCCAGGCCGGTGTCGGCAATGCATTGCACAAGCGTGTCCAGCGTGGCCAGTGCATGGCGCTGCTGCGGCAGGCTGGCGTGCTGGATCACGGCCACGGGCGTGGCGGCGGGCAGGCCGTGCAGCAGCTCGGCGCGGATGTGTTCCACGCTGCTCACGCCCATGTAGATCACCAGGGTGAGCCGGGCATCGCGCGCGGTGGCGGCCAGCTGGCGCCAGTCCGTGCCGCTGTCGCCGGGCTTGGCGTGGCCGGTGATGAAGACCACGCCGTGCGCCCGGTCGCGGTGCGTGAGCGGCGCGCCCAGGCTGGTGAGCCCGGCCAGGCCGGCCGTGATGCCGTTGACGACCTGGACCTCGATGCCGGCCTCGCGCAGATGCTCCACCTCTTCGCCGCCGCGCCCGAAGATGAAGGGGTCGCCGCCTTTGAGGCGCACCACCGTCTCGCCATCCTGCACGGCGGACAGCATGAGCTTTTCGATGAAGGCCTGGGGCGTGCTCTTGCAGCCGCCGCGCTTGCCCACGTAGACGATGCGCGCCGTGGGCGAGGCATGGGCCACGATGGCATCGCTGACCAGGTCATCGACCAGCAGCACGGTGGCCGCCTGTATGGCCTTGAGGGCCTTGATGGTCAGCAGCTCCGGGTCGCCGGGGCCGGCGCCGACCAGGGTGCAGCTGCCGCGCCGGGCGGTGTTTGCGGGGGTGTGGGACGGGGTCGTCATGGCGGGGCTCCGTTTTTCTGGGGTGTTCAGCGAATCTGATCGGCAAGGTGGACGATGTGTTCCACCTGGCGCGTGAGCGCCGGCGGCACGGGCAGGCGGCCCGCAAGCACGTCCTCGGTGTAGCGCGCCGTGGTGTCCACGTCGATCTCGGCGGGCAGGCCCGGGATTTCGGAGGCCGTGCCGCTTTGCTGCTCGGCCAGCAGCTGGTGGGCGCCTGCGACGAATCCGTCGTAGCGCGGCAGCCGGCGCGGGTCGGCCGCGACCTCGCCTTCCAGCCCGCGCGAGAGCAGCACATTCATGCCCAGCGTCCCGAAGGTGCCGTGCAGCATGGGCAGGTACTCGGGATGGGTGTAGGCCGTCACCAGCAAGGACGGGCCGTCGCAGGGCGCCAGCAGCTTGACCACGCTGTGGCCCGGATTGCGCAGGCCGATGACCTCGCGTACGGACAGCAGCCGGGCCAGCGCCGGATGCAGGTGTTCGGTATGCAGATGGGCCACCTGGCCGCCATCGAGTGCCTGGGGTGCCTGCAGCGGCGCAATGCCCAGCGCCTGCAGCACATCGCTGGCCAGGATGCGCCGCGCCTCGGTGCGCATGCCGTGCAGCAGCACGGGCAGGCCTTCGCGCGCCAGCAGCAGGGCCAGCAGGGGCGTGAGCACGGGCAGGCGGCGCGCGCCGTTGTAGCTGGGCAGCACGATCACGGGGCGGCCATGGGCCGAGGCGGGAAAGCGCGCGGCGCGCGCATGCACGGCATCCAGGAAGCCGCTCATCTCCTCGACCGTCTCGCCCTTGATGCGCATGGCGATGCAGAAGGCGCCGATCTCCAGATCGGTGACGCCCCCGTCCAGCACCTGGCCGAACAGGTCGGCGGCCTGCGCGCGCTCCAGCGCCTTGGCTCCGCGTGCGCCGCGGCCTATTTCCTTGATGTATTGGCTGATGCCCATGGCGTGGTGATCGTGGGTGGAATCCTGTGGGCGCATATTTTCCCGCAGGTTTCATTACTTTTCGCTATATATGCAAACCTGTCGTTCCATGGCCTCTTTCATGCCGCCTGCGGGCTGGGCGCAACGGGGATGTGGCGCACCAGGCGCTTGAGTTCAGGCAGGCAGGAGCCGCAGTTGGTGCCGCAGCGCAATTGGCCTTGCAAAGCGGCCAGGCGGGCATCGTCGCTGCCCTCGCAGCGCGCAAGCACGCCTTCGATGGCGGCCTCGTCCACGTCGAAGCACGCGCAGACCTGGCGCGTGCGCTGCGCCAGGGGCAGCGGTGCCGAGGCCGAGGACATGAGCAGCAGGCGCCCATAGTCCTGGGCCGGCAACTGGTCCTTCAGCAGGGTGCCCAGCCAGCTGCCGGCGCGCGTGTCTCCGGCCAGCAGCAAGGCTTCGACCGTGGTGGACAGGCTGGTGCGGTCCAGCCGCAGCGCACGGCTGTGCTGGCGGCGGCGGTCGCTGTAGCGCAGGGTGTCGGCGGCATCCAGGCCCAGCAGGGACTCGATCTGCGCGATGAGGGCGTCGTCGGGCGCCTCATGCGCGGCGGCGCGCAGCAGCACGCCGTGGCGGGCGCGGGCGGCGTCCTGCAGCGGCACGGCATTGCCGAAAGGCACGCAGCTGGCGAAACCGAAGCGCGGCATGAGGGCAGACAGCTGCTCGCGCACGGCCAGCACGCGGTCCTCGGGCAGCCAGGCCATGGCCAGCAGGGTCCAGGGCAGAGCGGCCTTTTGCAGCTTGACGGCCGTGTGCTTGAGTTCAGGCTGCTTGGATGCGGGGCAGAAGGCCGGCGTGGTCAGTGCGTTGAGGCCCCCCGTGGCCGTGCCGCCCAGGTACTCGCCGCCCCAGTGCATGGCCATGAAGAGCTGGGAGGGCGCGAGCGTGGCATCGGGCTGCACCGGCACCAGCAGGGCACCGCGGCGGCTGCTCACCTGCACCAGGTCGCCCGCGCGCAGGCCGCGCTCGGCCATGTCCTGCGGATGCATCTGCACACTGGGCTCGGCAGCCTGGCCGAACAGTCGTCCCAGCTGGCCCGTGCGGCTCATGCCGTGCCACTGGTCGCGCAGCCGGCCCGTGGTCAGGCTGAAGGGGTAGCTCGCATCGGGCGACTCGGCCAGCGGCTGCCAGGGCAGCAGGGCAAAGCGGGCGCGTCCATCGGGCGTGGGAAAGCGGCCGTCTTCGTAGAGCCGTGCGCGGCCCAGGGCTGCGCCTTCGGGCAGCGGCCATTGCTGGGGGCCTTGCGCGTCCAGCAGATCCCAGGACAGGCCGGTGATGTCCAGGTCACGCCCGCGCGTGCTTTCGCGGTGCTCGTTCCAGATGGCTTCGGCGCCTGCGGCGGCGTCCTCGGTGTCGTAGGGGAAGAGGCTGGGCCGGCCCGGGCGCAGCCGCGTTTCCATGCGCCGCGCGCAGTCCACGGCGATGCGCCAGTCATGGCGCGCGGCGCCCGGTGCGGCCACGGCGGGGCGCACGCGCGAAATGCGCCTTTCGCTGTTGGTCACCGTGCCGATCTTCTCGCCCCAGGTGGTGGCGGGCAGCAGCAGGTCGGCGTAGGCGCAGGTGGCGGTGGTGGCAAAGGCCTCCTGCACGATGACGAATTCGGCCCGCTGCAGTGCGCGCCGCACCAGGGCCTGGTCGGGCATGCTTTGCGCGGGGTTGGTGCAGGCTATCCACAGCGCGCGGATCTCGCCCTCGGCGGCGGCCTCGAACATCTCCACGGCGGTCTTGCCAGGGCGGGGCGGCACGGCGTCCACGCCCCACAGGGCGGCCACTTCGGCGCGGTGGGCGGGGTTGGCCAGGTCGCGGTGGGCCGACAGCAGATTGGCCAGCCCGCCCACCTCGCGCCCGCCCATGGCATTGGGCTGGCCCGTGAGCGAGAACGGTCCCGCGCCTGCGCGCCCGATCTGGCCCGTGGCCAGGTGCAGGCCGATCAGCGCGGCGTTCTTGGCCGTGCCGTTGCTGCTCTGGTTCAGGCCCTGGCAGTACAGGCTGAGCGTTGCGCCACGGGCGGCGCCGTCCCGCGCATCTCCTCCCAGCGCGAACCACTGCGCGGCCTGGAAAAGGTCGTGGCGGGGCAGGCCGCAGACCTCGCTCACGCGCTCGGGCGTGGCCTGTCCGAGCAGGGCCTGCAGGTCGGCAAAGCCGCTGGTGTGGCGCGCGATGTAGGCCCGGTCCAGCCAGCCTTCCAGCTCCATGATGTGCAGCATGCCGTGGAACAGCAGGGTGTCGCTGCCGGGGCGCAGCGGCAGGAAGAGGTCGGCCATGCCGGCCGTGTCGGTGCGGCGTGGGTCGGCCACGATGATCTTCATCTGCGGCCGCGCGGCACGCGCCTGCTCGATGCGCCGCGTGAGCACGGGATGGGCCCATGCCGCGTTGCTGCCCACGATGAACAGGCAGTCCGCATGGTCCACGTCCTCGTAGCAGGCCGGCGGCGCGTCGGCGCCCAGCGTGGCCTTGTAGCCCGCCACGGCGCTGCTCATGCACAGGCGCGAGTTGGTGTCGATGTTGTTGGTGCCGATCAGGCCCTTGGCCAGCTTGTTGAAGACGTAGTAGTCCTCGGTCAGCAACTGGCCGCTCACATACAGGCCCACGGCATCGGGGCCGTGCTCCTGCACGATGGAGGCCAGCCTGCCGGCTGCCAGGTCCAGCGCGGCATCCCAGCTGATGTCCCGGGGCGCTGCCCCGCGCGTGGTGCGCAGGGCGGGCTGCAGCAGCCGGGTCTGCCGCGCCAGGGCGGGCGAGGCCGTCAGATGCAGCGTGCTGCCCTTGGTGCACAGGCGCCCGTGATTGGCCGGATGCGCCGGGTCGCCACGCACGCCCGTGATGCGCGCACCATCGCTTTCGATGATGACGCCGCAGCCTGTGCCGCAATAGGGGCAGGTGGATCGGGTTTCTTGCATGGTGGGCCTGGGGTGGATGAGGGAAGGGCAGGGCACGGGGGCGGGCGCCGTCACGGGCCGCTGGCCGGGTCGGCCTGGCTGGCCTGGCTGGCCTGGCTGGCTTGACTTTCGCCGAACATGAGGCGGTCGCGCAGTTCCTGCACTGCCACGCCATCGCGCAACAGGCGGAAGTACCAGCCACCGTCCTCGGTGTCGCCATACAGGCAGGCGCCGACCAGCCTGTCACCGCGCAGCACCAGCTTGCGGTACACGCCCGCGCCGGGGTCGCTGAGCACGATTTCCTCCGTGCCGTCGTCGCCGCGAAAGTCGCCTGCGCTGAACAGATGAATGCCCGTGACCTTGAGCTTGGCCGAGGTCTGCGAGCCCGGGTAGCGGCCGATGCCGATTTCGGCCAGGTGGTTGGCCAGCACCTTGCCCTGCTCGAACAGCGGCGCCACCAGCCCGTAGGCCACGCCCCGGTGCGCCGCGCATTCGCCCACGGCATAGATGCGCGGGTCGGTCACGGTCTGCAGCGTGTCGCTGACCACGATGCCGCGCTGCACGTGCAGGTGCATCTGCTCGGCCAGCGTGGTCTCGGGCCGGATGCCCACGGCCATGACCACGAGCGAGGCCGGCGCATCGCGCCCGTCCTGCAGGTGCACGCAGGCCACGCGGCCCCGGCCATCGCCCGTCAGCGCGCGGGTCTGGGCCTGCATCAGAAAGCGCATGCCGCGCTCGGCCAGCGAGGCCTGCAGCAAGGCGGCGGCGGTCTCGTCCAGCTGGCGGTCCAGCAGGCGCTCGCCCGCATGCACCACGGTAACCTCCATGCCGCGCTTCATGAGGCCGTTGGCGGCCTCCAGGCCCAGCAGGCCGCCGCCGATGACCACCGCCTGGCGGTGGCTGGCGGCCGCCGCGATCATGGCCTGGGTGTCGGCAATGTCGCGGTAGCCGAGCACGCCTTCCAGCTCGCGCCCGGGCACGGGCAGCATGAAGGGGCGCGATCCCGTGGCCAGGATCAGGCGGTCGTACCCGGCGCTCACCGGCTGTCCGGCCGCGTCCACGGCGTGCACCACGCGGCGCGCCCGGTCCACCGCATGCACGCGGCAGCCTGCATGCAAGGTGATGCCGTGCCGGGCATACCAGGACCAGTCGTTGAGGATGATTTCGTCCAGCTGCTGCTCGCCCGCCAGCACCGGCGACAGCATGATGCGGTTGTAGTTGGGGTGCGGCTCGGCGCCGAACACGGTGATCTCGTAGAGGTCGGGCGCGATCCTGAGCAGCTCTTCCAGCGTGCGCACGCCGGCCATGCCGTTGCCCACCATCACCAGCCTGGATTTCTTCATTGCGCCCCCGCATCGGTTCGAAAAGCAAAAAGGCGTCATCCCCACTGCGCGGCTGCTGCCTGCGCGCGGGTTGACGCCTTTGTCCCTGGGGCAGTGGCACCTCGTTGCGCCTTGCCCCCATGGCCTGCAATGGCCACGCACGGGATGAAGCAAGCGGCATGCCAGGGCGCGCAGCCCTGCGCGGGCGCTGTCCTCGGGGCTGCCGCCCGGCGGCCGAGCCATGGTGGTGCGTCGCATGCCTCAAGGCGGTGCGCCCGCTATCGAGAGCGCGCAATCAGATGTCTGAATCGAATGGAGGTTTTGTGGCGATTTGTTTCAAATGCGACGAATCGGGGTACAACAAGCCACCGGGTCCTGCAGTAAGCCAGGGCCGCAATGACGTGAAGGATTTTTCTTCTTCAAGGGACCACGCCTATGAGAGTGAATCTGCCAGTCAGCACGCGTGAATACGCATTTCCCAAGGGCCAGACCCTGGTGTCCACCACGGACCTGAAGGGGCGCATCCTCTACTGCAACCCGATGTTCATCGAGGTCAGCGGCTACGAGCGCGAAGAACTGCTGGGCCAGCCCCACAACATGATCCGCCACCCCGACATGCCCGAGGAAGCCTTCCGCGACATGTGGGCCACCATCTCGGCCGGACTGCCCTGGTCGGCGCCCGTGAAGAACCGGCGCAAGAACGGCGACTTCTACTGGGTCATGGCCAATGTCACGCCGCTGATGGAAGGCGACCGGCCCTCGGGCTACATGTCGGTGCGCACCGAGGCCACGCGCGAGCAGACGGATGCGGCCGAGCGCCTCTACGCCACCATGCGCGCCGAAAAGGACGCAGGGCGCAAGGTCCACGTGCTGCGCGCCGGCCATCTGGTGCGCAACAACCTGCGCGGACGCCTTGCCAGCGCGCTGAGCCTGGGCCTGGCAGGCAAGCTGGTGCTGATCTTCTTCCTGGTGGTGGCGGCGGCCTTTGGCGCGGCGATGGCGGGAGGGCACACGCTGGATGCATGGTCCGCGCTGGCCTGGCTGGCGGTCTGCATCTTCACGGGGCTGGCCGGGGCCTGGGCGTACCGGCTGACCGTGGCGCCGCTGGCGCAGATGGTGCTGCAGGCCAACCGCCTGGCGGCCGGCGACCTGACGCAGACCATACGCATCACGCGCAAGGACGTGGTGGGCGATCTGCAGAAGGCGCTGAGCCAGCTCAATGTGAACCTGCTGTCCATCGTGCGCGATGCGCGCGAGGAAAGCGACAAGATGCAGATCTCCACGCGGGAAATCGCGCAGGGCAACCAGGACCTGTCCGCGCGCACGGAAACCCAGGCCGGCAACCTGCAGCAGACGGCGGCGTCGATGGAGGAGATCACGGGCACGGTCAAGCACACGGCCGAGTCGGCGCGCCAGGCCACGGACCTGGCCACCCAGGCCAGCGAGGTGGCCGAGCGCAGCAGCGGCGCCGTCGACGGCGTGGCGGCCACCATGAAGCAGATCCAGGCCGCGTCGGGGCGCATCGGCGAGATCACGCAGCTCATCGACTCCATCGCCTTCCAGACCAACATCCTGGCGCTGAACGCCGCCGTGGAGGCCGCGCGCGCGGGCGACCAGGGCCGGGGCTTTGCGGTGGTGGCGGCCGAAGTGCGCAGCCTCTCGCAGCGCACGCAGGCAGCGGCCAAGGAGATCCGCGAACTCATAGACGACTCCGCCGCCAAGGTGCTGGATGGCAATCAGCGCACCGAGGTCGCGCAGAAAACCATGACCGAATCGCTGGACCTGGTGCGGCGCGTGAACCTGCTGATCGGCGAAATCCACAGCGCCTCCAACGAGCAGCTCAGCGGCATCTCGCAGGTCAACGCGGCCGTGGCGCATCTGGACAACATCACGCAGCAGAACGCGGCGCTGGTGGAGCAGAACGCGGCATCGGCCATGGCCTTGCAGGCCCAGGCGCAGACCGTGTCGGAGACCGTGCAGGTCTTCCGGCTGGACGCCACGGCCCGGGCACCGGCGGCCGTGGCCGACGCAGTGGCGCTGCGCCGGTCCATGAAGGCGCAGGCGCCGCTGCCGCCGCTGCGGCCGCCGCGCACCCAGCCGCAGCCGGCGCTGACCACGGGCTGAGCGCGATCCGGGCGCTGGAAAACATCGTTGACACTTGGGGCGCTGCGCCGTCATGCCCGCTGCACCGGCCGGCGCTACCATGTGACTTTGTGTTGACCGGGCGACCGGATGAAGGAACGACCATGAACTCCAGCTCTTCCCTGGCCGCCGAACTGATGGCCCAACTGCAGGGCGCGCCCATGCAGCAGATGGCAGACCAGATCGGCGCCAGCCCCGCTCAGACCGAAAGTGCCGTGGGCGCGGCCCTTCCCGTGCTGCTGGGCTCGCTGGGCCGCAATGCGGCCGATCCGCAGGGCGCGGCCAATCTCTTCGGCGCGCTGCAGCGCGACCACGGCGCGGCCAGCGGTGGCGCCGGCGGGCTGGATCTGGGAGGCCTGCTGGGCTCGCTGCTGGGCGGCGGCGCAGGCGCAGGCGGCAATGCGGGCGGCGGGCTCGACGGCGCAGCCATCCTGGGCCATATCCTGGGCGGCAACCAGCAGCGCGCGCAGGACGGACTGGGCCAGGCCACGGGCCTGGGCAGCGGCGGCGCGGCCCAGCTGCTGCAGCTGCTGGCCCCCATCGTCATGTCCTTTCTTGCACAGCGCGTGAGCGCAGGCGGCATGGATGCCGGCGGCCTGGGCCAGGTGCTGGGCCGCGAGCATGCGCAGGCGCAGCAGCAGGGCGGCCTGGGTGGTGGTTTGCTGGGAAGCCTGCTCGATCAGGATGGCGACGGCCAGGTAGGTCTCAGCGATCTGATGAAGATTGGTGGCAGCCTGCTGGGCGGCCGCCGCTAAAGGGCCGCATTCACTGAATCGGGCAGGGCCGGTGCGTGTGCATACACGCGCTGGCCCTGTTGCTTTTTGGGCGCAGTTCGGATGACACTAGAACCGAATTGGCGAACGACTGAAAGGCACCCATGACAGCAGTTGCAGACATTCTCAAGTCCAAGGCCACCAGCGCGGTGTACAGCATCGCGCCTACCGATTCCGTGCTCGACGCGCTGCGGCTCATGGCCGACAAGGGCATTGGCGCCCTGCTCGTGATGGAGGGCAGCGAGATCGCCGGCATCGTCACCGAGCGCGACTACGCGCGCAAGATCGCGCTGCTGGGGCGCACCTCCGGCGCCACCCTGGTGCGCGACGTGATGACGCGCGACGTGCTGTTCGTCGGCCCCACCCAGACCACGCAGGAGTGCATGGCGGTGATGACCGAGAACCGGCTGCGCCACCTGCCCGTGGTGGACGAAGGCGGCAAGCTGCTGGGCCTGATCTCCATCGGAGACCTGGTCAAGGACATCATCTCCGAGCAGAAGTTCATCATCGAGCAGCTGGAGCACTACATCTCGGGCCGGCACTGAGCCGGGGCTCGGCCTGCCCGCCATGGGCAGGGTCTCGAAGGCGGCAGGACCTGCGAAGGTTCAGGCCGCCTTTTCCACATGCCCCTGGCGGGTGTAGAGGAAATCGATCACGGCCTTGCGGCACTGGCGGTAGAGGTCGTCCTCGGCCAGCGCCACGCGGTTGCGCGGGCGGGCCAGGCCGACCTGCAGCACCTCGCCGATGGTGGCGGCCGGGCCGTTGGTCATCATCACGATCTTGTCGGACAGCAGCACGGCCTCGTCCACATCGTGCGTGACCATGACCACGGTGCTTTGCGTGCGCGCCACGATCTCCAGCAGCTCGTCCTGCAGCTTGGCGCGCGTGAGCGCATCGAGCGCACCGAAGGGCTCGTCCATCAGCAGCACCTGCGGCTCCATCGACAGCGCGCGCGCAATGCCCACGCGCTGCTTCATGCCGCCCGATATCTCGCCGGGCCGCTTGTGCGCGGCATGGGCCAGGCCCACCAGTTCCAGCGCGGCCAGGGTGCGGGCCTTGAGCTGGGCGCGGCTTTCCGTGCGGCCATAGACGCGCTCCACGGCCAGGTGGATGTTGCCCTCGCAGGTCAGCCAGGGCAGCAGCGAGTGGTTCTGGAAGACCACGGCGCGCTCGGGTCCCGGGCCCTTGATCTCCTTGTTGGCGCACAGCAGCACGCCCGTGGTGGGCGTGGTCAGGCCCGCGATCAGGTTCAGCAGGGTGGACTTGCCGCAGCCCGAGTGGCCGATCAGCGAGACGAACTCGCCCCGCGCAATGGTCAGGTCGATATTGCGCAGCGCCGGAAACAGGCCCTTGGCGGTCTTGAAGCTCTGCTCCACGCCCTGGATCTCGATGAACTTGGACGATGCATTCATGCCTTCACCTCTTCGAACGTAAATGCCGTTGCCAGCTTGACCAGGGCCATCTCCAGCAGCAGGCCCACGATGCCGATCACGAAGATCGCGATGATGATGTTCTTGACGTTGAGGTTGTTCCACTCGTCCCAGACCCAGAAGCCGATGCCCACGCCGCCGGTGAGCATCTCGGCCGCGACGATGACCAGCCAGGCCGTGCCCACGGCCAGGCGCACGCCGGTCAGCATGTAGGGCAGCACGGCCGGGAACAGGATGGTGGTGGCGATCTTCCACTCGCTGAGGTTGAGCACGCGCGCCACGTTCATGTAGTCCTGGGGCACGCGCTGCACGCCCACGGCGGTGTTGATGAGCATGGGCCAGATCGAGCAGATGAAGATGGTCCAGATGGCCGCCGGGTTGGCGCCCTTGAAGACCAGCAGGCCTATGGGCAGCCAGGCCAGCGGCGACACCGGGCGCAGCAGGCTGATCAGCGGGTTGAACATGCGCGACAGGAAGTTGAAGCGCCCGATCACGAAGCCGGCCGGAATGCCGACCAGGGCCGCCAGGCCGAAGCCCACGGCCACGCGCTGCAGCGAAGCGAGCACGTTCCAGCCCACGCCCTGGTCATTGGGGCCGTTGCGGTAGAACGGGTCGCTGAAAATCTCCACCGCCTGCTGCCAGGTCGCCAGGGGCCCCGGAATGCTCTGGCCCGAGCCTGCGGCCACCAGGGACCACACGCCCACGAGCAGGCCGAGGCCGCACAGCGGCGGCAGCACGGCCAGCCAGAAGGCGCGCGACAGCGCCGCCCAGTCGCGCGCAGGGGTGGGAGTCCTGGGCGTTGCCGGTGCAGCCTGCATGGCCGGGACCGGGGATGCAGCGGTGGGGGAAGCCGGCGCAGGCGGGGCGGCGGCGGTGGAGGACTCTGCCGGGAAGTGGAAGACGGCGCTGACCATGGTGTGTTCCTCGGTGGGATGGGTCGTCAAAGGGGATCTCTCAGGCCTTGATGGCGAAGCTGTCCGCGTACTTGCGCGGGTCCTTGCCGTCCCAGACCGTGCCGTCCATCAGCTTGCTGCTGCGCATCTCGCCCTTGGGCAGCGGGGCCTTGGCGGCGGTGGCGGCCTGCTGGTAGATGTCCAGGCGGTTGATGGAGCGGGCCACGCCCAGGTAGTCGGGGTGCTCCTTGAGCAGGCCCCAGCGCTTGTGCTGGGTGAGGAACCACATGCCGTCGGACAGATAGGGATAGCCCACGCTGCCGTCGCCATAGAACTTCATGTGGTGGGGGTCGTCCCAGGTCTTGCCCATGCCGTCCTGGTAGCGGCCCAGGATGCGCTGGTTGATGGCGTCCACGCCGGTGTTCACATAGGCCTTGCCGGCAATGGTGTCGGCCATGCGGGTCTTGTTGGCCAGGCTCTCGTCGATCCAGCGGCCGGCCTCGATGATGGCGGCCGTCACGGCGCGTGCCGTATTGGGGTTCTGGCGGGCAAATTCGGCCGTGGTGCCCAGCACCTTCTCGGGATGGTCCTGCCAGATGGCCTGGGAGGTGGTGGCCGTGACGCCGATGCCGTCCATGATGGCGCGGTGGTTCCAGGGCTCGCCCACGCAAAAGCCGTCCATGTTGCCCACGCGCATGTTGGCCACCATCTGCGGCGGCGGCACGGTGATGACCTTGGCATCCTTGAGCGGGTGGATGCCGTTGGCCGCCAGCCAGTAGTACAGCCACATGGCATGCGTGCCCGTGGGAAAGGTCTGGGCAAAGGTGTATTCGCGCTTTTCGCTGGCCATCAGCTTGGCCAGGCCTGCGCCGTTGACGGCGCCCTTGTCGGCCAGCTTCTTGGACAGCGTGATGGCTTGGCCGTTGTGGTTGAGCGTCATCAGCACGGCCATGTCTTTCCTGGCGCCGCCCACGCCCAGGTGCATGCCGTAGACCAGGCCGTACAGCACATGGGCAAAGTCCAGTTCGCCATTGGCCAGCTTGTCGCGCACGCTGGCCCAGCTCGCTTCCTTGGAGGGAATGATCCTGACACCGTACTTCTGGTCGATCCCCAGCACCGAGGCCATGACCACGCTGGCGCAATCGGTCAGCGGAATGAAGCCGATGCGCACTTCCTTTTTCTCGGGCGCATCCGAGCCGGCCGCCCAGGCGCCGTGGTGGCCCAGCTGGGTGTAGAGCACCGCGCCGCCTGCCAGCGTGCCGGCCTGGCGCAGAAAATCGCGCCGGGGCAGTGCCGGGCCGGAGGTGAGAGGGCCTGTGGTGGGCTGGGGCGTGGACGCCATGGCGGAACTCCTTCGATCGTCGGGAATGGAACACTTGCAAACCGGCATGTCCCAAGCAAAACGGCGTCCTCTCCGGCCGCGCTGCGCGGGGAGAGTGACGCCGTTGTCCTGGGGCCCTGAATCAAGACCGGGTTCCCGGCCGCCTTTGGCCGGGATTTGCCAGAGTCAATGCAGAAACCGTGCCAGGCGGCGCTCAAGGGGGACCATGCACTCCACCTGCCTTGCCGTCCGCGCCGGGCCACCTTCTGGTGCGCGACTTGCCGCAGCACTGCACCAAGTCGGTGCTGCGCTGCAACATGGCGCGCAGCGGCACGGGTTCATGGGGCGGGCGGCAGCAGATCGGCCATGGAAAGGACGGCCTGCGCCACTTCGGCCAGGCGGCGGTTCTGGTTCATGGCGGTCTGGCGCAGCAGCTTGTGGGCCTCGCCTTCGCTGAGCTGGCGCCGTGTCATCAACAGGCCCTTGGCGCGCTCCAGCAGCTTGCGTTCCGTCAGCGTGGCGCGCACGGTCTCCAGCTCGGCCTGCATGGCCTGCAGCCGCTGGGACTGGTCCTGCACCAGGTCCATCACGGATCGGTCCAGCTGCGGGCCCAGACGCGCGGCCGGGGGCTGCAGCCCGCCCAGCGCCAGCGTGGCGGAGACGGGCGTGATCTCCATTGCCTGCGGCGCCTGCAGCAGCGTCTGCAGGGCGGCGCGCGCATCGACAATGCAGCGCTGGCACTGCTGCTGCAGCTCGGCCGTCAGGCGGGCCTCGACGGTGTGCAGCGCATCCATGCGCCGCGAGCAGCTGTCGAACCAGGGCTCGGCCATCTCCGGCGCCAGGGGAGTGCCCGGCGCGGCCGTGCAGCCCACGCGGCGCAGGCGTTCGATCACGGCCAGCGTGGCATCGGCCGCGCTGCTTTCTTGCCACAGGGCCAGGGAATGGGGCGGCGCGAACTCCGCAAAGACCTGAAAGCAGCGCTCCTGCGAGGCGATCAGGTGCAGCCAGTGCTGCTGGCGCGGCGCATCGCTGACGCCCGCACCAAAGGCGGCCACGCCCGTGGCACGCTCCTGGCCCGCGAATTCCTTGCCCTGCATGAAGTTGAACAAGGCCACCAGCAGGCGCGAGATGCCGGGCTCGGGTGCGCTGTCGGCCGCCTCGAACACCACCGCCAGCAGGCCTGCCACCAGCTCGATGTAGATGGCGGTGGCCGCCTCCGGCGACAGGTCGTGGCTGGCGACGCGCTCGCGCAGCGCAGGCAGGGCGTCCAGGCACTGCAGCACATGGGCGATGCGGCTGAACAGCCGCGCGCCATGGCCGGGGTGCCCCGTGGAGTCTGTTTGGCCGGGCTGCATGTCCAGCCGGTCGAAGCCGTCAAGCGCCGCCGCGGCAATCCGGTCGCACTCGGCCATCTGCGCCAGCCGTGCCTCGCCGCCATGCGCGCCCGCGCTGGCCAGAAAGACGTTGGACAGGCCGCGCTCCTTTTGCAGCGCATGGATGAGGCGGCTGAGCAGATCCACCAGTGCGCTGGTGCGCTGCAGTTGCTCCAGCTCGCCGATTTCGCACTGGCGCGCGGCCACAAGAAAGTTGAGAGCGGTTTTCATGGGGGACGGGTCCTGTCTGCCTGCGTTGATGCAATTCCCATGCCGGGCCTGCCGTGGCGCAAAAGTAGAAGTAGAAGCAAGGCGCAGGGTTTGATAGAATTTTTCTAACGTTTTGAAATCGTCGATACAAATTTGGACGCGTGAATGTGTCGAATATTTGCCGGGCGCCCTGCAGGAAAAAGCCCGGCTTTCCGGCACACACGACACCCATGGCATAGCCATCCACAAGATCGGGCTGCGCAATGCGGCAGCGAGGCTGAATCAGCATGAGCTTGCAATATCACGAGAAGATCGGATGTCCCCCGTGCGCTGGCGGTTCATGACCCAGGCGGTGTTGGGGCGGACTGCTGTGCGCCGGCGTGGCCCGTCCCTGGCTGCGCTGCTGCTGGGTCTGGCGCAGTGCCGGGCACTGGCGGGGGGCGAGGTTCTGGCCGCATCGGCGCCATCCGATGGCCAGGGAAGCTGGGCCGCGGGGTGGAGCGCTTTCGGCCTGTGGGGCGCCATTCCCGTTCTGATATTCCTGCTGGTTTCGCTGGTGGTCCATGTGCGCCTGCGCGAGAAGGCTCAGCGCCTGACGCAATCGCTGCAGCAGACCAATGAAAAGCTGCTGCGCGCCAATGTGAAGCTCAAGCGCATCGCCTTCAGGGACCCGCTGACCGGCACGGCCAACCGGGCGCTGCTCGAGTACCGGCTTGGCCGGGCGATTGCGCGCGCCGACAGCTCGGTGGAGCAGCCAGGGCCCGGCGGGCCGGTGCGCGTGGGCCTGCTGTACATCGATCTGGACGGATTCAAGCCCATCAACGACGTGGAGGGCCATGCCGCAGGTGACGCGCTGCTGTGCCAGGTGGCCGTGCGCCTGAACCGTATGACGCGCAAGTCGGACACGCTGGCGCGCGTGGGGGGCGATGAGTTCGTGCTGCTGCTGGGCTGCCTGGCATCGGAGGACGATGCCGTGGCCATGGCCGGCCGGGTGCAGAAGGTTTTGGGTCAGCCCTTCGATCTGCCGGGAAAGTCCATCTCCATCGGCAGCTCCGTCGGCGTGGCCATCTATCCCGATCATGGCCAGAAGGAAAAGCTCATGGCGGCGGCCGACCTCGCCATGTACACGGCCAAGCGCGCCGGCGGGAATTCCTGCGCCATCTTCAAGGAAAGCATGCGCAAGGATGTGGCCGTGCAGTTCGACCTGCAGCAAGCCCTGCGCCGCGCCGTCGCAAGCCAGCAGCTGGTGCTGTTCTACCAGCCCAAGATCGATGCCCGCACGGGCCGCATCCGCAGCGTGGAGGCGCTGGTTCGATGGAACCATCCCCGATTCGGCCTCATCAGCCCCCGCGTGTTCATTCCGCTGGCCGAGCGCTTCGGCCTGATCAGCGAGATCGGCGACTGGGTCATCGACGAGGCCTGCCGCCAGACTGCCCAGTGGACGCGCCAGCGGCGCTTCATGCGCGTCTCCATCAATATCTCGGGCTATCAGCTCTTTCAGACGCGGCTGGCGCAGTACATCGGCGAAGCGATCGAGCGGCACCGCATTCGGCCCGAGCAGTTGGTCTTCGAGATCACCGAGTCCGTGGCCATGGAGGACGACAAGACCACCATGGCCGTGATTGCCGAGTTGACGGGCATGGGCGTGCAGATTTCCATCGACGACTTCGGCACCGGCTACTCCAGCCTGGCCCTGCTGCGCCAGCTGGGCGCCGACGAGGTCAAGATCGACCGCAGCTTCGTGCGGGACGTGGCCATCAAGAGCGACGCGCGGGCCGTGGTCGATGCCATCGTGCGCCTGGCCCATGCGCTGGAGCTGCGCGTGGTGGCCGAAGGCGTGACCGACCAGCAGCAGCGCGAAGTGCTTCAGACGCTGGGCTGCGACGAGCTGCAGGGCTTTTACTTCGCTCGCCCCATGAACGCCCAGGCGTTGATCGCCAGCGAAATCTGGACCTCCGACGGCATCGAGCCCGTGCAGTTCTCGCGCTCGTCATACCTGGACAACCTTTAGCGGCCCGCCGGCCCCGCAACTGCCCGCCGGCCAGGGGCCATTGACGCGGGCGGCCGTGCGCCGCGCCCGCAGGTTCTACACTTCAGTCCCATGAGTTTGCTGATTCTGGGGATCGAATCCTCCTGCGATGAAACCGGCGTGGCCCTGGTCGAGGCCCCCGATGGCACGGGCGTGCCCAGGCTGCTGTCCCATGCGCTGCACAGCCAGATCGACATGCACCGCGCCTATGGCGGCGTGGTGCCGGAGCTGGCCAGCCGCGACCACATCCGCCGCGTGCTGCCGCTGACCGAAAGCGTGCTGGGCGAGTCCGGCCGCACGCTGGACCAGGTCGATGTGATCGCCTTCACGCGCGGCCCCGGCCTGGCCGGCGCGCTGCTGGTGGGCGCGGGCGTGGCCTGCGCCATGGCTGCGGCGCTGGACAAGCCCGTGCTGGGCGTGCACCACCTGGAAGGCCATCTGCTGTCGCCCTTCCTGAGCGCCGATCCCCCCGAATTCCCCTTCGTGGCCCTGCTGGTCTCGGGCGGCCACACGCAGCTGATGCGCGTGGACGGCGTGGGCAGCTACGCCATCCTGGGCGAGACCATCGACGACGCGGCCGGCGAGGCCTTCGACAAATCGGCCAAGCTCATGGGCCTGCCCTATCCGGGCGGCCCCGTGCTCTCGCGCCTGGCCGAGGGCGGGGACGCGCAGGCCTTCAAGCTGCCCCGGCCGCTGCTGCATTCGGGCGACCTGGACTTCTCGTTCGCCGGCCTGAAGACGGCCGTGCTGACCCAGGCGAAGAAGCTGGGCGATGACCTTGAGGCGCGCAAGGCCGACCTGGCCGCCAGCACGCAGGCGGCCATCGTCGAGGTGCTGGTCAAGAAGACGCTGGCGGCGCTGCAGCAGACCGGCATGAAGCGCGTGGTCGTGGCCGGCGGCGTGGGCGCCAACCGTCTGCTGCGCGCCCAGCTGGATGCGGCCTGCGCCAAGCGCAAGCTGCGCGTGCACTACCCCGAGCTGCACCTGTGCACCGACAACGGCGCCATGATCGCCATGGCCGCCGCCATGCGCCTGCAGGCAGGCCGCGAAATGGCGAACAGGCACTACGCGTTCGACGTCAAGCCGCGCTGGCCGCTCGATTCGCTGGCCTGATGGTCCGGGGCCGCGTGCCCGGCCTGCACGGCGGGCGCAAAAAAAGCCCGGCGCGGGCCGGGCTCTGGAAACGGGCTGCCACCTTGCCAAGAGGATGGAAGAAAGGATGGTTGACAGCCCGGGTGCACAAACGCGCTGACCGTGACCGGACTTACTGGATGCTCAGCATGGTGGCCTTGCTCTGGGGTTCCAGGCGGGCCAGGGACAGCGTGAGCACGCCGTTTTCCAGCTTGGCGCTGCTGGCGGCCGTGTCGATTTCATGGTCCAGCTCCCAGGCACGCTGCACCTGGCGGGGCGCGCCCTCGACGCTGGACAGACGGACCACGGCGCCTTCGATGCTCAGCTGCAGCTGCTCGCGGGACAGGCCGGGCACATCCAGCTGCAAGGTCGTGGCCTTTTCATCGCGCTGAACCTGCACCGACGAGAGCGAAGGGGCCGCGTTGCCCAGGGTGCCTTGCAAGAAGCGCTGCAGGGCCAGATCGGCGGCTTGGGGAGCGAAGGCGTTGCGGCGGAGAACAGGCGTGAAGATCATGGTGGGTTGGCTCCTATAAACTGCGCGGCTTCATCGAAGTTGTCGCCGCATGGAGCCTAGTTAAGCGGTGTTGAACGCATTTCAAGAGGAAAAAGCCATGAATAAATTGCGCCGCAAGGTCTTGAAAAGCGGCGCCATGGCGCTATTTGCGGCGCCCGCGCTGCTGGCCCGGGCGTCAAGCGGACACGACCGGCCCGTGTCGCCGCCGCGCGGCGAGCCGATACGGCTGGCGCTGATCGAAAGCCTGTCCGGCCCCTTTGCCAACACGGGCGAGGCCGTGTTCCGCAACCTGCTGTGGGCCGCCGAGCGCGTGAACGCGCGCGGCGGTGTGCTGCTGCCGGCCGCGCAGGGCGGCGCCCGGCCCCTGGCCATCGAACGCCATGACAGCAAGGGCCAGAACGAGGAGGCGCTGTCTGCGCTGCGCGCAGCCATCGACGGCGGCGCGCGCGTGGTCATGCAGGGCAATTCATCGGCCGTGGCCGCCGTGCTGGTCGACGCCATTGCCAAGCACAACGAGCGCGATCCGGCCCGGCGCGTGCTGTACCTGAACTACTCGGCCGTCGATCCCGCGCTCACCAACGAGCGCTGCAGCTTCTGGCACTTTCGCTTCGACGCCCATGCCGACATGCGCATGGCCGCGCTGATGCAGGTGCTGCGCGAGGACGGGGCCGTGCGCAACGCCTACCTGATCGGGCAGGACTACAGCTTTGGCCAGGCCGTGCTGCGCGAGGCAAGGCGCCAGCTGGCCGCGCAGCGGCCCGATGTGGCCATCGTGGGCGACGAGCTGCATCCCGTGGGGCGCGTCAAGGACTTTGCGCCCTATGCGGCCAAGATCAAGGCCAGCGGCGCCCAGGCCGTGATCACGGGCAACTGGGGCAACGATCTGATGCTGCTGGTCAAGGCCGCGCGGGAGGCGGGTTTTGACGGCCGCTTCTACACCTTCTATGGCAATGCGCTGGGCGCGCCCGCTGCCCTGGGCGAGGCCGGCGTGGGCAAGGTGCTGGCCGTGGCCGACTGGCTGCCCAACGTGCCGGGCCCCGACAGCCAGGCTTTCTACAAGTCATTCCGCGAGCGCTTTCCCAGGCCTGCCGATGACTATGTGCACATGCGCATGCAGCTGATGATCGAGGCCCTGGCCCAGTCCATGGCGCGCGCGGGCAGCACGGACACCGTTGCCGTGGCGCAGGCGCTGGAAAGCGCGGACGTGACCCTGGCCGGACGCAGGGGCCGCATGCGCGCGGCCGACCACCAGTTCCAGCAGGCGCTGGTGGTCGGCGTCATGGACAGGCAGGGCGCGCCCGGCGTGCCCTTCGATGTGGAGGGCTCGGGCTACGGCTTCCGCGTGGTGCGAGAGATCGAGGCCGCGCGTGCCGAGCAGCCTGCGATGTGCCGCATGCGCCGGCCCTGACCACCTCGACGGTTTGGATGGACTGGATCAGCGGCCCATGGCTGCCGCGACTTCCTGGCCCAGCTCGATCACGGACAGCGCGTAGTAGCTGGACCAGTTGTAGCGCGTGATGGCATAGAAGTTCTCCGTGCCCGCGATGTACAGCGGCTGGCCCTGCGCGCCGTTTTCCAGCTTGACCAGGGCCAGCGGCCCCGGGTGCGCGGCGCCGTCGCCAGGCAACTGCACGCCGCGTGCGGCCATCTCGTCGGCCGTGAACTGGGGAAGGATGTCGGGCGCCAGCAGGGCGGCCAGGTCGGCGCCCTGGGCCTGCATGATCACCGGGTAGTGGGTGGGCATGCCGCTTTTCCAGCCATGCGCGACAAAGTAGTTGGCCACCGAGCCGATGGCATCGGCCGCGCTGCCGAACAGGTCGATGCGGTCGTCGCCGTCAAAGTCCACGGCCCACTTCACCCAGCTGCTGGGCATGAACTGGCCCATGCCCATGGCGCCCGCGTAGCTGCCGCGCAGCGAGAACGGGTCCGTTGTGGCGCGGTGCGTGAAGCGCAGGAACTGCTCCAGCTCGCCGCGGAAGTACTCGGTGCGTGCCTGCGCGCGGGGGTGGGCTGCGGGGAAGTCGAAGCTCAGCGTGGCCAGGGCGTCGATCACGCGGAAATTGCCCATCTGCTGGCCGTAGATGGTCTCCACGCCGATGATGCCGACGATGATTTCGGCCGGCACGCCGTACTGCTTTTCGGCACGCGCCAGCGCGGCGGCATTGGCCTGCCAGAAACGGGTTCCGGCGCGTATGCGCACGGGCTCGACAAAGCGGCTGCGGTAGACGCCCCAGTTCTTGGCCGTGCCCTGGACGGCCGGCGTCATCAGGCGCGGCACCTGGGGCAGAAAGCGGGCCTGGGCGATGGTCTCGCGCACCCAGTCCACCGGCAGGTCGTGGCGCATCGCAATGTCGGCGGCCATCTGCATGGCTTCAGGCCGTTCGCCGTAGGGCGTGCTGCCCTGCACGGTCCTTGCCACGGCGGCGCCGCCAGCGGCCGTGGCGGCGGCAGCAGCGGCCGTGCGCTTTTTCGTGGAAGGTTTGGCCGTGGACTTGGTCGTGGTTTTAGCCGAGGTTTTGGCCGTGGCTTGGGCGGCAGGGCTGGCTGCCGGCTTGCCGGCCAGCGCGCCGCAGGGCACGGCCGCGGCCGCGAGCAGCAGCAGGGCGCAGGGGATCAGTCGTTGCTTGGTCATGGTGTGCTTGTCGTGGGGCCGGCAGCGGCGGCTTGTGGCCGTGGCTGCGGATTGCGTGGCCAGTCCAGCGCCCGCCATTGGCGTCGCAGGGCGGGCAGGCCGGGGGTGTCGGGTGCGGATGAGGATGGGGATGGCCGTGCGTAGCGCTGGCGCTCCATTCCCAGGAGCCAGTCGTGAAGGGCCTGGGCCGCCTTGGCATCGTCCTGGCCCCAGCGGTCCATGACCTGGGCTGCCAGCGCACGAGGGGGCAGGCTGGTGTCGGCGTCCAGGCCGATGCGCCGCAGCCGGGCGCGGGTCCTGTCCATGAGGCGCAGCCATTCGTCGCGGCTGGTGCGCTGGGCGCGGGCCATCCAGGCCAGCCACGCCAGCGCAGCCACGCCGGCCAGCGCGCCCAGCAGGCGCAGCATGTCCACCCACGAGGGCGATTGCACGCCCAGGTTCTTGAGCAGGTCCAGCTGGCGGCTTTGCGTGTAGTTGAGCACCCACTGGTTCCAGCCGTTGTTGACGGCCTCCCACACGGCGCGCATCTGCTGCAGCATGCCCACGCCCACGAAGTTGCCCATGGCTCCGGCGATGGCGCCCTGCGGTGCGCGCAGGCGCTGGAACTCGCCCACGCGCGACGGGGCCACGGCGCCAGTGGGGTCGATGCGAACCCAGCCCTCATCCTCCAGCCACACCTCGGTCCAGGCATGGGCGTCGGCGTTGCGCACGGTCCAGTAGCCGTCGACCGGGTTGCGCTCGCCACCCTGGTAGCCGGTGACGATGCGGGCAGGCACGCCCATGCCGCGCATCAGCACGGCGAAGGCGGAGGCGATGTGCTCGCAAAAGCCCTCTTTGCTGTCGAACCAGAAGTCATCGGCCGTGTGCACGCTATCCACCACGCCGGGCTCCAGTGTGTAGGTGTAGCCGCCCGTGCGCAGGCGCGCCAGCGCGGCCTGCACCCAGGCACGGGGCGCGGCATCGGCCAGTTGCGGGTCGGCGCGCATCTGCCGGGCCAGCTCCAGCGTGCGCGGGTTGCTGCCTTCGGGCAGCTGGGTGTAGCGGCGCAGGCCGCGCGTGGGCTTGAGCGGGCCGTAGCTGAACTGCACATGGCTTTGGGCGCTGATGCGCACCACGTCGGTGATGGGGCGCCAGGTCAGCCATTGCAGCTGGGGCGTCATGCGGGCGGTGCCCATGCCCGGGGGCAGTTCGGGGGGCTGGGGCGTGGCGTCAAGCATGGTCAGCCAGGGGCGGCGGCTGGGCTCTATGGTCATCTGGTAGCGCACGCCTTCGCCCGAGACGCGCAGCTGCGCGTCCTCCAGAACGGCCTCCGTGTCCATCTGCCATTCCTGTCCGTCAAAGCGAGACAGAACGGGTCCCCGGAAATACAGGGTGTTGGCAGGCGGAGGAGCACCATCGGGCGTATCGAAACGCAGGCGCAGGGCCACGTTTTCGTCCAGCACCAGCGAGGCCATGGAGCCCACGCGCATGTTCTCCGACAGGCCGCTGCGGCCGGCCAGGTCGTTGCCCGGCACGCCCCACAGCGGGGCCATGCGCGGAAAGAACAGGAACAGCGCCACCATCACCGGCGTGCCCCACAGCGCCAGCAGGGCCGCCGTGCGCAGCGCCTGGGTCAGCGGCGGCCGGCCGGCGGTCATGTGGGCATTGACCAGGGCCGTGAGCAGGCCCAGCAGGCCCAGCACCATGGCCAGGGCCAGCAGCAGGGACTGCGAGTAGAAGAAGTTGGCCAGCAGCGCGAAGAAGCCCAGGAAGAACACCACCATGGCGTCGCGCCGGGCGCGCAGCTCCAGTGTCTTGAGCGCCAGCAGCAGCACGATCAGCGTCACGCCCGCATCGCGCCCGACAAAGGTGCCGTGCGAGACCCAGGTGGCGCCCAGGGCCAGCAGCAGCAGTCCGCCCAGCAGCCAGCGGCCGGGCAGGGGCTGGCCGCGCCAGGCCAGCAGGGCGCGCCACAGCAGCAGGCCGGCCACGAAGACCATGGTCCACCAGGGCGTGTGGGCGGCCTGGGGCATCAGCACCCAGGCCACCACGGCCAGCAGGAACAGGGTGTCGCGCGCATCGCGGGGCAGGGCGGCCAAGCGCTGGCGCCAGGTGGCCGCGGGCTGCGCAATGGCTTGGAAGGAGGAGGGCATGGACGTGCGATTCATGGGCAGGCCGCCAGGGCTTCCAGGCAGAGCGTGGCATGGGCCGGGCCCTGGTCGGGGGCGATCTCGCGGCCGTCGGGCAGGCGCAGGCCCCAGGTCAGGTCCTGCTGGCGCGCGGCCAGCACCCAGGCGGTCAGGCGGCTGAGGCGGGCCTCGGGGTCGGCCAGGCCGGTGGCTTTGGCATCCAGCCACAGACGGTGCTGCTGGGACAGCGGGCGGTCGCGGCTCACCAGCTGGTTGCTGCCCGTGGCAAAGGCCTGTGCAGCCTTTTTCCAGACCACCAGCTTGAGCGGATCGCCGCGGCGGTAGGCCCGCACACCGTCGAACTCGTCGCCGTGCCGCGTGGCGGCCGCGCTGCGGCCGCCGGCATCGGCGCTGGCCGGTGGCAGGGGTGGCGGATTGTGCTCGGGCGCCGGGTAGATCCAGGCCTGCGTCTGTGCGCGCCACAGCGCCCAGACGCGGAAGGTGCCCAGCGGATAGCGGGTGGCCGCCGTGATCGTGGGCAGTGGCTGCCGTCCCCGGCGCAGCGGTGTGAAGGCCAGCTGTGCCGTGGTGCTGCCCTGTGCCGGTACATCGATCCAGGTCCAGTCGGTGGCCGGGACATCGCCCTGCACGGCCAGGCCTATGCCCCAGCGCGTGCTGCGGCGGCTGTTGTGCAGCACCACGTCGAAGCGGCAGGGCTGGCCGGCAAAGCTGCCGGCCGGCGGCACCAGGTGCATTGCCAGGCCGCGCAGGTTGCCGTGGCCGACCACCATGCCCGCAGCCGCGCTTCCGGCCAGCAAAAAGGTCAGCAGGTAGCCCAGGTTGAGCTGGTAGTTGATGGCTGCCATCAGCAGCACGCACAGCGTCAGCGCCAGGGCCCAGCCTGCGCGCGAGGGCATGATGTAGACATTGCGCTGGGTCAGCCTGAGGCTGTCGGTGCGCGGCAGGCGGGCATGCCACCACTGGCGCACGCGCCGCGCAGGAGACCAGCGCTGGCGCAGCGATGCCCCCGGCTGGGCGGCGCCGGGCGAGGACGCGGGAGCGGCCGGCATCAGCGCAGCGCCACGGCGTCCAGCATGGCGCGCACCTGCTCCACGGCACCCCGGCCGCTGGAGCCTATGGGCACCAGGCGGTGGGCGGCCGTCTGCGGCAGGATGGCCTGCACATCGTCGGGCGCCACGTAGTCACGCCCCTCCATCAGGGCCACCGCCCTGGCCGCGCGCAGCAGCGCAATGCCCGCGCGAGGCGACAGGCCCTGCACGAACCACTGGCCCGAGCGCGTCGCCTCCAGCAGGTCCTGCACATAGTCGAGCAAGGCATCGCTGGCATGGACCTGCAGCACGGCGGCCTGCAACTGCTGCAGCTCGTCCGTGGCCAGCAGCGGGAGCAGTGCATCGGCCTGGGCGCGCCGGCCATTGCCGGACAGCAGGGAGCGCTCGGCCGCGCGGTCGGGATAGCCCAGGCTGATGCGCATCAGAAAGCGGTCCAGCTGGCTTTCGGGCAGCGGGAAGGTGCCCAGCTGTTCCTGCGGGTTCTGCGTGGCGATCACGAAGAAGGGCTCGGGCAGGCGGTGCGTGCGGCCTTCGGACGAGACCTGGCGCTCTTCCATGGCTTCGAGCAGGGCGCTCTGTGTCTTGGGGCTGGCGCGGTTGATCTCGTCGGCCAGCAGTACCTGGGCGAAAACGGGACCTGGATGGAAGACGAAGGACTCGCTGCTGCGCTCATAGATGGACACGCCGGTGAGGTCGCTGGGCATGAGGTCGGCCGTGAACTGCACGCGCGAGAACTGCAGCCCGAAGCTGTGCGCCAGCGCATGGGCCAGCGTGGTCTTGCCCACGCCGGGAACGTCTTCCAGCAGCAGGTGTCCCCCGGCCAGCAGGCAGGCCACGCTGTCGCGGACTTGAGCCGGCTTCCCTACAACCACCGTGTTAAGCTGATCCAGAAGCGCCTTGATCTTGTGTGTAGCTTGCATGGCGCGACGTTATCCTAAAAAAAACATCGCGGAGACATCACTGTGGGCAAGACGGGTTATTTCACCCATAGGGAGTGCTGGCGGCATGAGATGGGGCCGGGGCACCCAGAGTGCCCGGCCCGGCTGGACGCCATCGAGGACCGGCTGCTGGTGACCGGCGTGGCCGATGCGCTGGAGCGGCACGAGGCCCCCCAGGCCTCGCTGGCCGACATCGAACTGGCCCATGACCGCATGCATGTGGCCGCGCTGCAGGGCCTGACCCAGCGCCTCATCGAGGAGCAGCAGGCCGGCGGCCCCGAGTACTCCCAGATCGACACCGATACCTCCATCAACAGCCACACCTTCTCGGCCGCGCTGCATGCGGCCGGTGCCGCGCTGGCGGCCACCGATGCGGTGATGGCCGGCGAGCTGGAGAACGCCTTTTGCGCCGTGCGCCCTCCCGGCCACCATGCCACCCGCCACCAGGCCATGGGCTTTTGCTTCTTCAACAACGTGGCCGTGGGCGTGAAGTACGCGCTCAGCCGCCACCACCTCAAGCGCGTGGCCGTGATCGATTTCGACGTGCACCACGGCAATGGCACGGAGGACATCCTCTCCGGCGACGACCGCGTGCTCATGTGCGGCATCTTCCAGCACCCCTTCTATCCCTTCAGCGGCGACCAGCACCCGGCCGCCAACATGGTCAACGTGCCGGTGGCCGCCTATACCAAGGGCATGGACATCCGCGAGATCGTCGAGATGATGTGGATCCCGCGACTGGAGGCCTTCAAGCCCGAGCTGATCTTCATCAGCGCCGGCTTCGACGCCCACCGCGAGGACGACATGGGCCAGCTGGGCATGACCGAGCAGGACTTCACCTGGATCACCTCGCGCATCAAGGACATTGCGCGGCGCTTTTCCAAGGGGCGCATCGTCTCCTGCTTGGAAGGCGGCTACGTGATGGGGCCGCTTGCGCGCAGCGTGGAAGCGCACGTGCGCGTGCTGGCCGACCTTTGAACCCGATCTGGAGCACCATGAACGCGAGCACCCATCCTTCTGAAGCCAGCCCCCTGCTCGACGTGCAGCGCGACGCGCGCGGCGTCGTGCGGCTCACGCTCAACGATCCGCAGCGCTTCAATGCCCTGGGCGAGCAGATGCTCACGCAGCTGCAGCAGGCGCTGGACGATGTGGCGCGTGACGAGTCGGTGCGCGTGGTCGTGCTGGCTGCAGCCGGCAAGGCCTTTTGCGCCGGACACAATCTCAAGGACATGGCGGCCCATCCGCAGCTGGACTACTACCAGAAGCTGTTCGCGCAGTGCAGCCGCATGATGCTGTCCATCCACCGGCTGCCCGTGCCCGTGATCGCGCGCGTGCACGGCATTGCCACGGCGGCGGGCTGCCAGCTCGTGGCCCAGTGCGATCTGGCCGTTGCTGCGCAGGCGGCACGCTTTGCCACCAGTGGCATCCACTATGGCCTGTTCTGTGCCACGCCCAGCGTGCCCTTGGTGCGCAATGTGCCGGCCAAGCAGGCCATGGAGATGCTGCTCACGGGTGACTTCATCGACGCGCAGCAGGCGCTGGACCAGGGCCTGGTCAACCGCGTGGTGGCCGAGGAGGCGCTGGACGATGCGGTGGAGCACTTCGTGCAGTCCATCGTCAGCAAGCCCCGCGCGGCCGTGGCCATGGGCAAGGCCCTGGTCTACCGCCAGCGCGAGATGGGCATCGAGGCCGCCTACCAGCTGGCCGGCCAGACCATGGCCGCCAACATGATGGATGTCGACGCCCAGGAGGGCGCCCAGGCCTTCGCCGCCAAGCGCGAACCGGCCTGGAAGACGGGCCGCTGACCGACCTGCATGTAGGCCCCGGTCCGGTTGGCCTGTCCTGGATCTGCGCGATGATGGCGGCCTGCGCCCTTGCGGCGGAACGGCCCTGATCCATGGATATCTTCGACAAGCTCATCAACGACTTCCAAAGCTCCAGCGCCTGGCTGGAGTTCTCCGTTCTCATCGGCTGCCTGCTGCTGGCCTATGGCGCCATGCGCGGCCTGCATGCGCGCTACGGCCATCTCAACGATGGCAAGCCCTCCGTATGGATTGGCCGCCATGCGCTCGATGGCGCACTGTTCCCGCTGCTGGCGCTGGTGCTGGTCTTCACCAGCCAGGAGATCCTGGCGCGGTTTTCCACGGTGTTCTGGTTGCGCGTGGCCGTGTCGCTGCTGGTGTCCCTGTCGGTGATCCGCTTCGTGGCGCGGGTGCTCAGCCGGACCTTCCCCCACTCCACCGTGGTGCGCCTGATCGAGCGCATCTTCTCCTGGCTGGCCTGGGGCGCGGCCGTGCTGCACAGCATCGGCCTGCTGCCGCAGGTCATGGAGGAGCTGGAGGCCCTGCAGTTCAACATCGGCAAGACGCCGGTCAGCCTGCTCAACCTGATCGAGGGCACGCTGTCGGCGGGGCTGATGATGGTGGCCGTGCTCTGGCTGTCCACGCTGTTCGAGCAGAAGGTCATCAACCAGTGGGTCAGCGACCTGTCCATGCGCAAGGTGGCCATGAACATCACGCGCAGCGTGCTGATCCTGGTGGGCCTGCTGGTCTCGCTGTCCATGGTGGGCGTGGACCTGACGGCGCTGTCCGTCATGGGTGGCGCCATCGGCGTGGGCCTGGGTTTCGGCATGCAGAAGATCGCCTCCAACTACGTCAGCGGCTTTCTGGTGCTGATCGAGCGTGCGCTGCGCATCGGCGACAACGTGCGCGTGGACGGCTTCGAGGGCCGCATCACCGACATCCGCACGCGCTACACCATCATCCGCGCGCTCAACGGCCGCGAATCCATCGTGCCCAACGAGACGCTGATCACCCAGCGTGTGGAGAACCTCACCGGATTCGACGTCAAGTTCGGCCTGTCCACCAACATCGTCGTGGGCATGGACAGCGATGTGGAGCAGGTGCGCGGCATCCTGCTCGAAGCCGCAGCCGCGCAGCCGCGCGTGCTCAAGACGCCCGCGCCTTCGGTGGCTCTGGTCGACTTTGTGGAGCAGGGCCTGCAGTTCAGTCTCAGCTACTACATCAACGACCCGCAAAATGGCCAGGGAAATGTGCGCTCCGAGGTCAACCTCGCCGTGCTGCGCGGCCTGCGTGCCGCAGGCGTGAGCCTGCCGGTCCCCAGGCAGGTGGTACAGATCACCGAACGCGTGGGCGTGGCGGCCCAGGCAGCAGAGAAAAGCAGCTAGGATTATTCCTAGGTGCATACCCTGAGTTCAGGCTGTTCCCCTGCAGGAAATCTCAAGGGTCGTGCTTAAAATGGCACGATCGTTCTTTTTTGTGAGCGCGCATGCGGCCCTCGGCCGTCAGGGAAACCTGCCTCAGCTGCTGCAGCGCCGCATACAATGATTTCGGTTTACGTAAACGTCAATCTATCAATCAATCAGGAGCCGCTGCAATGAAGGTTTTGGTCCCGGTCAAGCGCGTGGTGGACTACAACGTGAAGGTCCGCGTGAAGTCGGACGGCACGGGCGTGGACATCGCCAACGTCAAGATGAGCATGAACCCCTTTGACGAAATCGCCGTCGAAGAAGCCGTTCGCCTCAAGGAAAAGGGCGTGGTCACCGAAGTCATCGCCGTCTCCTGCGGCGTGGCCCAGTGCCAGGAAACCCTGCGCACGGCCATGGCCATCGGTGCCGACCGCGGCATCCTGGTGGAGACCACCGAGGAACTGCAGCCCCTGGCCGTCGCCAAGCTGCTCAAGGCCCTGGTGGACAAGGAGCAGCCTGGCCTGATCATCCTGGGCAAGCAGGCCATCGACGACGATGCCAACCAGACCGGCCAGATGCTGGCGGCCCTGGCCGACCTGCCCCAGGCCACCTTCGCCTCCAAGGTCGAAGTCGCTGGCGACAAGGTGAATGTCACGCGTGAAGTGGACGGCGGCCTGGAAACCCTGGCCCTGAGCCTGCCGGCCGTCATCACCACCGACCTGCGCCTGAACGAGCCGCGCTACGTCACGCTGCCCAACATCATGAAGGCCAAGAAAAAGCAGCTGGACACGGTCAAGCCTGAAGAGCTGGGCGTGGATGTCGCCCCGCGCCTGAAGACGCTCAAGGTGGCCGAGCCCGCCAAGCGCGGCGCTGGCGTGAAGGTGCCCGATGTGGCGACCCTGGTCAGCAAGCTCAAGAACGAAGCCAAGGTCATCTAAAGGAATTCGCAGACATGACATCCCTCGTTATTGCAGAACACGACAACGCTTCCATCAAGAGCGCCACGCTGAACACCGTCACTGCGGCCCTGGCCTGCGGCGGCGACGTGCATGTGCTGGTGGCGGGCGAGAATGCCGGCGCCGCTGCGCAGGCCGCTGCCCAGATCGCTGGCGTTGCCAAGGTCATCCACGCCGACGGCGCCAGCCTGAAGGACGGCCTGGCAGAGAACATTGCAGCGCAAGTGCTGGCAATTGCTTCGAACTACAGCCACATCCTGTTCCCCGCCACCGCCAGCGGCAAGAACGCCGCGCCGCGCGTGGCCGCCAAGCTGGACGTGGCCCAGATCAGCGACATCACCAAGGTGGACAGCGCCGACACGTTCGAGCGCCCCATCTACGCAGGCAACGCCATTGCCACGGTGCAAAGCAGCGACAAGATCAAGGTCATCACCGTGCGCGGCACGGGCTTTGACGCAGCGGCCACCACGGGCGGCAGCGCCCAGGTGGAGCAGCTGGCCGCCGCTGGCGACAGCGGCAAGAGCAGCTTCGTGGGCCGTGAAGTGACCAAGAGCGACCGCCCCGAGCTGACGGCCGCCAAGATCATCGTCTCCGGCGGCCGCGCGCTGGGCAGCAGCGAGAAGTTCCAGGAAGTCATCACGCCCCTGGCCGACAAGCTGGGCGCGGCCATCGGCGCTTCGCGCGCTGCGGTGGATGCGGGCTATGCGCCCAACGACCTGCAGGTCGGCCAGACCGGCAAGATCGTCGCTCCGCAGCTGTACATCGCCCTGGGCATCTCGGGCGCCATCCAGCACTTGGCCGGCATGAAGGACTCCAAGGTGATCGTGGCGATCAACAAGGATCCCGAGGCACCGATCTTCTCGGTGGCCGACTACGGCCTGGAGGCCGACCTGTTCCAGGCCGTGCCCGAGCTGGTGCAGGCGCTGTAAGCGACCAAAGCTGAAAAATGAGGGGCACAAGGCCCCTCTTTTTCCGTCACGGATGCCGGGATGGCCCGCTGGTCATGGTTCGCGGCAACGACTACAACAACGGCTTTGGCCGCCAGCGGGTGCTGGCAATGGCATGAACCGAGAGGGAGATTGAAATGAAGATGATGCGCTTGCGCCTGGCCCGCACGGCCGTGGCCTTTGTCTGTGGCGCCATGGCGCTGGCCGCCGAGGCCAATGCCTGGGTGGTGGGGCAGGTGGCACCCATGTCGGGAGCCGGCGCGACGCAGGGCCGGGCCTATGCCCAGGGCATGCGCCTGTACTTCGACCAGATCAACAAGGCCGGCGGCGTGCAGGGCCAGCCCGTGCAACTGGTCACGGTGGACGATGTGGGCCACCCCGATGAAACCGTGGACAAGACCCGCAAGCTGCTGGACGAGTCCAAACCCGTGGTGCTGGCCGGCTATTTCGGCAACCGCAACATGGCTTCGCTGCTGGACAGCAAGCTGCTCGACCAGTCCCAGATCTCCCTGGTGGGTTACCAGAGCACGGACACGCGTGTGCTGAGCCATCCCCAGATCTTCAGCACGCGCGCCAACCTGCCCGAGGAAATGGCCAAGATCGCCTCGCACCTGGCCACCGTGGGCATCACGCGCCTGGCCCTGCTGCATGACGAGCGCCCGGATGCCAAGGCCGTGGCTGAACTTGTGGACAAGGCGATTGCGCCTTCCAAGGCCAAGCTGGTGGTCAGCGCCTCGCTGAGCACGGGCAAGGGCGCCATGGACAAGGCCGTGTCCCAGTTGCAAAAGGCCCAGCCTTCGGCGCAGGCCGTGATGGTGGTGGCCTCCAGCCCCGTGACCTCGGCCTTCGTCGAGGCGTACCGCATGGCGGGCGGCACGGCCCAGATCTACGCGACATCGGAAGCCGATATCGAGCAACTGGCCAAGCGCCTGCCCGTGGAGTTCATGAGCGGCCTGTCCATTGCCCAGGTCGTGCCCAGTCCCTACAAGGTGACCATGCGCCTGAACAAGGAGTTCAGGGACGCGGCCACCGCTGCCGGCAAGTCGCTGACCGTGCCGGTCAGCTACGCCATGATGGAAGGCTATGTGAACGCCCGCGTCATCGTGGAGGCCATGCGCCGCACCCAGCCGCTGACGCGCGAGAAGCTGGCCGCTTCGCTGCGCGGCCTGGACGCCTTCGATCTGGGCGGCTACTGGGTTACCTATCGTCCGGGCTCGCAGGCGGGCTCGAAATTCGTGGATTTGTCCATCGTCAACGCATCGGGCCGCGTCACGCAATAACGCAGCAATGCAGTAGTGCCGTGGCGGCGCGCCCGCTGTCCCAGGTCGCCGCGCGCTGCGCGCCGGCGGTCCAGGCTCTGTTCAGGAAGGTTCAACAATGACTTACTCGGCTCCCCTCAAAGACATGCTGTTCGCCATGGAGCATCTGGCCCAGATCGACCAGGTGGCGCAGTTGCCCGGTTTCGAGGAGGCTGGCCTCGAGACCGCCCAGGCCGTGCTGGAGGAATGCGCCAAGCTGTGCGAAGGCGTGGTGGCGCCGCTGAACCTGCCGGGCGACGTGGCGCCTTCCAGCCTCAAGGACGGCGTGGTCACCACCACGGCGGGCTTCAAGCAGGCCTTTCGCCAGTACGCCGAAGGCGGCTGGCAGGGCCTGCAGCATCCGCAGGATTTTGGCGGCCAGGGCCTGCCCAAGACGATTGGCGCGGCCTGCGTGGAAATGCTCAACAGCGCCAACCTGAGCTTTGCGCTGTGCCCGCTCCTGACCGACGGCGCCATCGAGGCCCTGCTGACGGCGGGCAGCGATGAGCTCAAGGCCACCTATCTCGAGAAGCTGGTGACCGGCGAGTGGACCGGCACCATGAACCTGACCGAGCCCCAGGCCGGCTCCGACCTGGCCCTGGTGCGCACCAAGGCCGATCCGCAGCCCGATGGCAGCTACAAGGTCTTCGGCACCAAGATCTTCATCACCTATGGCGAGCACGACATGGCCGAGAACATCGTCCATCTGGTGCTGGCCCGCGTGGCCGGGGCGCCCGAGGGCGTCAAGGGCATCAGCCTGTTCGTGGTGCCCAAGTTCCTGGTCAACAAGGATGGATCGCTGGGCGCGCGCAACGATGTGCACTGCGTGAGCATCGAGCACAAGATGGGGATCAAGGCCTCGCCCACGGCCGTGCTGCAGTACGGCGACAACGGGGGCGCCATCGGTTACCTGGTGGGCGAGGAAAACCGCGGCCTCGAATACATGTTCATCATGATGAACGCGGCCCGCTACGCCGTGGGCGTGCAGGGCATTGCCGTGGCCGAGCGCGCCTACCAGCACGCCGTGGCCTATGCCCGCGAGCGCGTGCAAAGCCGCCCCGTGGACGGCAGTGTGAAGGCCAGCGCCACCATCATCCACCACCCCGATGTGCGCCGCATGCTCATGACCATGCGTGCCTACACCGAGGGCTGCCGCGCCATGGCGGCCACGGCCGCCGCGGCCTACGACGCATCCCATCACCATGCCGACGCCCAGGTGCGCGAGGCCAATGCGGCCTTCTATGAATTCATGGTGCCCCTGGTCAAGGGCTACAGCACCGAGATGAGCCTGGAAGTCACCAGCCTGGGCGTGCAGGTGCACGGCGGCATGGGCTTCATCGAGGAGACGGGCGCCGCCCAGTACTACCGCGACGCCAAGATCCTGACCATCTACGAAGGCACGACCGCCATCCAGGCCAATGACCTGGTGGGCCGCAAGACGGCGCGCGATGGCGGCCAGACCGCGCTGGCCATCGCGGGCCAGATCGAGAAGACCGAGGCCGAGCTGGCCGCCAGCGGCACGCCTGAGGCACTGGCCGTGGCCCGCCAACTGGCCGCTGCGCGCCAGGCCTTCGTGGAGGCGGTGCACTTCGTCTCGGGCCAGGCCAAGGCCGAGCCCAATGCCGTGTACGCCGGCAGCGTTCCCTACCTGATGCTGGCGGGCAACCTCGTCGCAGGCTGGCAGATGGGCCGCGCCCTGCTGGCGGCCGAGCAGCTGTTGCACAAGGGACAGGACGAGGCCTTCATGCGCGCGAAGATTGCGACGGCGCGCTTTTATGCCGAGCACATCCTCGTCAAGGCGGCGGGCCTGCGCGATGCCATCGTGCACGGCGCAGGCAGCGTGATGGCACTGCCCATGGACGCCTTCTGACCCGGCGCTCCCGCAAGGCACAACGCAGACAGAGATACCGAGAACCAACGGAGACAACGCATGTCCAAGCTTCCCCCGGCGCTGAAGAAACTGGCCCTGCCAGTGATCGGCTCGCCGCTGTTCATCATCAGCAACCCCAAGCTCGTGATCGCCCAGTGCCAGGCCGGCATCGTGGGTTCCATGCCCGCGCTCAACGCGCGCCCGGCCGAGCAGCTCGAAGACTGGCTGGCCGAGATCACCGAGACCCTGGCCGCCTGGGACAAGGCCCATCCGGACCGGCCCTCGGCGCCGTTCGCCATCAACCAGATCGTGCACAAGAGCAATGACCGGCTCGAGCACGACATGCAGATGTGCGCCAAGTACAAGGTGCCCATCGTCATCACCAGCCTGGGCGCGCGCGAGGACGTGAACCAGGCCGTGCACAGCTGGGGCGGCGTGGTGCTGCACGACATCATCAACAACAAGTTCGCGCACAAGGCCATCGAAAAGGGGGCCGACGGCCTGATCGCCGTGGCGGCGGGCGCGGGCGGCCATGCGGGTGTCAAGAGCCCGTTCGCGCTGATCCAGGAAATCCGCGAATGGTTCGACGGCCCCGTGGCGCTGTCGGGCTCCATCGCCTCGGGCGGCGCCATCCTCGCGGCCCAGGCCATGGGTGCGGACTTCGCCTATATCGGCTCGGCCTTCATCGCCACGCATGAGGCGCGTGCGCACGACGCCTACAAGCAGGCCATCGTGGACGGCACGTCCGACGACATCGTCTACAGCAACCTGTTCACGGGCGTGCACGGCAACTACCTGGCGCCGTCCATCCGCGCGGCTGGCCTGGACCCCGACAACCTGCCCGAGTCGGACCCCAGCAAGATGAACTTCGGCGGCGACGCCAAGAAGGCCTGGAAGGACATCTGGGGCTGCGGCCAGGGCATTGGCGCCATTCGCGAAGTCACGGGTGCGGGCGAGCTGGTGGAGCGTCTCAAGCGTGAATACAACCAGGC
Organism: Delftia sp. WSY_10; assembly: GCF_043104705.1. NCBI lineage: Bacteria > Pseudomonadati > Pseudomonadota > Betaproteobacteria > Burkholderiales > Comamonadaceae > Delftia > Delftia sp. WSY_10. The sequence goes on along the minus strand of NZ_JBICKY010000057.1, from coordinate 131,451 downwards.
GCGCGACCGCCTGCTGTCCACCCCGTAAGGTCGGCAGAGCCCAGGACGGGCTCTTCTCCTACTCTGCCAGACGGCGCCTTCGGGCGCCGTTTTCTTTGGGTATTACCCACGCTGTGCGGGTCCGGTCCTCGAAGTTGTTTGCGCAAAACCCCTTGCGCACGCTTGACTGCTTCACTCGGCTTCCCCCTACGAGCGACTTGCCTGGAGCAAGTTTGTTTAGAATTCTTTGCGTAATTTCAGTAAATACTGAAATTACAGAATAAATGAACAAACCTTGTACCCCGTCATTGCCTGAGTTCCACCAGCTGGCGCGTCGTCCGATGGCGGGTACGGGGCGCCTGGTGCTGGCCTCGCTGCTGTGGCTGCCCCAGGCGCTGCTGCTGGCGTTGGCCGTGCAGTCCATGGCCGATGGCGCGGGCAGAGAGCCGCTGTGGCCAATGTGGCAGCTCGCGGCCGGCGTGGCACTGCTGGGCGGGTTGCGCGCCTGGTGCGATGCCAGCGGCACACGCCGCGCCAATCTGCAGGCACGCAGCCTGGTGAGCGCGCTGCGCGCGCAGGTGCTGCGCACGCTGGCGGGCACCTCGCCGCTGGACCGCCAGCGCGCGGCCTCGGGCCAGGCGGCCAGCGCCATGGCCGAGCAGGCCGAGGCCATCGTGCCCTGGCTGTCGCGCTACCAGACCGCCATGTGGCGCGTGCGCACCGTGCCGCTGGTGATTGCGCTGGCCGTGGCCAGCCAGAGCTGGGTGGTGGCGCTGATCCTGGTGGTGGCCGCGCCGCTGATCCCGCTGTTCATGGCCATCGTCGGCTGGCGCGCCAAGGCGGCCAGCCAGGCGCAGATGGTGGAGCTGGGCGGCATGAACGCCTTCCTGCTCGACCGCCTGCGCGGCCTGTCCACCCTGCGCTCCCTGGGCGCGGTGGATGCCACGGCGCAGCGGCTGCGCGCCAATGCCGAATCCCTGCGCGAACGCAGCATGCGCGTGCTGCGCATCGCCTTTCTGTCCTCCGCGGTGCTGGAGCTGTTCTCGGCCCTGGGCGTGGCCATGGTGGCCGTCTACGTTGGCTTTCACCTGCTGGGCCATCTGCCCTTTGGCAGCTGGGGCCAGACACTGAGCCTGGGCCAGGCGCTGTTCGTGCTGCTGCTGGCGCCCAGCTTCTTCGATCCCCTGCGTGAGCTGTCTGCCGTCTGGCACGACCGCGCCAGCGGCGAGGCTGCGCTGCAGGCCCTGGGCGAGCTGGGCCGCGATGCGCAGCCGCTGCCCGGCGCACTGGCTGCGCCCGGCAGGGCGGCCGGCCAGGCCTGCGCCCTGCACCTGGAGCAGGTGCGGCCCCAGGCGCCAGGCGGCGCGGTCACGCTGCCGGCGCTCACGGTGGACGTGCGGCCTGGCGAGCATGTGGCGCTGTGGAGCCCCAGCGGCAGCGGCAAGTCGCTGCTGCTGGCGCAGATTGCCGGCCTGCTGCCGGTGGCCGAGCCTGGGCGCATCCATATCGACGGCCAGCTGCTCGACGGCGAATCGGCCGGCCGGCTGCGCGCGCGCATGGCCTGGATGGGACAGAGCCCCCATGTGTTCGCCGGCTCGGTGGCCGAAAACCTCCGGCTGGGCCGCCCGGGATTCACCTTCGGCGAACTGCGCCAGGCCTTGCGGCTGGCCGGTCTGGGCAAGCTGGCCGAGGCCCGTGCCGGCGCCACGCTGGGCGAGGGCGGAGCCGGCCTGTCGGGCGGGGAGATCGTGCGCCTGGCCCTGGCGCGCCTGGCCCTGTCGCGCGAGGCAGGCCTGCTGCTGGTCGATGAACCCACGGCCCACCTGGACCCGGCCACGGCCGCCCAGGTCACCGATGCCCTGCTGCAGCTGGCACGCGGGCGCACGCTGATCGTCGCCACCCACGATGCCGAACTGGCCGCCGCCATGCACCGCGTGGTGGAGCTGGCGGGCCATGCCGCCCCGCAGGAGCTGGCCGCATGAAGCCCCGCTCCACCCTCCGGCCCGTGCTTGCCGCCCTGGCGCGCATGGCGCCCCGCCGCCTGTGGCTGGGCGGCGCGCTGCTGGCCTTGCTCACGGTGCTCATGGGCATGGCGCTGCTGGGCCTGTCGGGCTGGTTCATCACGGCCACGGCGCTGGCCGGGCTGGTGCCGGCCACGGCCATCGTCTTCGACGTCTTCATGCCCTCGGCCGGTATCCGCCTGCTGGCCCTGGGCCGCACGGGCACCCGCTATGCCGAACGGCTGGTCACCCATGACGCCACCCTGGCCGTGCTGGCCGCCCTGCGCGAGCGGCTGCTGCGCAGTTGGGCCACTCCCGCCGCCGCCCTGAGCCTGCGCCTGCGGCCCGCGCGCCTGCTGCAGCGGCTGACGGCCGACGTGGATGCGCTGGACAGCCTGTACCTGCGCCTGTTCGTGCCCTTGCTGGCCGCCACGGGTGCCACGCTGGTGGCCGCCCTTGCGCTGGGACTGATGCGCTGGTGGCTGGGCCTGGCCTTGGCTGCGTGGCTGCTGGCCACGGGCCTGGGCAGCGCCCTGTGGCTGGCCCGCAGTGCGCGCCGGCCCGCCGTGCGCCGCGCGCTGGCGCTGGAGTCCCTGCGCGCCCGCACGGCCGACCTGGTGGCCGGGCAGGCGGAGCTGGCCATGGCCGGCACCCTGGCCGCGCATTGCGAACGCATTGCCGCCCTGGACGCCCGCGTGGCCGAGGCCGACGCCGCACTCCACGGCCTGGAGGCCCGAACTTCCTTCGTGCAAGGCCTGTGCGGCGCCCTGGCCCTGGCCGGTGTGCTGCTGGGCGTAGGCTGGCTGGCCGAGGCCGGCCTGCTGGGCGCCCCCGTGGCTGCGCTGGCCCTGTTGCTGGCGCTGACGGCCATGGAGCCCTTTGCGGCATTGCGCCGTGGCGCGCTGGAGGCCGGCCGCAGCTGGCTGGCCGCGCGCCGGCTGGCGCCCGCCCTGCGCGATGGCGCTGCGCAAGGCGCCTGCGAACCGGCTGTGCCCAGGCAGGGCTTGGCGGTTGAGCTGGAGCAGGTCGTGGCACCCCGTGCCGCCGTGCTGGCCCAGGACATCCGTATCGCCGAGGGCGAGCGTGTCGCCCTGCTGGGCGCCAGCGGCGCGGGCAAGACCACGCTGCTGTCCCTGATGGCCGGCGAGCTCCAGCCGCTGGCCGGCGCCGTGCATGCCCGGCGCTGCACCTGGATGACGCAGCGCACCGAACTGTTCGAGGACAGCCTGCGCGACAACCTTTTGCTGGCCTGCCCCCAGGCCGCCGAGGACACGCTGTGGGCGGCGCTGGAAGTCGCCGGGCTGGCCGGCGATGTGCGCGCCATGGCGCAGGGCCTGGACACGCGGCTGGGCGAGGGCGGGCTGGGCCTGTCCGGCGGCCAGGCACGGCGCCTGGCGCTGGCGCGGCTGCTGCTGAGCCCCGCGCGCTGCTGGCTGCTGGACGAAGTGACCGAAGGCCTGGATGCACGCACGGCCGCCGACCTGCTGGTGCGGCTGGACAGTGCAGCCCGGGGCCGCACCCTGGTGCTGGCCACCCACAAGCTGCGGGAGGCGCAACTGGCCGACCGGCTGCTGTGGGTGGAGCAGGGCCGCGTGGTGTCCGAGGCGCTGCGCGGCACACCGCCGTTCGAGGCGGCCCTGGCGCGCCTGCGGCAGGACGGCTGATCAAGGATTTCACCAAGTACCCCGAGAGAAAGGATCTCACCATGGACCTCGACATCGTCGATCTATCGCGGCTGCAGTTCGCGGTAACGGCGCTCTACCACTTCCTGTTCGTGCCGCTGACCATCGGCCTGGCCGTGATCATCGCCATCATGGAGACCGTCTTCGTGATGACGGGCCGCACCATCTGGCGCGACATGACGAAGTTCTGGGGCACGTTGTTCGGCATCAACTTCGCCATGGGCGTGGCCACGGGCATCGTGATGGAGTTCCAGTTCGGCATGAACTGGAGCTACTACAGCCACTACGTGGGCGACATCTTCGGCGCGCCGCTGGCCATCGAGGGGCTGATGGCCTTCTTCCTCGAAGCCACCTTCGTGGGCCTGTTCTTCTTCGGCTGGGACCGCCTGAGCAAGGTCGGCCACCTGGTGACCACCTGGTGCGTGGCCCTGGGCTCGAACTTCTCGGCGCTGTGGATCCTGATCGCCAACGGCTGGATGCAAAACCCCGTGGGCGCGGCGTTCAACCCGCAGACCATGCGCATGGAGGTCACCGACTTCTTTGCCGTGCTGACCAACCCCGTGGCCCAGGCCAAGTTCGTGCACACGGTCTCGGCCGGCTACGTGACGGCGGCCATCTTCGTGCTGGGCGTCTCGGCCTGGTATCTGCTCAAGGGCCGGCACATCCAGCTGGCGCGCCGCTCCATGACGGTGGCCACCTCGTTCGGCCTGGCCGCCGCGCTGTCGGTGGTGGTGCTGGGCGATGAAAGCGGCTACCTGTCGTCGGAGCACCAGAAGATGAAGCTGGCCGCCATCGAGGCCATGTGGGACACCGAGCCCGCACCGGCCGCCTTCACGGCCTTCGGCTTCCCCGACAAGGCCGCACGCGAGACGCACTATGCCGTGCACATTCCCTGGGTCATGGGCCTGATCGGCACGCGCTCGCTGACCACCGAGATCCCCGGCATCAACGACCTGGTCCAGCGCACCGAGCAGTACATCCGCAACGGCATCGAGGCCTATGGCGCGCTGGAGGCCATCCGCGCCGCCGGCCCCACGGGCCAGGTGCCGGCCGAGGCCAAGGCCGTCTTCGAGGACAAGGGCGGGCAACTGGGCTACGCGCTGCTGCTCAAGCGCTACGTGGACGACCCGCGCCAGGCCACGGACGCGCAGATCGCCCAGGCCGCCTGGGACACCGTGCCGGCCGTGGGGCCGCTGTTCTGGGCCTTCCGCATCATGGTGGGGCTGGGCATGTTCTTCATCGCGCTCACGGCGGCCTTCTTCTGGCTGTCGGTGCGGCGCAGGCTGGACGCCCATCCGTGGATGCTCAAGCTGGCCGTGATCGCCATTCCCCTGCCCTGGATCGCGGCCGAGTGCGGCTGGATCGTGGCCGAGGTGGGCCGCCAGCCCTGGATCATCGAAGGCGTGCTGCCCACGGCGCTGGCCGTCTCCAACCTGGGCGCGGGCACGCTGCTGCTGACGATTGCAGGCTTCATCGCCATCTACTCCGTGCTCTTCGTCATCGAGATGAAGCTCATGGTGAAGGCCATCCGCAAGGGACCGCAGGAGGAAAGCGCACCGCACCTGACCACCTACTTCCCTCTGATGCAAAAACTCGCCCGCGGGCAATGACCAAGGGAGATTGTCACCATGATTCTTCACGAACTGATCAGCTACGACATCCTGCGCCTGCTGTGGTGGGGCCTGCTGGGCGTGCTGCTCATCGCCTTTGCCGTCACCGATGGCTTTGACCTGGGCGCTGCCGCGCTGCTGCCGCTGGCGGCCAGGACCGACGTGGAGCGCCGCGTCGTCATCAACTCTCTGGGCCCGGTCTGGGAAGGCAACCAGGTCTGGCTCATCCTGGGCGGCGGCGCCATCTTTGCGGCCTGGCCGCAGCTGTATGCCGTGTCGTTCTCGGGCTTTTACCTGGCCATGTTCGCGGCCCTGGTGGCGCTGATCCTGCGGCCCGTGGCCTTCAAGTTCCGCAGCAAGCGCGAGGAGCCGGCCTGGCGCGCGCGCTGGGATGCCGTGCTGTGCATGGCCGGCGTGGTGCCCGCGCTGATCTTCGGCGTGGCCCTGGGCAATGTGCTGCAGGGCGTGCCCTTCCGCCTGGCGCCCGACATGCGCATCTACTACGAGGGCACGTTCTTCGGCCTGCTCAACCCGTTTGCGCTGCTGGCCGGCCTGGTCTCGCTGTGCATGCTGCTCATGCATGGTGCGTCCTGGCTGGTGTTCAAGACCGAGGGCGATGTGGCCGCGCGCGCGCGCCGCCTCGGCATGGTGGCGGCCGTCGCCACCACGGTGCTGTTCGCGGCGGCCGGCGTGTGGCTGGCCGCGCTCAACGGCTACCGCATCACCAGCGAGGTCAACACCACCGGACCGTCCAACCCGCTGTTCAAGACGGCTGCGCTGCAGGCGGGCGCCTGGTTTGCCAACTACCAGGCCCGGCCCGTGCTCTGGGCCGTGCCGGCCATCGGCCTGCTGATGCCGCTGCTGGCGGCGCTGGGCCTGTGGCTGCGCCGCGAGTGGCTGGCCCTGCTGTCCAGCGGCCTGGGCATTGCCGGCATCATCGCCAGCGTGGGGGCGTCCATGTTCCCGTTCATCCTGCCCTCGTCGCTGAACCCGCAGCACAGCCTCACGGTCTGGGACTCTTCGTCCAGCCATGTGACGCTGTTCATCATGCTGGTGTGCGCGCTGATCTTCGTGCCCCTCATCGTGGCCTACACCAGCTGGGTCTACAGCGTGCTGCGCGGCAAGGTCGACCCGATGGCCATCATCGAGGGCCGCGGCCACTCGTACTGATCCACCGAATCAAGAAACGACAGTCAACGTCAAGAAAGGACACAACACCATGTGGTACTTCGCCTGGTTGCTCGGCCTGCCGCTGGCGGCCGCCTTCGCGGTGCTCAACGCGATGTGGTACGAACTGATGGACGACGAGGCCACGCGCCGCGAACTCCTGGCCCGGGAGAAATAAAGCTCCCCCTGAGGCGCTTCGCGCCTTCCCCCTCTCTCTTCGGGAGGGGGACGACACCCTCGCTGCGGGGGCGGCCCTTGCTCGGTGTCCCTCGCTTTGGGCTACGCCAGTTTTTGCACGCGCTTACCGCCAATGAAGCATTGCTGTAAACACAATGAGCTCCCTCGGGAGCTCATTTTTGTACGCAGGCTTGCCAGGTTCAATCGTCGGTGTCATCCGCCTTGGCGCGGCCCTTGCCGCCCGTGATGCGGTCCTTCAGATCCAGCAGCCGCGTCACGGCCGTGCCCATGCCCATGAGCTGCATGGCGGTCTCGGGCGACAGGCGCTGCACGTCGTCGAACCAGTTCATGAGCCGGTCGATCAGCTCGTACATGTCGCGCATGCGCTGCTGGGCGTAGCGTTCCTCTTCGGTGGTGACTTCCTCCAGCATGGCGGCGCGCAGCATGGACTGGGTGGGCTCGATCTCGCGGCGGCGGCGTTCCTCTGCCAGGCGGCGGAAGATTTCCCAGACATCCTGCGGCGCCTCGAAATACTCGCGCCGGTCGCCGGGCTGGTGGCGCAATTGCACCAGGCGCCAGGCCTGCAATTCCTTGAGCCCCATGCTCACGTTGGAGCGCGAGAACTCCAGCGTCTCGGCGATCTGGTCGGCATTGAGCGGCTCGGGCGAAAGAAACAGCAGAGCGTAGATCTGGCCTACCGTGCGGTTGATGCCCCAGCGGCTGCCCATCTCGCCGAAGTGCGAGACGAACTGCCGGTTCAACGCCGGAAGAGGTTTGGGTTGCGTCATGGCATGCATTGTGCCTTCGCGTGCCGGCATGTCCTGTGCGGCTTGGAAAGCGGTGCGTCAGCTTTCTGCAAGACGCAGTCAAAAGGCGCACAATGGCGCCTTTGCGGGCTTGTGGCCAGGCGGCCCGGGCCCAGCGCCTCCCGCTTCCCGCTTCCCGACCCGTTCGCAGATTGCAGATTGCCCCATGTCCCACGCTAGCCGCAGTGCGCTGATCGACTGCACCAAGGGCCTGGCCTGTGCCGCCATCGTCTGGCACCACCTGGCCTTCTACGGCCCCATGTCCGATATCGCCCATCCGGCCGCGCCGGACCTCATCGACTGGCTCTATGAATATGCGCGCATGGCCGTGCAGATCTTCCTGGTGCTGGGCGGCTACCTGGCGGCAGCCAGCATGGCGCCGCAAGGCCACGGCCAGCACAGCGATCCGTGGTCGCGCATCGGGCGCCGCTTCGTGCGCCTGGTCGTGCCCTATGCCGTGGCCCTGGTCGTGGCCGTCGTCGTCTCGGCGACCGTGCGGCCCTGGTTCGACCATGCCTCGGTGTCGGGCGAGCCCGATCTCTGGCAGCTGGTGGCGCATGCGCTGCTACTGCAGAACATCGTGGGCGAGGAGTCGCTGTCCGCCGGCGTCTGGTACGTGTCCATCGACTTCCAGCTGTTTGCGCTGACGGCGCTGCTGCTGGCCGGCACGCGCTGGGGCGGCGCCTTGCTGCGCCGACGCTTCGGCGGCCAGGCGCTGTCGCGCTGCTGGCCCTGGACGCCGAGCGTGGCGCAGGCGCTGGTGGTGATCGGCGTGGCGGCCTCGCTGCTGGGCTTCAATCTGGATGCGCAATGGGATGTGTGGGCGCCGTACTTCTTTGGCGCCTACGGCCTGGGCATGCTGGCCTACTGGGCCGCGCATGCGGACAAGTCCTCGACGGCCTGGAGCTGGTCCCTGCTGATCGTGGCCCTGGTCGTGGCGGCGCTGGCACTGGAGTGGCGCGACCGCATCGCGCTGGCCGGTGCCACGGCGCTGGCCCTGGTCGCGGCCATGCGCAGCCCCGCATTCGCCCAGGCACAAGGCTGGGCGCCGCTGCGCCGGCTGGGCAAGATTTCGTACTCGGTGTTTCTCGTGCACTTCTCGGTCTGCCTGCTGGTCAACGCCGTGGAAAGCCATTTCTGGCCGCAGTCCATTCCCGCCGCCCTGCTGGGCATGTGCACGGCCTTTGCGCTGTCGATTGCGGCCGGCCATCTGCTGTACGAGCGCGTGGAGCGCCACGTTCCCAGCTGGCACATGGCGCTGCGCTGGCAGGCGGGCCTGGTGGGCACCGGCCTGATCGCGGCGTTTGTGGCGGGCCTGCGCTGAGGCGCGGTGCGTCAGTCCACAAACAACAAAGGCAGCCGGTGGGCTGCCTTTTTCGCTTCACGCCGGTCGGCGTTCAACGGTGCAGCTCGCCCGCGCTTTCCGGCTGGAACTCGATGGCGTCCACGCGCACGGTGACCTGGCCCGAGGGGCCGGGCATGCGGGACTGGTCGCCCACGCTCAGGCCCAGCAGGGCAATGCCCACGGGCGCGAACACCGACACCTTGTCGGCGCTGCCATCCATCTCCTTGGGATAGACCAGGGTCAGCGTATTGGTCTTGCCCGACTCCAGCAGCGTGAAGCGCACCGTGGAATTCATGGTCACCACGTTGGGCGGCATTTCCTTGGGCTCGAGCACGTCGGCACGGTCCAGCTCGGCCTCGAGCGCCTCGCGGCCGGGAAAGGCGGGCTGCTTGTCCAGCAGGGCCTCGATGCGTTCCAGGTCCAGGGACGAAAGAATGATGTGGGGCTTGCGCTCCATGGTGTTGGCTCCCTTGTGTGCTTGCGCCGTGGCTGCAGTGAAGGGCAGCGGCGCCCAAACGGACAAAAGCCCGGGCAACGCGGTTGTCCGGGCCAAGGCATCTTCAGAAAAGAGAAAAGCACCAAGTTGGTGCGATAAGGCCATTGTGCAGGCCCGTGCGCGTTCTGCCAAGCGAACCCGCACGGTGCGGTGCGGATTGGCGCGGGCACTTGCCAAGCCGGCAAAACCCACTTCGCAACCGCAGGCATGCGGGGAGTGCTTGTTGGTATGACTGTATTTTTATACAGTTGCTTCATGCTTTCCAGTCCTCCCACGCCTCATCACGACACGGCCCGGGTGCCCCTGCACCCCATCAAGGGCCGGGGCGCAGCCAGCCAACTGGCACACCGCTTCACCACCGATCCGCGCGAGGCCTTTGACGACGGCTGGGGCAGCCTTGAGGCGCCTGCCGAAGGCGAGGAAGCCGCGCCCCTGCGCACCGAACTGCGCTGGGAGCAGGCCCGCTCGGCGCTGAGCCGCCACCAGTCGCCCGACCTGCCGTTTCACATGGGGCTCAATCCCTACCGGGGCTGCGAGCATGGCTGCATCTATTGCTATGCCCGGCCCACGCACAGCTACCTGGGCTGGTCGCCAGGGCTGGACTTCGAGACCCGGCTCATCGCCAAGCAGAACCTGCCCGAGCTGTTGCGTGCCGAGCTGTCGCGCGCCAGCCATGTGGCCGCGCCCGTGATGCTGGGCTCGGTCACCGACTGCTACCAGCCCGTGGAGCGCGAGCTGGGGCTGACGCGCCGCCTGATCGAAGTGCTGGCCGAGGCGCGCCACCCGTTTTCCATCGTCACCAAGGGCAGCGGGGTGGAGCGTGACCTGGACCTGCTGGCCCCGCTGGCGCGCCAGGGCCTGGCCTCGGTGCACATCACGCTGACCACGCTGGACGCCGACCTGGCACGCCACCTGGAGCCGCGCGCCGCCGCGCCGCACCGCCGGCTGCGCAGCATCCGCGCGCTGACCGAGGCGGGCGTGCCCTTGGGCGTGAGCCTGGCACCGCAGATTCCCTTCATCAACGAAGACCTGGAGAAGGTGCTGGAGGCGGCCGCCGACGCAGGTGCGCGCCACGCCTTCTATGCCGTGCTGCGCCTGCCCTGGGAAGTGGCGCCGCTGTTCGAGCAATGGCTGCAGGTGCACTACCCCGACCGCGCCCGCCGCGTGATGGAGCGCGTGCGCGACCTGCACGGCATCCAGGGCGAGCAGCGCGAGGCCGGCCACGTGTACAACGCCGAGTTCGGCCAGCGCATGAAAGGTACCGGCCACTGGGCCGAGCTGTTGCGCCAGCGCTTTGCCCTGGCCTGCCGTCGGTACGGGTTCAACCGCGAGCCGCTGCGGCTCGATTGCAGCCTCTACCACCCGTCGCTGCTGCTGCCGCAGCGCAGTCTGTTCTGAAACGGCCCTTTAGAGCGTGCAGGGCGGCCGCCAGTGGCGAGCGCTACAGTCCGCACCGGCTCAATGTCCCACGTCCGGGGCGAGCCGGTCCAGGCTGGCGCCGGCATCGCGGATCAGGGAACGCAGCCAGGCGATGGCCGGATCTCGCTCCTGGTGCTTGTGCCATTGCAACAATTCCGTGAACCGGGGAATCTCCACCGGGCACTGCAGCACCTGCAGCGCAAAGCGCCGCGCCATGTGCTGCGCCAGGCGAGTGGGCAGTGTGGCAATGCGCTGCGTGCCCACGAGCAGCTCCGGCAGCAGGGTGAAGTTGGGTGCGATCACTTCCTGGCGGCGGCTGCGCTTGCCGGTGGACATCAGCCGCGCGTCGAACGTGGTGCGCCTGCCGCCGCCCCATTCCACGCCGATGTGGGCCGCATCGAAATACCGTGCTGGCGTCAGCGGGCCGTCGAGTAGCGGGCTGTCCGCGCAGACGAGGCAGGAGAAGCCATCTTCGAACAAAGGCTCGAAGGGGTGGCCTGCCACTTTCGCGAATTCGGGGGCGATCAGCAGCTCGGCCTCTCCGCTGTCCAGATGTTCGGGCGTCTGCGGGCTGATGGCGCGCAGGTCGAACTGCATCAGCGGCGCCAGGGTGGCGGCCCGTCGCACCACCTGTGTCAGCAGCACGCTGATCACGTAGTCGGAGGACTCTATGGTGAAGCGCCGCTGCGAGGTGGCCGGATCGAAGGAGGGTCGGGCATGCGCGATCGTCTGGATCTGCAGCAGCACATCGCGCACGGGCTTGGCCAGCTCGTTGGCCAGCGGCGTGGGCACCAGGGTCTTGCCCACGGAAACCAGCAGCTCGTCCTTGAAGTAGTCGCGCAGCCGCCCCAGCGCCAGGCTGGTCGCGGGCTGGCTCAGGAAAAGCCGCTCGGCGGACTTGCTCACGCTGCGCGTGGCCAACAGGGCGTCGAGGACAACCAGCAGGTTCAGGTCGAGCTTGTGAAAGCGCATGGCGCGTCTCCGTATTTGCTATGCAAATGGATTGAATTTAAACAATAAATTTTACGTATGTATCAACGGAGCTGATCATCTGCCCCGGACCCGCAAGACCACAAGCGTTCCGATGCAGGGCGCATTCATTTCGGAGACATACATGTTCGGATTGCTTTCACGACGCGAATCGGGCGATGGAGCATGCCCTATTTCCCTCGGCATCCGTGCCCGGGGCTACAGGCGCGGCAGCGGCCTGTGCTGGGTGGCGGGCCTTTGCGGCGCCAGCACGGGGCTGCCGGTAGCTGCCCAGTCCCAGCCGGTGACGCAGGCCCAAACCCAAACCCAAACCCAAACCCAGGGGCAGCCATTGACATCCAGCCTGACCCTGTCGGGCCTGTTGGGCGCCGGCGTGCTCTATACCCGGGATTCGGACGGTGGCGGCAAGTTGCAGCAGACGGGCACCCATGCGGCGCCCTCCATCGCGCTGTCGGGGCGCGAGTCGCTGGGAGGCGGTCTGTCGGCCATCTTCCGCTGGAGCCAGTACGTATTCACCGATACGGGGACCATGGCGCCGCTGGAGAGCTATGTGGGCCTGACTTCGGCCACCTGGGGAAGCTTCACGATGGGGGCGATGTACGACCTGCTGGCCGACGCCGTGCCCTTCACCTCGGAGCGGTTCACCTCGCTGCTGGCCACTCATCCAGGCAATCTGGACCGCACGGTGGGCACGGCACTGAACAACACGCTCAAGTACAAGTCCCCCGTGCGCGGCGGCTGGCAGTTCGGCGCGATGTACGGCGCGGCGGAGCGGGATTCAGCCACCCACACGGGACGGGTGATGGGCGCGCAACTGGGCTACACCGATGGCCCCTTGCAGGCGGTGGCCATCTGGGAATCGGTCAAGGGCGTTCCCTACGCGCCCGGGCTGAGGCTGGGCGTGCCGCGGCTGTACGGCCAGGACTTCAGCCAGGCGCCAGCCACAGCGATCTCCCAGGACCAGGAGACCGGTACGGCGGGCCTGGCCTACACCCGCGATGGCTGGCGCTGGATGGGCAACTACAGCCATACGCGCCTGTCGGCCCTGGGCCGGCGTGAGCGGGCGCAGACCCTGGATCTGGGCTTCTACAAATATGTGACGCCGGCGCTGCGCGTGGGCGGCGGCTATGCGTTCACGCGGCTGGCCTCCTACCGCTGGAGCCAGGCGCACGCCCATGCCGACTACGCGCTGTCGCGGCGAACCAGCCTGTATGTGCTGGGCGTGGTGCAGCAGGCCGGGGAGGGGCAAAAGGCCGTGATGCGCAATCAGGCTCCGGCCTCGGGGCGGCGCCAACTGGCGCTGGAAGTGGGCGTGACGCACGCCTTCTAGGCCGGTGGGTCACAGGTTTTTCGATGTGAATGGGGGCGATGCGATGCAGTGGGATGTGATTGTGGTGGGAGCGGGCCCGTCGGGGCTGACCATGGCGGCCGAACTGGCGGGGGCCGGCGCGCGCACGCTGGTGCTGGAAAGGCGCACGCAGGGCGTGCAGTCGCGTGCGGGCACCCTGTTGCCCCGGGTGCTGGAGTTGTTCGACGCGCGGGGGATTGCGGACCGATTCATCCGCAAGACCCGTGAGATCGTGGACTATCCGTTCCGGCCATCGCACATTTGGGCGGGCTTTCATCCCATCGAATGGCGCCATCTGCACACGCGCTTCGGCTTTACGCTGGGCCTGCCCCAGAACATGACCGAGGATCTTCTTTGGGCGTGGGCGCAAGAGTGCGGGGCGCAGATCCGCCGGGGTGCGGAGGTGACGGCGCTGCGCCAGCATGCCGAGGGCGTGGAGGTGGACGTGCAAGACACGCGGCAAGCGCAGGGCGCCGTCACCACGCTGAGGGCGAAGTATCTGGTCGGGGCCGATGGGGGACGCAGCGTGGTGCGTACCCAGGCGGGGATTGCATTCGAGGGCCGGCCGGGCACGTTCCGGGGCATTGTGATCGATGCGCAACTGACCGCGCCTTGGCCCGGCGGACGGCTCAATGCGGACAACGAACTGGGCTGGGTACGGGGCTATGCGTTTGGCGAGGGCATCACGCGGTTCAACATCGTGCACCGCGAGCGCATGCATGCGCCCAAGGACGAGCCCGTCACGCTGCAGGAGGCGCTGCAGTGCATACGCGACGTGCACGGCACCGACTACGGCATCCAGGGCTTGCGCTGGGCTTCGCGCTTCGACGACCAGATGCGGGCCGTGCCCCAACTGCGGCAGGGGCGGGTGCTGCTGGTCGGCGAGTCCGCGCGTATCCACTATCCATCCAGCGGTGTGGGCATGAATTTCTGCCTGCAGGACGCCTTCAACCTGGGCTGGAAGCTCGCTCTCGTGGTCAGGGGTCTGGCCGGCGATGCCGTTCTCGACACCTATGAGAGCGAGCGGCTGCCGGTGATGCACGCGCTGCTGGAGAGCGTGAAGGCGCAGTGCGCGCTGCAGTTCAGCTTCGGGCCGGAGGCGGTGGCGCTCAAACGGCGCATGGCCCAGCACATCGTTCCCCTGCCCGATGTACAGCGCAAGCTGGTGCTGGAGTTGTGCGGCCTAGAGGCGCCATACCGCAGCGAGCCGGGCAGCCATGCGCTGGCCGGCCACCGCATGCCCGATATCGATCTGCTGCTGCTGGACGGGCGCTCGGCCAGCGTCACGCAACTGCTGCGCGAGCGGCACTTTTTGTTGCTCGATCTGGACGGCACGGGCCGGCAGTTCGCGGATCTCGATGTGCAGGGTCTGCCCGTCACGGTGCTGCAGGCCCGCGCCGCCCATGCGCCGGCGTCCATGGCCCAGGTCAAGGCGCTGCTGGTGCGGCCTGACGCCTATGTGGCCTGGGCCAGTGACGGCCTGGCCAGGCCCGGCGAAGTGCAGGCGCAACTGGCCCGCTGGCTGAAGGTGGCGGCATGAGCGAGGAATGCTTGCTGCTGAGCGGCGGCTGGATCATCAGCATGGACCCGGGCATTGGTGAGCTGCGCAGCGGCGATGTGTTGATCGAGGGCGAGCGCATCGCGGCCGTGGCCCCGCGCATCGATGCACCGCATGCCCAGCGCATCGATGCGCGCAACACCATCGTGCTGCCGGGCTTCGTGGACACGCACCGCCATACCTGGCAAAGCTGCGTGCGCCACTGCTACGCGGACATCGATCCGCAGATTTATTTCGCCGAGATGCTGGGCGCCAGGGGGGCCGGCTACCGCGCCGAGGACGTGCATGTGGGCACGCTGCTGGGCGCCGTGTCGGCTCTGGATGGCGGCATCACGACCATGCTCGACTGGTCGCATGTGCAGAACTCGCCCGAGCATGCCGACGCCGCCATCCTGGGTCTGCGCGAGGCGGGCATCCGTGGTGTGTTCGCCCATGGCTGGCCGCTGGTGGATGGCGCGTCGTGGATGTTTGACAGCCAGCGCGGACATCCGCAGGACATCAGGCGGCTGCGCGCCCGCTATTTCTCCAGCGACGACCAGTTGCTGACGCTGGCCATGGCCGGGCGCGGCCCCGAGATGGCGCGGCGCGAGGTCTGGCTGGACGATCTGCGGCTGGCGCGCGAGCTGGGCCTGCGCTCGACCATCCACATGGGGGCCTATGCGCGCAATGCGCAGGTGCGGGCGATCGCGCAGATGCACGAGGCCGGGGCGCTGGGCGATGACCTGACCTTTGTGCATTGCTGCTTCAGCGGCGCCGACGAGATTGCGATGATGGCCGATGCCGGGGTCAGTGCCTCGCTGGGCGTGCACTGCGAGATGAACGCCCAGGGCATAGGCGACATACCGTTCGACCGCATGCTGGCCGTGGGCATCCGGCCCAGCCTCAGCGGCGACACCGAGACCAAATGCTCGGGCGACATGTTCACGCAGATGCGCCATGCCTTCGCCTACTACCGATCCTGGATGGGTGGTCGGCATTGCCGCGTGGAGCACGCGCCGCCTACTCTTTCGCTGCGCGATGTGCTGGAGTTCGCCACGGTGGCCGGTGCACATGCCACGGGCCTGTCGCACAAGATCGGCTCGCTGACGCCTGGAAAGCAGGCCGATGTCATCATGATCCGCACCGACGATATCAACCTGGCGCCCGTCTGCGACGCCGTGGGCGCGGTGGTGCTGGCTGCCCATCCGGGCAATGTGGACAGCGTCTTCGTCGCGGGCAGGGCGGTCAAGCGCCATGGCCGCATGCTCCATGTCGATCTGGATGCGCTGCGCCAGCGCGCGTTCGTGTCGCAGGCCCATGTGCTGGGACTGCATAACACGCTCTAAGGAGGCCGGCATGGACATGCCCCTGGACCCCGCACTGGCCGCCATCGTCGAGGCGTCGCGCCAGCGCGGCGCCGTGCCACCGTTTTCGGGCACGCCGGCGCAGGCGCGCGAACGCCTGCGCGCGGCCGTCATGGCGATGCGCCAAGCGGCGCCGCCCGTGCCCGTGGCCTGCACGCAGGACCGGCTGGCACGGCATGGCGTCACCACCGTGCCCGTGCGCATCTATCGCCCCGAGGCCGATGCGGTGCCCCGGCCCACCGTGGTGTTCTTCCATGGCGGAGGCTTTGTGCTGGGCGGCATCGAATGCATGGATGACATCGCGCGCAAGCTGTGCCGCGACGTGGGGGCAGTCATCGTCTCGGTGGGCTACCGGCTGGCGCCAGAGCATCCGTTTCCCGCAGCGCACGACGATGCCATCGCCGCCACGCTGTGGGCCATGGACCAGGTCATGGAACTAGGCGGTGATCCGGCCCGCGTGGCCGTGGCCGGAGAAAGCGCCGGAGGCAACCTGGCCGCCTCGACGGCCATCGTGCTGCAGCGCCGTGGACGGGCGCTGGCCGCGCAATTGCTCGTGGTGCCCGGTGTGGACATGGCCCGCGATACCGAGGCACTGCAGGCGCGCCGCAGCGACCACCCCATGCTGACGCCGACCGACCTGCGCGACATCACCCGCCTGTACATGGGCGCGCGCATGGCCGAGGCCGGTGCGTTTCCGCCGTCTCCGCTGCGGGCGGGCAGCCTGGCCGGGCTGCCGCCCGCCGTCATCGCGCTGGCCGGGCATGACCCCTTGTTCGGAGAAGGCAGCGCCTACGCCAGCCGCCTGGCCGAGGCCGGCGTGCCCGTGCAACGGCTGTGCTTTGGCGACATGTTCCATCCGTTCCTGGGCTTTTTCCAGGTCTCGCAAGCGGCGCGAAGGGCCAGCGACAGCATCTGCCAGGCCTTCGCGGATTGCCTGGGCAGCAAGGCGCCACGGGTTTCACCCGATCGGGCCTTGCGTTCCGTTCCGCGCAAGCCATGACAACCAAGGAGACAGAGATGACCCCCGATTTTCACGAGAAACCTTTTCGCCGTGCCCTGCTGGTTGCGAGTGCGCTGCTGTGCGCGGCAGGGCAGGTCCAGGCCCAGTCCCATGTGCCATACCCGTCCAAGCCCATACGCTTTGTCGTGCCCTTTGCCGCGGGCGGCGCGCTGGACTATGTGGCGCGCGTGCTGGGCGCTGAAATCACGCGCCAGAGCCGTGCGCAGGTCATCGTTGACAACCGGCCCGGCGCATCGGGCATTCTTGCGGCCGAGAACGTCAGGGGTTCGGCCCCCGATGGCTATTCGGTGCTGATCACCAACATGGAGTCCCATGTGAACAACCTGGGCCTGTTCAAATCGCTGCCCTACGACCCCGTGCGCGACTTCCAGCCCGTGGGCCTGATCGCCTCGGCAGCGGCCATCCTGGTGGGCAATGCGGCCATGCCGCCGAGCAGCCTCGCACAGTTCGTCGCCTATGCGCGGGCCGACAAGGGCGGTGTCTCCTTCGGAACCTGGGGCAACGGCACCTATTCGCACATCGCCATTGCCACCCTGGGGCGCATCGACCGGTTCGCCGTGGTCACCGTTCCCTACAAGGGCGAGTCGCCTGTGGTGCAGGATCTGCTGGGTGGCAACCTGTCGTTCGCCATGGCCAGCGTGCTCGTGGCCAAGGCCCAGACCGACAAGGGTGCGATGAAGGCCTACGCGGTCAACGGAGACAGGCGCCTGGCCCTGATGCCCACGGTGCCCACCTTCAAGGAGCTGGGCTACACCGATCCGGTGCTGAACATGCGCCCCTGGTTCGCCGCCTATGCGCCGGCCGGCACGCCCAAGGCGGTGGTGGAAAGGATCAATACGCTGCTGCGCGATGCGCTGCGCGATCCGAGCGTGGCCAGCAGCCTGAGCGACAAGGGCTTCGAGCCCATCGGCAGCTCGCCGGCCGAGCACCAGCGCGAGCTGGCCCGGCAGATCCAGACCTTCACCAAGGTGATGCACGACATCGGCATCCGCCCCGAATGACCCACGGCGCCAGGCGCGCAGCAGCCATGACCCTCACACCGCCTTTGGCCGCCGTGCATTCGGTGGACCGCTTCGTCTTCTCCGTGCCCGATCTGGGCGAGGCATTGCATTTCTACCGGCACTTCGGCCTGGACGTGCGGCCGGCCGATGGCCGCCTGGATCTGCATACCTTCGGTTCGCATCACTGCTGGGCGAGCGTATACGCCTCGGGGCGGGCCAAGAAGCTGGAATATGTGCGCTTTGGCATCTTCGACGGTGATGCCGAGGCCATGCGCGAGCGCATCGCTGCGCAGGGCATCGCGGCAGCCCCGCATGCGCTGTCGGACGGCGAGGGGCTGTGGCTGCGCAATCCCGATGGCGTACTGGTGCAGTTCGTGGTTGCCCCCAAGGTGTCGCCCGGCGCCAAGTGCAGGCCGGTGCCCGCCATGGCGCCGCAGCCGGGTCGCGGCGCGGCGCCCGCGCGCAGCCGGGTGGAGCAGGTCCGGCCCCGGCATCTGTCCCATGTGCTGTTCTTCACGCCCGATGTCTCGCGCATGGTCCGGTTTTGCGAGCAGGTGCTGGGCCTGAGGCTGTCGGACCGCTCGGGCGAGGGCATCGCCTTCCTGCACGGGGTCCATGGCAGCGACCACCATCTCGTGGCCTTCGCCCGATCGCATGCGCCAGGCCTGCACCACAGCAGTTGGGACGTGGCCAGCATCGACGAGGTCGGCTGCGGCGCCGAGCAGATGCGCGGGGCCGGCTACGACAAGGGCTGGGGCCTGGGGCGCCATGTGCTGGGCTCCAACTATTTCCACTATGTGCGCGACCCCTGGGGAAGCTATGCCGAATACTCGTTCGACATAGATTTCGTGCCGGCGGGCAGCCTGTGGCCAGCTGCCGACCACTCACCGGAGGATGCGCTGTATGTCTGGGGACCGGCGCTTCCTGAGGATTTCATTACCAACCACGAGCCTTGCGCTTGACGCTTTCAACGGAGTATTTCCATGCGAATCATTGCCTTCAGGAATGCCCAGGGCCGGCCGGCCCTGGGCGTGCGGTCCGGCCAGGAGCTGGTGGACATCACGGCCCTGGGTCTGCCCGCCACACTGGACAAATTGCTTGCGCAGGGGCCGCACGGCCTGCGGGCCGCGCAACAGGCGGTCGCCACGGCCAACGAGCGCCTGCCCCTGCAGGGGCTGGAGATCCTGCCACCCGTGCTCAACCCGTCCAAGGCTTTCGCCATAGGGCTCAACTACGTGGACCATGCCGCCGAGAGCCATTTCGAGCTGCCCCGGCATCCTGTCATCTTCCAGCGCTATGCCTCCTCGTGGGTGGCGCATGGGCAGGCGCTGGAGCGCCCGCCTGTGTCCACCCAGTTCGACTACGAGGCCGAGCTGGTGGCGGTGATCGGCAAGGCCGGGCGCTATATCGACAAGGCCCGGGCGCTGGAGCATGTGGCCGGCTACTCGCTGTTCAACGATGGGTCGGTGCGCGACTACCAGGTTCGCTCCGCCCAGTGGCTGTGGGGTAAGAACTTCGACCGCAGCGGCGGTTTCGGACCCGAGTTCGTCACCGCCGACGAACTGCCGCCGGGCGCGGCCGGCCTGCGCATCCAGTGCCGGCTCAATGGCCAGGTGCTGCAGGACGCGAATACGCGCGACATGATCTTCGATGTGGCCACCCTGGTCGCGGCCTGCTCGCAGGGCATGGCGCTGCAGCCTGGCGACATCATCATCACGGGCACGCCCTCGGGCGTCGGTCTGGCGCGCAGCCCCCAGGTCTGGATGAAGGCGGGCGATGTCTGCGAGGTGGAGGTGGAGCGCATCGGCATTCTCCGCAATCCGATCGTCGATGCGCCGGCCCTGGACTGACGGCGGGTGGCGAGCTGCGAGCTGCGCAGCGTCTGCGGCATCGGCTGATCACTGTGACGCGTCCATGAACGACCTCACCAGCAGGCTGTCGCTGCGCTCGCGCATGCAATAGACATAGGTGGTGGTGCTGGCCGGGTCGCCCGCGATGCGCAGCGGGCGAAAGCGCGGGTCGGGGATGAATTCGGCTTCGGACACGGCGCCCAGTCCCAGGCCGCGCGCCACGGCTTCGCGTATGGCTTCGCGGCTGCCGATCTCCAGTTCGGTGCGCGGCTGCACGCCGGCGGCCTGCAGCACCGATTCCAGCGCGGTGCGCGTGGTCGAGCCGTGCTCGCGCAGCAGCAGAGGCTGGCCCTGCAGTTCGGACAGCGCGATTTCGCTGCGCCGCGCGAAGGGATGGGCGACATGGGCGAACAGGATGATGGCGTGGCGCGCGTACTCGCGCGCCAGCAGCTCCGGGCGGTCGTAGAGGCCGGCGAGCACGGCCACGTCGGTGTCGTAGCGTTCCAGGTCGGCCAGCACCTGCTGCGAGTTGCCCATGCGGATGGACAGCTGCATGCCCGGGTGCCGTGCGCGGTAGGCGGCCACCATCTCGATCACATGGAAGGGCCCCACGGCGCCGATCTTGAGCTCGCCCTGGTGCAACTGCCCCGAGTCGCGCAGGAAGAATTCGGCCTCGGCCTCCAGCGCCATGATTTTCTGCGCCATGGGCAGCAGTCTGGCGCCTGCGCCCGTGAGCGTCATGCGGTAGCCGCGGCGGTGGAACAGCTCGATCTGGCTTTGGCGCTCCAGCGTGGCGATCTGGGTGGAGATGGTGGGCTGGCTCACGCCCAGTGCGCGGGCGGCGGCGCTGAGGCTGCCATGGTGGGCGACGGCGATGAAGGCGCGGTAGCGGGCGTTGCTCACGAAAGTCGGTATCTCAAGGTTTTGTCTATGGATGCTGTCAAAACCGATTCTGAAACTTTCACATGGCAGAAATATGTCGCTCCTAGCATTCAGCCATCCCCACCCGCCTGGCGATTTGGCCGGCGATTCACGGATCCACCGATCCGCCGATGTGCCTGACCTGATGCAAAGGAACGCTCCCATGAAGATGAACCGCAAGACCTGGCTGCGCCATGCCGGCGCCGTGCTGGCCCTGGCCGCCACCGCCGCCACCGCCGCCACCGCTACCACTGCCGCCTTTGCCCAGAGCGCCGAGCTGCGCGTGGGCCTGATCCCCTCGGAGGACGCGCAGGCCATGATCCGCGCCAGCCAGCAGGTCATGGACCAGCTGGCCACCCGCACCGGCATGAAGGTGCGGCCCTTCGTGGCCAATGACTACAACGGCGTGATCGAGGCGCTGCGCTCCAACAAGATCGACATCGCCTTCCTCGGCCCGTTCTCGTACGTGCTGGCCAGCCAGGTGGCAGGCGCCGAGGCCTTTGCCGTGGCCGTGACCAAGAAGACGGGCAAGAGCGCGTACCACAGCATGGTGATCTCCCGCAAGGACAAGGGCCCGGCCAGCGTGGCCGATCTCAAGGGCCGCAGCTTTGCCTTTGTGGACCCGACCTCGGCGTCGGGCCACCTATTTCCCAAGGCGGGGTTGATGGCCGAGGGCTTCGATGCGGACAAGGGCTTTTCGCGCGTGATCTTCTCGGGCTCGCACGACGCCAGCATCATGGCCGTGGCCAACGGCAAGGTGGATGCGGCGGCCGTGGCCGACCGCATCTTCGACTCCGCCGTGAACAAGGGCCTGGTCAAGCGCGAGGACTTCCAGATCGTCTGGCGCTCCCAGCCCATCCCCGAGTCGCCCATGACCTGGCGCAAGAACCTGGACGCAGGCACCAAGCAGAAGGTGGCTGCGGCCCTGGCCGAGGTCAAGGACCTGCCCTGGGGCGACCAGGGCGTGCTCGACGGCTTCGCGGCCACGGATGACAAGGCCTACGACGTGGTGCGCCAGACGGCCAAGGCCCTGAAGCTGGACCTCGGGAGCATGAAATGATCCGCATCCGCCAATTGCGCAAGAGCTATGGCAGCAACCATGTGCTGCATGGCATCGACCTGGATGTGCAGCCCGGCGAGTTCGTCGTCATGCTGGGCCTGTCGGGGGCCGGCAAGTCCACGCTGCTGCGCTGCATGAACGGCCTGGCCCGCGCCGACAGCGGCACGCTGGAGGTGGGCGGCATGGACCTGATGCTGGGCGGCGGCAGGCACAGCCGGCGCGAGCTGGCTCGCCACGTGGCCATGGTCTTCCAGCACCACAACCTGGTGCCGCGCCTGTCGGTGCGCAAGAACGTGCTGACCGGGCGCCTGGGCCAGACCGGCACCCTGGCCTCGGTGCTGCAGCTGTTCCGCGAAAGCGATATCCGCCTGGCCGACCAGTGCCTGGAGCGCGTGGGCCTGGCCCACAAGGCGCTGGAGCGCACCGAGGCGCTGTCGGGCGGGCAGATGCAGCGCGTGGGCATTGCCCGCGCGCTGGCCCAGCAGCCCCAGGTCATCCTGGCCGACGAGCCCGTGGCCAGCCTGGACCCCAAGACCGCGCGCAGCGTGCTGCAGTACCTGCGCGATGCCACGCGCGAACTGGGCATTGCCGTGGTCTGCAACCTGCACCAGGTGGACTACGCGCGGGAGTTCGGCGACCGTGTGCTGGGCCTGGCCCAGGGCCGCATGGTCTTTGACGGATCGCCGCAGGCGCTGGACGAGGCCGCGCTGCAGGCCATCTACCATGCGCAGCCCACTGCAGGGCAGGGCGCAGAGCCGGACACACCTCCGGGCACGGCGGCCATAGGGCCTGCCGGCCTGCATGCGCAGGCGCCGGTGCCTGCCTCGTGGATGCGGGCCGGCGCGCCCGCAGGAGGACTGTGATGACCAGCGCCAGTTCCTGGAGCCCCGAGCCGCGCGACCGCTGGCAATGGACCGCGCCGCGCCCCCATGGCGCCCTGGGCTGGACCGGCTATGCGGCTGCGGCCCTGGCCATCGCCTGGGTGCTGCACTGGAGCGCGGGCGGCGCGCAGATGAGCTGGGGCGAACTGGCGGCAGGCATGCCCCAGATCGCGGATTTCGTGGCGCGCTCCGTGCCGCCGGACTGGAGCATGCTGCCGCGCCTGATGGCGCCCGCGCTGGAGACGGTGCAGATCGCCATCTGGGGCACGATGCTGTCCGTGGTGCTGGCGCTGCCGCTGTCCTTCATCGCCGCCAGCAACCTGCATGGCTGGCACTGGCTGCGGCGCATCACGCGGCAGTTCCTGAACGTGGTGCGCAGCATCAACGAGCTGATCCTGGCGCTGGTCTTTGTCTCGGCCGTGGGCCTGGGGCCGTTTCCCGGCGTGCTGGCCCTGGCGCTGCATGGCATGGGCATGCTGGGCAAGTTCTTCGCCGAGAGCATCGAAGAGATCGACGACGGCCCGCTGCAGGCCCTGCGCAGCGCAGGCGCCACGCAATTGCAGCTCATCGTCTTCGGCGTGATACCGCAGGCCATCACGGCCTGGATCGCGGTCGTGCTCTACCGCTTCGAGGTCAATCTGCGCTCGGCCACGGTGCTGGGCATGGTGGGCGCGGGCGGGCTGGGGTTCGAGCTGGTCGGCAGCCTCAAGCTGTTCCGCTACCAGGAGACGGCCACCTGCATCGTGGTCATCACCGTGATGGTGATCGCGGCCGATCTCGTCTCCCACTGGCTGCGCCGCCGCATCCAGCAGGGCACCCGCCATTGAGGGCTGCGCTTTTCCCGGCGCCCCCGTTTCATTCAAAGGACCGATTTGTGTGGACCTATCACAACCCCGTTGCCATCCATGCCGGCCCCGGCCGCCTGGACCGCCTGCCCGAGCTGCTGGCCGGGCGCGACTGCCTGCTGGTGACGTTTCCCGAGGCCGAATCCCTGGGCCTGGTGCAGCAGCTGCGCCAACGGCTGGGCAGCCAGCTGCGCGGCGTGGTGGACGGCATTGCGCCCAATCCCGATGTGCAGTGGCTGGCCCCGCTGTATGACCGCGTGCACCGCGAATACGCCGAGGTCCCGTGCATCGTGGCCCTGGGCGGCGGCAGCGCCATCGACTCGGCCAAGGCGCTGATGTGCGCCACGCCCACGCGGCGTTTCGGCGAACTGCTGCAGGCCCTGGAGCAGGGGCTGGCCCTGCCGGCCGCAGGCCACAAGGCGCTGATCGCCATTCCCACCACGGCCGGCACGGGCAGCGAGGTCACGCCCTGGGCCACGATCTGGGACCAGGCCGCTGGCCGCAAGCACTCGCTGCACCAGCACTGGACCTGGCCCGAGGCCGCCATCATCGACGCGCAGCTCATGCAAAGCCTGCCGGCCGGAGCCACGCTGGCCTCGGGGCTGGATGCGCTGTCGCATGCGCTGGAGTCCATCTGGAACCGGCACCGCAATCCCGTCTCCACCACCTTGGCCGTGGGCGCCGCGCGCCGCACCCTGGCCACGCTGCCCGCGCTGATGCAGGACCTGGGCAGCCTGCCGCTGCGAAGCCGCATGGCCGAGGCCGCCCTGATGGCCGGCCTGGCCTTCTCCAACACCCGCACGGCGCTGGCGCATTCGCTGTCCTACGACATCACGCTGCGCCATGGCGTGGCCCACGGCATTGCCTGCTCGTTCAGCCTGCCGCTGGTGCTGGAGATGGCCCTGGGCGCTGACGACGAGGCCGATGCGGCCCTGCTGTCCATCTTCGATGCCGCCACGGGCGAGCTGGCCGTGCAGCGCCTGCGCAACTTCCTCGAAGGCCTGGGCGTGGCCACCGATCCCGCCCACTACGGCGTGCCTGGGGATGAGTGGCAGCAGCTGCTGCAGTCGGCCGCATCCGGCCCGCGCGGGCGCAATTTCATCCGCACGCTGGAATGAACAGGCGCGCGCGGCCCCCTTCTGTTTGAACCTCTTTCCTTGTCAAAAAGCACCATGAACCACACCACCGTCTCCACCGCCGCCGCCGATCTGTCGCCGCTGCAGGCCGTCATCTTCGACTGGGCCGGCACCCTGGTCGATTTCGGCTCGCTGGCACCCACGCAGATCTTTGTCGAGGCTTTTGCCAGCTTCGGCATCACCATCACCCTGGCCCAGGCGCGCGGCCCCATGGGCCTGTCCAAGTGGCAGCACATCCACGAGTTGCTGCAGGACGAAGGCATCCGCGCGCAATGGCACAAGGCCTTCGGCCAGCAGCCTGGCGACGCCGACGTGGACGCCATCTACGCCCGCTTCATGCCCATGCAGATCGCCAAGGTCGGCGAGTTCTCGGCACCCATCGAAGGCGCGCCTGAATTGCTGGGCTGGCTGCGCGCGCAGGGCCTGAAGGTGGGCTCGTGCTCGGGCTATCCGCGTGAAGTCCTGAACCAGCTGCTGCCCCAGGCAGCGGCCAACGGCCTGGCTCCCGACCATGTGGTGGCCGGCGATGAAATGGCCGCAGGCGGCCGCCCCGGCCCCTTCATGGCGCTGGCCAATGTGCTGGCGCTGGGCATCGGCGACGTGCGTGCCTGCGTGAAGGTGGACGACACCGTGCCCGGCATCGAGGAAGGCCGCAACGCCGGCATGTGGACCGTGGGCCTGACCCTGTCCGGCAACGAAGTCGGCTACTCCCCCGCCGAACTGGCCGCCGCCCCCGCCGAAGAAGTGCGCGAGCGCGTGGCCCGCGCCGAAGCCAAGCTGCGCGCAGCCGGCGCCCACCACGTGATCGCCAGCGTCAAGGACCTGCCGCAGGTACTGGAGCGGATTGCGCAGGACATGCGCGCGGGGCGCATGCCTGGGTGAGACGCGCCCGTTCTATGGTCTTGTGCCCAATCTTGGAAACTGGCGCGACCAAAAAAACAGGGACGCCGAGCAAGAGCCGCCTCGCGGCGATGGCGTCGTCCCCCTCCCTTGCGAAGCAAGTAGAGAGGGGGAAGGCGCGAAGCGCCTCAGGGGGTACTCAACTGCTTTGCATGATGACGCAGATGGTCATCAATGAAGCTCTGGATGAAGTAGTAGCCGTGGTCGTAGCCGCCTTGGCGGCGCAGCGTCAGCGGCTGGCCGGCCTGGGCGCAGGCGGCCTCGAAGGCTTCGGGCAGCAGCTGCTTTTCGATCAGGAACTTGTCGGCCAGGCCCTGGTCCACGAGGATGCCGGCCGGGTAGGGCGCCTGGGTCTGGGCGGCCATCAGGCAGCTGGCGTCATGCGCTTCCCAGGCCTTGCGGTCATCGCCCAGATAACCTGAGAAGGCCTTCTGGCCCCAGGGGCAGTTGACGGGGTTGGCGATGGGCGCGAAGGCCGACAGGCTCTTGAAGCGGCCCGGATGGCGCAGCGCCAGCGTGAGCGCGCCGTGGCCACCCATGGAGTGGCCGAAGATGCCCAGCCGCTGCGCGTCGATGGGCAGGCGTGCGGCGATCAGCGGCAGCAGCTCGCCCAGCAGATAGCTTTCCATGCGCCAGTGCAGCGCCCAGGGCTTGGTGGTGGCGTCCAGGTAGAAGCCCGCGCCCACGCCGAAGTCCCAGGCATCGGCCTCGCCGGGCAGGCCTGCGCCGCGCGGGCTGGTGTCGGGCGCGATCAGGGCGATGCCCAGCTCGGCGGCCAGGCGCTGGGCGCCGGCCTTGGTCATGAAGGTCTCTTCGGTGCAGGTCAGCCCGGCCAGGTAGAGCACGGCAGGCACCTTCTCGCCGGCCACGGCCTTGGGCGGCAGGAAGACCGAGAACTTCATGTTCAGGCCGATCTCGGCGGAGAAATGCTCGTAGAAACGCTGTGCGCCGCCGAAGCAGGCATGGGCGTTCTTGAGTTCCAGGGGCGGCAGTGCGGACATGGTGTTCCTCAAAAAAGAAAAATGCTACGAGCACCTTGGCAAGCGGTGCGTGCAGCATTCAAAGATGGGAGTTGATACGCTATACACGGTCAACGGCCCATGAAACTGGCGCTGCCCAGGCGAGGGCGTCGTCCCCCTCCCTCGCGTAGCGAGTAGAGAGGCGCCGTGCAACGGGGGAGGGCGCGCAGCGCCTCAGGGGGAGCTTCAGTACACGACGACGGAGCGGATGGACTTGCCTTCGTGCATCAGGTCAAAAGCCTCGTTGATCTCCGGCAGGCCCATGGTGTGCGTGACGAAGGGGGCCAGCTGGATCTCGCCGCTCATGGCCTGCTCGACCATGCCGGGCAGCTCGCTGCGGCCCTTGACGCCGCCGAAGGCCGTGCCCAGCCACTTGCGGCCCGTCACCAGCTGGAAGGGGCGTGTGGAGATTTCCTGGCCCGCGCCGGCCACGCCGATGATGACCGACTGGCCCCAGCCGCGGTGCGCGCATTCCAGGGCGGCACGCATCACGTTGACGTTGCCGATGCATTCGAAGCTGTGGTCCACGCCCCAGCCCGTCATCTCGACGATGACCTGCTGGATGGGCTTGTCGAAATCCTTGGGATTCACGCAGTCGGTGGCGCCGAAGGTGCGGGCCAGGTCGAACTTGGAGGGGTTGGTGTCCACGGCGATGATGCGGCCAGCCTTGGCCAGCTTGGCGCCCTGGATCACGGCCAGGCCGATGCCGCCCAGGCCGAACACGGCCACGGTGTCGCCTTCCTGGACCTTGGCGGTGTTCTTGACGGCTCCCAGGCCCGTGGTCACGCCGCAGCCCAGCAGGCAGACCTGCTCGGGGTTGGCATCGGGGTGGATCTTGGCCAGCGAGACTTCGGCGACTACGGTGTATTCGCTGAAGGTGGAGCAGCCCATGTAGTGGTAGATGGGCTCGCCGTTGTACGAAAAGCGCGTGGTGCCGTCGGGCATCACGCCCTTGCCCTGGGTGGCGCGCACGGAAACGCACAGGTTGGTCTTGCCGCTCTTGCAGAACAGGCATTCGCCGCATTCGGCGGTGTACAGCGGGATCACGTGGTCGCCGGGCTTGACGCTGGTCACGCCTTCGCCGACCTCGACGACGATGCCCGCGCCTTCATGGCCGAGCACGGCGGGGAAGATGCCTTCCGGGTCGTCGCCCGACAGCGTGAACGCGTCGGTGTGGCAGACGCCGGTGTGGGTGATCTTGATCAGGACCTCGCCCTTCTTCGGGGGGGCCACGTCGATCTCGACGATCTGCAGGGGTTCTCCAGCCTTGAAGGCGACGGCGGCTTTGGATTTCATGGGCGTGTCTTTCTGTCGGGGTGGCTCAGGAGCGGCAGTGCGCGCGCTCCGCGAAGCCTTGAATGTAGGCCATGGCCGGGCGGCCCGGCCGCATCATGGCCGCAGCCCCAGGTGATATGTCCGAATCTGAGGGGTGTGGCCGGCGTCGGCCGGGCCTGCAGGCCGTGGGTGCTTGCGTCTTTTCGTATAGTCCGCCCCATTCTTTCCACCCTGACCGCCTCCGAGCCCGCCGTTTCCCATGGACCACCGCCACGCCAGCGCCCACCGCATCGATCTTGTCGTCTACCCCGGCTTCAAGGCGCTGGAGGCCATAGGACCCATGTCGGTGTTCGACTATGCCAACGTGCACCTGCGCGCGCGCGGCCAGAGCGACGGCTACGAGGTGCGCGTGGTCTCGCAGCGGCAAGGGCCCGTGCGCTCGGACACGCTGATGTCGCTGGAGGCCACCCACACGCTGGCCGGGCTGGAGGCTGCAGGCATGGGCTGCACCGTGGTCGTCGTGGGCTCGCGCCATATCGAGCAGGTGCTGGGCGGCTCGGCCGAGCTGGTCGCCTGGCTGGGCCGCGTGGCGCCGCGTGTGCAGCGGCTGATCGCGCTGTGCTCGGGCAGCTTCTTCCTGGCCGAGGCGGGCTTGCTGGACGGCCGGCGCGCGGCCACGCACTGGAGCGTGACGGCGCAACTGGCCCAGCGCCATCCGCGCGTGCAGGTCGATGCCGATGCCATCTACCTGCGCGAGGAGATCCGCGATGGCGAAGGCAGCCGCCAGCTGTGGACCTCGGCCGGAGTGACGGCCGGCATCGACCTGGCCCTGGCCGTGGTGGAAGAGGATTTCGGCCACGCGCTGGCGCTGGAGGTGGCGCGTGACCTGGTCATGTACCTCAAGCGTCCCGGTGGCCAGTCGCAGTTCAGCGTGCCGCTGGCGGCCCAGGCCGCGCAGCACGGCGGCGTGCAGGCCGTGCAGCAGTGGGTGATGGCCCATCTGGCCGAGCCCCTGACCCTTGCGCAGATGGCCGAGCAGGCCCATATGAGCGAGCGCCACCTGCGCCGCGTGTTCCAGCAGGAAACCGGGCAAAGCCCCACGGCCTTTGTGGAGAGCGCGCGGCTGGAGGCGGCCAAGCAACTGCTGGAAAGCCAGGCCCATCTGCCGCTCAAGACCGTGGCCGCGCGCGTGGGCCTGGGCTCGGAGCAGGCGCTGCGCCACCTGTTCGTGCGCCACCTGGGCATTACCCCGGTGGCGTACCGGGATCGCTTTGGCGGGCGAGGCGGCGCGGGCTGAACCGGAAACGCTCAGTTCTTTTTTGCGGTCTCGGCTGCTTCGGCGGCCGCGGCGCGCAGCTTGTCCTTCTTGCTGGGGCGGCGGCCCTTGATGCCGCCGTTGCCGTCCTGCGCCACCGGAGGCGGCGGCGCGGGCTCGGTGGGCTCGAAGCCCGGCAACTGCTCCAGTTCAAGGTCCAGCTGGTTGCGCTTGCAGATCAGCGTCCAGTGCGCCTGGTCGGCCGGCGTGACAAAGCTGATGGCCGTGCCATCCTCGCCCGCCCGGCCCGTGCGGCCGATGCGGTGCACATAGTCGGTGGCCGAGCGCGGCAGGTCGTAGTTGACGACCAGGGGCAGCTGGGTGATATCGATGCCGCGCGCCGCCAGGTCGGTGGTGATCATCACCTGCCAGCGCCTGGCCTTGAAGTCGGCCAGCGCTTCCTTGCGTGCGCCCTGGCTCAGGTCGCCATGGAAGGCCGTGGCGAAGATGCCGGCCTTGTAGAGCTTTTCCGCCACCAGTTCGGCCGTGTGCCGCGTGGCCACGAAGACCAGGGCGCGCTCCAGCGTGGCGGGGTCGGTGCCGGGCGCCGTCTCCCCCTGTACCAGTGTGCGCAGCAGCTGGGTGCGGCGCGCACGGTCCACGGCAATGGCGCGCTGGGCAATGCTCTGGGGGCTGGCGGCATCCTGGCCTTCGGCGGCATCGACGCGGGCCTGAACGGGATCGTGCAGCAGGCCTGTGGCCAGCGATTGCACGGCATCGGGATAGGTGGCCGAGAACAGCAGGGTCTGGCGCTGCTTCGGCAGCAGGGCCAGCACGCGCTGCAGCTCTTCCTGGAAGCCCAGGTCCAGCAGGCGGTCGGCCTCGTCCAGCACCAGATGGCGCACGGCGGACAGGCGCACGGCGTTGTGCTCCACCAGGTCCAGCAGGCGGCCGGGCGTGGCCACCAGGAAGTCGGCACTGCCGCGCAGCATCATCATCTGCGGGTTGATGGACACGCCGCCATAGACCACGCCGATGCGCGGTGGCTGCTTGAGCGCGCGGCCCAGGTCGGACAGCGTCTCACCGACCTGCTGGGCCAGCTCGCGCGTGGGCACCACGATCAGCGTGGTCAGGGTTCGCACAAAGCCGCCCTGGGCACCCTGGGCCTTGCCGCCATCCATCCAGCGCTGCAGCAGAGGCAGCAGGTAGGCGGCCGTCTTGCCCGAGCCCGTGGGCGCGCAGGCCCAGAGGTCGCGGCCCGCAAGCACGTGGGCGATGGACTGGGTCTGTATGGGCGTGGGATCGACCAGGCCCAGGTCTTGGAGGCTGGAGACCAGCGCCGGGCTCAGGCCGAGGGAGGCAAAGTTCATGGTGTGCAGGAGTGGCTGGGGCCGGAACCCCGGCGCAAGAAAGGCCCGGCCACGAGGGCCGGGGGGGCATTGTCGGCGAAACCGCGCCGCTGCGTGAAGCAGGGGGCTTGGCCCGGGCGCTCAGGCCAGGCGGCGCGGCCGACCAGCAGGCTGTTCACCAAGCCGCCAGCCGTTGCAGCCGGGCCGGTGGCACGTGCCTGAGCGGCTATCTGGCTTCGGCCGCATGAAGCGTTGAGTAAAGCGTCAGAGCCATTGCCAAAACCGGCGCGCAAGAGAAGACCAGACCGTGACTCAAGGCGGGAGCCGGCCCTGCCTCTTCAGCTCCTTGAGCCGCCTTTCCGTGGCGCGGTCCAAGGCGTCTTGCAGCAGGTTCATCTTGCGTTTGTTGCAAGGAGCGCAGTCGTAGTAGCGTGAGGGTACTCCAAGGGGTTCACGCTTCCTGTTCGCCTCGAAGATTCTGATTCGCCCTGTTGGCTCGATATCCATGACGATGATCTTTCCGCTCTTGAACGTGACGGACGCACCTCCGGAGCATCCGGATCTATCCATGTTTTGTTCGCTGAAATAGGCTTTTTCCGAAATTCGGCGTATATGCTGCAATGCATATCGCACATCCTCCTCGGTCAGGATCACATCGTCGCAATCGAGCCATTTTTTATCCTCCCAAGCGGGGTTGCTTGATGAGGGGACGAAGATATTGATTTTCTGGATGTTCTTTGCAGAATACCGGGCGTCAGCAGCATGAATCGTTGAGGCCATGACCATCGCTGAAGTTATTGCCCAAAAAAATTGGTGGTACTTCATGGTGTGTTCGTAGGAAGGTTCCAGTTTGCACCTTCTGCTTCGGTCAGATTTTTCCAACTTACCTCGGGATGTTTGAAGACTTCACCGGGCGACAGTTGCATGGAGTCCTGCAGTGCTTCAACAAGCCATGTCAGTGACCGGTTCTGAGCTTGGGTCGGGGCGGGATAGAGGCCGCGCTCTCCTCGCAATCTCTCGGGGGGCAAATCCGCTTCGTTGGAGGAAGGTTTGAACCCCTTCGGCAACACCGCTCGGCCGACCATCTCGATACCTATGGCCTCCATATTGCTCGGATAGCGTTCACCAGGAGCCTTCATCATCTCGATGCGGTGTACCCCTTTTGCCTTCAGTCCTTCATAGTCCCTGGCCTTGCATTTCCCCACAAGCAGGCATCTTGCCTTCAGCGGCCCCACATGGTTGGTGCGCTGGTAGATGGCCGCAGTCTGGTAGATGGTTCCGTCCTTGTCGATGAGAAAGTGTGCCGCATTGGCCTTCGGGTTTTTGTAGCTGTTCAGCGAAGACTGGGCCGTGTTGGCATCGGTCTGGTGCACGACGATGCCGGTGATGGCGGCGGTCCGCTTTCCTCTCTCGATGGCGGGGCTGCGCGCATTCTTGACGCGCGCATGGATGAGCATTCCGTCATTGTTGATTTCGACAAGCATGTGAGTCCCGGGGTTGCGTTGAATGGCAGCGGGCATTGCGCTGCGGCTCCATCCCGTTTGAGGGAGGGTCAACGGCCACCTTAAGGTGGATAGACTCAATCAATGGGCATGCCACGATAGGGAAAATGGTGTTCCTAGGACTGGTGCGGCCTTGTGGAGCGGTGGGCTCGCAAATGAAAAAAGCCCCATGCAAAGGCATGGGGCTTTTGGGTGCCGGGCCGCTGAGGCCCGGACCTGCGATCAGCGCTGGCCGATCGGCTTGACGTCGCGGGACACGGAGCCCGTGAACAGCTGGCGGGGACGGCCGATCTTGTACTCGGGGTCGGCCATCTGCTCGTTGAGCTGGGCGATCCAGCCCACGGTGCGGGCCAGGGCGAAGATGCCGGTGAACAGGTTCACGGGCACGCCGATGGCGCGCTGCACGATGCCGGAGTAGAAGTCCACGTTCGGGTAGAGCTTGCGCTGCACGAAGTAGTCGTCTTCCAGGGCGATCTTCTCGACTTCCTTGGCCAGGGCGAACAGGGGGTCCTTTTCCAGGCCCAGTTCGGCCAGCACTTCATTGCAGGTTTCCTGCATGAGCTTGGCGCGGGGGTCGTAGTTCTTGTAGACGCGGTGGCCGAAGCCCATCAGCTTGACGCCGCTGTTCTTGTCCTTGACCTGTTCCATGAACTCGCCGACCTTGGCAACACCGCCGTTGGCCTGCAGGTATTCCAGCATGTTCAGGCAGGCTTCGTTGGCGCCGCCGTGGGCAGGGCCCCACAGGCAGGCCACGCCGGCCGAGATGGCGGCGAAGGGGTTGGTGCCCGACGAGCCGCACAGACGCACGGTGGAGGTGGAGGCGTTTTGCTCGTGGTCTGCGTGCAGGATGAAGATGCGGTCCAGCGCGCGCTCGACCACGGGGTTCACCTTGAACTCCTCGCAGGGGTTGCCGAACATCATGCGCATGAAGTTGCCGGCGTAGCTCAGGTCGTTCTTGGGGTACAT
This sequence comes from Delftia sp. WSY_10, assembly GCF_043104705.1. Lineage (NCBI taxonomy): Bacteria > Pseudomonadati > Pseudomonadota > Betaproteobacteria > Burkholderiales > Comamonadaceae > Delftia > Delftia sp. WSY_10. Next base: position 98,550 of record NZ_JBICKY010000057.1, on the reverse strand, counting down.
GTACGGCGCACCGATGCCGTACTTGTAGGCCATGGAGACCAGCGTGGGCATCTTGGCGATCAGGCGGATCGCGGCGATGTCGCGGTGCTCTGCGTTGTTGATGTCCATGTTGTCGTGGTAGAAGGCCGACATGCCGCCGACCAGACCCGTCAGGACGGCCATGGGGTGGGCGTCACGGCGGAAACCACGCAGGAAGAACTGCATCTGCTCGTTGACCATGGTGTGCTTGGTCACGCGCTCGACGAAGTCGGCCTTCTGCGACTCGTTGGGCAGCTCGCCGTACAGCAGCAGGTAGCAGGTCTCGAGGTAGTCGCAGTTCTTGGCCAGCTGCTCGATGGGGTAGCCGCGGTACAGCAGCTCGCCCTTGTCGCCATCGATGTAGGTGATGGCGGACTGGCACGAGGCGGTAGAGAGGAAGCCCGGGTCATAGGTGAACATGCCGGTCTGCGCGTACAGCTTGCGGATGTCCACCACGTCGGGACCGACGTTGCCCTGGTAGACGGGCAGCTCGACGCTGGGGGCGCCGTTGCTGAAAGACAGCGTTGCTTTGTTGTCTGCGAGTTTCATTTCCAAACTTCCTTCTCTAGATTGCCTAGCCTACTAGCGGGAGAGAACCGGGCTTGCGCTTGCGCACCAGTTCCAGAACTTCCCTGATTTCTTGGGTATCGAGTTCACCTTCAGGCTCCTTGCGGCGCAAGAAGAGGTCCATCAGGTCGTTGTCTGCCAGGTCCATCAAGGCAGACAGACCGCTCGCGTGTCTCCGCGTGAGCTGGTCTCCGTAGGTGGCGAAGAACTGCGCGATGAACAGGTCGTTCTCGACCAGGCCGCGCCGGCAGCGCCAGCGCAGCAGGTCTCGCTCGCGTTCGTCGAGCAGAGTATTCGTCATGGTCATCAGATGGCCCGGCGGACCATCAGTTCCTTGATCTTGCCAATGGCCTGCGTGGGGTTCAGGTGCTTGGGGCACACGTCCACGCAGTTCATGATGGTGTGGCAACGGAAGAGGCGGTACGGATCTTCCAGGTTGTCAAGGCGGTCACCCGTGGCCTCGTCGCGGCTGTCCGCGATGAAGCGGTAGGCCTGCAGCAGGCCGGCCGGGCCCACGAACTTGTCGGGGTTCCACCAGAAGCTGGGGCAGCTGGTGGAGCAGCTGGCGCACAGAATGCACTCGTACAGGCCGTTGAGCTCTTCGCGCTCTTCAGGCGACTGCAGGCGTTCCTTGGTGGGAGACGCGAAGCTGTCGTTCTGCAGGTACGGCTTGATCGAGTGGTACTGCTTGAAGAACTGCGTCATGTCCACGATCAGGTCGCGGATCACGGGCAGGCCGGGCAGGGGCTTGAGAACGATGTCGCCCTGCAGGGTCTTCATGTTCGTCAGGCAGGCCAGGCCGTTCTTGCCATTGATGTTCATCGCGTCCGAGCCGCACACGCCTTCGCGGCAGGAGCGGCGGAACGAGATGGAGGGGTCCATCTCCTTGAGCTTGACCAGGGCGTCCAGCAGCATGCGCTCGTGGCCGTCCAGCTCGACCTCGACGGTCTGCATGTAGGGCTTGGCATCCTTGTCCGGGTCGTAGCGGTAGATCTTGAAAGTGCGCTTCATTTGTCTGTTCTCTCGTGGGCTGCTGGATTAGAACGTGCGGACCTTGGGCGGCACGCTGTCCACCGTGAGGGGCTTCAGGTTCACGGGCTTGTAGTCCAGGCTGTTGGTGGCGCTGTACCACAGGGTGTGCTTGAGCCATTCCTTGTCATTGCGGCCCAGCGGGAACTCGGCGTGGTCGGCAGGATGCTCGTAGTCGTACACGGTGTGGGCGCCGCGGCATTCGTGGCGGGCAGCGGCCGAGATCATGGTGGCCTGGGCCACTTCGATCAGGTTGTCCACTTCCAGCGCTTCCATGCGGGCGGTGTTCCAGACCTTGGACTTGTCCTTGAGGGTCACGGAGCCCACGCGTTCGCGGATGGCGTTGATCTTGACTTCGCCTTCGTCCATGCTCTTTTGCGTGCGGAACACGCCGGCATGCTGCTGCATGGTGGCGCGGATGTCGCCAGCCAGGTCCTGGGCGTAGGTGCCTTCCTTGGAGTCGTCGAGCTGGTTCAGGCGCGTGAGCGTGCGCTCCGAGCCATCGGCCGGCACGGGCTTGTGGTCGCCGAAGCCGTTGACGAACTGCACGATGTGCTTGCCGGCCGACTTGCCGAAGACCAGCAGGTCCAGCAGCGAGTTCGTGCCCAGGCGGTTGGCGCCGTGCACCGACACGCACGAGCATTCGCCCACGGCATACAGGCCATTGACCACGTTGTTCTGCTGGCCGTCCCACACCACGACCTGGCCGTTGATGTTGGTGGGAATGCCGCCCATCTGGTAGTGGATGGTGGGCACCACGGGAATCGGTTCCTTGGTGATGTCCACGTTGGCGAAGTTGTGGCCGATCTCTTCCACCGAAGGCAGGCGCTTGCGGATGGTGTCGGCGCCCAGGTGGTCCAGCTTCATCAGGATGTAGTCCTTGTTGGGACCACAGCCACGGCCTTCCTTGATTTCCTGGTCCATGGAGCGGGACACGAAGTCACGCGGTGCCAGATCCTTCAGCGTGGGAGCGTAGCGCTCCATGAAGCGTTCGCCTTCGCTGTTGAGCAGGATGGCGCCTTCGCCACGGCAGCCTTCGGTCAGCAGCACGCCCGCGCCGGCCACGCCGGTGGGGTGGAACTGCCAGAACTCCATGTCCTGCAGCGGGATGCCTGCGCGTGCAGCCATGCCCAGGCCGTCGCCGGTGTTGATGAAGGCATTGGTCGATGCCTGGAAGATGCGGCCAGCGCCACCCGTGGCCAGCAGCACGGCCTTGGCGTGCAGCTCGTACAGGTCGCCGGTTTCCAGTTCGATGGCGGTCACGCCGACCACGTCGCCCTGGGTGTTGCGGATCAGGTCCAGCGCCATCCACTCCACGAAGAAGTTGGTCTTGGACTTGACGTTCTGCTGGTACAGCGTGTGCAGCATGGCGTGGCCAGTACGGTCGGCCGCGGCGCAGGCGCGCTGCACGGGCTTTTCACCGTAGTTGGCCGTGTGGCCGCCGAAGGGGCGCTGGTAGATGGTGCCGTCGGGGTTGCGGTCGAACGGCATGCCGAAGTGTTCCAGCTCGATCACGACGTTGGGCGCTTCGCGGCACATGAACTCGATCGCATCCTGGTCGCCGAGCCAGTCGGAGCCCTTGATGGTGTCGTAGAAGTGGTAGTGCCAGTTGTCCTCGCTCATGTTGCCCAGCGAAGCGGACACGCCGCCTTGCGCGGCCACGGTGTGCGAGCGCGTGGGGAAGACCTTGGACAGCGAGGCCACGGACAGGCCGGCGCGCGACAGTTCCAGCGCGGCACGCAGGCCGGAGCCGCCAGCGCCGACGATGACGACGTCAAACTTGCGCTTGGTGATGTTTGCTTTGGAGTAGCTCATTCTTAACCTTCAATCGTGGAGACCGAGTCTCTATCAGATACGCCACAGGATCTGGATGCCCCAGCCGGCGCAGCCGACCAGCCAGACCAGGGTGAAAACGTTCAGCACCAGGCGCAGGCCCACGGGCTTGACGTAGTCCATCCAGATGTCGCGCACGCCGACCCAGACGTGCCAGGCCAGCGAGACGATCACGGCGAAGGTCAGGAACTTCATCCACTGCGGGGCAAAGATGCCGGCCCACAGGTCATAGCCGACGGAGCCGGTGCTGAAGATCAGCTTGGCCAGCAGCACGATGGTGAACAGTGCCATCAGCACGCCGGTGACGCGCTGCACCATCCAGTCGCGGATGCCGTAGTGCGCACCGACCACGGTGCGCTTGGAGCCGTAATTCACGGACATGGTTCTTTTTCCTTATCGTGAGGGGAGATCGTCTATCAGTACAGGCCGAACAGCTTGGCGCCCAGGATCAGGGTCAGGCCCACGCTCAGCACCAGCACCACCAGGGCGGAGGTCTTGCCGAACTGCTTGTTGACCGCATGGTGGTTCACGTCCATGAACAGGTGGCGCAGGCCGGCGCAGAAGTGGTGCAGGTAGGCCCAGATCAATGCCAGGCACACGAGCTTGAGGAACCATCCGAAGGGACCCGCGAAAACCGAGGTGAAGCCGTCGAAGGAGATCTCCGAGGTCAGCGACATGTCCATCATCCACAGGATGAAAGGCAGCAAGATGAACATCAGCAGGCCGCTGATGCGGTGCAGGATGGACACGATGCCGGCCGGCGGCAACCGGTAGGTGGGGAGGTCCTTGAAGAAGTTGATGTTGCGGAACTCTGGCCGCTTTTTGGCTTGCTCAGTCATGGCAGGGTACTTTCGTGGATGTAACTGCTTCGTAATCGCTCAGGGGCGGCGATGCAAAATTCTATTGCAATGCAATAAAAACAGCTTTGCTGGGAATTGCGTATTTTCGCCCGCTTCTCTGGGGAACGGATCGTTCAGCTCAACGCGTTGCGGTAGTGATGGGTGTCGGTGCGGTACAGGCCACGGCGTAACTCCATGGGAACATCGTTGTATGTGTAAGCGGTGCGCTCCACGCTCAGCAGGGGCGTGGTGCTGGGCACGTCCAGCAGCAGGGCCTGTTCGGCCTCGGGCAGGACGGCGCGGATCTTTTCGTCGGCGCGCACCATGCGCACGCCGTAGTCCAGCTCGAACATGGCGTAGGTGGGGCCCTGGTAGGCGGTCATCTGCTCGGCGGTCAGGCCCTTGAAGGCGTGGCCCGGCAGCCAGATGTCTTCCAAAATGGTCGGGATTGCGGAGAACGACAGCACGCGGCGCACGTGCATCACGGCATCGCCGCTGCGCAGCGCCAGGCCGCGCGCCACGTCGGCCGATGCGCGCAGGCGCCGGCAGTCGATGATGCGGCGCTCGGCACGGCCCTCGCCCTGCTGGTCGCCGGCGTCGGGCTGCAGCTTGAGGAAGCGGTACTGCACATGCTGGGCCGCGTGGGTGGCCACGAAGGTGCCCTTGCCCTGGCGGCGCATCACCAGGTTTTCCGCGGCCAGCTCGTCGATGGCCTTGCGCACCGTGCCCTGGCTCACGCGAAAGCGCGCCGCCAGCTCCATCTCGCTGGGGATCAGCTCGCCGGGCCGCCATTCGCCTGCTTCAAGGCTTTGCAGTATCAGTCCCTTGATCTGCTGGTACAGCGGGCTGAAGGCCGGGGTCGATGCGCCCGCGCCGATGGTGGCAGCGGCGGTTTCAGAGGCGAGGGGAGGCAGGGCTGGCATGGGAAAGTTCGGGGTGGGGAGGCTCCCGGCGACGCAGATGAAAGACTTGGAAACAGACGTCGATCATATCTTATATAAGACATAAGACAAATTGACCGGGCTCCGAAATCGGGAGTACACTTTCGCGTTGTTTGCGGAGCACGGGCTGCTGGTTTCTGACGCTGGTGCGACCTGGCGCCGATAACACCTGATTTTTTCCCCATCCCTGGAGTTTCATCATGAGCAAGAAGCCCGTTCGTGTCGCCGTCACCGGTGCCGCCGGTCAAATTGGTTACGCCCTGCTGTTTCGCATCGCCTCCGGCGAAATGCTGGGTAAGGACCAGCCCGTCATTCTGCAACTGCTGGAGATTCCCGACGAGAAGGCCCAGAACGCGCTCAAGGGCGTGATCATGGAACTCGAAGACTGCGCCTTCCCCCTGCTGGCCGGCATCGAAGCCCACTCCGACCCCCTGCAAGCCTTCAAGGACACCGACTACGCCCTGCTGGTCGGCGCGCGTCCCCGCGGCCCCGGCATGGAACGTGCCGACCTGCTGGCTGCTAACGCACAGATCTTCACGGCCCAGGGCAAGGCGCTGAACGCCGTGGCCTCGCGCAACGTGAAGGTGCTGGTCGTCGGCAACCCCGCCAACACCAACGCCTACATCGCCATGAAGTCGGCTCCGGACCTGCCGGCCAAGAACTTCACCGCCATGCTGCGCCTGGACCACAACCGCGCTGCATCGCAGCTGGCTGCCAAGGCCGGTTTCAAGGTCGGCGACATCCGCAAGCTGACCGTCTGGGGCAACCACTCGCCCACGATGTACGCCGACTACCGCTTCGCCACCGTCAACGGTGAAAGCGTCAAGGCCAAGATCAACGACCAGGCCTGGAACAAGGACGTGTTCCTGCCCACCGTCGGCAAGCGTGGCGCCGCCATCATTGCAGCGCGCGGCCTGTCCTCGGCTGCCTCGGCTGCCAACGCTGCCATCGACCACATGCGCGACTGGGCCCTGGGCTCGGGTGGCGAATGGGTCACCATGGGCGTGCCCTCCAACGGCGAATACGGCATCCCCGCCGGCATCGTCTTCGGCTTCCCGGTCACCACCGAGAACGGCGAGTACAAGATCGTCGAAGGCCTGGAAATCGACGCCTTCTCGCAAGAGTGCATCGACAAGACCCTGGCCGAGCTGCAAGGCGAACAGGACGGCGTCAAGCACCTGCTGTAAGCCGCCGGCAAGCCATGCTCGACTGGAATCCCGCGCTTTACCTGCGTTTCGCCAATGAGCGTACGCGCCCCGCAGCCGAGCTGCTGGCGCGTGTGCCCTTGGCCCAGGCCCGCCATGTGGTGGACCTGGGATGCGGGCCGGGCAATTCCACCGAGCTGCTTGCACAGCGCTATGCCGGTGCCACGATCACCGGCATAGACAACTCCCAGGCGATGCTGGCCACCGCGCGCCAGCATCTGCCTGAGGCCCGCTTCGCGCTGGCCGACATTGCTTCCTGGACGCCCGCCCCCGGCGAGAGCGCTCCCGACCTGATTTATGCCAATGCCTCCCTCCAGTGGGTGGGGGAGCATGAAACGCTGATACCCCGCCTGTTCGCCCAACTGGCGCCAGGGGGCGTGCTGGCGATACAGATGCCCGACAACCGGCAGGAAGCCACGCACCGCGTGATGCGCGAGATTGCCAGCCTGCCCAAGTTTGCCGCCTACATCGGCGATGCCGCCAAGGTGCGGGCCGACATCCTGCCCATCCGCAGCTACTACGACCTGCTGGCCGGACCGCAGGAGCAGGCCGGCGTCGAGGCCGGCGCCGTCGATGTCTGGCACACCGTCTACCAGCATCCCATGGACTCGGCCGGCGCCATCGTCCAGTGGCTGCGCGGCACCGGCCTCAAGCCCTTCGTCGAAGGCCTGCCCGAAGCCCTGCAGGCCGACTTCCTCACCGAATACGAAAACCGCGTGGACGCCGCCTACGGCGTGCGCGCCGACGGCCGGCGCCTGCTGGCCTTCCCCCGCCTGTTCATCGTCGCCCAGCGCAAGCCATGACCGCCGCCACGTCCACACCCTCTCGCGCACACCCGGCCCAGGTGCTGCTCGATGCGCAGGGCGGTGCCCTGCACCTGCCCGTCTGCGACCACTACAGCGGCGTGGAAGTGCGCATGCGCAAGAGCCTGCAGCTGCAGGCCGAGATGATGGCCGAGTTCGGCACCTGCGTGTTCGACGTCACGCTGGACTGCGAGGACGGCGCCCCCGTGGGCCAGGAGGCCGCCCATGCGCGCCTGGTGGCCTCGCTGGCGCGTGATGCCGCGCCCGGCGCCCGCGTGGCTGCGCGCGTGCATGCCGTGGACCACGCCAGCTTCGCGCAGGACCTGGACATCATCGTCGGCGAGGCCGGCGACCGCCTGTGCCACCTCATGCTGCCCAAGGTGGAAAGCGTGGACGACGTGCTGCTGGCCGAGCGGCATCTGGGCCGACTGGGCTGCCGCGAACTGCCGCTGCATGTGCTCATCGAGTCGCCCGCCGCCGTGCACCGCGCCTTCGACATCGCGGCACACCCGCGCGTGCAGAGCATTTCCTTCGGCCTGATGGACTTCGTCTCGGCCCATGGCGGCGCGATTCCCGCCTCGGCCATGGGCTCGGCCGGCCAGTTCGACCATCCGCTGGTCGTGCGTGCCAAGCTGGAGATCGCAGCTGCCTGCCATGCGCACGGCAAGGTGCCTTCGCACTGCGTGGTCACCGAATTCAGGAATCCACAGGCGCTGCAGGCCGCTGCCACACAGGCGTCACGGCGGCTCGGCTATACCCGCATGTGGAGCATCCACCCGGACCAGATCCGCCCCATCCTGGCCGCCTTCGCGCCCCAGGCCGACGAAGTGGCGCAGGCCGCACAAATACTTACCGCCGCCGAGGCCGCCGATTGGGCGCCCGTCAGCGTGGATGGTGTATTACATGACCGGGCGAGCTACCGCTATTTCTGGCAGTTGCTCACACGTGCCCACCAGACCGGCCAGGCGCTGCCCCCGCAGGTGCAGCCCTGGTTTGCATCAGAATCACTTGCTTAGCCCACACCGGGAATTTGCAGGAGCCCAACGTATGAAGACAGCTATCGCCTCCATCCTGATCGCAGCCCCCTTGCTGGCCATGGGCCTGGGCGCCAGCGCCGCCGAACCTGCCAAGAAGGCTCCGGCCAAGGCCGCCGCCAAGCCTGCGGTCAAGAAGGCTCCCGCCAAGAAGGCCACTGCGGCCAAGGCCGCTGCCGGCGCTGCCGCAGTCGGCGGTGCGGCGGCCGTGGCAGCTGCTGCCCAGCAGCCGCTGTCCGCCGAAGACCTGGCCATCTCGGAGCGCGTGCACACCGGCCGCATTCCCTGCGAGCTGGGCGCCTTCGTCAATGTGACGGCCGACCAGTCCAACCCCGGCTACTTCAACATCGACGGCAAGGGCTTCAAGTACCACATGGCGCCCGTCAAGACCTCGACCGGCACCGTGCGCCTGGAAGACAAGCATGCCGGCGCCGTCTGGCTGCAGATCGCCAACAAGTCCATGCTCATGAACCAGAAGGTCGGCCAGCGCCTGGCCGACGAATGCATGAGCCCTGACCAGCTTCAGGTGGCCGAGGCCATCAAGAAGAACCCGCCTCCCAGCCTGCTGGAAGCACCCAAGCCCGCCGGCCAGTAATCCAGGCCCGGACCTGAGCGTCCCGCAAGCAGCCCCACTTTAGAAAACCATGGAGAGAGAATCATGTTGAAAGCCTACCGTGACCACGTGGCCGAACGCGCCGCGCTCGGTATCCCCCCGCTGCCGCTGGATGCCAAGCAGGTTGCCGAACTGATCGAGCTGATCAAGAACCCGCCCGCTGGCGAGGACGCCTTCCTGCTCGACCTGCTCACGCACCGCGTTCCTCCGGGCGTGGACGATGCCGCCAAGGTCAAGGCCAGCTTCCTGGCGGCCGTGGCCCACGGTGACATCCAGGTGGCTCTCATCTCCAAGGCCAAGGCCACCGAGCTGCTGGGCACCATGGTGGGCGGCTACAACGTGCACCCCCTGATCGAGCTGCTGGACGATGCCGAAGTCGCCGGCGTCGCTGCCGACGCGCTGAAGAAGACGCTGCTGATGTTCGACTTCTTCAACGACGTGGCCACCAAGGCCAAGGCCGGCAACGCCAAGGCCCAGGAAGTCATGCAGAGCTGGGCCGACGCCGAGTGGTTCACCTCGCGCCCCGAAGTGGACAAGAAGATCACCGTCACCGTCTTCAAGGTGCCCGGCGAGACCAACACCGACGACCTGTCGCCCGCACCCGATGCCTGGAGCCGTCCGGACATCCCGCTGCACTACCTGGCCATGCTCAAGAACACCCGTCCCGACGCGGCCTTCAAGCCCGAGGAAGACGGCAAGCGCGGCCCGATGCAGTTCATCGACGACCTCAAGAAGAAGGGCCACCTGGTCGCCTACGTGGGCGACGTGGTCGGCACCGGCTCCTCGCGCAAGTCGGCCACCAACTCCATCGTCTGGGCCACGGGCCAGGACATCCCCTTCGTGCCCAACAAGCGCTTCGGCGGCGTGACCCTGGGCGGCAAGATCGCCCCCATCTTCTTCAACACGCAGGAAGACTCCGGCTCGCTGCCCATCGAAGTGGACGTCTCCAAGCTGGAGATGGGCGACGTCATCGACGTGCTGCCCTATGACGGCAAGCTGGTCAAGAACGGCGAGACCGTCGCCGAGTTCCAGCTCAAGAGCGACGTGCTGTTCGACGAAGTGCGCGCCGGCGGCCGCATCAACCTGATCATCGGCCGTTCGCTGACCGCCAAGGCCCGCGAATTCCTGGGCCTGTCTGCCTCCACCGTGTTCCGCCTGCCCCAGGCGCCCGCTGCTTCGAACGCCGGCTTCACGCTGGCCCAGAAGATGGTCGGCCGCGCCGTCGGCCTGCCGGAAGGCCAGGGCGTGCGCCCCGGTACCTACTGCGAGCCGCGCATGACCACCGTGGGTTCGCAGGACACCACCGGCCCCATGACCCGCGACGAGCTCAAGGACCTGGCCTGCCTGGGCTTCTCGGCCGACATGGTCATGCAGTCCTTCTGCCACACGGCCGCCTACCCCAAGCCCGTGGACGTCAAGACCCACCGCGAGCTGCCCGCCTTCATCAGCAACCGCGGCGGCGTGGCCCTGCGTCCCGGTGACGGCGTGATCCACTCCTGGCTCAACCGCCTGCTGCTGCCCGACACCGTGGGCACGGGCGGCGACTCGCACACGCGCTTCCCCATCGGCATCTCCTTCCCCGCAGGTTCCGGCCTGGTGGCCTTCGGCGCCGCCACGGGCGTGATGCCCCTGGACATGCCCGAGTCCGTGCTCGTGCGCTTCAAGGGCGAAATGCAGCCCGGCGTCACCCTGCGTGACCTGGTGCATGCCATTCCCCTGTACGCCATCAAGGCAGGCGCGCTGACCGTGGCCAAGGCCGGCAAGAAGAACATCTTCTCGGGCCGCATCCTGGAAATCGAAGGCCTGCCCGACCTGAAGGTGGAACAGGCCTTCGAGCTGTCCGACGCCTCGGCCGAGCGCTCGGCTGCCGGCTGCACGATCAAGCTCAACCCTGAGCCGATCAAGGAGTACCTGACCTCGAACATCGTTCTGATGAAGAACATGATCGCCGACGGCTACGCCGACGCCAAGACGCTGCAGCGCCGCATCGAGAAGGTCGAAGCCTGGCTGGCCAAGCCCGACCTGCTCGAAGCCGACAAGGACGCCGAATACGCTGCCGTGTTCGAGATCGACCTGGCCGACATCAAGGAACCCATCGTCTGCTGCCCCAACGATCCCGATGACGCCAAGTTCCTGTCCGAAGTGGCCGGCACCAAGATCGATGAAGCCTTCATCGGTTCGTGCATGACCAACATCGGCCACTTCCGCGCAGCAGCCAAGCTGCTGGGCGGCCAGCGCGACATCCCCGTCAAGCTGTGGGTGGCTCCGCCCACCAAGATGGACCAGAACGAGCTGATCAAGGAAGGCCACTACGCTGCCTTCGGCACGGCCGGTGCCCGCACCGAAATGCCGGGCTGCTCGCTGTGCATGGGCAACCAGGCCCAGGTCCGCGAAGGCGCGACGGTGATCTCCACCTCGACCCGCAACTTCCCCAACCGCCTGGGCAAGAACACCAACGTGTTCCTGGGCTCGGCCGAGCTGGCCGCCATCGCATCGCGCCTGGGCAAGCTGCCCACCAAGGAGGAATACCTCAAGGAAATGGGCGTGATCGATGCCGACAAGTCCAGCGTCTACCGCTACATGAACTTCGACCAGATCGAAGAGTACGCGGACGTGGCCAAGGGCGTGAGCGCCTGAGTCCGGCCTGATCCGGCTCCATGAGCAAAGCCCGCTTCGGCGGGCTTTGCTGCTTTCTGGCTCTGTACTTTCCGGTTTACGCAGTCTGCTTCAACCGTCCCAGTACCTCCTGCGTCTGCGCATCCGCCGGAAAGAACGACTCCACGGCCAGCTCCTGCAGTGTCACATCCACCGGCGTGCCGAAGATGGTGATGGTGCTGATGAAGTTCAGCCGGCCATGGTCGGTGTCCAGCGCGAAGGGCACGGCAATGTGGCTGGCAGGTGCTGCGCCATGTGAGTCCGCTTCATTTTCCTTGAACGGGTAGGCGGCAATCTCGTCGTGCAGCGCCTGCAGCTGCGCATCCGACGTGGCGGCAATCTGCTGCTGCAGGCGGTGCAGCAGATGCGCGCGCCAATGGGCTGCATTGGCCAGGCGCGGGCCCAGGCCTTCGGGGTGCAGGCTCAGGCGCAGCACATTGACGGGCGGCTCCAGCAGCCAGGGCGCCACGCCGGCCAGCAGCAGCGGCACGATGGCGTTGGCGGCCACCAGGTTCCAGTGACGGTCCACGGCCAGGGCCGGATTGGGTTCGTGGCCCTTGAGCACCAGGTCCACGGCCTGGCGCGCGGCGGCCAGGTCCGGGTGGTCCAGCGGCCGGGCCTGGTACATGGGCGCGTAGCCTGCGGCCACCAGCAGGGCATTGCGCTCGCGCAGCGGCACGCCCAGGCGCTCCACCAGGCGCAGCACCATCTCGCGGCTGGGCTGGGCGCGGCCGGTTTCCACATAGCTCAGGTGGCGCGTGGAGATCTCGGCCTCCAGTGCCAGGCCCTGCTGGCTCAGGCGGCGGTGCTGGCGCCAGTGGCGCAGATGGTCGCCGAAGGGCGAGCGCGCGGACGGTGGATGGGCGGTGGAGGTCATGGTCCGCATCGTAGCGGCGGGGCCGGCGTGGCGGCCATGACCTGCGAGGTTATCGACCCTGTGCAGCCTGCGGCGGACCATGCAGTCCATGGCATGCACGGTGTGTGCCTGTTGCTCTCAAGGAGTTCGCCATGTCGATGTTCGCTTCCCCCCGTTTCCTGCCCCGCGTGATGTGGGCCGATGCTGCTTCCTGCGCCGCCTCGGGCGCCTTGCAACTGGTGGCGGGGCAGCCGCTGTCGGATGTGACGGGGTTGCCTCTGGCGCTGCTGCAGTCCACAGGCTGGTTTTTGCTGGGCTATGCGCTGCTGGCTGCGTGGATGGCGGCGCGCTCGCCTGTGCCGCGGCGGTTGATCGGGCTGGTGGTTGTGGGGAATTTCGGGTGGGCTGTGGGCTGTGTTGCGCTGTTGGCGTTTGGTGGGTTGGGGTTGTCTGCCTGGGGGGTGGCGTGGGTGTTGGCTCAGGCGGTGGTGGTTGTGGTGTTGGCTGAGTTGCAGTGGACTGGGTTGCGGCGCACGCGGGATGTTGTCGGCGGTGCGCGGTCCGTGGTTGTCGGGTGATGGGACTGTTTCTGCCCCTGCCGGGGGGGTGTTTTTTCGAGGCCGGGTCTCGGCCCGGCAGCCGACCTACCTTTCTTTGATTCGTCACCGGTACGCCGGCCGAAGAAAGGTAGGCCAAAGAAAGACGACCCGAATGCCCGCGACCCCTTCGCTGCGCTGCGGGGCAACCTGCGTCGGGCCGCCTGCGGGGTTCGCCGCAGAACTCACTGCGCGCTGCGCGCTCCGTTCAGACAACTGCGGCGAGTCAGTTGACGAAGCAGTCCTGTCCTGCGGCAGGACTGCAACCCCGCAGGCGGCCCGACGCAGGCGCTGGCATACGGGGGGCTGGTGCGGGCCTTTGCTGCGCTCGGCCGGGTTCAGGGGACTGCGCTGCTTTTGACGTGGTGGGAGCAGCCCACGGCGACGACTTCGCCGCTGGTTTCGCTGGCCAGCATGTCGGCGCTGTTGCGGATGGTGCGCAGGGCGCTGGCGAGCACCTCCAGGCGGTTGCTGGTCTCGGGCGTTTCCAGCCACAGCAGGGCCATGCGGGAGAGTGCCGAGATCTCGGCACAGCCTTGCTGCACCAGGCGGTCCACCTCGGTCACGACCTGGGTGAAATGCTCGGCGCTTGGTGGGGGTCTGGGGGTCATGGCTCGGCTCTCCGTGCAAGGTTGAGAGAGGCCGTGGAAAGGCAAACGTTGCGCATGCTTCCGTGCTCCTAGTCGAGGCTTGAGACCACCGTGTTGCGTTTTCAAGCGCAGGCAGGTGGGCGGGATGTTGAAAACACGAGACTAGTCGTGCGGGCAGCCTTGCGGTGAGCCCCATCCCGCCCGAAATCGCACAGACGTGGGCAAGCGCCCACGAATACAGGATTCAGACGTGACAAAGCCTCGCTGACGGGGAGGCTGCACCGCTAGTCTTGGAAAAGGTGTTTTCAAGCACCGGCCCCGTGACAGGGGGCTGGTGCGGATTGTGGCATAGCGACTGGAGTTGCTCCAGCGGGGCTGGCATGACCTGGCAGGTCATGGACTCGGGGGGCGGTGGCGGCGGAGCATCGGCGGGGCCGGCTTGCGAGGTGCATGCCCGGCGATCCACAAGGAGTGCTGATGCCGATGTTTTCCCATGCCCGTTTCCTGCCCCGCACCCTGTGGGCCGACGCCATCTGCTGCGCCGCCGCGGGTGCGGTGCAACTGGCCTTTGCGCAGCCGCTGGCCGTTGTCACGGGGTTGCCGCAGGCGCTGCTGCTGGGCACGGGGTGCTTCTTGCTGGCCTGGGCCTGCGTGGCTGGCTGGGGCGCGTGCCGCATGCCGCGCAGCCGGGGGCTGGTGGCCATTGCCGTGTTCGGCAACTTCGGCTGGGCCCTGGCCTGCGGGGTTGTGCTGTACAGCGGCGTGCTGGAGCCTGCGCCCGCAGGCTGGGCATGGGTGCTGGGCCAGGCGGCCATCGGCGTGGCGCTGGGCGATCTGCAGTGCGCGGGGTTGTGGCGCAGCAGGGCTTCGCTGGCCGGTTCGATGACAGCCCCGTGAAAGCCTGCCGCTTTTTCCGCGCGGACAGCGTTGTCCGCGTGTGACTATCGCCAATGGACCACAGCATCCGCGGGCACTTCTGGGCACAATGGAAATCAGAGTCTTGGTACATGCCCAGCAGCCCGGAAAAAGGCGGCGCGCATGTGCCTTCCCAGAGTTTCATCCAGGAGTCTCACGATGCGCCACGAATATGAAAACACCCTCAAGACCTTTGCTGCGGCGGGGGGCAAGAAGGGCAAGTTCTTCTCCCTGCCTGAGCTGGCAAGGCAATATCCACAGGTCCGGCGATTGCCCGTGTCGCTGCGCATCGTGCTGGAGTCCGTGCTGCGCAACTGCGATGGCAACAAGGTGACGCGCGAGCATGTGGAGCAGCTGGCGAACTGGAAGCCCCAGGCCGAGCGCGTGGACGAGATCCCCTTCGTGGTATCGCGCGTGGTGCTGCAGGACTTCACGGGCGTGCCGCTGCTGGCCGACCTGGCCGCCATGCGCAGCACTGCCGCCAGGCTGGGCAAGAAGCCCAAGTCCATCGAGCCGCTGGTGCCCGTGGACCTGGTGGTGGACCACTCCATCATGGTGGACTACTTCGGCACCAAGAAGGCGCTGGACCTGAACATGAAGCTGGAGTTCCAGCGCAACAAGGAGCGCTACCAGTTCATGAAGTGGGGCATGCAGGCCTTCGACACCTTCGGCGTGGTGCCGCCGGGCTTCGGCATCGTCCACCAGGTGAATCTGGAGTACCTGGCGCGCGGCGTGCACAAGACCAAGGACGGCGTGCACTACCCCGACACCCTGGTGGGCACGGACAGCCACACGACCATGATCAACGGCATCGGCGTGGTGGGCTGGGGCGTGGGCGGCATCGAGGCCGAGGCCGCCATGCTGGGCCAGCCCGTGTACTTCCTCACGCCCGATGTGGTGGGCTTCGAGCTGTCGGGCCAGCTGCGCGAGGGCGTGACGGCCACCGACCTGGTGCTGTCGGTGACCGAGATCCTGCGCCGCGAGAAGGTGGTGGGCAAGTTCGTGGAGTTCTTCGGCGAAGGCACGCGCACCCTGGCGCTGCCCGACCGCGCCACCATCGGCAACATGGCGCCCGAGTACGGCGCCACCATGGGCTTTTTCCCCGTCGATGAAAAGACCATCGACTACTTCAGGGGCACGGGCCGCAGCAAGGCCGAGATCGAGGCCTTCGAGGGCTATTTCCGCGCGCAGGAACTGTTCGGCGTGCCGGCCGCCGGCGAGATCGACTACTCGCATGTGGTGCGCCTGGACCTGGGCACGGTGGCGCCCAGCCTGGCCGGACCCAAGCGCCCGCAGGACCGCATCGAGCTGGGCAATGTGTCGTCCAAGTTCGATGAGCTGTTCAGTGCCCCTGCGGCGCACAACGGGTTCAACCAGCCGATCGAACGGCTGGGCCGGAGCTTTCCCGTAGGCGGTGGCGGCGAGGGCGAGGTGGCGCCCGAGACGCCGGCCCATCCGCCCGGCGCGCAGCGCTCGCTGGCCGAGATGGAGGCCAACAAGCCCAAGCTGGAGGCCGCCCACAGCGAGGCGCCGGTCGATGCCCCCACGCCGCCCAAGCGCCTGAGCATCGCCAACGGCGACGTGCTGATTGCCGCCATCACCAGCTGCACCAACACCTCCAACCCCAGCGTGATGCTGGCCGCCGGCCTGCTGGCCAAGAAGGCGGTGAAGGCCGGGCTCACGGTGCAGCCGCACATCAAGACCTCTCTGGCGCCGGGCTCGCGCGTGGTGACCGAGTATTTGACCGAAGCCGGCCTGTTGCCCTACCTGGAAAAGCTGGGCTTTGCGCTGGCCGGCTACGGCTGCACCACCTGCATCGGCAACGCGGGCGACCTCACGCCGGAGCTCAACGAGGCCATCACCAGCAACGACCTGGTCTGCGCGGCCGTGCTGTCGGGCAACCGCAACTTCGAGGCGCGCATCCACCCCAACATCAAGGCCAACTTCCTGGCCAGCCCGCCCCTTGTCGTGGCCTATGCCATTGCCGGCACGGTGCGCCGCGACCTGATGACCGAGCCCGTGGGCCAGGGCAAGAACGGCCGTGACATCTACCTGGGCGACATCTGGCCGACCAGCGAAGAGATCCACGCGCTGATGAAGTACGCCATGAACGGCAAGGCCTTCCGCGAGAACTACGAGAAGGTGCGCTCCGAGCCCGGCAAGCTCTGGGAAAAGATCCACGGCGTGACGGGCGCCACCTATACCTGGCCCGAGAGCACCTACATTGCCGAGCCGCCGTTCTTCGATGATTTCCGGCTCCAGCTGGACGCGCCTGCTGCCGGTGCCGCCGGTGCTGCCGGCGCCGAAGGCTCCAACCCCTACGTGGTGCACGGCGCGCGCGTGATGGCGCTGTTCGGCGACTCCATCACCACCGACCACATCTCGCCGGCCGGCTCCATCAAGGAAAGCTCGCCCGCAGGCCAGTGGCTGCTGGCCCACGGCGTGCAAAAGGCCGACTTCAACAGCTACGGCTCGCGGCGCGGCAACCATGAGGTGATGATGCGCGGCACCTTTGCCAACGTGCGCATCAAGAACCTGATGATTCCCGCGCAGCCCGATGGCTCGCGCGAGGAGGGCGGCCTGACGCTGTACCGCGACGGCACGGGCCAGGTCACCAAGATGCCCATCTACGACGCGGCCATGAAGTACCAGGCCGAAGGCCGTGCCACCGTGATCTTCGCGGGCGAGGAATACGGCACGGGATCGAGCCGCGACTGGGCCGCCAAGGGCACGCAGCTGCTGGGCATCAAGGCCGTGGTGGCGCGCAGCTTCGAGCGCATCCACCGCTCCAACCTGGTGGGCATGGGCGTGCTGCCGCTGCAGTTCCTGGGCACGGACAGCTGGCAGACCCTGGGCCTGACGGGCGAGGAGTTCGTGGAAGTGATTCCCGCCGCCGACCTGGCACCGCAAAGCGAGGCCCAGCTGGTGATCACGCGTGCCGACGGCAGCAAGCAGACCGTGGTGGTCAAGCTGCGCATCGACACGCCCATCGAGGTGGACTATTACAAGCACGGCGGCATCCTGCCGTACGTTCTCAGGCAGCTCCTGGAATGAAGTTGGAAACCCCCTGAGCCGCTATGCGGCTTCCCCCTGCAAGGGGGACGACATCCTGGCAGCGGGGCGGCCCTTGCTCGGTGTCCCTCGCTTCTGGGTCACGCCAGTTTTGGACAGAGTGAACTGAGCAAGGGTGTGGCGTTTATGGCTGCTGCCCCAGCCTGCCCACGCTGTCGCGCAGATGGGCCAGCAGCGATTCGACCAGGGGCTGCACATGGCCCGGGTGCCACATGGCCTGCATCTGCGACTGCGGGTGCCGGCCCTGGATGGGCACGAAGGCCAGCCCCGGAAAGCCCACGCGCTGCAGGCAGGCCGGCACCAGGGACACGCCCTGACGCAACGAAACCATGGACAGCACGGACAGCCAGTGCCTTACCTCATGGTGCAGGTCGGGCGTGAAGCCTTCGCTCTGGCAGATCTGCCATATCTGCTGGTGGTAGTCGGGCGAGACTTGGCGAGAGAACAGCACCATGCGCTCGCCCGCCAGCTGGCGCACCTGCAGCTTGCGCAGTCCGGCCAGCGCGTGGCTGTCCGGCAGGCAGGCCATGAACGGCTCGCTCACCAGGGTGTGTGATTGCAGGCCTGGTGCGGGGCGCGTGGCGTGCAGCAGGCCCAGGTCCAGGCGTTCCTGCTGCAGGCCGGCGATCTGCTCTGCGCTGTTGAGCTCCAGCATGTCGATGCGCACCAGCGGGTGCCGGGCGCGAAAGCTCTCCAGCGCCTCGGGCAGCCCGCGGTAGATGGCCGAACCCACAAAGCCCAGCCGGATGCGGCCCTGCACGCCGTCGGCGATGGCGCGCATGTCCTGGCGCACGCGCTGGGCCTGTTCCATGATGTCCTGGGCCTGCACGCGCAGGTGCTTGCCGGCGGCCGTGAGCCGCACCTCCTTGCTGGTGCGCTCGAACAGCTGGGCGCCCAACTCCTCCTCCAGCTGGCGGATGGCCACGCTCAGCGGCGGCTGGGAGATGGACAGGCGCTGGGCTGCACGGCTGAAGTGCAGCTCCTCGGCCAGCACCAGAAAGTACCTCAGTTGTCTCAGCTCCATGGCGTTCTATCCGGTTTGGCTATTGATCAATACGTTATCGATATTTGACTCGAATAGGACTGTTTCCAAGAATGGGGGCATCCCCAAGACCCGGAGCCCATGCTCCCGGGCCCGGTTCCCGCACAGGAGACAGACCATGAACCCCGAACCGCAGGCGCTGGCCGCCATGCAGTCTTCCCCCGCCCAGGCTTTCCAGGCCGTGCCCGACCGCCACGGCAGCAACCTGTACACCACCGATTCGCAGTTGCAGCCCCTGCTGGCGCTGTACCTGCCGCCCGAGGTGAACGCGCATCTGCAGCCCTATCTGGAGCGCATGGGCGCGCTGGCCGGCCGCGAGATCGATGAATGGGCGCTGACCGCCGACCGCAACCCGCCCGAGCTGGAGCACCGCGATCGCACGGGGCGCGATGCGCAGCGCATCGTCAAGCACCCGGCCTATGTGGAGATGGAGCGCATTGCCTATGGCGAGTTCGGCCTGGCCGTCATGTCGCACCGCACGGGCGTGCTGGGCTGGGATGGCAAGCTGCCGCCGCTGGCCAAGTACGCGCTGACCTATCTGTTCGTACAGGCCGAGTTCGGCCTGTGCTGCCCGCTGTCCATGACGGACTCGCTGGCGCGCACGCTGCGCAAGTACGGCGAGCCGGCCCTGGTCGAGAAGTACTGGCCGCGCATGACGCAGTTGCGCTTCGAGGACCAGGCCCAGGGCGCCATGTTCATGACCGAGCAGGCGGCCGGCTCGGACATCTCCAACACCCAGACGCTGGCCCGCCCGGCCGCCGACGGCAGCTGGCGCCTGTCGGGCGACAAGTGGTTCTGCTCCAACCCCGATGCCGACTTCGCCATGGTGCTGGCGCGCGTGGAAGGCGCGCCGGCGGGCATGAAGGGCATCTCGCTGTTCCTGCTGCCGCGCCGGCTGGACGATGGCTCGGCCAACCACTACCGCATCGTGCGCCTCAAGCACAAGCTGGGCACGCGCTCCATGGCCAGCGGCGAGATCGTGCTCGACGGCGCCGTCGCCTACCTGGTGGGCGAGCAGGGCCGGGGCTTCGTGCAGATGGCCGACATGGTCAACAACTCGCGCCTGTCCAACGGCGTGCGCTCGGCCGGGCTGATGCGCCGTGCCGTGGCCGAGGCCGAGTACGTGGCGCGCGAGCGCCGCGCCTTCGGCAAGGCCCTGCAGGACATGCCGCTGATGCAGCGCCAGCTCGACAAGCTGCGCATCTACTCCGAGCAGGCCCGCACCATGGTGCTGCAGACGGCCCAGGCGCTGCAGCGTTCGGACGCAGGCGAAGACGGCGCCTACGCGCTGCTGCGCATCCTCACGCCCATGATCAAGTTCCGCGCCTGCCGCGACGCGCGCAAGGTCACGGGCGACGCCATGGAAGTGCGCGGCGGATGCGGCTACATCGAGGAGTGGAGCGATCCGCGCCTGGTGCGCGACTCCCACCTCGGATCGATCTGGGAAGGCACCAGCAACATCGTGGCGCTGGACGTGATCCGCGCCATCAAGCGCGAAGGCTCGCTGCCCGTGCTGCGCGACCACGCGGCCCAGCTGCTGGCCCAGACCGAGGCGGCCACGGAATTCAAGGCCGCGCTGTCGGCCAGCATGGACAAGGCTGCGGCCCTGGCCCTGCGCGCGGCCGAGGAGGGCGGTGACCGCCTGGCGCGCGCCGCCGCCTCGGGCCTGTACCACTGCTTCACGGCCACGGCCATGGCCTGGGAGGCCTCGTGCACCGGCAGCGCCGAGCGCATGCGCTGGGCCCAGCTGGTGCTGCTGCACCGCGTGCTGCCGCGCGACCCGCTGGCGGCAGGCGACCTGCCCGAAGGCTGGACACGCTGAGCCCATCGACCGCACCGACCCAGAACACACATCCCGTCCACAGGGATGACCACACAAGTACCGGAGACAAACACCATGCCTTGCACTGACCCGAAGCCGTCCTTCCAGAAACGCCGATTCCTGTGCGCCTGTGCGCTCGCCGCCACCGCCGCGCTGCCGGCCGCCGCACTGGCCGAGCGCTTTCCCGAGCGGCCCATCAGCTTCGTCGTTCCCTTCCCGCCCGGCGGGCCCACGGACGCCATGGCACGCGTGCTGGCCACGGCGCTGACCGAGACGCTGGGCCAGAGCGTGATCGTGGAGAACAAGGCCGGTGCGGGCGGCAACATCGGCGCCGACTTCGTGGCCCGCGCCAGGCCGGACGGCTACACCATCATGTTCGGCACCTCGGGGCCGCTGGCCATCAACAAGCACCTGTACCGCAAGATCAACTACGACCCGCAGACCAGCTTCGCGCCCATCATCCGCGTGGGCCACCTGCCCAATGTGCTGGTGGTCAACCCGGCGACCAAGGCCACCACCGTGCAGGAGCTGATTGCCCAGGACAAGGCCAAGCCGGGCAGCCTGGACTATGCGTCCTCGGGCAACGGCGCCTCCTCGCACCTGGCGGGCGTGCTGTTCAACAAGATGGCCGGCACCTCGCTGCAGCACATCCCGTACAAGGGCACGGGCCCGGCGCTCAACGACCTGCTGGCGGGGCAGGTGAACATGACCTTCACCGACATCCTCACCGCCATGCCCTACATCAAGGCCGGCAAGTTCAAGGCCATTGGCGTGGCCACGGAAAAGCGCTCCCAGGCCATGCCCGACATCCCCACCATCGCCGAGCAGGGCCTGCCCGGCTACGACGTGAGCGTGTTCTTCGGCGTGGTGGCACCGGCCGGCACGCCGGCCGACCGCATCGAGACGCTGAACGCGGCCTTCCGCAAGGCCCTGGGCAGCGAGCGCATCCGCAAGACCTTTGCCGACCAGGGGCTGGAGCCGGCATCGGATCTGTCGCCAGCGGGGCTGTCGACCTTCATCGCGCAGGAGGTGACCAAGTGGAAGGCCGTGGTCGATGCCTCCGGCGCGAAGCTCGACTGACGAGAGTATCCCCATGAACACAAATCAACGGGCGGGAGCGCTCCAGGGCATCCGTGTCCTCGACCTCTCCCGCATTCTTGGTGGCCCGCTGTGCGGCCAGATCCTGGGCGACCACGGCGCCGACGTGCTCAAGGTGGAGCCGCCGCAGGGCGACGATACGCGCGCCTGGGGGCCGCCGTTCCAGGACGGTGTGTCCTCCTACTACCGGGGCCTGAACCGCAACAAGCGGCTGCAGTTCCTGGACCTGTCCCTGCCCGAAGGCCAGCAGGCCGTGGTGGCGCTGATGGAGCAGGCCGACGTGGTGGTGGAGAACTTCAAGATCGGCACCATGGAGAAATGGGGCATTGGCTGGGAGCAGCTGCGCGAGCGCTTTCCGCGCCTCATCTGGTGCCGCGTCAGCGGCTTCGGCGCCGATGGCCCGCTGGGTGCCTGGCCCGGCTATGACGCGGCCATCCAGGCCATGACGGGGCTGATGAGCGTCAACGGCGAGGCCGGCGGCGATCCGCTGCGCGTGGGCCTGCCGGTGGTGGACATGGTCACGGGCATGAACGGCGTCATCGGCGTGCTGCTGGCGCTGCAGGAGCGCCAGCGCAGCGGCCTGGGCCAGCTGGTCGATGTCTCGCTGTACGACAGCGGCATCTCGCTGCTGCACCCGCATGCGGGCAACTGGTTCATGAGCGGCAGGACGCCAGGGCGCTCGGGCAACGCCCATCCCAACATCTATCCCTACGACAGCTTTGCCACGCGCACCACGCCGGTCTTCCTGGCCGTGGGCAACGACCGCCAGTTCCGCCTGCTGTGCGAGCACCTGGGATGCCCGCAACTGGTGGCCGACGAGCGCTTTGCCACGGCCGGCCAGCGCTCGCACCACCGCGATGCGCTCAAGCCGCTGCTGGAGCAGGCCCTGCAGTCCTGCGACGGCCCCGCCCTGGCCGATGCGCTGATGGCCATCGGCGTGCCCGCCGCACCCGTACTGGGCGTGGACGCGGCGCTCAACCACCCGCATACCCTGCACCGCGAGATGGTGGTGGAGATGGAGGGCGGCTACCGGGGCCTGGGCGCGCCCGTCAAGCTCAGCCGCACGCCGGCCAGCTACCGGCATGCGCCGCTGGCCGAGGGCGACCGCTTCGAGTGAGTTGCCTGGTGCGCTCAGGGCACGATGGGGCGCAGTTGTGCATCGGCCATGCCCACCAGCAGCGCACGCCCGTCGGGCTCCACGCGGAACTCGCCGTAGCGGGCCTGCTCCCAGCGCTGGCCATCGCCTTCGCGGAAGTACCAGGCATCGGTCACCAGCGTCCACCGGCCGCCGCGCGGGGTGAGTTCAAAGCGCTGCTCGCCGGGCGCCAGCGGCTCGCTGGCCGTGCCGGTGCGCAGCCACTGCACCACGCCCTGCTCATCGAGCTTGCCGATGGCGTAGAGGCGTCCGCTGCGCAGGTTCTCTTTCTCCACGTCCCTGTCCTCGGAAGGCAGGCGGAAGTTCAGGCGCATGTAGTCGCCCTGCATCAGGGAGCGCGGGTCCACCGGCGCCAATTCCACGAACACCTTGCGGCCCTGGGCGATGGTGCGCTCCTTCTGCGCAATGCCGATATTGGCCACCGCCAGCGTGCAGGCCGCCGTCAGCACCACCAGCCACGGCGCCCAGCGCTGCAGGGGCGCGGCGCCCGATGCGGCGGCGGTCTCCGCGCTGCCTGGCAGGGATGCGGCGCGCGGCCCTGCCCAGGCCAGCAGGCCCAGCAAGGCGCCGCAGCCGGCCAGCACCATGGCCTTCGTCGCCAATGGCCAGGCCAACTGGTAGTAGAAGCTGCCCACGATCCAGGCCGCAGCCAGGGCGGCCGCTGCGGCCTGCCGCCAGCGGCCGCTGGTGCCGGTCACCGCCAGCGCCAGCAGGCAGGCGCCCAGCCAGGGCAGGAAGGCACTCAGCACGGCCAGCACCACGGCAGCCACGGCGGCGCGCGGCTGCCGCAGCGTGGGCCATGCGCGCTGGGCGAACCAGGCGGCTGCCAGGGCCAGCACGGCCGAGCCGGCCTGCGTCAGAACGCCCATGGAGATGTTCGGGGCGGCTTCCTGCGCCAGCTCGCCCGCCAGGCCGCCGCCCAGCACGCCGGCCACCATGAAGCTCCTGCCGGACAGAAAGGCCAGGCCAGCCAGCACCGCCAGCAGCCAGCCCGTGGCAAAGGGCTCCAGCGCCGCCGCCATGCGGGTCTGTGCCGCAGACTGCCCCAGCGCGCGCCACTGGGCTGCCAGCAGCAGCATCCAGAGCAGCAGTGCCGCATGCACGATGACCCAGGTCGGCAGGCCTGCGTACAGGGTGGATGGATCGTTGTCCGGCCAGAGCATGGTGCAAAACAGCAGCGCGCAGGCGGCGCCCAGCAGCACGCGCAGCCAGGGCCTTGCAATGGCGGCCGTGCAGGCCAGCGCAATGGCCAGGCCTATCGCGGCCGCAGCCTGCCCCGACAGGTCGCGCGCCAGGCCAAAGCCCAGCAGGCCGGCGCCGGTCAGCATGGCAGGCAGGGCCAGCTGCTCCAGGAAGACGGGCAGCTCCTCGGCGCGCAGCACGGCCACGGCTGCGGCCAGCATCATGGCGCCGATCACATAGGTGCCGGCGCCGCGCTCTATCCAGTCGGACAGGGCAAACGCAAACAGAATCAGCAAGGGCAGAAGGGCCAGCCAGGCGCCCAGCGCCGTGAGCAGCACCACCGCCCAATGGCGGTCGTTGGCGGCAGGGCGGCGGTCCTGCAAGGCGGCAGGCGGCAGGATGCCCTGGTCCACGGCCTGGCGCAGCAGGGTGTCGTGCTCGTGGCTCATTGAAGGCCTCCTTCCGCGTTGCGGGACATTCGAAGCACCAGGCTGACCGTGGCCGCCAGCAGGCACGCTGCGCCCAGGCCGACGAGCAGCAGCATGCCCGTGAAGTCCGCCCCCAGTTTCTCCAGCAGCAGGTAGACCAGGCCGCACACCAGCAGCACGTTCAGGCCCAGCGCCGCACCACTGAGCAAAAAGATATCGAAATGCCTGCGCAGGCCCGCCAGCGCCGCCGCGCCTGCCAGCAGCACCAGCCCCAGCGGGTACTGCGGCGCCACCGTGCTGTGGAACAGCCCGCTGATGGCGGTGGAGGTGATCATCGCCAGCGCCAGCGCGCCCGCACCGCGCAAGGCCCACAGCCCCGCGCCCGTGAAGCGCCGCAGGGCCGGTGCCATGACCGCGGTGACGGCAAGGGCGGCGCCCAGGGCCACGGCATGCACGCCCAGGTCGCGCGACTCCACCTCCCAGAACTGCGGCGTATGGGCCTGCGCCCATAGCGCAATGCCCGTCATGGCAACCACCACCCAGGGCACCCAGACGCCATCGCTGCGCGCCGCCAGGGCCAGCGGCAGGGTCAGCGCTGCCCACAGCGCAAACAGCTGCCAGGGGTCCGCTCCCGTCTGGTAGGTCTGCCCGAAAAAGGCGAACAGCGCACCCGTGCCCAGCAGCGCCAGCACGGACAGCGGCACGCGCGCCGCCGCGCGCCATGCCGCGCCAAGACACATCACGAGCACGAAGCCCTGCAGCAGGGCAAAGCGCTGCATGCGGCCCATGCTCTCCCAATTGGCGGCAATCCACAGCACGATGCCCAGCCCGCCCAGCGCCGCGCCCAGCAAGGCCACCACGGGCCACAGGCGGGTTCTGAGGGCGGCCGGCTCCTGCTCGAATCCCGCCAGTGCAAACAGCTGCACGGCGGCCTTGCGGTCCAGGCCATGCTGGCGGACAAGGTCATGCAATAGGGGGCGCAGGTTCATGGTGTGGATGTTCCTTGGCTTGAAGATGCGGATGCCCGACTTTGCCAGAACCTGTCCGGGATGGATTGCAACGCGGCAGCCCGGTGCCGGTGCAACCTGCTATCTTCCTCCCACTCTCCGGAACACTGCCGCCATGCATCCTGCGCTTGCCCCTTTTTGCCGACCTCGCATGTACCCCGCCAAGCCGCTGGCATGCCCTCTGAACGCAACGGCGTTGCTGGCGCCATGAAGCGCGGCGCCGACCTCGACGATTTCGACGACCCGGTTGAATGGACGCCGGTCACACGCCCTGCCGCCATCGCGCTGACGGCTTTCGGCGCCTGGATCATCTGGGGCCACTTCTTCAGCGAGGACCGCTGGCTGATGCTGCTGGACAACGCCAACCTCGCGCTGCACGAGGCCGGGCACCCGCTGGTGGCCCTGTTCTCGCAGCATCTCTCGGTCTACGGCGGCACGCTGTTCCAGTTGCTGTTCCCCGTCCTGTTCATGCGCCATTTCCGCAGGCAGGGCCAGCGCACGGGCTGGATCGCCTCGCTGATGTGGCTGGGCGAGAACCTGATGAACGTGGCCCGCTACATGAAGGACGCGCGCGCCCAGGTCCTGCCGCTGGTGGGCGGCGGCGACCATGACTGGACGGAGATCTTCAGCCGCTGGGGCGTGCTACAGGCCGATGTGCGCATCGGCACGCTGACATCGCTGCTGGGGCTGTGCCTGGTGGCGTGGGGGTTGCGGCTGGCGGTGCCGCGTCTTCGTGCTCCCCAGGCCTGAAGCTCCATCTGATACGGTCGAATTCACCGCATCTGCTGCTACCCGCGGAGCAGGGCGCTGGGCATAGTCCAGGCAGTCCCCGGCAATTCATGACAAGCCCGCATCACGGGCGCACCGGCCGGGGCGAAGGCCCCGCATGTCAGAACGACCGAAACCGCTTCCCGATGAAACCGCCGCAGCCCCCCGGCCGCGGCCCGCGCAGCGCAAGGTGATTCCCATCGCCGACGCCAGCGCGGATTCCCCGCTGTTCGAGTCACGCCGCAAGATCCAGCCGCGCTCCATCTCGGGGCGCTTCGCCAACTGGCGCTGGGCCATGGTCTGGCTCACGCAGCTGTTCTTCTACGGCATACCCTGGCTGCAGATCCACGGCCGGCAGGCCCTGCTGTTCGACCTGGAGCAGCGGCGCTTCTACATCTTCGGCTGGCTGCTGTATCCGCAGGATTTCATCTACCTGGCCGTGCTGCTCATCGTCTCGGCACTGGCGCTGTTCCTGTTCACCACGGTGGCGGGGAGGCTGTGGTGCGGATTTTCCTGCCCGCAGACGGTCTACACCGAGCTGTTCATGTGGGTGGAGCGCCGGCTGGAGGGCGACCGCAGCGCACGCCTGCGCCTGGATGCCAGCGGCTGGGGTCCGGAGAAGATCGCGCGGCGTGGCGGCAAGCATGCGCTGTGGCTGCTGATTGCGCTGTGGACGGGGCTGACCTTCGTGGGCTACTTCGTGCCCATCCGCAGCCTGCTGCCCGAGGTGCTGGCGCTGACCGGCGCGTGGCAGATCTTCTGGGTGCTGTTCTATGCGCTGGCCACCTACGGCAACGCGGGCTTCCTGCGCGAGCAGGTCTGCAAGCACATGTGCCCCTATGCGCGCTTCCAGAGCGCCATGTTCGACAAGGACACCCTGGTCGTCACCTACGACACCGCACGCGGCGAATCGCGCGGCCCGCGCCACAAGGGCGTGGACTACCGGGCCCAGGGCCTGGGCGACTGCATCGACTGCACGCTGTGCGTGCAGGTCTGCCCGGTGGGCATCGACATACGCGACGGCCTGCAGTACGAGTGCATCGGCTGCGGCCTGTGCATCGACGCCTGCAACAGCGTCATGGACCGCATGCACTACCCGCGCGGGCTGATCCGCCTGTCCACGCAGAACGGCGTGGCCCGGGGCTGGCGCCAGAGCGAGCTGGTGCGCCGCATCTTCCGCCCGCGCGTGCTCATCTACGGCACGGCGCTGGTGGCCATCTCCACGGCCATGGTGGCCAGCCTGGCGCTGCGCACGCCGCTGAAGGTGGACGTGGTGCGCGACCGGGGCACGCTGTCGCGCATCGTGGCCGGCGGCCAGATCGAGAACATCTACCGCGTGCAGATCGGCAATGCCACGGAGCAGGACCAGCGCTATGTGCTGTCGGCCTCGGGCATCGAAGGCCTGCGCGTGGCTTCGGAGACCGAAGTGGACGTGGGCGCGGCCCAGGACCGTTGGGTCGTGGTGCGGCTGCAGGCGCCCTATGGCGCGGCCGGCCCTGGCTCGCACGGCGTGGAGATCACGGCCACGGCGGTAGGGGACCCGGCGCTTTCCAAGCAGGCGCACAGCACGTTCCTGGTGCCGCGCTGAAGGGCCAGTTGGATGGATTGATTCACGAGTACAGCGCAGTTGTTGTGCACGATGCCTGGTCCGCTGCAGCGCGGGCTGGCATCGGTTTTGAGGCCCCGGAAGTTTGTTCCGGGGCCTTTTTTTATCGTGTCTTCCCGACAAGGCGGACAAGCGGGCTGGCAGTCAGGCCAAGGAGAAACGACAGGGGCTTGAATGAGGCAGGCACGAGGCAGCACTTCAAATTCGCAGGCTCTACCCTGTGGTGATATGTATGAAGGTGAAATACATACCCGTAACGGGTATAGTTAGGAGGCTGGCATGGCGCGCGTTCTCAAACGCAAGGACTTTTCCCGATGGCAGGCGAGCGAGAAACTGCCCGATACCGCGCTGTGCAAGGCGGTCAGGGAGATGGAAAGAGGGCTGATCGACGCGGACCTGGGGGGCTTTCTCTACAAGAAGCGGGTGGCGCGTCCAGGCGCGGGCAAGAGTGGGGGTTATCGAACGCTGTTGTCGGCACGAATCGGCAACCGATACATCTTCCTGCATGGTTTCACCAAGAACGACAAGGCGAACATCACACAGGAAGAACAGAGGGCTTTGAGGTTTGCAGGCAAGCTGTTTCTGGACCTGTCCACCCAGGCCTTGTCGGCGGCCTTGCAGTCAGGCGTTTTGTTGGAGGTGCATTGTGAGCAAGATCATTGAATCCCTGCGCGGCGATCTGGCTGCGCTGTACGAGGCGGGCGCCATCGACAAGGTGACGATGCGCGAGTTCGACGCGATCTGTCCTCCCCCGGTGCGGGAGTTCGAGGCGGCCGACATCAAACAGCTGCGCGAGACTTTGAAGTTCAGCCAACCGGTGTTCGCGCTGCATTTGCACACCACGGCTTCCACGGTGCGCAAATGGGAGCAGGGCGAAACCCGTCCCGCCGGACCGGCGCTCAAGCTGCTCAACGTCATCGCCGACAAAGGCCTTCAGGCCATCCTCTAAGCCGGGGCGACACAAGGGTGGTATGCGGGCGACTCCCGGGCGACACGATCTGGTGTAAATGCTCATAGGGAAATCCGCAGACCCCGCTATGGTGGGCGGCTGTTTTCCGGCCCGCGTATGAACAAGAAACCTGCCTCCCCCGACAACGTCTTTTCCGAGTCCAGCGCCTCCGCATCGCTGGCCGCCTCCACCACCACAACCAGCACCACCGGCAGCAGCCCGGCAGCGGCCACGCCCACGCCCACGTCCTTTCGCTCCGCCCTGATCCGCTCCGGCACCATCCGTGCCACCACGCGCAGCTTCCTGCATGCCCTGGGCCAGGACGACGAAGACATGGAGCGCCCGCACATCGGCGTGTTCCACACGGGCGGGGAGATGAGCCCCTGCAACCTCAACCTGCGCGACCAGGCCCAGCATGCCAAGACCGGCATCTATGCCGGGGGCGGTACGCCGCATGAATGCCCGGTGGTGTCGGTCAGCGACGGGCTGACCATGGCGCATTCAGGCATGCGGTTTTCGCTGGTCTCGCGCGAGTTGATCGCCGACAGCGTGGAGGCCTCGGTGCGCGGCCACCAGTGGGATGGCATCTTCGCCATCGGCGCCTGCGACAAGAACCTGCCGGGGCTGATGATGGGCATGGTGCGCTGCAATGTGCCCAGCGTCTTCGTGCATGGCGGCTCGGCCCTGCCGGGGCAGGCGCCCGGCGTGCACGGGCGCGACCTGAATGTGGTCGATACCTACGAGACCATCGGCCAGGTGCTGGCCGGCACCGCCACGGCGCAGGACCTGGAGGCCATGAGCCGCGCCTGCCTGCCCACGGCCGGCGCCTGCGCAGGCCAGTTCACGGCCAACACCATGGGCATGGTGAGCGAGGCGCTGGGCCTGGCGCCCATCGGCTCCAGCATGGTGCCCGCCGTGTTCAGCGAGCGCGCACCGCTGATGCGCCGCGCCGCGCGCCAGCTCATGCAGGCCGTGTGGGCCAGCGCCGAAGGCGGCGGCCCGCTGCCGCGCGACATCATCACGCGCCGGGCGCTGGAGAATGCCTGCGCCGTGGTCAGCGCCACGGGCGGATCGACCAATGCCGCCCTGCACCTGCCGGCCATCGCGCACGAGGCCGGCATCCGCTTCCACCTGGACGACGTGGCCGAGATCTTCGCGCGCACGCCGCTGATCGCCGACCTGCGTCCCGGCGGGCGCTTCCTGGCGCGCGACGTGTACTACATCGGCGGCGCCGGCGTGATCCTGCGCACGCTGATGGAGCAGGGCTTTGTCCACGGCGATGCGCTCACCTTCACGGGCCGCACCCTGGCCGAAGAACTGGCCGATGCCGCGCCGCCCGATGGCGAGGTGGTGCGCACGCCCGGCAACCCCATCACGCGCGACGGTGGCCTGACCGTGCTCAAGGGCAACCTCTGCCCCGATGGCGCGTTGCTGAAGACGGCCGGCCTCAAGACCCTGGTGCACCGGGGCCCCGCGCGCGTCTTCGAGTCCGAGGAACAGGCCCAGGCCGCCGTGCAGGCCATGCAGTACGCGGCCGGCGATGTCATCGTCATCCGCAACGAAGGCCCGCGCGGCAGCCCCGGCATGCGCGAGATGCTGGGCATCACGGCGCTGCTGTATGGCCAGGGCATGGGCGACAAGGTGGCCCTGCTGACCGATGGGCGCTTCTCTGGTGCCACGCGCGGCCTGTGCATCGGCTACGCAGGCCCCGAGGCCGCCGACAACGGCCCCATTGCCGCGCTGCGCGACGGCGACCTCATCGCCATCGACGCCCGCGCCGATGCGCGCAGCATCACGGTGGAAATCGGCGAGGCCGAACTGGCCGCACGCCTGGAACAATCGGCCGCCGCGCGCCGCCAGGCCCCGCCGCTGGGCGGCGTGCTGGAAAAATACGCGCTCACCGTGCGCCCGGCCCACCAGGGCGCGGTCACGCATTCGGGCCAGGTGGTCTGGCTGCGCGACGACAGTTGAAGCCGCCGGGCTGGCACGCATTTCCCCCCGCTGTTCCCCCACTGTTTTTTTTAGAGTTTCAATTTCAACCGGAGACATACGCATGAACATCGACCGCCGCCAATGGCTGGGCACCGCTGGAGCGGGTGCGCTGCTGGCCAGCCTGGGCCAGCAGGCCTGGGCGCAGGCCCAGGGCCCCATCGAGACCCTGAACATCATCACCGGCTTCGCGGCCGGAGGCACCTCGGACGCCATCTGCCGCCGCGTGGGCACCAAGCTGTCGGGCTATGCCAAGACCGCCGTGGTGGAAAACCGCACCGGCGCGGGCGGGCAGATCGCCATCAGCTACGTCAAGGGCCGGCCCGCAGACGGTGCCACCTTGC
Organism: Delftia sp. WSY_10; assembly: GCF_043104705.1. Taxonomy (NCBI): domain Bacteria; kingdom Pseudomonadati; phylum Pseudomonadota; class Betaproteobacteria; order Burkholderiales; family Comamonadaceae; genus Delftia; species Delftia sp. WSY_10. The sequence goes on along the minus strand of NZ_JBICKY010000057.1, from coordinate 67,593 downwards.
TGCAGACGCCCACGTCCATGCTGTCCATCTACCCGCACATCTACAAGAAGCTGCCCTATGACCCGGTGGCCGACCTGGCGCCAGTCACCGTGGGCTGCATCTTCGACTTCGGCTTTGCCGTCGGCCCCGCCGTGCCCGCCAGCGTGACCACCGTGCCCGAATTCTTCGCCTGGGCCAAGGCCAACCCCGCAGGCGCCAACTTCGGCTCGCCTGCGCCCGGCTCCACGCCGCACTTCATCGGCGCCCTGCTGGGCCAGCATGCCGGTGTGGACTTCAAGCACGCCGGCTACCGCGGCACCCAGCCGGCGCTGCTGGACATGCTGGGCGGCAACGTCTCCGCCGTCTGCGGCCCCGTGGGCGACATGCTGCAGCACCTGGCCGGCGGCAAGATGCGCATCCTGGGCGTCAGCGGCGCCAAGCGCAGCCGCTTCGCCCCCCAGGTGCCCACGCTGGTGGAGCAGGGCTACAAGGACATGGCGCACAGCGAATGGTTCGCCTTCTTCGTGCCCGCCAAGACCCCCGCCGAGACCGTGCAGCGCCTGAACGGCCACATGCGCAAGGCCCTGGCCACGCCCGACGTGGTGGACAGTCTGGCCACCTTCGGCCTGGACGCCCAATCCTCCACCCCCGCCGAACTGGCCGCGCTGCTGCAGTCCGAACTCGCCAAATGGGGCCCCATCGTCAAGCGCGTGGGATTCACAGCAGAGGGCTAAAAAGAACAAAACGGGCCGAGCGAAGCGAAGGCCCGCCCCATGCCCACTCCCCACTCCCCGTATGTCAGCGCAGGTTGCCCGCAGCAAAGCGGAGGGTCGCGGACATTCGGGTCGCCTGCTTTGATCTGACCTTTCTTGGCGAATCAAGAAAGGGCAGTCGGCCGCCGGGCCGAGACCCGGCCTCAGAAAAATACCACCCGGCAGGGTCAAAAACAGACCCACGTAAACCAAAGCCTCAGAACGGCAACGTCCCCTGCACATACAACGTCCGAGGCATCCCCACATACTTGCCCCCGTTGTTGTCCGTAGACCGCGTGTAGTACCTGCGATCAAACAGATTCTTGACCCCCACGGCCACCCGCAGATTGCTCAGCGACTTGCCAAAGTCATAGCCCGCACGCAGGCCCACGGTCGCAAACCCGGGAATATCGCCCAGCCGCCCCGCAGCATCTTCCTGCGTCACATACTGCGTGCCCGACCCCGGAGAGCGCTGCTTCGATTGCGCGGCCAGGTCCGCATTCAGCGTCCACTGCCCCAGCGCATAGCGCGCCCACAACTGGCCCGTGTGGCGCGAGTACAGCGGCAGGTCGCGCCCCGCGAAATCGCCGGCGCGCGAGACGGCCTCGGTATAGGTATAGGACACACCCGCCGTCAGCCCCTTGAGCGCGGCATTCCACTGGCCCAGGTCGTAGCGCAGCGAGGACTCGATGCCGCGGTGGCGCGTGGCGCCCAGGTCGGTCCAGATGCCGTCCACGCCCACGCGGGTCAGCAGCAGTTCCTTGTCGAAGTCGATGTTGAACAGCGTCAGCTCGGCGTTCAGCGCCGGGCTGTTGTAGTGCGTGCCCACCTCATAGGTCTTGGCCGATTCGGGATGCAGGCCGCGCTCGGTCTGGGCCAGCTGCGCATACTGCTGCGGTCCGAAGGACTTGCCCGCGTTGGCGAACAGCGACCACTGCGCATTCATGCGGTAGAGCACGGACAGCGTGGGCAGGAGCTCGCGTGCCTCGGCCTTGGGGAACAGCTGGCTGGTGACGGTGCTGCCGTCGGCGCCCAGGTTGCTGACGTTGTTGAAGGAGTTGATGCGTTCGTAGCGCACGCCGGGGGTGATGGTCCAGTTGCCGATGTCGATGCGGTCATCGATGTAGAAGGCATGGGCCGTGGTGCCGCCCTGGCTGGTCTGGTAGGGCGTGATCGGCAGGGCCATGGCGTTGGCCATGGTGGCGGGGTTGTAGTAGGCGGTGCGCAGCGCGACCTCGGAACTGCTTTCCTTGAGGTAGCGGTAGCCCACGCTGACTTCCTGCACCACGGAGCCGGTCTCGAACAGGCGCGAGTAGCGCGGCTCGATGCCGAAGTAGTGGTAGCTGCGCGGCGCGGCGGTCAGGCGGCGCTGGTTGGCGTTGTCCTGCTCGATGTAGCTGCCGCGGAACGAGTCCACGTAGTAGCCCAGCACCTCGAAGTTGTTGCGCCCGTCCTTGTGGTTGTACTTGAACGAGGCATCGGTGCGGCGGCCGTCGAAGCTGTCGTAGGAGCGCGTGGACTGGAACGGGTCGGCCGCGTACTGCGCCGTGGTCAGGCCGCCGGGCATGCGGCCCGAGCCCTCGAAGTGGTGCAGCGACACGGCGATGTCGTCCTGGGCCGAGATGCGGTAGGCGCCCTTGAGCAGGATGTCGTCGATATCGGTCTTGTCATTGCCTGCGCGCCAGCCGTCGCCATGCGTGCCCGAGTACAGCAGGGCCAGGCCCAGGCCGGATTCGCTGGTGCCGCCCACGAACAGGCTGGGCGTGGTCTTGGCATTGCCGCCGTGGCTGTAGAACTCGGTGCCCACCGAGGCCTCGGCCGCGAAGGTCTTGGGAATGGCGCGCGTGACGAAGTTGATGATGCCGCCCACGTTCTGGGGGCCGTAGCGCACCGAGCCCGCGCCGCGGATCACGTCCACCGACTCCAGGTTGCCCAGCGAGACGGGCGCCAGCGACAGCTGGGGCTGGCCGTAGGGCGCGTAGGAGACGGGCACGCCGTCCATCAGCACATACGAGCGCGGCGACAGGCGTGCCGTCAGGCCGCGCACGCCGATGTTCAGCGACACATCGCTGCCGCCCGTGCCGTTGCTGTCCTGCACCTGCACGCCGGGCACCAGGCGCAGCACGTCGCGCAGGCTGGAGGCGCCGGTTTCCTCGATGCGCGCCCGCTCGACGATGGTGCGCGCGCCGGCATGGTCCAGCACTTTTTCCTCGCTGGGGTTGTCCAGCCAGTTGCCCGTGACGGTGATGGTGGACAGGCCGGCCTCGGGTGCGGTGGTGGTGGATGGTGCCTGTGCCGACGCCTGCAGCGACAGCAGGGCGGCGGCGACAGCGGCCGCGCAGCGTGTGAGCGTGGCGCAGTGATTGCTGGAAACCATGGAAAACTTCCTTTGTGCCTCTGGGAATGGTGCAGCGCTGAAGGGTCGGCTGGCAGGCTGCAGGACGCGTGGCGGCGGGCGAGGCGGAAGCAGGAGACAAGGACCGGTCAGCATGCATGGCGGCAATGCCGGTTCGGTGCGCGAGTCTAAATGAGAATCATCCAGCCGGCACCAGGCTGGCAGCAGCTGCGCGGGGTCGCGTTGCCCGGGCGCTACAGCGCAGCAGGTGCCGCCAGCGCAGCGGGCGCTTACCCTGCTGCTTTTGCTGCGGGAAGGGACTGCATTGCGCGAGCCAGCTCGCCCAGCGTGGCCAGGGCCTGCCCGGTCTCGTCGCTCCAGTCATGGCCGTAGTTCAGCCGCAGGCAGTGGCCGAAGGCCTGCGAGGCCGAGAAGATCGGCCCCGGCGCCACGCTGATGCCGCGCGCCAGCGCTGCGCGGTGCAGGGCCAGCGCATCGCAGTACGGCGGCAGCTCTATCCACATGAAGTAGCCGCCCTCGGGCCGCGTGGCCCGCGTGCCTTGCGGAAAGTGGCGGGCAATGGCCGATGCCATGTGGTCCCGCTGCAGGGCCAGGCTCTGGCGCAGGCGGCGCAGGTGGCGGTCCACGCCACCGCTTTCCAGGTAGTCGGCCAGCGCCTGCTGGCTGGGGGCATTGGTGGCCAGCGTGGTGGTGAGCTTTTGCCGCGCCACGGCGCGCGTGAAGCGGCCCGGAGCGGTCCAGCCCACGCGCCAGCCGGGCGCCAGGCACTTGGAGAACGAGGCGCAGTGCAGCACCCAGCCCTCGGTGTCGAAGGCCTTGGCCGGTGGCGGGCGGTGTTCGCCAAAGTACAGCTCGCCGTAGACATCGTCCTCGATCAGCGGCAGCTGGTGGCGCGTGGCCAGTTCCACCAGGGCCTTCTTGCGCGCCTCGGGCATCAGGCTGCCCAGCGGATTCTGGAAGCTGGTCATCAACCAGATGGCCTGGGGCCGGTGACGCTGCACGGCGGTCTCCAGCGCGGCCAGGTCCATGCCTTCGCCGGGATGCGTGGGCACCTCGATGGCGGACAGCCCCATGCGCTCCAGAGCCTGCAGCGCGCCATAGAAGCAGGGCGATTCGATGACCACGGCGCCACCGGGCCGCGTGACGGCGGCCAGACACAGGTTCAGTGCCTCCAGCGCGCCATTGGTGATGACCAGGTCGGACGGTGACAGTGCCAGACCGTCGGCCAGGTAGCGCCGCGCGATCTGGCGTCGCAATGCCATGCTGCCGGGCGTGAGGTCGTCGAGGGCGCTGCGCGGATCGGCCTGGCGCGCGGCGCGGGCCAGGGCCTGGCCCAGGCGCTGCAGCGGGAACAGGCGTGGCGAGGGAAAGGCCGAGCCCAGCGGCACGACATCGCGGTCCATGGACGATTCCAGAACCTCGAACACCCGCTCGCTCACATCGACCACGGCAAAGCGCTCGCCCGGGGGGGCCGACAGCTGCGTGGGCTCGGGCGGGGCGCTGTGCGGCCGCGCCGCGACGAAGTAGCCCGAGCGCTCGCGCGCGCGCACCAGGCCGCGTGCCTCCAGCAGATAGTAGGCCTGGAACACCGTGGAGGCGCTGACGCCGCGCCGCTCGCTGGTGTGACGCACGGAGGGCAGCTTGTCGCCCGCGCGCAGCACGCCTGCGGCGATGGAGGCCTCGATATCGTCGGCCAGTTCCTGGTAGCGCGTCATGCCTGGGGAGGTCGCGGCCCGGGGATCAGCCCTGTTCGGCCAGCAGTTCCTGCAAGGCCTTGATCTGCTGGCGCAGGCGCTCGTTCTCGGCTTCAAGTTCGTTCACGCGCTGCTGCAGTTCCTCGGGCGAGGCGGTCACGGCCGCACCTTCGCCGTCGGCAGCGTCGGCTCCGGGCTTGGCGGCCTTGGGCTTTTTCTTGGCATCGCGCACGCGCTTGGCGGCCTGCTTGAGTTCGTCGGCGCCGGCGGCGGCCACGGCCTGCTGCTCATCCACGGGCAGGCTGGCGACCACGGCGGCGGTGCTCAGCGAGATGTCGCCCGAGCGCACGGCGGCCACCACTTCGGGCGCGGCCTTTTGCTGGATGGTCTCGATCAGCTTGACCTGGCTGCTGGACAGGCGGGCCACGCGGGCCAGGGCCTCGCGCGTGTCCAGGGCCTCATCGGGCACCTTGGCCACGCTGGCCAGGGCGGCGGCGACCACGGGGTCGGTCTCGCCTTCCCAGGGCGCTTCGCCTTCGGGCTGGGCCGGCGCCTCGGCCTTGGCCGCCATCACGGCGGCGGCAGCGGCCGAGCGGCGGGCCGCAATGATCTCGCGCTTGCGCAGCGCCAGCACGCCGCGCTGGAAGTCGGACACGCTGCGGCGGCCCAGGTGCTGGTCGATCATCCACAGGTGCACGTCGTCCATGTTCTTGAACTGCGTGGCCTGGATGGTGTTGAAGGGCAGGCCGTGCTTTTGGCAGATGGCGTAGCGGTTGTGGCCGTCGATGAGCAGGTCGTTCCAGAGCACGAGCGCATCGCGGCAGCCCTCGGCCAGGATGCTGCGCTCCAGCGCGTCGAGTTCATCGGGGGTCAGCGGGTCGATGTAGGCCTTGAGTTCTTCGTTGACGACGATGTCCATGGCAGTGCAGAAATGAGGAATGAAAGAAAAAGGCGCCCGCTCCAGGCCATTGCGGCAATGGACCTGGACGGCCGCCAAGAAGAAAAACTGGAAGCAGGGGCGAAGCCCGCCCTCAGAGCAGGCGCGAGATCAGCGCGCCTTCAGCCGGGCCTTCCAGGGGGATGCGCACGCGCACCGGGTTGCCCTGGGCCACCTGCACGGGCTCGCCGTCGAGGTTGAACATCTTCTCCAGCAGCACCTGGCGGTTGCCCTGGGGGTGGATGATCTCCAGCGTGTCGCCCACCGAGAAGCGGTTCTTGGTCTCCACCTCGGCCATGCCGTCGGCATAGCTGCGCACTTCGCCCACGAAGTGGCTGCGCTGCAGCACCGAGTGGCCGGTCTCGTAGTTCTGGTAGTCCTGCGAGGGACGGCGCTCCAGCAGGCCGCCCGTGTAGCCACGGTTGGCCAGGCCTTCGAGCTCGGTGATCAGGTGGGGGTTGAAGGGGCGGCCGGCCACGGCATCGTCGATGGCGCGGCGGTAGACCTGGGCCGTGCGGGCCACGTAGTACAGGCTCTTGGTGCGGCCCTCGATCTTGAGCGAGTCCACGCCGATCTTCACCAGGCGCTCCACATGCTCCACGGCGCGCAGGTCCTTGGAGTTCATGATGTAGGTGCCGTGCTCGTCTTCCATGATGGGCATCAGCTCGCCGGGGCGGCCCTTTTCCTCCAGCAGGTAGACCTGCTCGGCCTTGGGGTGGCGCGCGCCGTCGCCGCAGGTGCTGGTGAACTGGCTGTCGGCCTCCTCGCGGGCCTTCTCGAAGCTGAAGTCCTGCTCCATGGTCTGGGCCAGGGCCTCGCCGGTATTGGGGTCCACCGCCGCGTCATGCGTCTTGTAGTCCCAGCGGCAGGCATTGGTGCAGGTGCCCTGGTTGGGATCGCGCCGGTTGAAGTAGCCCGACAGCAGGCAGCGGCCCGAGTAGGCGATGCACAGGGCGCCGTGCACGAAGACCTCGATCTCCATGTCCGGGCATTCCTGGCGGATCTTCTCGATCTCGTCCAGCGACAGCTCGCGCGACAGGATGATGCGCGAGACGCCGGCCTTCTGCCAGAACTTCACCGTGGCCCAGTTGGTGGTGTTGGCCTGCACCGAGAGATGGACCTCGGTCTCGGGCCACTTTTCCTTGACCATCATGATCAGGCCGGGGTCGGCCATGATCAGCGCGTCGGGCTTGCACTCGATCACGGGCTCGATGTCGCGGATATAGGTGCGCACCTTGTCGTTGTGGGCGATCAGGTTGCTGGTGACGAAGAATTTCTTGCCCCGCGCATGCGCCTCGGAGATGCCCTGGGCGATCTGTTCGAGGCGGAATTCGTTGTTGCGTGCGCGCAGGCTGTAGCGGGGTTGCCCGGCGTAGATGGCGTCGGCGCCAAAGTCGTAGGCCGCGCGCATCTTGTCGAGCGAGCCGGCCGGCAGCAGCAGTTCGGGGGCTTTGAGGGTCATGATCCCCGTATTGTCCTGCATAGCGCTTTCCAACATGGTTCGCTAAGGCTCAGGCGAGCCAAGCCCTTGCAGATGCTCCAGCAACTGCCTGGCATGGGCGGGCAACTGGTCTTCCCGGACGGTGCACAGCAGCAGCTGGCGCCGGGCCCAGGCATCGCTCAAGGGCACGGCGCGGGCGCCGCTGGCCGGGGCCAGGCGCTGCGCGGCTGCCGCCGGCATGACGGCCACGCCCACGCCCTGGCCCACCAGCTGGCAGATGCTGTCCAGGTGCTGCAGCTGGGCGCGCCAGCGCAACTGCCCTTCCGACGGCCCCCCCAGCAAGGCGGCCTGCTGGCGCACCAGCATCTGCAGGGCGGCATCGTGCGGCAGGCCCACCCAGTCTTCGGCCAGCAGCTCCTGCAAGGCCAGGCGCGTGCGCCGGGCCAGGCGGTGGCCGCGCGGCAGCACGGCCACCAGCGGGTCGGGGCGCCAGGGCGTGGCCTGCAGGCCGGTGGTGTCCTGCGCATCGCTGGCCACGCCGATGTCGCACAGGCCCTGGCGCAGCCGGTCCAGCACTTCGGCGCTGCCGCATTCCTGCAGCTCCAGCGCCACGCGCGGGTGGCTGCGCAGAAAGCCCGCCACGGCCAGGGGCAGGTGCTCGCCCACGGCCGAGGTGTTGCCGCAGACGCGCACATGGCCGGCCAGCCCCGCGCCGTATTCGGCCATGTCGCCGCGCAGGCGCTGCATCTGTGCCAGCACGCTGCGCGCATGCTGGCCCAGCGTGTGGCCGGCCGCCGTGGGCCGCACGCCGCGCGCCTGGCGCGCGAGCAGGGCGCAGCCCAGTTGCGCCTCCATGCCGCGCACGCGCTCGCTGGCCGAGGCCAGCGTCATGTGCGCGCGCCCGGCCGCCGCGGTGAGCGTGCCGCAGTCGAGGATATGGACGAACAGCTGCAGGTCGGTGAGGTCGAATCGCATGGCCTGTGGTGCTGAAGGATCAGGCCATGCCTGAGCCTTGGTTTGAAGATTCCCGATTGTGATCCCTTTGTTGGTACACGAGCATGGCGCCATGAGGTTCAGGAAGGGCCTGAGCCAGGTCAGTGAAAGTGCAGGGTGGCCGTGATGTGGGATGCGTGGTGGGTGCTGGCGGCAGCGGTGGCCGTGTTCGGGCTGGCCGGTGTCGTCAAGGGGGTGGTGGGCCTGGGGCTGCCCACGGTGTCCATGGCGCTGCTGGCGCTGTTCATGCCGGCCGGGCAGGCAGCGGCCTGGCTGCTGCTGCCGTCCCTGGTGACCAATGTGGTGCAGATGCGGCCCCTGCCATCGCTGCGGCCGCTGCTGCGGCGCCTGGGCTGGATGCAGCTGGGCATTGTCGCGGGCACGGTGGGCGGCATGCTGTGGTGGGGCCCGGTGGGCGAGGCCGCCGTGGCGCGCACGGCGCTGGGCGTGGCCCTGGTTGTGTATGCCCTGTGGGGCCTGTGGGGGCCGGGCCTGCAGTTGCCGCAGAGGCATCAGGCCTGGCTGGGCCTGTTGTGTGGTCTGCTGACGGGCGGGATCACGGCGCTGACCGGCGTGTTCGTGGTGCCGGCCGTGGCCTTTTTGCAATCGCTGGCGCTGGGCCGGCAGGCGCTGATGCAGGCCATGGGCCTGTGCTTCACGGTGTCCACGCTGGCGCTGGGCGCGGGCATGGTGCTGGCGCAGGGGCCGGGCCATGCCGCTTCGTCCTGGACGGGGTGGGGTGCCACAGCCCTGGTTTCCGCGCTGATGCTGCTGCCCGCCCTGGCCGGCATGGCCTGGGGCGAGCGGCTGCGCCAGTCGCTGTCGCCCCAGGTCTTCAAGCGCGTGCTGATGCTGGGCCTGCTGGCCCTGGGCATCTACATGTGCGCCCGGGGCTAGCACCGGGGCGTTCAGGCGCGGAACACCTTCACGGGGCTGCCGCGCTCCACCTCCCAGTGCAGCTGGCTGCGCGTGCGCCGGGCCTGGCCCTCGCCCTGCGCGTTGAGGCGCGCCAGCTTCAGGGCCAGCAGCTCGCGCGCCAGCCGCTTGTTGGCGTGCTGGCTGCGCTCGCTCATGACCTTCACCGAGATCCCGCTGGGCACATGCAGGGCATGGACGGCGGAGTCCGTGGTGTTGACATGCTGGCCACCCTTGCCCGAGGCCTTGCAGGCCTGGAAGACGATTTCGCCATCTGCCGGCAATTGCCGGGGCGGCTCGCACTGTTGCACGGCAACAAACCAGTTCCTGCGCGGGTGGTGGGGCCGCAGGGGACTGTCGAAGACCCACTGGATGGTGCCCAGCCAGGCGCCCAGCGTGCCGTGGAGCAGGCCGGTGTCGCCCTCGCAGCGCAGCAGCACGGACCTGTAGCCGGCCGGCGTGGGCGTTTCTTCCAGCACGTCCACGGTGATGCCGTTGGCGGCGCAGTCGCGCAGCAGCTCGCGCAGGGTCAGGCGCACGGCATGCTCGCACTCGGCGGGGCCGTGGGATGCGGTCAGCTGGATCAGCAGCATTGCATGGCTCCCTTCTTGTAGGTCAGCAGGGGGCGCAGCCGCGCCACCAACTGCACCAGGCCGGCTTCCTGCAGGCTGGCGACGACGGAGTCCACGTCCTTGTAGGCCTGGGGGGCCTCCTCGTAGACCAGTTCGCGGTCGGCGCAGACCACGGCGCTGCCGAATTTTGTGCGCAGCAGTTCGTCCAGCGTGAAGCGCGGGCGCAGGCGGCCCATGCAATCGGTACGTGCCCACTTGCGGCCCGCGCCGTGCGCCAGCGAGTGCAGTGCCTCGTCACGCCCGGCCACGGGCCGCACAAGGTAGCTGTAGTCGCCGCGCGAACCCGGGATCACCACAAGCCCCTGGTCGGCCGGCGTGGCGCCCTTGCGGTGCAAAAAGCCATTCTCGCCGCGCCAGTGGTGGGCGATCACGTGGTTGTGGGTGATGTCCAGCAGGGCCTGGCCGCGCGTGCGCAGGGCGCGCAGCAGACGTGCCGCAATGCTGGCGCGGTTGAGCTGGGCGAAGGCGATGGCGGCCGCGTGCTGGCGCAGGTACTGCGTGGCGGCATCGCTGCTGGCGGCCAGGCCGTCGTGGCTGAAGGCCTCCACATGGGCGCGCAGGATGGCGCCGCCCAGCCCGCGCGAGCCGCTGTGCACCATGAGGTGCACGCGTTTCCTGTCGAGCGCGCCGTCCTCGTACAGCGTGTCCACCACCTGCAGTTCGGCAAAGTGGTTGCCGCCGCCAATGGTGCCCAGGCTGTCCTGCAGATACGCCAGGTCGGCCACGCCGCTGGCCTGGGCGATGTGCTCCAGCTGCTGCATGTCCACGGCGTCCAGCAGTTCCTGGGGCAGGGGGCCGTCGATGTTGCCCACCGCCTTTTCCAGCTTGGGAGCCGAGGTCTTGTGCGCCGCCAGCTCCGTGCTGTACAGCGACATGCCGCAGCCGATGTCGCCGCCGACCAGGGCCGGGTAGAAGCGGCCCACGGAAAAGAAGGCCGCCCCTACCGGGTAGCCCCGGCCCGGGTGCAGGTCCGGCAGGCCCACGGCTGCGCGCATGCCGGCCAGGTTGCGGGCCGTCGTTTGAAGTTGTTGGATGGCGGCGTCTTCAATCCAGACGCCGCGGTTGGCGAACACCTGAAGATGGATGTCCGGCCCCCCTGAGTCGCTGCGCGCCTTCCCCCCTCTCGCTTCGCGGGGGGAGACGACACCCTCGGTGCGGGGCGGCCCTTCCTCGGTGTCTCTGGCTTGAGTGATTGCGGGTGCCGCGTTTGCGCCACGGAATACTATGGAATTGCCCATGAATGGCTTTCGATCGAGTGCTTGGGGGCACATTCCGGCAGATGCGGAATGCGCAATGGGCAGTCGCCGCAAGCTCGATGGACAGGCATCAGGAAAAGCGCACGCGCAGCCGAAAGCCGGGCCTCTTGCGGGGCCGGGAATCAGGTCTGCAGCGTGGCCTGGAGGCGCTAGGGCTTCAAGCGTGCACGACTGCAAAGGGACGTGTCGAATGGGACATGGGTTCTCTCCTTTGCGATGGTGGACGGGGGCCGCGAATGCGGCAAAGACGGGGATGCTAGGGACAAGCGGCCGGTGCCGCAAGCGAAGTCGCAGGCGCGTGGCGGATTGCATACAAAGCAAGATGGAAAAAGCCCCGCAGGCAGGTACCAGCGGGGCTTTTTGATGAAGGGCCTGTGCCCGTTCAGTCCTGCGGGCGGAAGTCTATGACCAGGTCCGAAGGCACGCGGCCATCGATGTCGCGCGGCAGCGTCTCGGTCTTTTGCAGCGCGCGGATGACGGCATCGTCCCAGGCCTTGTTGCCGCTGGATTTGGCGATGGTGGCACTGGTAATGGTGCCGTCGGGTGCTGCGCGCACGCGCACCTCGGCACGCGGATTGCCGCTGATGGCGTCCGGGTAGACGATGTTGGGCCTGACGCGTGCCGCTACTTTCGGACCATAGCCTGCGGACGGGCCTCCGGCCGAACTGCCAGAGCCATTGCTCTTGCCTCCGCCCGATCCTTGGCTCGCCGAGCCGCCGCTGCCAGCCATGTTTTGCATGCGCTGGATATTTGCTTGGCGGCGTGCCTCGGCTTCCTTGGCCTCGCGGGCTTCCTTGGCGGCCTGTTCCTTCTTGCGCTTGTCCTCGGCGGCCTTCTTCTCGGCTTCGGCCTTGGCGGCCTTTTCCTTGTCGGCCTTCTCGGCTTTCTCGCGCTCGGCCTTGTCCTTGGCGGCTTTTTCCTTGTCCGCCTTTTCTTTTTCGGCCTTGTCCTTCTTTTGCTGCTCCAGGCGGTCCTTGCGGTCCTGCTCGGCCTTGTCCTTTTTCTGCTGCTCGAGCTTGTCGCGGCGGTCCTTCTCGGCTCTTTCCGCCTTCTCGCGCTCGGCCTTGTCCTTGGCCGCCTTGTCGGCCTTTTCCTTGTCCAGGCGCTCCTGGCGTTCCTTCTCGCGCTGCTCACGGGCGGCCTGTTCGGCGCGCTCCTTCTTTTGCTGCTCGATCTTGCGCTTCTTCTCCAGCGCGATCTCGGCCTCGTGGTCGTCGTCCACGGCCTGCGGCTTGGGAGGTGGGGGCGGTGCAATCACGGGCGCGGGCGGCGGCGGTGGCGGCTGGGGAACAGGCTCGGGTGCAGGTGGCGGCGGTGGCGCAGGCACGGGCAGGGCGGGAGCGGGTGCGGCCGTGGACCAGAACTCGGCCTCGACCATGGGCTCGTCGGCCTGCTTCGGGGGGCGCACGGTCCACAGCATGGCGGCCACAAGCAGCCCGTGCGCTGCCGCGGCCAGGGCCCACGAGCGCGTGCGGCCGCGCGTGCGCGGCGGTGCGAACTGGTCGTGGTCTTGCAGGTTGGGCATGGGATCGAAGGCGGGCGGCGCTGCTTACTGGGAGGACTTGACGCCGAAGGCCACGCGCTTGACGCCGGCCGACTGCAGGGCCGACATGGCGGCCATCACGGTCTCGAAGGGCAGCTTCTTGTCCGCCGAAATCAGCACGGCGCTGTCGTCGCTTTGCTGGTCCTGCCAGCTCCTGGCGGCTGCGCCCAGCTCCTTGAGCGTGACGGTCTTGTCGGTGCTGCCGGCCTTGATGCGGATGCCGCCGTCCTTGTCGATCATCACGTCGGCGCGCTTCGGGGGCGTGCGCGCGGCCTTGCCGGCACTGGGCACGTTGATGGAGCCCGGCGTGAGCATGGGCGCCGTCACCATGAAGATGATGAGCAGCACCAGCATCACGTCGATGAAGGGCACCATGTTGATCTCGTTGACGGTGCGGCGGCTGCGGCCGCCGCGCGAGGCTACTGCGGGCATGTGCTCACTCCTTGCTGGCTTTGAGCGACTTCAATGGCCGGACGGGGTGCTGGAGCCGGTCGCACCCACGTTGCGCTGCAGGATGTTGGAGAACTCTTCGATGAAGGTTTCCTGCTGGCTGGCCACGCGGTCGATCTGGTGGGCATAGCGGTTGTAGGCCGTGACGGCCGGGATGGCGGCGAACAGGCCCATGGCCGTGGCCACCAGCGCCTCGGCAATGCCGGGGGCCACGGTGGCCAGCGTGATCTGCTCCATGTTGGCAAAGCCGGTGAAGGCGTGCATCACGCCCCAGACGGTGCCGAACAGGCCCACGTAGGGAGAGACCGAGCCCACGGTGCCCAGGAAGGACAGGCCCGATTCGACCTCGTCCATCTCGCGCTGGAAGCTGGCGCGCATGGCGCGGCGGGTGCCGTCCATCAATTGGTTCACGTCGGCGATGCGGCGCTCGCGCAGCTTCTGGTACTCGCGCATGCCGCTGGCGAAGATGCGTTCCATGGGGCCGCCCTGCTTGGCATGGTGGGCCGCCGAGGCATAGAGGTCGTTGAGGCTGGTGCCCGACCAGAAGTCCTGCTCGAAGCCGTCGTTGAGCGTGCGCACGCGCTTCAAGGTCTGCGACTTGCGGAAGATGGTGGCCCAGCTGGCCACCGAGGCGCCCACAAGGATCAGCATGACCAGCTGCACGACCCAGCTGGCCTGCAGCACGAGGCTGAGTATGGACATGTCATGGGAGTTCATGAGAGTTGCTCCAGGATGCGGTTCGGAATTCTTGCGGGGCGCATGGTCGAGCCATCCACCCATCCAATGCGGATCGTGCCTTCGCACAACAGGGGCGGCGGCGCATTGCCATCGCCGGCGGATGCCAGCAGCGCCTGCTGGCGTATTGTCAGCGAAGCGCGGCCACTGCTTTGCAGCTCGGCGGTAACAAGGAGTTGGTCATCCAGCCGGGCCGCCCGCAGGTATTGCAGCTGGGCCTGGGTTACGACAAACATGCCGCCCGTTTGTTCCCGCAGCTGCTGCTGGCCTATGCCCAGGGCGCGCAGCCACTCGGTGCGGGCGCGCTCGAAGAACTTGAGGTAGTTGGCGTAGAACACGATGCCTCCGGCATCGGTGTCCTCCCAGTAGACGCGGATGGGAAATTCGAAGGCCATGTGCGGCGGGCCTCAGGCCAGCAGGCGCTGCAGGCGGCGCACGGCCTCCTGCAGCTGTTCCATGGAGTTGGCCGTCGAAAAGCGCACGAAGTCGGCGGTCTCGAACGTGCCGAAGTCGCGGCCCGGCGTGATGGCCAGGTGGGCGCGCTCCATGACGGCGTAGGCAAAGTCCCAGCTGCCCTGGACGCCGAGCCTGGCGGCAGCGGCACGGCAGTCGGCCCAGGCGTAGAAGGCGCCGTCGGGCTGCACGGGCACGGGCAGGCCCAGGGCCTCGAGCGCGGGAATGAAGAAGTCGCGGCGGGCCTTGAACTCGGCGCGGCGGCGTTCGTACTCGGCAATGGACTCGGGCTCGAAGCAGGCCAGGGCGGCGCGCTGCGAGACGGTGCTGGCGCAGATGAAGAGGTTCTGCGCCACGCGCTCGACCACGGGCACCATGGCCTCGGGCACCACCATCCAGCCCAGGCGCCAGCCCGTCATGTTGAAGTACTTGCTGAAGCTGTTGATGCTGATCACGTCCTCGCCCAGCGCCAGCGCGGTCTGGCCGAAAGCCGCATCGTACGAAAGGCCCAGGTAGATCTCGTCGATGATGGTCAGCCCGCCCCGGGCGCGCACCACGTCGAGGATGCGGCGCAGCTCGGCCGGCGCAATCGAGGTGCCGGTGGGGTTGGAGGGCGAGGCCAGCAGCACGCCGCGCGTGTGCGCGTTCCAGGCGGCCTCGACCTTGTCGGCGCTGAGCTGGTAGCGCTCGGCCGCCGTGGTCGGCACCATCACGGCCCGGCCTTCGGCTGCGCTCACGAAGTGGCGGTTGCAGGGATAGCTGGGATCGGGCATGAGGATTTCGTCGCCCGCGTCGATGGTCGCCAGGCAGGCCAGCTGCAGCGCGGCCGAGGCGCCGGCCGTGACCACGATGCGCCGCGCCGGCACATCCACGCCGAAGCGCTGCGCATACCAGTGGCTGATGCGCTCGCGCAGCTGGGGCAGGCCCAGGGCCGGCGTGTACTGCGTGGCGCCGTCCTGCACGGCACGGGCCGCAGCCTCCTGCACCAGTGGGGGCGCGGTGAAGTCGGGCTCGCCGATGTTCAGGAAGATCATCGGCGTGTCGCTGTCCGCGCAGCCGCGCGCCATCTCCTGCGCCGCCTTGGCGATCTCCATCACGTAAAAGGGCTCAATGCGGTCGGCGCGGGTCGAAAACTTCATGACGGGTGAAATCCTGAAAGAGGCGCCCGCGCCCGGCAGGCGCGGGCGGGCCAGGGACGGCCGGATGCGGCGGGGCCTGTGCCCCGGTGGATGCAGGCGCGTGGCAGGACGCGCTTCAGCCGGCCTGGCCGGCCGCGTCGTCGGCCGCAGGTGCGGCCGGCGCAGCAGGCGCTGCGCTGCTCTTTGCGGCGCGGTCGTGTGCCACCTCATCGGCGCGCAGCGTGGGCGCCAGGCCGTTGAGCACGGCGTTCACGTACTTGTGGCCGTCGGTGCCGCCGAATTCCTTGGCCAGCTCGATGCACTCGTTGAGCACCACGCGCCAGGGCACGTCCATGCAGTGCTGGAATTCATAGACGCCTATCCACATGCTGGCGTGCTCGATGGGCGAGATCTCGGCCATGGTGCGGTCCAGCTTGGGGGCGATCAGTGCGTCCAGGTCCACCTGGGAGTTGATGCAGCCGCGCAGCAGCGCGTCGTAGTGCACCGAGTCGGCCTTGTGAAAGCCCGACAGGTCGCGCGTGAAGCGGTCGATGGCCTCCACGTCGTTGCCGCCCACCAGGTGCTGGTACAGGGCCTGCAGCGCGAATTCACGCGCGCGGCTGCGGTTGGACTTGGAGGCGGCCTTGCGCGCACCGGTGCTGGTCAGGCCGGTGCGGCTCTGGCGGGGAGGGCGTGCGGAGGCCGGTGTGGAGTGTTCGTCGCTCATGGTCGGTCAATGGTTTGGAGCAGGTTGGCCATTTCCACGGCGACCCGGGCCGCGTCGCGTCCCTTTTCGGTCTGGCGTGCAATGGCCTGCTCGGTGTTCTCGGTGGTGATGATCGCGTTGGCGATCGGCAACTGGTAGTCCAGGGCCAGGCGCGTGACACCCGCGCCCGATTCGTTGGCCACCAGCTCGAAGTGGTATGTCTCCCCACGGATGATGCAGCCCAGCGCCACCAGGGCGTCGTAGCGGTCGGACTCGGCCATCGCCTGCAGCGCCACGGGCACTTCGAGGGCGCCGGGCACGGTGACGTGGTCGATGTTTCCGGCCTGCACGCCCAGGGCCAGCAGCTCTTCGCGGCAGGCCTGGGTCAGGCTGTTGGTGATGCTTTCATTGAAGCGGGCCTGCACGATGCCAATGCGCAGTTGCGCACCATCAAGATTCAGGGCCTGGCCCTTTTCTGCGTTCAACATTTCTTATTCCTTGGGGATGTAGCCGCTGATTTCGAGGCCGTAGCCGGCCATGCTGGGCAGGCGGCGCGGCTGGCCCATGAGCTGCATGCGCTGCACGCCGCACTCGCGCAGGATCTGCGCGCCCACGCCATAGGTGCGCAGGTCCATGCGGCCGCGCTCGGGCGCCTGGGCGGCGCGTGCGCTGCCGTCGAACTGGGCCAGCAGCTGGTCGCCGCTTTCGCCGCAGTTGAGCAGCACGGCCACGCCGTGGCCCTGGCGGGCGATGTATTCGAGGCTGGTGTCCAGGCTCCAGGAATGCAGGGTGCGGCCGGTCTCCAGCGCGTCCAGCACGGACAGCGGCTCATGCACGCGCACGGGCACGGGCGTGTCGGCATCCCACTGGCCCTTGACCAGGGCCAGGTGCACGGACTGGCTGGGCAGATCGCGGAAGGCATGGGCGATGAACTCGCCATGCGCCGTCTGCAGCGGGCGCTCGCCGACCTTGCTGAGCAGAGTTTCATTGCGGCTGCGGTACTGGATCAGGTCGGCAATGGTGCCGATCTTCAGGCCGTGCTCGGCCGCGAACAGCTGCAGGTCGGGCAGGCGGGCCATGGTGCCGTCGTCCTTCATGATCTCGCAGATCACGGCGGCGGGGCTGCAGCCGGCCAGGGCGGCGAAGTCGCAGCCGGCCTCGGTGTGACCGGCGCGCATGAGCACGCCGCCGTCGACGGCCTGCAGCGGGAAGATGTGGCCCGGCTGGACCAGGTCCGTGGGCTTGGAGTCCTTGGCCACGGCGGCCTGCACGGTGCGGGCGCGGTCGGCGGCGGAGATGCCGGTGGTCACGCCCTCGGCCGCTTCGATGGAGACGGTGAAGGCCGTGCTGTACACGGTGCCGTTGCGCGCGGCCATGGGCGGCAGCTTCAGGTATTCGCAGCGCTCGCGCGTGAGCGTCAGGCAGATCAGGCCGCGGCCGAAGCGCGCCATGAAGTTGATCGCCTCGGGGGTGACATGGTCGGCGGCCAGCACCAGGTCGCCCTCGTTCTCGCGGTCTTCCTCATCGACGAGGATGACCATGCGGCCCGCGCGCATGTCGGCAATGATGTCTTCCACCGGCGAGATGGGCACGGGGGACGTGGAGTTGTTCATGGAGTGCCTTCTGGAGGAGCCGGGTCGTGCGGACGGGGCGCGGCACACGCGCCGGCTCCCTCGGCCTGGCAGGCGTCAGAAGTGGGCTTCCAAAGAACGTGTGGCGCGGCGCAGCCGCTGTCGGCAATCGGCATGACCCGGAATGACCTTGCGAAAGCGCACATTCTATTCCAGCGGCCATCGGCCGCAGGCGGCGCGGGCTTTGGCCGGATTCAGGGGCCGGGGTCCTGCAGCACCACATCGCCTTCGGGATAGGCGATGCAGGGCAGCACGCAGCCCTCGGCCCGCTCCTCGCGCGTCACGCCCGGCCATTCGATCTCGTAGCGCACGCTGCCCGACACCAGCTGCCCGATGCAGGTGCGGCAGGTGCCGTTGCGGCAGGAACTGGGCCAGTCCACGCCGCCCTGCTCCAGCGAGTGCAACAGCGGCTGGTCGGCCCAGGCATCGACCTGCAGACCGCTGGGCGTGAGGCGGGCCGTGAAGAAGGGCGGGGAAAAAGGGGAGGAGGCGGGGGAATCCTGGCTCATGGTTATCAAGGGGGGGCTGCAATTCTGTGGGGCGAAGGGTGTTTGTACCCTGTATCGGGCTCTGTATCGGGCCTATATCAGGCAATGTCTGGCACCAGGGGCCGGGTTGAGGTGGGTCTCCCGGGCAGCGGTCAGCGGTGCGCTAGGCTTGGCGCCATGCATATCAAGCCCTACCTCCTGCCTGTGCTCGTTTTCCTGCTGGTCGGTCCCGGTGTGGGCGTGCTGACCGTGATGCTTGTGGGCGCGGACGGTGCGCCGGTCCTGCCGGTGAACTGGCTGCTCGTCGTGTTCGGCTACGGCATAGGTGCTGTTCCTGCCGCTTTGGCGGGGATGATCTATGTGGTCGGCTGGCCTCTGAGGGGCCTGCTCCAGGTACTGAGCACCAGGGAGTTCGGCGCCGTGCTGGGTGCGGTGAGCGGTGTCGCCGCGCTGGCTGCATGCTTTTCAGCGACCTCCGGCACGCCGTTTCCCAAATCCCTCGGCGTCTATGTCTTTCCCCTGGTTGCCGGTGCCGTCTGCGGGGCGCTTGCAGCGCATGCGCGTGATGAGGCCTGTGAGGGGAGCGGGTCGCAAGGCGTTTGAACGCGTCCGGCTGCGACGCACAGGTTTGCCTGTTTTTTGTGCAATTGGCTGGCTTGTTTGTCAAATCAATGACTTATGTTGCGAATTCGGCATTTTTGGCGGCTTGTCCACATGCTTGTCCAGTACGAATGGGGGTAAATGCGTACATGCAGGTTGCGCGGTGGATAAGCGGGACGTGGCCCGAAAATCCGGGGTCTTCTGCCTATTTTTTAAGCGATCCTCCTGTTTTTCTTTTGAATCAATGACTTGCGTGCCTTATCCCGCCCGCTGTGAAAGTTGTTCACAAGATTGTTCAGGGTGAGGCGGGATAAGTCGGGCACACGACTTGTGGATTTGATTAAAAAATAGGCAAAACGAAAAAATCTAATCAAAACAATTACTTAACCAGCCAGTCCCGAGCCTGCACATGGTTTTCCACAGGCTTGTCACGAAATGATGGGGACAAGGCCGGCGGGCCTGCCGCAGTCGCTTCGGCAACCGGAATGCGGCCGGCGTCCGTCTACATTGCTGGGTGGCCGGTGCCCTGCCATCCGGAGGGCGCAACCGGCATCCAACGACACAAAGGGAGCATCTCCATGGCGATTGAGTTTGAAGGCCGCGTGGCCATCGTGACGGGGGCCGGCGGCGGCCTGGGGCGCCTGCATGCGCTGGCGCTGGCGGCGCGCGGCGCCAAGGTGCTGGTCAATGATCTGGGCGGCGCGGTCGATGGCAGCGGCGGTTCGGCCACGGCGGCCCAGGCCGTGGTGGACGAGATCCGCGCGGCAGGCGGCCAGGCGCTGGCCAACGGTGCATCGGTCACCGATTTCGAGGCCGTGCAGGCCATGGTGCAGCAGGCCGTCGATGCCTGGGGCCGCGTGGACATCCTGGTCAACAACGCCGGCATCCTGCGCGACAAGAGCTTTGCCAAGATGGGCATGGACGACTTCCGCCTGGTGGTGGAAGTGCACCTGATGGGCGCCGCCCATTGCTGCAAGGCCGTGTGGCCGCACATGCAGGCGCAGAACTACGGGCGCATCGTGATGACCACCTCGTCCACGGGCCTGTACGGCAACTTCGGCCAGGCCAACTATGGCGCGGCCAAGCTGGCCCAGGTCGGCCTCATGCAGACCCTGGCCATAGAAGGCGCCAAGCACGGCATCCATGTGAATGCGCTGGCACCCACGGCGGCCACCCGCATGACGGAAGGCCTGATGCCCGAGGCCGTGCTGGCCGCCCTCAAGCCCGAGGCCGTGGTGCCCGCCATGCTGGTGCTGGCCCACGAAAGTGCGCCCACACGCACCACGCTGTGCGCAGGCGCGGGCGGCTTCGAGGCCGCCTTCATCACGCTGACCGAAGGCGTTTACCTGGGCCAGGGCGAGCAGGTGCCGGAACAGCTGGCCGCGCAACTGGCCCAGGTGCTGGACCGCAGCGGCGAACAGGTGCCCGCCAGCGGCGCCGCCCAGGGCACGCTGGAAGTGGGCAAGGCCATGGCTGCAGCCCGTCGATGACCAGGGGCTGGCCAGAGATTTCGCCGCTGGCCGGCCTGCCTTTGCCCGGTATCAAGGCAGCGCCGGCCGGGAGGGCGAAACTCTGACATATTCCTTTCGCTCGCGGCGATCCCATGCGGGGCAACAGGCCAAAACGCGTGGTTAAGCGGACAGGCGCCATCGCGTTTCCTGCCGTTTCTCTATCATTCGGCGTCCGGGTCGGGTCCGCCGGGAATCCTGGTGGTTTCCGTGTGGGCCGATGCCCATCAACGAATCGGTAAACAAGAATGAAAACATCGCAGGCATCCATGGCGGTTCCCGGTCCTGAGCGGCTCAAGGGCATACGCCGTGGCATAGAAAAGGAGGGCCTGCGCGTGCTGCCTTCCGGCAGCCTGGCACTGACGCCGCATCCCCTGGCGCTGGGCTCGGCGCTCACGCATCCGCACATCACCACCGACTACAGCGAATCGCAGATCGAGCTGATCACCGGCGCGCGGCTGGGCGTGCAGGAATGCCTGGACGAGCTGGTGCAGATCCACCAGTTCGTGCTGCGCAGCCTGCGCGATGCGGGTGGCGAGATGCTGTGGTCGTCCAGCATGCCCTGCCAGCTGCCCACGGACGAGACGATTCCGCTGGCGCGCTACGGCTCCTCGCACTCGGGCCGCTCCAAGAGCGTGTACCGCATGGGGCTGGGCCACCGCTACGGCCGGCGCATGCAGACGATTTCGGGCATCCACTACAACTGGTCGCTGCCCGGCGTGACCAGCGACCAGTATTTCTCGCTCATCCGCAATTTCCGGCGCCATGCCTTCGTGCTGCTGTACCTGTATGGCGCGTCGCCCGCGCTGTGTCCCTGTTTCGTCGAGGGGCGCGAGCACCGGCTGCAGCCGCTGGGCAATACGGGCCAGGCGCTGTACCTGCCCCACGCCACCTCGCTGCGCATGGGACGCCTGGGCTACCAGAGCGATGCGCAGGCCAGCATCAACGTCAGCTACAACGGCCTGGAAGGCTATGCGAATTCGCTGTACGACGCGCTGACCCAGCCCTATCCCGCCTACGAGATGCTGGGCGTGCGCAACCCGGGCGGCGACTACAACCAGCTGGGCACGGGCCTGCTGCAGATCGAAAACGAGTTCTACGGCACCATCCGCCCCAAGCGCACCGTCAGCCGCGGCGAGCGCCCGCTGCACGCGCTGCGCGAGCGCGGCGTGGAGTATGTGGAGGTGCGCCTGATGGACCTCGATCCCTTCGAGGACGTGGGCATTGCCGCGCCCACCATGCGCATGCTGGACGTGTTCCTGCTGCACTGCCTGAACGCCGACAGCCCGCCGGATACGCCGGGCGAGATCGCGGAACTCAAGCACAACCAGCACCTGACGGCCGAGCGCGGCCGCGAGCCGGGCCTGCAACTGGTGCGCGCCGGCCGAGAAGTGCCGCTGCGCGACTGGGCCCATGAAGTGCTGGACCAGTGCCGACCCTACGCCCAGGCGCTGGACAGCACCCACGGCACGCAGGACTACAGCGCCGCCCTGGCCCAGGCGCTGGAGCGCCTGGAGCACCCCGAGCGCACGCCGTCGGCCCATGTGCTGGGCGAGCTGACGGGCGCATACGGCAACAGCTTTGCGAACTTCACGCTGGCCCGGTCCGAGCAGGCCCGCGACTCGCTGCTGGCCCTGCCCTGGAGCCAGGCGCAGCAGCAGCGCTTCGAGCAATGGTCGGCGCAGTCCGTGCAGGAGCAGCGCGACATCGAGGCCGCGGACACGCTGTCGTTCGAGGAATGGCGCCTGCGCTACATGGCGCCGGAGAACCTGCGCTGAGCGCGCTTCAGCCCCGCCCGGCGCCCAGCGCCTGGCCTGCGTCCTCGCACCAGAACAGCACGGCGTCGTAGAAGCCCTCCCAGACGCAGCCGTTGCAGCCGCGGCCGCAGCAGCTCGTGGGCTGGGGCGGCGCAGGGCGCAGTGCAATGCCTGCGGCCTGGGCGCGCTGCTGCCACAGTTGGATCTGCGACAGCGCCTGCTCCAGCGACCCCTGCACCATGCTCAGCGCCGCGCCTTGCTGCGGCGCACCGCAAACAGCACGATGAAGGCCGTGCCCAGCAGCAGGGCGAACCAGCCGACCAGGTACGACTGGGCCATCATCTGCACGATGCCCCCGGGCGCCATGAACTGTGGCGCCAGCAGAATCACCAGCCCGATCACGGCGCAGGTCACGCCCTTGATCAGCAGTTCGATGTCTGCCTTGCGCGAGGCGGAGCGGGACGAGGGGGTATCGGGCAAGGACATGGGCAGTGAGGCTGGGCGTAAAAGCGGGGGACAATTGCGGCTTGCGCAAGAAAAAATGGAAGTCTGCGGGTTGCGCCGGGGCGCCGCGCGTTGTTGCATCCTGTCTGCGCAAGCCATGAATTATCCTTGCGCCCCTGCCAGTCCCCCCGTTTCCCAGAAAGTAATCCCATGGCCATACAGTGGTTCCCCGGTCACATGAATCTCACGCGCAAGGTGATCACCGAGCGCGTCAAGGAAATCGATGTGGTCATCGAAGTGCTGGATGCGCGCCTGCCGGGGTCGAGCAGCAACCCGCTGCTGCAGGAGCTGACGGGCCACAAGCCGCGCCTGCAGGTGCTCAACAAGCAGGACCTGGCCGATGCCGCGCGCACGCCGCTGTGGCTGGACTGGTACAACGCCCAGAGCGACACGCGCGCCATTGCGCTGGACGCCTCCGAGCCCGCGCCCACGCGCCGGCTGATCGAGGCCTGCAAGCTGCTGGCGCCGAACCGTGGCGGCATGGCCAAGCCCATGCGCGTGCTGATCTGCGGCATCCCCAACGTGGGCAAGTCCACGCTGATCAACTCCATGAGCGGCAAGCGGCAGGCCAAGACGGGGGACGAGGCCGGCATCACCAAGCTGGAGCAGCGCATCGTGCTGGCCGACGACTTCTACCTCTGGGACACGCCTGGCATGCTGTGGCCGCGCATCATCGTCGAGCAAAGCGGCTACAACCTGGCCGCCAGCGGCGCCGTGGGCCGCAACGCCTATGACGAGGAACTGGTGGCGCTGGAGCTGCTGGGCTATCTGCAGAAGAACTACGCGGACATGCTGGAGGCGCGCTACAAGCTGGGCCTGGACAACGAACGCATCGCCGCCCTGCACGACGACGAGCTGCTGGACGCCATCGGCCGGCGCCGCGGCGCCATGATGGGCGGCGGACGTGTCAATGTGCAAAAGGCGGCCGAGCTGGTGCTCACGGATTTCCGCGCAGCGGTCCTGGGCCGCATCACGCTGGAGACGCCCGAGGAGTACGCGCAATGGCTGGCCGTGGGCCAGCAGCGCGATGCCGAGCGCCAGGCGCGCAAGGACGCCGTCAAGGCGCGCAAGCGGCCGCCGCGCGAGCGCAAAAGCGCGCCCTGAACCGGCGCCCGCATACCCTGTTTGGTGCAAGAGCGCGTCCGACCGGGGCGGTGGCACAACCACCACAGCCGCAGGCGGCGCCGACCGCTAGCATGTTGAGTGTTCTTTCTCTGTTGGGGCTTTTTCATGCGGCGTCATCGAGTCGAGGCGGAAACCCATTTGTCCCTGCGCAGGGTGGTCCTGGTGGGCAGCATATGGATCACCAGCCTCACCGTGATGCTGGCCATGGCGCTGCTGATGCAGGACCCCGTTCCCTGGCTCAGCGTGCGGCTGAACCTGGTTGCCGCAGGCGTGAGCTTCGGTGCCGTGCTGCTGGGCTGGCGCCGGCACTGGCGGCTGGCCTCCAATGTGCTTGTCTGGGGCACCTGGACGGCGGCCGTGACCGTGGTGGCCGCCACGGGCGGCGTGCAAAGCGGCTCGGTGCTGGCCTTTCCTGCCCTGCTGGTCATGTGCGCCTGGGTGCTGGGCGTGCGCACCACGCTGGTCATGCTGGTCCTGTCCGTGCTGACCATGGCCGGTTTCTGGGTGGCGGGCCGGGAAGGCGTTGACTGGATCGGCCAGCGCGAGACCTCGCCCGTGTTCTCCATGCTCTACTTCGTGGGCATGCTGGGGCTGACGGGCACGGTCACGCTGATGGCGCGGCGCAGCCTGATCCGCCGCGCCCAGGAGCTGCAGGACACACTGGGCGCGCTGGAGCAGCACCAGGACGATCTGCGCAAGTTCTACCGCGCCGTGGAGCAGAACCCCGAGAGCATCGTCATCACCGACGTGCACCAGAACATCGTCTATGTGAACGAGGCCTTTTTGCAGCGCACGGGCTTTGCGCGCAACGAAGTCCTGGGCCAGCCCACGCACCGCTACTCCACCATGGGGCTGGATGCTCCGGCCTGGGAAGAGGCGCTGCACCAGCTGGGCCGGGGCGCGCTGTGGCGTGGCCAGATGACCAACCGCACGCGCCAGGGCGAGGACCTGCCCGAGGCCGTGCTCGTGGCGCCGATACGGGCCTCGGACGGCAGCATCGTCAACTACGTGGAACTCAAGCAGGACCTGTCCGAGCGCATGCGCGCGGAGCGCCAGATCCATGCGCTGGCGCATTTCGATGCGCTCACCGGCCTGCCCAACCGCCTGTCGCTGACCCAGCGGCTGCGCGCGCTGGCGCGCGAGTTCCGCGAGGGCGGCAAGGGGGGCGAGCCGCGCCACGGCCTGCTGCTGCTGGACATGGACCGCTTCACGGCCTTCAACGATGTGCGCGGCACGGTGCGCGGCGACGCGCTGCTGGGCGCACTGGCGCTGCGCCTGGCCGATGCCCTGCCCGACGGCGTACTGCTGGCCCGCATGGGCGCCGACGAATTCGCCGTGCTGCTGGAGAAGGCAGGCCACGAGGCCGCCGAGGTCGACCAGCACATGCGCGCCCTGGCCCAGGTGCTGCAGGACGCGCTGGAGCGGCCGCTGTGGCTGGAGGAAACCGGCGAGGAAGTGCAGGCCAGCTGCAGCATTGGCGCGGCCAGCTTTGCCGCCTCGCGCACCGACAGCGGCGGCCATGACGTGCTGCGCCGCGCCGGCGTGGCCCTGCACCAGGCCAAGCAGGCCGGTCTGGGCCAGGTCGTCATCTTCCAGCCCGACATGGCCGAGGCCGTGGGCAAGCGCTTTCGCATCGAAAAGGACCTGCGCCGCGCCATCCCTGCCGGCGAGCTGCAGCCCTACCTGCAGTCCCAGGTGGACCGCATGGGGCGCTGCGTGGGCGCCGAGGTGCTGGTGCGCTGGAACCATCCGCGCCTGGGCATGGTCGAGCCCGGCGACTTCATTGCCGTGGCAGAGGAGTCGGACCTGATCGTGCAGCTGGGAGACTGGATGCTGGAGCAGGCCTGCCGCATGCTGGTGCGGCCCGAATTCGTGCAGCACGGCTGGCGGCTGTCGGTCAACGTCAGCTGGCGGCAGTTCCGCCAGCCCGATGTGGTGAACAAGCTCAAGCGCATCCTGGCCACCACCGGCGCCGACCCGCGCCGGCTGACGCTGGAGGTCACGGAAAGCGTGGTCATGCGCGACGTGGACGAGGCGCGCGAGCGCATGACCGAGCTGCAGCTGCTGGGCGTGGAGATGGGGCTGGACGACTTCGGCACCGGCTATTCATCGCTGGCCTATCTGCAGCGGCTGCCGTTCCGTGAACTCAAGATCGACAAGTCCTTTGTGCAGGACTGCCATGCCTCGCCCGGCAATGCCGCCATGGTCGAGGCCATTTTGCTCATGGCCCGTCGCCTGCACCTGCGCGTGGTGGCCGAAGGCGTGGAGACCGAGGAGCAGGCCGGCACCCTGCGCGCCTGGAACCAGGATGTGCTGTTCCAGGGCTACCACTACGGCCGGCCGCTGCCTGCCGCCGAGTGGGTGGATCTTCAAGTGGGGGCGGCCGGCGTGTGAGGCCGTAGGCACGCCAGGGTCGCGGCCCTGGCGCGGCCTGTCTCAGTCCCTGGCCTGGTTGGCGGGCTGCTCCAGCCAGCGGCGCGCCAGCAGGTCCCAAAAGCGTGCGCCGCGCCCCAGGTTGTCGTCGTTGAAGTCGTAGCCGGGATTGTGCAGGCCCACGCCGGGCTGGCCCGTGGCGGGGCCGTTGCCTATCCAGCCATAGGCGCCGGGCACGGCCTCGAGCATGAAGCCGAAGTCCTCGGCCGTCATGGCCGGCAGGATGTCGGCGTGGGTGCGGTCCTCGCCCACCGCCTCGCGCATCACATCGGCCATGAAGCGGGCCTCGTGCGCGTGGTTGGTGGTGTTGGGGTAGCCGGGCTTGAGGATGAACTCGGCGCGGCACAGATGGGCCGCCGCCACATGCTCGCTGATGCGCTGCATGCCTTCGATGAACATCTGCTGCGTCTCGGTCCTGAGGGCGCGCACCGTGCCGAAGATGCTGGCCTCGTCGGGAATGATGTTTTCCACCGTGCCGCTGGTGATTTTGCCCACGGTGAGCACGGCGCTGTCCAGCGGATCGGTGCTGCGCGACACCAGGGTCTGCAGCTGGCCGACGATGGCGCAGGCCACGGGAATCGGGTCCAGCGTGGTGTGGGGCATGGCAGCGTGCCCGCCCTTGCCGTGCACGCGGATCTCGAAACGCAGCGTGGACGCCATGATGGGCCCCACGCGCACCGCCATTTCGCCGGCAGGCAGGGCGGGCCAGTTGTGCAGCGCGAACACGGCCTCGCAGGGGAATCGCTCGAACAGGCCATCGTCCATCATGGCCTTGGCGCCTGCGCCGCCTTCCTCGGCGGGCTGGAAGATCAGGTGCACCGTGCCATCGAAATCGGGCTGCTGCGCCAGCAGCGTGGCCGCACCCAGCAGCATGGTGGTATGGCCGTCATGGCCGCAGGCATGCATGCAGCCCGGGTTCCGGCTGGCGTGGCCGAAGGCATTGAGTTCCGTCACCGGCAGCGCATCCATGTCGGCACGGATGCCGAGGCTGCGGCCCGGGTTGGCGGCGCTGCGCCCCCGGCCGTGGATGCTTGCCACCACGCCGGTCCTGCCCAGCCCGCGGTGCACCTGCAGCCCCAGCGCCTGGAGATAGGCCGCCACCTTGTCGCCGGTGCGGTGCTCCTCGTAGCGCAGCTCGGGGTGGGCATGCAGGTCGTGGCGGAACTTCAGCAGGGAGCCGAGATGGGGGGTGATGTCGGGTGTGGATCGCATACAGGGGCCGCGACGGCCTGCACGCCAAGCGGGTCCGCAGGCGGTCGCAGCAATTCAATGACAAGGCGGACATGATAGGTCCTGGGGTTTGCCTATGCCGTCTGCCGCGCCGATAGGCCTTGTGCTGCCGCGGCTTTGCGCTACGTTCTTTGATAGCTGCCCGCGCAATGCCCTGGCCTGGGAGTTGGCGCAGATGCAGGGGAATGGCGCCAGGACCGACAATCGCCCCCATCATGAAAAACACCATCCTGCCCCTGCAATTGTTCGTGCGCCCCGAGCATGACGATCCCCAGCCCCTGATCCTGTACCACGGCCGCCGCTGCCCGGACGGCTATGGCGCGGCGCTGGCGGCCTGGCTGTTCTACGGCGGGCAGGCCGAATTCCGCGGACTGGACCATGGCGAGATCCAGACGGCCGACGACCTGGGCGAGCTGGCCGGCCGCGCGGTCTACGTGCTGGACTTCGCCTTCGAGCCCGAGCTGATGGCCGAGATCGAGTCGCGCGTGTCCAAGCTCGTGGTGCTGGACCACCACAAGAGCGCTGCCGAAAAGCTCACCGGCTACCAGTGCCGCTGCGGCGTCGTGCACTTCGACATGAACAAGTCCGGCGCGCGCCTGGCCTGGGAGTTCTTCCAGGCCGACAAGCCCGTGCCGGGCCTGATCCGATTCATCGAGGACCGCGACATCTGGAAGTGGGAATTCGCCGAGAGCGCGGGCTTTCTCGCGGCGCTGGACATGGAGCCGCGCAGCTTCGAGCGCTGGGCCGAGATCGCGGCCTTCACGCCCGAGCAGGAAGCTGCCTTCATGGCACGCGGCGGCGCCATGGACGAGAAATTCCAGAAGCTGTGCGCCGACATTTCCGAGTCCGCCCAGCCCCTGGTCTTCAACGGCATGCAGGGCCTGATGGTCAACTGCCCCGGCATGTTCCACAGCCAGGTCGGCGACCTGCTGGCGCGCCAGAGCGGCAGCTTCGCGCTGATGTGGCATGCCAGCACCAAGGGCGTGAAGGTCGGGCTGCGATCGCGCTCGGAGTTCAACTGCATTGCGCTGGCCGAAAGCTTCGGCGGCGGCGGCCATGCCCAGGCCTGCGGCTTCAAGATGGGCAACGAGCGCCTGGTGGAGCTGCT
This sequence comes from Delftia sp. WSY_10, assembly GCF_043104705.1. Lineage (NCBI taxonomy): Bacteria > Pseudomonadati > Pseudomonadota > Betaproteobacteria > Burkholderiales > Comamonadaceae > Delftia > Delftia sp. WSY_10. Next base: position 39,249 of record NZ_JBICKY010000057.1, on the reverse strand, counting down.
GTCGGGCGTGCTCAAGGCCGATGCCTCGGCCGACTACGCCTACGTGGCCGCGCCGCTGATGGAGCAGCCTGAAACGGGCGCGCCTGCCGAAGCTGCCTGATCCAGCCCGGCCGTCGCCGGCAGGCCCGCACAGGCCTGCCAGCCGGGCAGGGCGCACAGCGCGCGCCAGTGCTGCACATCGGGCACATGGCCCAGCCGGCTCCAGTCGGCCTCGAAGCGCAGCGGCTCGCCCGTCATCGGGTGCGCCAGCTCCAGCGCATGGGCATGCAGCCACAGCCGCTGCAGGCCCAGGCGCTCGGCCCACCAGCGGTTCAGCGGCCCCTTGCCGTGCGTGGCGTCGCCAATGATGGGATGGGCCACATGCTTGAGATGGCGGCGTATCTGGTGGCGGCGGCCCGTGGCAGGCAGCGCCTGGACCAGCGAGATCCGCGTGGCCGCATGGCGCGGATCAAAGGCCTCGGGCCATTCCAGGCGCGCCAGGCAGCGCAGCGAAGTCCGTGCGGGCTGGGCTGGCGCGTCCTCGGGCGCATCGTCGGGTCGGAGCGCGTGGTCCACCTCCACCGCATCGGGCAGCCAGCCGCGCACCAGCGCCAGGTATTGCTTGCGCACTTGCTGCCCGGCAAACGCCTGGCCCAGCCGCTGCGCGGCCTGGGCATGCAGGGCCATCACCAGCACGCCGCAGGTGCCCTTGTCCAGCCGGTGCGCAGGGTGCACATGGCAGCCCAGCTGGTCGCGCAGGGTCTGCAGCACGAAGCGCGTCTCGTGCGCGTCCAGTCCCGTGCGGTGCACCAGCCAGCCTGCGGGCTTGTAGACCGCCACCAGGTGCTCGTCGCGCCAGAGGATGTGCAGCGGTGCGTCGCCGCGCTCCGAGGGCAGCGGCTGGGCGATGGGGGATGAGGGCTGGGGCATGAGGGCGTGAGTGTAGGCGCTGCTGTCCACCACGGCCCACGACCCTCTCCCAATGCCCCTGCCCAATATCGCCGCTCAGTACCCCCGCGCAGGGCAACGCAGTGCTGCCCGGCAGTGCACGACTGGCGGCTCCGTGGCGATGCAAGATCGCGCCTGGTTCTGCGCTGGCGCATGAACCTCATTTTCGAGCCGCAGTTTTTGAACCTCATCGCAAAGGCACCGCACCGCATGGACCATCGCAGCACCGCTCCCATCCGCATCGCCATCGTCGGCCACGGCAACCTGGGCCGTGGCGTGGAGGCGGCCATTGCCCGCAACCCCGACATGGTGCTGGCCGGCATCTACACCCGCCGCGATCCGGCGCAGCTGCGTCCGCTGCAGCCCGGCACGCCCGTGCACGGCATGGACAGCCTGCTGGCCCATCGCGCAGGCATCGACGTGCTGGTGCTGTGCGGCGGCTCCAAGGATGACCTGCCGCAGCAGTCCCCCGCGCTGGCCGCGCATTTCAGCCTGGTGGACAGCTTTGACACGCATGCGCGCATTCCCGGGCATTTCGAGCTGGTCGACGCGGCGGCCCGCGCGGCGGGCACCACGGCGCTGATCTCGGCCGGCTGGGACCCGGGCATGTTCTCCCTGCAGCGCCTCATGGGCGAGGCCCTGCTGCCCGATGGCGCCACCTACACCTTCTGGGGCAAGGGCCTGAGCCAGGGGCACTCCGACGCCATCCGCCGCATTCCCGGCGTGGCCGGCGGCGTGCAGTACACCATTCCCGTGGACGAGGCCGTGCAGCGCGTGCGCAGCGGCGTGCGGCCCGAACTGTCTGCGCGCGAGCGGCACCGGCGCGAGTGCTTTGTGGTGCTGGAGCATGGGGCCGATGCCGACGGCGTGCGCCAGGCCATCACCGGCATGCCGCATTACTTCGACGAGTACGACACCACGGTGCACTTCATCAGCGCGCAGGAGCTGGCCCGTGACCATGCGGCCATGCCGCATGGCGGCTTCGTCATCCGCAGCGGCAGCAGCTCCGATGGGCTGCGCCATTCCATCGAATACCGGCTGCAGCTGGACAGCAACCCGGAGTTCACGGCCAGCGTGCTCGTGGCCTATGCGCGCGCCGTGCACCGGCTGCAGCAATCGGGGCAGACGGGCTGCAGGACCGTCTTTGACGTCGCGCCCGGCCTGTTGTCGCCCAAAACTGCGCAGCAGCTGCGGGCCGAGCTGCTTTAGCCCTGGCCCACGCGGGCCGCGTCTTCCAGCCGGTCCACGTCGCGCAGCGGCTTGAACAGGGTCATCCAGCTGCCGACCACGCCCAGCGTGCACAGGCTGCCCACCACGGCAGCGGGCACCGCGCCCAGCCAGGCGGCGCTGGTGCCGGCACGGAACTCGCCCAGTTCGTTGGACGAGCCGATGAACAGCATGTTCACCGCGTTCACGCGCCCGCGCATGGAGTCGGGCGTGGAAAACTGCACCAGGGCCGAGCGGATGTACACGCTCACCATGTCGGCCGCACCCGCCAGCATCAGCGCCGCCATGGACAGCCAGAACCAGTGCGACAGCGCAAACACCAGATTGGCCACGCCGAAGATGGCCACGGCGGCGAACATCACGCGGCCCACATGGCGCTGTATGGGGCGGGCCGACAGCCACAGGCCCATGGCCACCTCGCCCACGGTCATGGACGAGCGCAGCAGGCCCAGGCCTTCGGGCCCGACCTTGAGCACCTCGTGCGCGTACACGGGCAGCAGGGCCACCACGCCGCCCAGCAGCACGGCGAACAGGTCCAGCGAAATCGTGCCCAGGATGATGGGGCGCGTGCGGATGAAGTGGATGCCTTCGCCAAAGCGCAGCCACAGCGAGCCGCCGGCCGGCGCCATGGCTTCGGCATAGCGCACGGGCACCGTGCCCAGCAGCAGCACGGCCAGCACCAGGGACACGCCGCAGACCGCATAGGTCAGCACGGCGCCGCCCCAGGCGTAGAGCAGGCCGCCCAGCACGGGCGCCGCGATGGCGGCCGTGCGCATCAGCATGCTGTTGGTGGCCAGCGCCTGGGCCAGCTGCTCGCGCGGCACGATTTGCGGCAGCAGGCTTTGCAGGGCCGGCCCCGTGAAGGCGCGGCTGCAGCCGAACAGCACCAGCACGGCGTAGATCCAGTGCACATCGTGCGCGGCAGCGCCCTCGTGCCAGGACAGCCACAGCAGCAGCAGGGAGCACAGCGCCGCCACGGCCCAGCTGCCCGACAGCAGGCGCTTGCGGCTCATGCGGTCGCTGAGGTCGCCTGCCGGAATCAGCAGCGCCAGCATGGGCAGGAACTGGGCCAGTCCCACATAGGCCAGGGACATGGGGTCGCGCGTCAGGTCGTAGACCTGCCAGGCGACGACCACGGCCTGCATCTGCTGGGCGAACATGGACAGCATGCGCGCCATGACGAAAGGGACGAAGGCGCTGTTGCGCAGGCCGGCAGCGGGGCTGTCGGCCGAAGTGGGGGGAAGCGGGGAGGAGGGCAAGATCGGAAGTCCGTGGCAGAGCACGCGCAGTATCTGCGAAATGCCGCCGCCCTGCAGGCCGAACCGCCTGCGCCATGCTGCCGACGAAGGCATGCGGCCTGCTCCCACAAACACCGGGGACGCGGCGCGTGAACATGCCATCACGGGTCAGGCCAGAACCCCGCATCAGAGGAGCAACACACCATGTCCATGTTGTCCATGCAATACGCCGGCACCTTGATCGGGCGCGAAGCGGTCATCGATTTCCCCGATAGCAAGGCTGATGTGCGGTACACGCCGCAGGGCCAGATGGTCTGGCATGTGGTCGATTCCCTGGGCCATGTGTCCGACGGCTGCGAACGGCTCAGCTACCTGCAGGTCAGCGACAGCCTGCACTTCCTCAACTGGATCGAGAAAACCGGTTTCACCGTCAGCCAAGTCATAGACACGGCGCAGGGAACGGTGCAGGCCTTCTGGTCCTTTGCCGATCCGGCCAGCGAGGGCGGCCACCGGTCCTCCATGTTCGTCGAAGGCCGTTTCCGCTTTCGCTGAGAACCCTGCCGGTGCTGCGTGAAACATTGCGGCGGCGGCGCAACATGCCTGTTTTTTGAGCGCCACCGGCAAAGCCAAGGCTGGCGCCGCAAACACGGGTTGTCCCGAAGCTTGTCCACAGGCAGGCCCACAGTCGCTGGGCATAACCGTCACGCCATCGTCATTTTCTTCATCCAACGGAAAAGTTTCGTGGGATGTGTGCGTGTACTTTCGTCATGATTCAGGTTTTTCGTGGAATTCTGTTCCTGGATCCATGGCCGGGGGGGAGCCGCCCGCCGCAGATCAAGGCCCGTGCCCCCGTGAAACATTGCGCGCCTGAGAAACAGGTCCGCAATGCCGCCGCTATGCTGGCCGCATGACCTGGCTGCTTATCGCATTGCATCTGCTGCTCATCGCGGGTTTCGGCCTGCGCATCCTGTTGCGTGACGATGTGCGCCCCGACGTTCGCATGGGCTGGCTCACCGTCATCGTGCTGCTGCCCTACGTCAGTTGCGCGCTGTACTACCTGTTTGGCGAAGTCACGCTGCGCCGCCGCGGCCGGGCCCGGTACCGCAAGGTGCAGGACTTCGCGGCAGGCGCTGCCATGGACCACGGCGCCGCCGTGCCGATAGCGGGCATCGCCCCGCAGTGGCAGGCTGCCTTCGGCTATGCGGCCTCCATCAACCGCTTTGCCGCACAGCCGGGCCACACCGCGCAGCTCATGGCCGATGGCGCCGAGGCCCGCGCCCGCATGCTGGCCGACATGGACGCCGCCCAGCATGAAATCAACGTGCTGTACTACATCTGGCTGGCTGATCACACGGGCACGGCCGTGGCCCAGGCGCTGGTGCGCGCGGCACGGCGTGGCGTGGTCTGCCGCGCCATGGTGGACGGCCTGGGCTCGCGCGCGCTGCTGCGCACCGACCTCTGGCAGCAGATGGCCCAGGCGGGCGTGCAGCTGGCCGTGGCCCTGCCCACCAGCCATCCGATCCGCGTGATGTTCACCAGCCGCCTGGACCTGCGCAACCACCGCAAGATCACCGTGATCGACCAGCGCATCACCTACTGCGGCAGCCAGAACTGCGCGGATGAAGCCTTTGCCGTCAAGGCCCGCTATGCGCCCTGGGTCGATGTCATGCTGCGCATGCAGGGTCCGGTGGTGGCGCAGATGCAGCAGGTGTTCGCCAGCGACTGGGCGCAGGCACGCAGCGTCGCCCAGGTTCCTCCCATGCCGTTGGCTGTCCGGTCCGCAAACGGTCTGCCCGACCGGCCTGCAGACGGCTTTGCCGCCGTCGTCATTGCCGAAGGCCCGGCCGAGCGGCCCCGCTCCACCTCGCAGCTCGTGTCCACGCTGCTGGCCAGCGCACGGCGCGAGGTCGTGATCTCCACCCCTTACTTCATTCCCGACGCCACGGTGCTCGAGGCCCTGTGCGCCGCCGCCTGGCGCGGCGTGCAGGTCACGCTCATCCTGCCGGCGCGCAACGATTCCTGGATCGTGGGCGCGGCCAGCCGCAGCACCTACCGCTACCTGCTGCGGGCCGGCGTCATGCTCCATGAATTCCGCCCCGGCCTGCTGCATGCCAAGACCCTGTGCGTGGACGGGCAGGTGGCTTTGCTGGGCTCCACCAACCTGGACCTGCGCAGCTTCGACCTGAACTTCGAGAACAATGTGCTGCTGCAGGACGAGGCCGTGACCCAGGCCATCCGCCAGCGCCAGGCCGACTACATCCGCCAGTCCGACCGCATCACCGCCGCCCAGGTCCACGCCTGGCCCTGGGGCCGGCGCATCTGGAACAACCTGCTGGCGATGCTCAGTCCGGTGCTGTGAGGCGCAGCCCACAAAAAAGGCCTGCGCAGTGCAGGCCTTCAGGGCTGTGGGGCAGCAGGCGCGCTCAGCGGCCCACGCGCTCGCTCTCGACCACCATGTCCAGCACATAGGCGTAGGCCGATGCGTCGGCCGGCACGTTCTGGCGCTTGTAGCGCTGGATGCGCAGCACGTTGCGGATGCCGGGCTCGTGCTTGTAGCCCTCGATCTCGCTGTAGAAGTTCTCCCACTCGCCGGTGGAGGTCTTCACGCCGTTGTCGCCGTAGCGGATCTCGCGCACGCGCAGGCACTGGAAGTCCTTGATCAGCGGGTGGTTGCAGGCCGTGCGCTGGGGCGCCACTTCCAGGAAGATGCGCTCGCCGGCGCTGCCGTACTGGGTCTGGGCCGTGGGCGAGCCTTCGAGCTGCCAGCGCGTGCCGTCGATGAAGGTGAGCGTCAGGCGCGCAGGCTGCTTGCCTTCGCCCAGTTGCACGGACCATTGCTTGGCCGTGGGCAGGATGCGGGCCACCTTTTGCTCCAGCGCCATCAATTGGTCGTCATCGCAGGCCATCAGCGTGCTGGCGGCGCGCTGGGTGGCGATGCGGTTGCCTTCGGTGCGGTAGCCCGTGGTCACCACGTTGCACAGGTTCTTGACGGCCAGGCGCTGGTCGGCGAACTCCAGTTGCAGGGGCCGCTTGCGCGAGGCTGCCGTCAGGAACCAGCTCTGGTCTTCGGTGCCCTGGGGCGTGAAGGCCTGGCGAAGACTCCAGTGGTAGGCGGTCAGCGATTGGGCGTCACCGGGCGGGCCGGCAGGAGCCGACACCTGGGGCTTGGCGCCGTCTTCGGCGTTGCCGCCCTTGTCGATATGGCTGCAGGCGCCGAGCCCCATGGTGACGATCACGGGCAGGCACCAGGTCCAGCTTGGCTTCATGTTGAGTTCCTTGGTTGATGGGTACAGGTACAGGCGCAGCGGCGGCAGGCTTGGGCAGCCCGGGTGCGGCATGAGCCGCACCGGCCCTGGCCGAACCGGGGCACCATAACGCAGATGCGCGGCGGCGCTTGTCAGAACGGGGCGCTATTCACATTCGTTTGCATCTATTTGATGCAGACGGAAAAACCGATTGCTGCAAAGTTGCCGGCCATTGCATTGCGCTCGGGTGAGAATAGGCGGCCAGCCGCCATGCCATCCGCAGGCAGCGGCACCGGAGCAAGGAGCAGGTTCGTGTATCGACGTTGGAGTGCAGCAAACAGGGGGCGTGGCATGCGCTGCGCAGGGGCTTTGGCCGTCATCATGGTGCTGGCGGGCTGCGGCTCGACGATTCCCCAGCATGTGCCGGTGCAGGAGAGCTTCGGCTCCACCGAGACCTTCTCGCGCATGTTCGATGCCTCGCCGGCCCAGACCTGCGAGGCCGCGCGCCGCGCGCTGCTGAGCCAGGGCTACATCGCCATGGCGCGCACGGCCGAACTCATAGAAGGCAGCAAGAGCTTCCAGCCCGACCCGGAGCTGAACCTGCAGATGAACATCCGCGTGGTCTGCGTGCCGGAGACCGCCGACGGCCAGGTCAGCATCGGCTTTGTCACGGCGCTGCAGGACCGCTATACCCTGAAGAAGAGCGCCAACTCGGCCAGCCTGGGCGTGGGTGCGCTGGGGTCCGTGTCGCTGCCGTTCTCCTCGGGCAGCGACTCCATGGTCAAGGTGGGCAGCGAGACGATTGCCAAGAGCGGCTTCTACGACAGCTTCTTCGAGCTGGTCTCGCGCTACCTGGCGCAGGACCGCGACTCCATCGCCGTGCCCACGCCGGTGGCGCCGCAGAACACGATTCCCTCGGCCGACCACTGACGCCGGCGGGCGCCACAGCCCCGTTCACGCCGCCAGGAACAGCGCCGGGTCCACCATGCTGCGGTTGAGCATCACGCCCCAGTGCAGGTGCGGGCCGGTGACGCGGCCCGTGGCGCCGACCTTGCAGAAGGCCTCTCCCGTGTCCAACTGATCGCCCAGCTTGCACTGCACGCTGCTCAGGTGGCAGTACATGCTCAGCAGGCCGCCGCCGTGGTCCAGCCACACGGTGCCGCCGTTGAAGAAATAGTCGCCCACGTCCACCACCTTGCCCGGCAGCGGCGCGACGACGTTGGTGCCGGTGGCTGCCGCGATGTCCATGCCGCTGTGCGGATTGCGCGGCTGGCCGTTGAACACGCGGCGCAGGCCGAAGCTGCTGCTGCGCCGGCCCGGCACGGGCTGGCGCATGCGCAGGTCGCCGGGGCGTGCGGGCGGCTCGGTGAACAGCGCCATGATGGTCTGCTGGTGGGCGCGCTCACGCTGGTAGCGCGCATCGTCCTCGGGCGACAGGTCCACGGTCTTGGGCGAGACCTTCAGGCGCTGCTCGGTGTACTTCTTGTCACGCACCTCGTAGGCCAGGGAGCGCGCTGCGCCTTCGCCCTTCACGGTCACGCTGTGGGTGCCAGGTGCGGCCGACAGCGCAATGCCGACCACGGCCGTCCATTCGATCATGTCGCCCACCACCAGCACGGGCACGTCGCCGGCCAGTACCTGGGGCCGCTGGGATGCGGGCCCCAGCGAGAGGCGGGCCACGCCGCCGGGCACGCGGCTGTCATGGGGCCAGGGGGATTCGCTGGAGGGCGCTGCGGCCTTGGCGGCCCAGGAGGGAAGGATCAGGCCCGCGCCCGAGGCGCACAGGGATTGCACGAACAGTCGGCGGGAGCGGGGATTCGTCGTCGGTATCTGCATGAATGAAGCGGCGGGCTTGGCGCCGGCATGGGGCCGTTATCGATCGCCCCATTGTCCGCCAAGCGTGCGCCAAGCCAAACCTCTGCCGGGCCGTTCAGCGGTCCCGGCGTTCGTCACGTGCGCCGCGCCGTTCCTGCGGGCGGGATGCGTTGGCCATGCGCTGCTGCTGTTGGCGCTGCTCCTGCTGCGCGCGGGCCTGCTGCTGCTGGGCGCGCGCCTGGGCCTGCTGTGCCTGCTGGAGCTGCATGCGTTGCTGCTGCGCCTGACGCTCCTGCATCTGGGCCTGTCGTTGCGCTTGCTGCTGCGCCTGTTGTTGGGCCTGCATTCTGGCCTGCATCTGTTCCTGCGCACGGGCTTGTTGCTGTTGCTGTTGTTGCTGTTGCTGTTGTTGCTGTAACTGCTGCTGGCGGGCCTGCATCTGCGCCTGTTCGCGGGCCTGCATCTGCATCTGTGCCTGGCGCTGGGCCTGTTGTTGCTGCCGTTGTTGCTGTTGCTGTTGCTGCCGCGACTGCTCCTCGCCACGCAGGCGGGCGGTCTGCATCTCCATCTGCTGTTGCTGCTGCTGGCGCATGCGCGCGGCATCGGCCATGGAACGGTCGCGGTCCTGCCGGTCCTGCTGCCGCATGCCCTGCTGCGCGGCGGCAGACGACCACGAAGGCACGCGGGAATCGCGGCCCCGCTCGCCCGGCATGGCGGCAGCGGGCAGGGCGGCTGGCGGGCGCTGCACCCCTGCAGCCTGGGTCGAATGCGGAGCCTGCGGCCACTTGCCGAACTGGCCCGGCTGCGAGGCCGGCACCGGGTTCATCCTGGGCTGCAACGCTGCCTGCGGCCGGTCATCGGGCCGCAGGCCCGGGCGGCCGCGATCGGCGCCGTCATGCCGGGCAGATCCTTGCGTGGCGCCGGGCGGCAGCATGCCTTGGGAAGACGCCGGCGGGCCGCCCTGCGGTGGCCTCAGGCCCAGCCGCTGCGGCATGCCGCCATGCGAGGCGGCGGCCGCGCCTGCCATGCCGGCGGCGCCGGCCAGGGCCGCCGCGGCCATGCCGCCCGGGCGCGGATCGCCGCCCTGTGGCGGGTTGGGCGGGTTGCCGGCAGGGCGGGGCTCGAAGTGCGGGTTGTTCGCGATGTGGGTGACGTTGCCACCGTTGTTGATCTGCGTGTTGCGGATGTTCTGCACCACCGTGGTCGAGCGCGTCACATAGGTGTTGTTGTTGTAGATCACGGCTGGCCGGCGCGAGGGCGGTGGCGGCGGCTCGTTGCGGTGCCAGCGGTAGCCGGGCTCGCCCCAGCGCATGCCCCAGGAGTTCCAGCCCCAGGGGCGACGGTCCACGGACTCGGCGAGGATCACGCCTGCGCCAAAGCCGATCAGCCCCGCCACCACGGGCGCGGCCGAACTGCCCACGTAGACGGGCTGCGGCGCCACGATGGGGCGGTAGCCGCCATACACCGGCAGCGGCTCGCCATACACCACACCCGGGTCGTACTGCGGCACATAGACGGTGTCGGGCTGGGCGGGAGTGATCTCGATGAACTGCGAGGGCGCATCGATCACCGGCACCGGCAGCATGGACGACAGGGGCTCGCCCATGTCCTGGGGCGCTGGCTGGGGATCGCGCGGCGGGGCGTCGGCCGCGGCCACGGCCACCTTGAGCCGGCTGGAGTCCTTGAGCGTACCGGCCTTGTAGGCGCGCTGGCGCATCACCTGGATGGCGTTCATCACGTCGGCCGGATCGTTGTAGTAGGCCCTGCCCAGGGCCGTGGTCCAGGGAATGTTGGAAGACAGCTGCGCCAGCACGTTGGGAAACTGGGCCAGGGACTTGACCGACGGGTCCCAGTCCTGGCCGTTGACGGCGTCCTGCAGCTCCTGGGGCTTGAGGCCCGGGTTCTGCCCCAGCCAGACCTCGGCGGCGCCGACCTGGTCGGGATAGGTGGAGGCGGCCAGCACCTGGGCCACGAGCTTGTCGGGGTACAGCGCAATGGGCGCCACCATCTGGTAGAGCGTCTCGGCCGACGGCGGCACATAGGCCACGGGCGTGGCGACGGGCTGGGCGCTTTCGGTGGCAGGCGGCAGCGGCGCGCTGGCGGCCTGCGGGGGCTTGTCCTGGGATTCGTTGCAGGCGCTCAGCGCCAGGGCGGCGGCCAGGCCCAGCACGCTCAGGCGCAGGGCGCCGGCGTGGGAAGCTGAGGGGGCCATGGTGCGTGCTCTGGGCACGGCGGATTGCAGCATTGCGTTCTCCTGGGCAGGAACGCCTTGCGCGCCGAAGCGGCAAGGCACATGTCATTTGAACGCCAAAGTGCACGCTGCGTTGACACCGGCGTGTCAGCCGATGCCCCAGTCCGCGCAACTTCTGTGACGCGGTGTTTACCCAGGCGGAATCAGGCTGCGATCAAGCCGCGAGCAGGCGGGCCTGGTAGCTCTCGGCGCCCTTGGACCAGGCCAGCAGGCGGTCGATGTTGGGGTGCTTGCCGGGGAAGGCGATGGCGTCCTGCGTGTGCTCGGCATACCACTCCAGGCCCAGTTCGGCGGCGGCCGGCGTGATGCTGCCGCCGTAGAGGGCGGCCAGCGCGTGGTACACGGCCAGCGAGCCTGTCTGGCCGGGCTTGTTCTCGATGGTGGCAACGACCTGGCCCTGGGCGTCGGCCAGCTGGAGCGCGGAGAGGTGGGTGACGGTGGGCAGTTGCTGAAGGCGTGCGGAGAAGTTCATGCTGAAAGGCAAATCAAAGAAAGGAAGGCGGAGAAAGAACGATCGGCTCGGGGCGATCAGGCCTTGGCGGCAATCCACGCACACCAGAACAGGCTGGAGAAAAAGCGCTTGGCCTGAACGAAGCCGGCCTGGGCCAGCATCTGCTCCACTGCCTCTTCCGAGGCGGGTGGAACCGCGCCCTGCCGGATCTTGCCGAGTTTCGCATGGACGGCGGCCTCGTCCGCGCCTGCCATGCGCCAGCGCATGGCCCAGGCGTCCAGGAACAGCGGCTCGCTGTCATAGCGGTGGCGGTTGCAGGCCAGGATGAAGGGCGCCCCCGGCGCCAGCCGCGCCGACAGGGCCTGCAGCAGCTGCAGCTTGTCCGCGTCGTCAGGGACGTGGTGCAGCACGCCGATCAGCGTGGCCGCGTCGAACACCGTGCCGGCCGGCAGGTCCTGCACGGCGAAGGGGGCGGCCTGCACCTGGGCCGACAGCCCCGCCGCGGCGATGCGGTCCATGGTCTGGTCCAGCATGGGGGTCGAGGGGTCGGCAGCCGTGAATTTCCACTGCGGCCTGAGCCGCGCCGTGGCCAGGATTTCCTGGCCCGTGCCGCCGGCGCCGCCAATCAGCACGGACTTCGGGCCGGCATCCAGGCAGGCGGCCAGCAGGCAGGCGGCCAGCTCGTGGCAGGCGTCGTAGCCGGCCAGTGCGATGCGGCTTTGCGTTTCGTACTCGGCCGCGCGGGAGGTGTCGAACTTGGCGGCTGAGGGGACTGGGGGTGGGTTCTGAATCTGAGTCATGGCCTGGCATTGTGTGCAGGTCACGACCGCCGCAAAAGCGCCCATGTGCGATGGAGGACGTCTAGAAAGCAGATTGGACAAGCCTTGCTGCGCACTCTAATTAAGAATTTAGCCGCCTTTTATATGCATTAAGATATTAAAACGCTGCCTTTATAAATCAATGAGGCTTTACGAATTTCTTCGTCTTTGGTGGATGAGCTGAGATTAATCATATGGAAGTCGTGAACTTTTCTGGAGGCAGTGTATTGGCTTAGGTCGAGCATATATGCTTCATATAACTCACCATCTGCCCCCCTTTTTAAGGTGACACGAGATTTGACGGTATGTATCAGTCTTAGGTCGATTAATTGATCGATGGAGTCGCGAAGATTGCCGGATTCTTTTTGATTAACTAAAAAGACATTGCATTTTGACTTTTCTGTACAAAATCTAGTTAGTTTAATAAATGATTCTTCGAGGCGCTCTCTGTCTTCCGCAGAATCTAGTTTGAATTCTTCTCGCTTGTTGCCATCATATTCTCCTGCTGCTGCGTTTATGTCTTCGGCGCCAATTTTTGATCCTCTGTGATGCTGAGGTCCTCTATCTCGCGCAATTGAGATGGAGCTGGAGAATATTCCAATAAAATCTCGTGTCACACCACCGGAAGCTATTAGTAGACGATCAACCGCGGTGTCGTTTATGAGATCTTTTATCTTTAATTCAGACTTCTCGGAAATAATATTGGTAAGGATTTTCTTTAAGAGCTCTTTCAGTGTTTCGAACTTCTCTAACGAAATGTCCAGATTAATTTCCTTTGCATCGTCTCCAAGCTTTACTCCTATGGGTGGGTCCGAGTGCTTATACCATTGGCTTCTGTGTTTGATTGTTCCGATTTTTAGCCACATTCCATTTCCCTTCGCAATTCTGTGGAAATAGTCTATGACTTCTGCTTGATCAGATTTTTTATGTGATAAAGGTCGTCTAATATAAGGAACGATGGTCCATCAGACAGGTTGGATAAATTTCTGAAAAAAGTTTGGAAGTTTATAATGTTCTGATGTAAAAACTCGACCTTGTGTGAAACGTATTTTGACGTTTTTTCTTGCTCTACATTCTCGGCAAGATTTAATTCCAGCTGGCCCTGAATAGATAGAGCTGTGGATTTGGCAGAAGCGGAGGCTGACGCTTTCTTTGCGCTACTAGTAGTTGTTTTTGCTCTGGATTGTTCTTCGGAAGTTTCTGGCTTGCGTAGCTGGTTATCCAAATCTTTAATTAAATTGGCCAGCTCGTCGGAGAGATTTTTTGTTCGGGTTTTGTTAAATGGAGGGCGATTTGGCTTTGATCCAAATAGTTTTTTCCAAAATGAGGTTTTTGTAGCGGGTGTTATGGCTGCATTGTTTAGCCAAGATTCAAATTCTTTTAATGACTTTATCAATACACTGATTAGAACATCGGGGTAAGTATGGCCTTTAAAAGTCTCCATATCTACAAATGCTATCGGCCTTCTGTCGATAGTCAGGTCTGCTGCTGTCTTTCTGAGAAGGCTGGACTTTCCGGAGCCACGGCGTCCGAAAATCATACTATGTTGCTGCGATTTTGCTCGTGCGAGTACACCTGGAGCCGGTTCGATAAATCGGCCGGCTCCTTCCGGAGTCGCTCTCATTACTTCTTCGCAGCGAACTAAAATGGTGTCTACGTCTTCGGAGTAAAGGGCCGTGCTTTGATTATTAGCGTCCATTAATTCTCCAATTTATTGATTTTATAAATAAAAAGAGGTAGCAATAGCTACCTCAATTAATTTCGAGCTTACTTGCCCCAGGAGTCCTTGAGACCCGTTGCGCGGTTGAACACGGGCTTGCCCGGTGCGTGGTCCTTGCGGTCGGCCACGAAGTAGCCGAAGCGCTCGAACTGGAACTTGTCGTCAGGCTGTGCCTGGGCCAGCGACGGCTCCACGTAGGCCGTCACGACCTTGAGGCTGTCCGGGTTGAGCAGGGCCAGGAAGTCCTTGCCGCCCGCATCGGGCTGCGGGTCGGTGAACAGGCGGTCGTACAGGCGCACTTCGGCCTGCACGCCGTCGGCCGCGCCCACCCAGGTGATGGCGGCCTTGACCTTGACGCTGTCGGCGCCCGGCGTGCCGCTCTTGGTGTCGGGCACCACGGTGGCCAGCACCTTGGTGACGTTGCCCTCGGCATCCTTCTCGCAGCCCGTGCACTCGATCACGTAGCCGCCCTTCAGGCGCACCTTGTTGCCGGGGAACAGGCGCTTGTAGCCCTTGGGCGGCACTTCGGCGAAGTCCTCGCGCTCGATCCACACCTCGCGGCCCAGCGTGAAGCGGCGCACCGGCACCTGCTGGCCTTCGGCGGCGTGGGGCAGGGCGGGCAGCTCGCAGGCTTCCAGGTGGTCGGCGCTGCCGAAGACCTCGGCCCAGTTGGTCAGCTCCAGCTTCAGCGGGTCCAGCGCCACCATGCCGCGATGGGCCTGGTTCTCCAGGTCTTCGCGCAGGCAGCCTTCCAGCGTGGAGTAGTCGATCCAGGCGTAGTCCTTGGTCACGCCGATGCGCTCGCAGAAGGCCTGGATGCTCTGCGGCGTGTAGCCACGGCGGCGCAGGCCGACGATGGTGGGCATGCGCGGATCGTCCCAGCCGCTGACGATGCCGTTGTCCACCAGGTGCTTGAGCTTGCGCTTGCTGGTGATCACATAGGTCAGGTGCAGGCGCGAGAACTCGTACTGGCGCGGCTGCGGGGCAGCGATCAGGCCGCCTGCGCGCAGGTGGTCCAGCAGCCAGTCGTAGAACGGGCGCTGGTCCTCGAACTCCAGCGTGCAGATGCTGTGGGTGATGTGCTCCAGCGCGTCCTCGATGGGATGGGCGAAGGTGTACATCGGGTAGATGCACCACTGGTTGCCGGTGTTGTGGTGCTCGGCATGGCGCACGCGGTAGATGGCGGGATCGCGCAGATTGATGTTGGGCGATGCCATGTCGATCTTTGCGCGCAGCACGGCAGCGCCATCGGGCAGCTTGCCGTCGCGCATTTCGCGAAAGCGCGCCAGGTTCTCGGCCACCGTGCGGCTGCGGAACGGGCTGTCCACGCCGGGGCGCGAGAAATCGCCGCGGTTGGCCTTCATGTCGTCGGCGCTTTGCTCGTCCACATAGGCCAGGCCCTGCTCGATCAGGTACTCGGCCGCGCGGTACATGAAGTCGAAGTAGTTGCTGGCGAAGTACAGGTTCTCGTGACCGTCGGCTTCCTTCCAGCCGAAGCCCAGCCAATGGACGGCATCGATGATGCTGTCCACGTACTCCTGGTCTTCCTTCTCGGGATTGGTGTCGTCGAAACGCAGGTGGCAGGCACCTTGGTAGTCGCGCGCCAGGCCGAAGTTCAGGCAGATGGCCTTGGCGTGGCCCACGTGCAGGTAGCCGTTGGGCTCGGGCGGGAAGCGTGTGCGGATCTTCGCCACGTCCACCTGGCCCTGGTTGTGGTGGTCGCCATCACCGGGGCTTCCACCCCAGCGGCGCTGGGCGTAGGTACCGTTGGCCAGGTCGGCCTCGATGATTTGGCGCAGAAAGTTACTCGGTTTGACCGGATCTTTGGAGATGGGGGAGGCGTCAGCAGAGCTCATCGCAGCATTGTAGGCGCGCGCCTGCCGACCCGCTCCGGACGGCTTTGGGACAGCCGCGCCGGGCAAGGGTTGAGGCATTTGGAAACAAACTTGTATAAAAGCCTGCCATCCGTAGACCCCTGTCGCGCGTTGAGAATGCAGGGCGTATGCCGTCCCCCTGTGCCAAAGTGCGGGAAGGCGGCACCAGCGGCAATGCCTGCCACGCCTGTCCAACTTCGAGGAGAGACACCATGACAACGACAGCTTCCCCGTGGGTTGCAAGAGCAGCAGCAGCCGGCCTCGCATTGGCCGCCCTGGTGGCTTCGGGCGCCGCCCAGGCCCGGGGCGATGTGCACTGGTCCATCAGCCTGAATTCGCCGGGCATGTATGGCCCGCCCGTCTATGTCGCGCCTGCCCCCGTCTATGTGGCGCCGCCCCAGCCCATCTACTACGCTCCCCCGCCTCCGGTCTACTACGCGCCGCGCGCCGTCTACCGTGCGCCGCCCGTCGTGGTCGTTCCCGGCTATGGATACGGCTATCGCGGCGGCTACCGTGGCGGATACCGCCATGGTCACGGTCACGGTCACGGTCACTGGCGCCGTTGAGCCGGACCGGGCTGGATTGACTTGTGCCGCCCTCCGGGGCGGCTTTTTCCGTGGTGCCAGCGTTGCGGCCGGGCCGGGGATGGCCCGCATAATCCAGCCCGTTGGAAACCTGGAGTGTCCCCGCCGTGAAAACCGTCTATGTCCTCAATGGCCCGAACCTGAACCTGCTGGGCCTGCGTGAACCCGCCATCTATGGCTCCCAGACCCTGGCCGATGTGCGTGCGCTGTGCGAAGCCGCCTGTGCGCGCTACGGTCTGGCCCTGGAGTTCCGCCAGAGCAACCATGAAGGCGAGCTGGTGGACTGGATCCACGAGGCCGGCCGCGTGCACGCCGAAGGCCGCCTGGCCGGCCTGATCTTCAACGCCGCCGCCTACACCCACACCAGCGTGGCCCTGCTGGATGCCGTCAAGGGCACGGGCGTGCCGCTGGTGGAGCTGCACATCAGCAACGTGCATGCGCGCGAGAGCTTCCGCCACCACTCCTACCTGTCGGCTGCGGCGCGCGCCGTGATGTGCGGCTTTGGCGTGGCCGGCTACGGCCTGGCCATCGACGCCGTGGCCCAGTGGTGAACACGCCTGCCGCCATAGAGCGCCTGCGCGCCCGTGCGCGGCGCCTGACCACGCCGCTGTCTGCCGCGCGGCCCGAAGACGGCCACATGGTCTGGCATGTCTGGGGCGAGGCGCGCGCGGGCGTGCTGCCGGTGGTCATGCTGCACGGCGGCAGCGGCAGCTGGACGCACTGGCTGCGCTGCATGGACGCTCTGCTGGCCCAGGGCCGCCAGCTGTGGATACCGGATCTGCCGGGCTTTGGCGATTCCGATGGGGTACCGGGCGGCCAGGATGCCGACACCCTGGTCGAGCCGCTGCGCCAGGGCCTGCGGCAACTGCTGGCCGATGGCGGAGCGCCCGCCGCCCCGCTGTGCGATCTGGTCGGCTTCTCTTTTGGCGGCATGACGGCCGGCATGCTGGCCGCTGCCGACGGCACGCTGGCCCGGCGCCTGGTGCTGGCCGGGGCGCCCGGCATGGGCGTGGGCAAGGGCCTGGCCGTGCGGCTCAAGGGCTGGCGCCACCTGGCCACGCCCGAGGCGCAGGCCGTGGCCCACCGCTACAACCTGCAGGTGCTGATGCTGCATGACGCCAGCCTCATCGACGAGGACACGCTGGCCCTGCATGTGCTCAATGTGGAGCGCGACCGCCTTCCGCGCCGCCGCCTCTCGCACACCGATGTGCTGGCCCGCGCCCTGCAGGCCGTGGACGGCCCCGTATGGGCCATCTATGGCGAGCACGACGCGCTCTACCCGGGCCCGATGATGCAGGAACTGGCCCAGGCCTTTGCACGCCATGCGCGCGACTTCCGGGGGCTGGGCCTGGTGCCCGGCGCGGGCCACTGGGTCATGCATGAGCGTCCCGATGCCTTTGTGGCGGCATTGGCCGCTGCGCTGGATGCCTGAGCGCATGCGCCCCATCGAGCTGCACGAGGTGCAGTGGACCGCCATGCGCGCCCAGGGCGCGGGCGGCCAGAACGTGAACAAGGTCTCCAGCGCCGTGCACCTGCGCTTCGACGTGCGCGCCTCGCGCCTGCCCGAGGCCGTGCAGCAGCGCCTGCTGGCCCTGCGCGACGGCCGCATCACCAACGAGGGCGTGGTCGTCATCAAGGCCCAGCAATACCGCACGCAGGAGCAGAACCTGCGCGCCGCGCTGCAGCGGCTCAACGCGCTGGTGGCCGCCGCCTATCCCGAACCCATTCTTCGCCGCGCCACCCGGCCCACGCTGGGATCGCAGCGGCGGCGCCTGGACAGCAAGAGCCGGCACAGCGCCACCAAGGCCCTGCGGGGCCGCCCGCGCGACGATTGAGCCGGCCAGCGCAACAATGTGTGCCGCCTTTGGCGGCTTGGCGCGGCCCGCTTGCGTCCCTACATTAGGGGAATGCAAGATTTTCACGCTTCCCTCGATTCCGGCGCATCCTCCATAGCCGCTTCGGCCGGCACTCGGCTGCCCGTGCTCTACGTCTCCCATGGCTCGCCCATGTTCGCGCTGGAGCCGGGTGAAACCGGCCCCGTGCTCGCGCAATGGGGCAGGGCGCTGCGCCAGGCCCACGGCCCGCTGCGCGGCGTGGTCATCATGTCGCCGCACTGGATGTCGCATGGCGTGGAAGTCATGACCGGAGCCTCGCCCTCCACCTGGCACGACTTCGGCGGCTTCCCGCCCGCGCTCTACGAACTGCAGTACCCGGCCCCCGGCGCGCCCCAGCTGGCACATGAAGTCATGGACCGCCTGCAGGCCGCAGGCATTGCCTCCACCGCCAACGCGCAGCGGCCCTTTGACCACGGCGCCTGGGTGCCGCTGATGCATTTGCTGCCGGATGCCGACCTGCCCGTGGTGCAGCTGTCCCTTCCCGCCTCGGCCGGGCCGGCCGAAACCCATGCGCTGGGCGCGGCCCTGGCGGCGCTGCGCGATGAAGGGGTGCTCATCGTCGGCTCCGGCAGCATGACGCACAACCTGGCCGAATTCCGGGGCGGTATGGGCGAGGCCACGGTGCGGGTGGACGACGCCGTGCAGGCCCTGCGCAGCCAGGATGGCCTGCAGGACGACCATGCCGTCGGCGGCTCCAGCGCCTCCTCGCCCTACGTGCAGGATTTCAGCCGCTGGATCGAGTCGCGCCTGCAGGCGCAGGACCTGCCCGCGCTGCTGGACTACCGCGCACGCGCTCCCTCGGCCCGGCGCGCCCATCCCAGCGAAGAGCACTTCATGCCGCTGTACTTCGCCCTGGGCGCGGCCGGCGCCACGGCGCGGCCTCGGTATCTGAGCCGCGAAGTCATGTACTCCATCCTGGCCATGGATGCGATGGCCTTCGAGGACGCGCAGGCGGCATAACCTCCTGCCCCCGCGGACTTGGCGAGGCGCCACAATGGCGCGTTGCCCGGGACCACCCCGGTCCCGGAAATCGCTTAAAAACCAAGGAGTCCGTGATGATCGACCTGCCCCTGCTGGCGCTGGAGCGCCCCGCACAACCCGCACCGGGGCAGCAGCCCTGGCTGCTGGTGCTCATGCATGGCGTTGGCAGCAATGAACAGGACCTGTTCGGCCTCGCATCGTTCGTGCCGCCGCAGTTCCACGTGCTCAGCCTGCGTGCCCCGTTTTCCATGGGGCCCAGTGCCCATGCCTGGTTCCAGTTCACGGTGGATGCCAACGGCACGCGCCACATCCACGCATCGCAGGAAGAGCACAGCCGCGCCCTGGTGGCCCAGACCGTGCAGCAGGCCGGCGCGCGGCTGGGCATTCCTGCCCAGCGTACCGTGGCGGGCGGCTTCAGCCAGGGCGGCATCATGGCGCTCAGCCTGCTGCTGACCCAGCCCGCGCTGCTGCGCGCCGCCATGTGCTGGCACAGCCGCCTGCTGCCCGAGGCCTTGCCGCACCAGGCCCCTGATGCGGCCTTCGACGGCAAGTCGCTCTGGGTCAGCCACGGCACCTACGACAACGTCATTCCGCTGACCAGCGCCCACGCCATTCGCAGCCACGTGCAGCGCCTGCCGCTGCAACTGAGCTACCACGAATACCCGAGCATGCATGAGATCCGCCCCGACGAGCTGCAGGCCGCCATGGCCTGGCTCCAGGATCTGGGCACGCAGGGCTGAGCCTGCTGTACCGCCCCCTTCTTGTGCGCAGGCTGGCCGCGTAAGCCGGGTAACGCCTTGTTGCCTGGCGCGCACAAGGGCCTGCGCAGGCAGCGGGGCGGCTTATAAACACCAGTCAGGGGCTGGTGTCAGGAAAGCCCGGGAACCCCGGTTGTGCTTTGCTGTCGCACGTCCTGCGGCAACTGTGCTGCCAGCCCCTGCCCAAGCCAAAGGACCCATCCATGCCAGAACGCGACCCCCAAGACTTCCGCCCCCGCGCCAGATCCTCCGGCCCATCGGCTTTCGGCATCGCCGCAGCGGTACTGGCGGCTGCCGCCGTGGGGGGCGCAGCCTGGTGGTACTGGTGGCGTCCCGCCGACGTGCCCGAGGCGCCGCCCGAAGTGGCAGAGGCGCCCGCCCAGCCTGCCGAGCCTGAACCCGTCCCCGCGCCCGAGCTGACCGAGCCCCAGAACCCTGTCGATGCGCTGGAGCCACCCGCGCCCGGCCTGCCCGCGCTGCAGGACTCCGACGCCCATGTCGCCCAGGCCCTCAACGGCCTGCTGGGCCGTGACAAGGCAGGCAGCTTTCTGCAGATGGACGGTTTTGTGCGCCGCGCCGTGGCCACCGTGGACAACCTGACCCGCTCCCAGGCCCCAGCACGGCTTTGGCCCGTGCACCCCGCGCCGCAGCGTTTCACGGTGGAGGGCGCCGCGGAGGCCGGGGAGGCACAGGCCATCTCCCCCGCCAACGCCGCACGCTACAAGGCCTTCGTGGCCTTCGCCGAGTCCATTCCCATGGACGGGGCCGTCAAGCTCTATGCCCGGCTGTATCCCCTGTTCCAGACCGCCTATGAAGACCTGGGCTATCCCAGCCGCTATTTCAACGATCGTCTCATTGCCGTCATAGACCATCTGCGCGCCGCGCCCGAGCCCGCGGGCCCGGTGCAGGTCAGGCTGACCAAGGTGGAGGGCGAGGTGCCCTCCGTCCAGCCCTGGGTACGCTACGAATACGCCGACCCGGAGCTGCAGGCCCTGTCCAGCGGCCAGAAGATGCTGGTGCGCGTGGGGCTGGACAACGAGCGCCGCCTCAAGGCCGTGCTGGGCGAGCTGCGCCGCCGCATCGCCACCGGCGAGATGGCCAAGCCTGCGGGCTGAGGCCAGTCTCCATCCGCCTCAGCCTGCGGCCGGCAGGGGCAGGGCGGTCTTGTACCGCACCTGCTTGAGCGTGAAGCTGGAGCGGATCTTCTCTATGCCCGGAATCGGCGTGAGCTGCTCCACGATGAAGCGCTCCAGCGCACCGATGTCGGCCAGGGCCACGCGGATCAGGTAGTCGGCGTCGCCGCTCATCAGGTAGCACTCCATGACCTCGTCGTGCTCGGCAATGCGGCGCTCGAAGTCGGCCAGCGATTCCTTGGCCTGCGACTTGAGGCTGATGTTGATGAACACATTCAGCCCCAGCCCCAGGGCCGACGCATTGGCCAGCGCCACATAGCGCGCGATCACGCCGGCCTTCTCCAGCGCCTTGACGCGCGCCAGGCAGGGCGAGGGCGACAGGTGCACACGCCGCGCCAGCTCCACGTTGGACAGCGAGCCGTCCGTTTGCAACTCGGCCAGAATGCGCAAGTCGATGGTGTCCAGTTTCATGTGCCGGATTTTATGTAGATGCCGGCATGAAATGCTGGAATATGGCGTTTCCCTTATCCATGAACGGCTGCTCATGCCGGTCCGCCAGTCCTAAAGTGGCGGGCATGAACGCACCCACGCCGCTGGCCACGCTGGCCGATATCGATACCGATCCCCAGGAAACCACCGAATGGCGGGAGGCCTTCGCGGCCCTGGTCGCCGCCGAGGGGCCGCAGCGCGCGCGCTTCGTGCTCGAAGAGCTGGCGCGCATGGCGCGCGAGCAGCGCCTGGGCTGGCAGCCCGACCTGAATACGCCCTATGTGAACACCGTGGCCGCGCAGCAGCAGCCGGTGTTTCCGGGCGACCTGGCCATGGAGGAGCGGCTGGCGTCCATCATGCGCTGGAATGCGCTGGCCATGGTGGTGCGCGCCAACCAGGCCTATGGCGAGCTGGGCGGGCACATCGCCAGCTACGCCAGCGCGGCCGACCTGTTCGAGACCGGGTTCAACCATTTCTTCCATGCCCGGGAGGGGCTGGCGCCGGGCCAGCACCGGGGCGACCTGGTGTTCTTCCAGCCGCACAGCGCCCCCGGCGTGTATGCGCGCGCCTTCCTGGAAGGGCGGCTGAGCGAGCAGGACCTGCAGCACTATCGGCAGGAGATCAGCGCGCCGGCCGCTGGCGCGCAGGGCCTGTCCAGCTATCCCCATCCCTGGCTGATGCCCGACTTCTGGCAGTTCCCGACGGGCTCCATGGGCATAGGCCCCATCAGCAGCATCTACCACGCGCGCTTCATGCGCTATCTCACGCACCGCCGCCTGCTGGACTGCCAGGAGCGCAAGGTCTGGGGCGTGTTCGGCGACGGCGAGATGGACGAGCCCGAAAGCATGAGTGCCCTCACGCTGGCCGCGCGCGAGGGGCTGGACAACCTGGTCTGGGTGGTCAACTGCAATCTGCAGCGCCTGGACGGCCCGGTGCGCGGCAACGGCCGCATCGTCGATGAGCTGGAGCGGCTGTTTGCCGGCGCGGGCTGGAACGTGGTCAAGCTGCTGTGGGGCAGCGACTGGGACGGGCTGTTGGCTCGCGACATCACCGGCACCCTGGCACGCACGCTGGGCGGCACGGTGGACGGGCAGATGCAGACGTTCGCCGCCAAGGACGGCCGCTACAACCGCGAGCATTTCTTTGGACAGAACCCCGAGCTCGCCGCCCTGGCCCAGGGCCTGACGGACGAGCAGATCGACCGCTTGAAGCGCGGCGGCCATGATCTGGTGAAGATCCATGCGGCCTATGCAGCGGCTGCCGCCCATCGCGGCCAGCCCACGGTGATCCTGGCCCATACCAAGAAGGGCTACGGCATGGGCTCGGCCGGGCAGGGCAAGATGACCACGCACAGCCAGAAGAAGCTGGACGAGACCGACCTGATCGAGTTCCGCAACCGCTTCAACCTGCCGCTGAGTGACGAGCAGGCCAAGGGCCTGGCCTTCCACAAGCCTGCCGATGACAGTGCCGAGATGCAGTACCTGCGCGAGCGCCGAACGGCCCTGGGCGGCGCACTGCCGCGCCGCGAAACGGTGTGCGACCGCGTGCCCGTTCCAGCGCTGGAGCAATACGCCCAGTTCGCGCTGGCACCTGCCGGCAAGGAAATGAGCACCACCATGGCCTTCGTGCGCATGCTGGGCAGCCTGCTCAAGGATGCGCAGCTGGGCCCGCGCATCGTGCCCATCGTGGCCGACGAGGCGCGCACCTTCGGCATGGCCAACCTGTTCAAGCAGGTGGGCATCTACAGCAGCCTGGGCCAGCGCTACGCGCCCGAGGACATCGGCTCGGTGCTGTCCTACCGCGAGGCGCTGGACGGCCAGATCCTGGAGGAGGGCATCAGCGAGGCCGGCGCCGTCGCCAGCTGGACGGCGGCGGCCACCAGCTACAGCGTGCACGGCCTGGCCATGCTTCCGTTCTACATCTACTACTCCATGTTCGGCTTCCAGCGCGTGGGCGACGCCATCTGGGCGGCGGCCGACCAGCGGGCGCGCGGCTTTTTGCTGGGCGCCACCTCGGGCCGCACCACGCTGGGCGGAGAAGGCCTGCAGCACCAGGACGGCTCCAGCCATCTGGTGGCGGCCACCATTCCCAACTGCAAGGCCTGGGACCCTGCGCATGCCGGCGAACTCGCCGTGATACTGGACGCCGGCATGCGCGAGATGCTGGTCGAGCAGCGCGATGTCTTCTACTACGTCACGCTGATGAACGAGAACTATGCCCAGCCCGACCTGCCCGCAGGCGCTGCCGAAGGCGTGCTGCGCGGCGCCTATGTGTTCAGCCGCTTTGGCGATGCGGACCGTGCCACGCAGCATGTCACCTTGCTGGGATCGGGCGCCATCCTCACCGAAGTGCTCAAGGCCGCCGAGCAATTGGCCAGCGAGGGCATGGCCGCCACCGTGGTCAGCGTGACCAGCTGGAGCGAGCTGGCGCGCGATGGCGTGGCCTGCGAGCAGCGCATGCTGGCGGGCGAGGCACCTGGCCAGCCCTGGATCGCGCAGCTGCTGCACGGTACGCAGGGCCCGGTGATTGCCGCCACCGACTATGTGCGCGCGGTGCCCGAGACCGTGCGCGCCTTCCTGCCCGCAGGCCGCCGTTTCCTCACGCTGGGCACGGACGGCTTCGGCCGCAGCGACACGCGTGCGGCGCTGCGCGGCTACTTTGGGGTGGATGCACACAGCGTGGCGCAGGCCGCGCGCCGGATGATCCACGCGGGTTGAGCCGAGCCTGTCCACGCACCCGGGGCATCCCCGGGATGTACACATGGCGGCCCCTTCGCGGGGCCGCTTTGCATTGCTGCGCCCCCATTTGCGCCGCCACTTTTCCTATGGATGGATTAAGCCCGCGTTAAATGCGCAAGTGGCTTATCTTTTTCGTCGGCTTGCATCAAAAAATAGGGTGATTCCACTAGAATTTGTATATATAAGAAGATATTGCGCAAAGAGATTGATATTTGCTGCAATGGTTGCATGCGTTGGGTGGAATATCTCGTCAATATCCGATTTTCTCTTTCAATAATAATTTATTTCACGGGATAGAAGACGATGAAACTCTCGCTCAAGCAAGGCCTGCTGTGCGTGGCCGTGCTGTCGGCTGCCGCATGGCAGCTCGCCATCTCGGCGCCGGCGCCCGAGGTGGATCATGCGCAAATGCCGCAGATCATCGATGACCTGCCCGCCGACTATGCGGCGGACCTGACCGCCGAGCAAAGAAACCTGGTGGACCGTGGCCGTTATATCGCGCGACTCGGTGATTGCGTGGCCTGCCATACCGGAAATAAAACACAGCCCATGGGTGGTGGCCTGGCGCTGGAGACGCCATTCGGCAAGATCTATTCCACCAATATCTCGCCTGACGCCGATACGGGCATGGGCAAATACAGCTTCGATCAGTTCGACCGCGCCATGCGCAAGGGCGTGGCGGCCGATGGCCGCAACATGTACCCGGCCATGCCCTATCCCTCCTACGCCAAGATGACGGCCGAGGACATGCAGGCCCTGTATGCCTACCTGATGCAGGGCGTGGCGCCCGTGAAGGCGGCCAACAAGGAGTCCGACCTGGGCTTTCCCTTCAACCAGCGCTGGGGCCTGGCGCTGTGGAACTGGGTGTTTCTGGATGACACGCCCTTCCAGCCCCAACCGCAGCAAACTGCCCAGTGGAACCGGGGCGCCTACCTGGTGCAGGGCCTGGGCCACTGCGGCGCCTGCCATACGCCGCGCGGCGTGGGCTTCCAGGAAAAGACCATGACCGGCGAGGGCCGCAAGGGCGAGTACTTCCTGGCCGGCGAGACCGTGGAGAACTGGCGCGCACTGAGCCTGCGCGACCTGTGGACACCCGAGGAGACCGCCCAACTGCTCAAGACCGGGCGCAACAGCCACGGCACGGTCTCCGGCAACATGGTCGATGTGGTGCAGCACAGCACCCAGTACATGAGTGACGAGGACCTGCTGGCCATCGGCATCTATCTGAAGTCGCTGCCCGCAGGCAAGAACGACCTGCCCATGCAGGTGGCCCAGGGGCCGGGGCCGGTCATCGCCCCGCATCCGGCGTCGCAGGCCTCCGTGCATGCACCGTCCGCCGCCTCGGCAGTGTCTTCCGACGTGCCTGCCGATCTCTACGCCAGCCGGGGTGGCCTGGGCTATCTGCAGTTCTGCGCCGACTGCCACCGTGCCGATGGCGGTGGCGTGAAGGATGTGTTCCCGCCGCTGGCCGGCAATTTCTCGCTGCAGTCGCAGGACCCGTCCACGCTGATCCATCTGATGCTGGCGGGCTGGAAGGCGCCCGTCACGCAAAGCCATGCACGGCCGCTGACCATGCCGGCCTTCGCACAGCTCAAGGATGCGGAGATCGCCGACATCCTCAACTTCGCCCGCAAGAGCTGGGGCCGTGCCGATGCGCGCGAGATCCATGCCAGGGAGGTGCAATCCATGCGCAAGCAGCTCGATGCCAAGGGCGAAAGCGCACGCCCCTTCGAGACGCCGCGCCTGGCCGCCATGCTGGACGAATCCAATGCGAAGCAACTGGTCTACGGCGCCCGCCTGAACATTGAGACGCGCGACCTGCTGCCCAGGAATGTGGGCAATGCACTGAACTGCGCCAGCTGCCACCTGAACGCGGGCACGGTGGCCGATGGTTCGCCCTACATCGGTGTCTCGGCCTTCTTCCCCGGCTATGCGCCGCGCGCGGGCCGCGTCATCACGCTGGAGGACCGCATCAATGGCTGCTTCCTGCGCTCCATGAACGGCAAGCCTCTGCCGCTGGAGTCCGACGAGATCAAGGCCATGGTCGCCTACTTCGACTGGATGCGCCGCGAAACCAAGCCCGAGGACAAGGTCGAAGGCCGGGGCGTGGGCAAGATCAGCCAGTCCATCGTGCCCAACGTGGACAACGGCAAGAAGATCTATGCGGCCCAGTGCGCGGTCTGCCATGGCGGCGAGGGCGAAGGCGTGAAGAACGCCAAGGGCCAGTGGGTCTATCCGCCGCTGTGGGGTGACCAGTCCTTCAACATCGGTGCGGGCATGGCGCGCACCTATACGGCAGCGGCCTTCGTCAAGCGCAATATGCCCATCGCCTTCCATGGCAATTTCCCGCTGGGCCAGGGCGGCCTCAGCGACCAGGAGGCCGTGGACGTGGCCGAGTACTTCAGCCACCAGCCGCGCCCGGACTTTGCCAACAAGCACAAGGACTGGCCCAAGGACAAGAAGCCGGCCGATGCGCGGTACTGAGGTGCCATCGAGGGAGAAGAAGGCGTTCCCGCCACGCGGCGGGCGCCTGAAGGCGGGGCAGGGAGCGATTCCTGCCCCGCCTTTTTTCGAGGGCAGTGCCCAGTCTTGCGCGCGCTGCAGATCCTTATTGGCGGCGGCCAGTTCATTGCCCAGCCCCTGCACGTGTTGCTGCCGTTGCCTGGTCATCTGCTGCAGCCGGCAGGCTTGGTTCCAGGCCTTCCCGGCAGCGCGTTCGGCGCGCTCAGCCCGCGCGCTGCAGCAGCACCGGCACCGAGGAGGCCAGCAGCGCCACGCCGGACAGGCACAGCAGGCCCAGCACGATCTGCCGGAAACGCATCTCGCTGATGCCGATATACAGCCTGGAGCCCAGCAGCGATGGAATGAGCATGGCCGGCGCCACGATGGCGAACAGCGGCAGCATGTTGCGCGCGACCATGCCGGTGCCCAGGTAGGTGGCCATGGTCACGGCCAGCATGGACAGGTTGAAGTTCTGGATGACCGAGCGCTGCTCA
The DNA here is from genome assembly GCF_043104705.1 of Delftia sp. WSY_10. Classification (NCBI taxonomy): domain Bacteria; kingdom Pseudomonadati; phylum Pseudomonadota; class Betaproteobacteria; order Burkholderiales; family Comamonadaceae; genus Delftia; species Delftia sp. WSY_10. Next base: position 12,109 of record NZ_JBICKY010000057.1, on the reverse strand, counting down.
TCCTTGGGGTAGCCGCGCAGCGTGCACCACAGCGTGGGCAGCGTGCCCGTGAAGCCGCCCAGTCCGCCCATCACGCCGCCCGCCAGGCCCACGGCGCCGTCTGCCACCCGACCGCCGCGCGCCAGCCTGGGCAGGCGGGCCGACAGCAGCATCACCGGGCACCACAGCACCAGCATGCCGCCCAGCAAGGCCTTGAACCAGGCCATGTCCAGGTGCGGCAGCAGCAAGACACCCAGGGGTATGCCGGCAAGACCGCCCAGGATGAAGGGCAGCAGCTTTGCCAGCGCAAACCCGCGCCGCACGGTGATGGCCGACAGCACCTGGCCCAGCAGCGAGCCGAAGACGGTGAGCACGGCTGCATCGCGCGGTTCCAGCACCCAGGCCCAGAACGACATGGCCACCATGCCGAAGGCAAAGCCCGACAGGCCCTGCACGAATCCGGCCGCCGCTGCGCCCAGCGCGATGATGAAAAACATGCTATCCATGGTCTGCCTGGTCCTTTCGTACTGGGTGTGCAAGACGCCGGAATTCTGGGACGCATGCATAAGCAGAAATTCGTTTGTTTTTATTGTTCAATATGGTTTTGCTTATGACGCGCCACGCCTGAATCCATGCCGCAACACCCCACTGCATCGACCGCTGCCCAACTGGCCCACCGCATGGCCACGCGCCTGAAGATGAAGCATTTGCTGCTGCTGCGCTCCATCAGCGAGCTGGGCACGCTGACCCGCGTGGCCGAGCGCATGGCCACCAGCCAGCCCGCCGTGACCCAGGCCCTGGCCGAGCTGGAGTCGTTGTTCGGCGCGCCGCTGTTCCTGCGTTCTGCGCGCGGCATGGAGCCTACGGAGCTGGGCGCGCTGGTGCTGGCGCGCGCCCGGGGCATGCTGGCCGACCTGGACCATTGGGCCCACGACATCGAGGCCGTGGGGCAGCAGCGTGCGGCGCACCTGCAGGTGGGTGTCATCCCCTTCCTGCCTGCGCGCATGCTGGCCGAGGCCATCGGCAGGACGCGGCCGCAAGGCCGGCGCATCACGGTCACGCTGCATGAGGACACCAGCGACCGCCTGCTGCAAAAGTTGCGCGCACATGAGCTGGACTGCGTGATTGGCCGCGCCTCGGCCGTGCTGGACATGAGCGGCATAAGGCACAGCGTGCTTTATGAGCAGGAGCCTCGCCTGATCGCCCACCGCAGCCTGGCCACGCGGCTGGGGCGCCGGCCTCTGCAGTGGGCCGAACTCACGGGGCTTGACTGGGTGCTGGGCCAGCGCCGCACGCCCATGCGCGAGCAGATCACCGACTTTTTTCTGCGCGCGGGCGTGGAGCCACCGCCGCCGTTTGTGGAAACGCTCTCGGCCAAGGTGATCGGCGAACTGGTGGCGGCCAATGAGCGGGCCGTGTCCATCGTGCCGGCCGACATTGCCGAGGAACTGGTGCGCATTGCGGGCGTGGGCATCGTGCGCCACCGTTTCGGCTGGACCCTGCCACCCATCACCCTGTTCGAGCGCAAGGCGGGCGGGCAGTACGAGGAGCAGCGCCTGTTCGCCCAGGCGCTGAAGGAGGTTTGCTCCGATCAGGGGTGACGGGTGGCCGGCTTGAAGAGCGCAGCCAGCAGCGGCTCCAGCGTGGGGAATTCCAGGGCAAAGCGGGCGCGGTCCACGAAGAAGGCTTCGCAGGCCACGGCGAAGAATTCGGCGGGCGCCGTGGCGCCATAGCCGTCCAGCCAAGGCCATTCGCCGCCAAAGCGTTCGGCGATGGTGATCTGCTCACGGAAGGCGTCGTAGGCCGGCGCCCAGGCGGCCTGCCATATCTCGCGGGCCTGGCGCGCGGAGCCGCTGCCCATGAAACCGGGCGGCAGGGGCGGGCAGCCATCGGCGCCGCCGTTGCGCATGTCGATCTTGTGGGCGAATTCGTGGATCACCACGTTGGCGGCCTGGCCGCCGTGACCGTGGTGGCTGGCATGCGGCCCGCGGCCTGCGCCGATGGCCTGCCAACTGAGCATGACGGGGCCGCCATGCATGGCCTCGCCCATGATCACTTCGTCGTAGTCGTGGATGACGCCGGCCTCGTCCATGCTCTGGCGCCGTGCCACGGCATCGCCCGGGTGCACCACGATGCCGACAAAGTCGTCATACCAGGACAGCGCGCCCTGCGGCTCGCCCCAGTGCAGCAGTGGCAGGCAGGCCTGGGCGGCAATCTCCAGCGCCATGGCGTCGCTCACTTGCAGGCCGTGCGCGCCGTGGAAGCGCTTGCGCTGCAGGAAGACGGCGGCCAGTGCGCGCAGCTTCGATTGCTCCTCCAGCGTCAGCGAGGAAAGAAAGGGGTAGGCGGCCAGCGTGGACAGCCACAGCGGCGCTGGAATCTCAGGCACCGGCGAGACGGCGGAGCGTGCGCGGCGGCCCAGCCGCCGGACCCAGTGGCCCAGTTGTCGCCAGAGGCTCATCGTTGGGGCGCCTGTTCAAGTACTTCGGACAGCGGCAGGCGCCGCAGGCCCTGGCCCTGCTCCCAGCGCAGCACTTCGGCGCGCGGCACGGCGGCTGCCAAATCCCAGTCGCTGAGCACCACACGCCGCAGGCCATCGCCCAGTTCATGGTCGGCCGGGCGGTGCGTGTGGCCGTGGACCAGGGTGGCGGCGCGTGCGGCGCGCAGCCAGCTGCGCGTGGCCTCGGCATCCAGGTCGGCATAGGTGGGCATGGCGGCGGTGTGGCTGGCGGAGGGGGCGGCTGCGTCCGCTCCGGCCGATTCACGTTTGCGCGATTCGCTCTCCTGCCGGATGCCGCGTGCCTGCTCGCGGCGCAGCGGCAGCGGCTGCGCCAGGAAGGCCGCCTGCCACGCGGCGGAGCGCGCCATGGCGCGAAAGCGCTGGTAGTCCGTATCGTCCAGGCACAGGGCATCGCCATGGCTGAGCAGGATGCGCTGGTCGCCGCAGTCGAGCACGGTGGGGTCGGCCAGCGTGGTCGTGCCGCACAGCGCATCGAACTGCGCTCCGGTCAGGAAGTCGCGGTTGCCCTGCATGAAGAACAGCGGCCTGCGGGCGGCGGCCTCGCGCAGGGTGGCGGCGCAATCGGCCTCGAAACTGCCGGGATCCAGCAAGGCGTCGTCGCCCACCCAGACTTCGAACAGGTCACCGAGCAGAAAGACGGCATCGGCCTGCGTGGCGTGCAGGTAGCGGCGAAAGGCCTGCACGGTGGCGGGCTCGCAGGCCTGCAGGTGCAGGTCGGAGATGAAGTCCAGCGTGCGCCAGGCCGCGGGCAGTGTCCATTCGGCCGCAATGGGCGGCACGCAGGGAGGGCGAGGTGCGGCAGTCTGGGCCATGGGCAGGTGCGCGCCCGGCAAGGGCGCTGCATGAAGGCTGGGGAAGGCTCTGGAGCAGGGCTGTTGTCCATGGGCACGGCCAGGGGCGGGCCATGTGCATGGACAACAGGGCGGCTGCACGCCAAGGGGGCAGCCGCCTTGTCGGAAGGGCGCCTGATTACAGGGCCACGGCCTTTTCGATGATCACGTCATCCTTGGGCACGTCCTGGTGGCCGCCGTTGCGGCCGGTCTTCACGCCGCGCAGCTTGTCCACGATCTCGGTGCCCTTGACCACCTTGCCGAACACGGCATAGCCCCAGCCCTGGGCGCTGGGCGAGGTGTGGTTCAGGAAGCCGTTGTCGGCCACGTTGATGAAGAACTGGGCGGTGGCCGAGTGCGGGTCGCCGGTACGGGCCATGGCGATGGTGTACTTGTCGTTCTTCAGGCCGTTCTTGGCCTCGTTCTCGATGGGCGCATCGGTGCCCTTTTGCTTCATGCCGGGCTCGAAGCCGCCGCCCTGGATCATGAAGCCATCGATGATGCGATGGAAGATGGTGTTGTCGTAGTGGCCCTTGTTCACATAGGCCAGGAAGTTCTCGGTGCTCTTGGGGGCCTTGGCGGCGTCGAGTTCGAGGGTGATGACGCCGTGGTCGGCGATGTGGAGTTCGACTTGGGGATTGCTCATGGCGATTCCTTGTTGGGTGGAGGGCAGGGGCGTGCCACGCTGGGCGCGGCGCGCGGTTTACTTGACTTCGGTGGCCGAGAGGATGGTCACCGGCTTGGTGGGTACATTCTGGTGCATGCCCTGGTTGCCCGTGGCCACCGTGCGGATTTTGTCCACCACATCCATGCCCTGGACCACGCGGCCGAAGACGGCGTAGCCGTGTCCGTCAGGCTTGGGTGCGTTGAGCATGTCGTTGTTCACCACGTTGATGAAGAACTGCGAGGTGGCCGAGTTGGGATTGCCAGTGCGCGCCATGGCGATGGTGCCCCGGTCATTCTTGAGACCGTTGTCCGCTTCCAGCGGAATCGGCGCGCGCGTGGGCTTTTCCTTGAGGCTGGCGTCCATGCCGCCGCCCTGGATCATGAAGCCGTCCATCACGCGGTGGAACACCGTGCCGTCATAGTGCTTGTCGCGCACGTACTGCATGAAGTTGGCCACGGTCTTGGGGGCCTTGGCCTCGTTCAGCTCCAGCACGATGTCGCCCATGCTGGTCTTGAGCTGCACCTTGGGTGTAGCGTTCTGCGCCATGGCGGGCAGGGTGGTGCAAAGGGAAGCGGCCAGGGCCATGCCGGCCAGGGAAAGCGACGCAATGCGGCGTGTGGTCATGCAAATCTCCTGAGAAAGCCAAAGGGCTGGGGATGGAGTGGGAAAACCCGGGCAGGTTCCTGCGCGTGCGCGCAGGCGTGGCAAGACCCAAATGGCGTGCAGACCGCCGTGCCTGGGCGCCGGGGTGCGCGTGTGGGCCGTGTCTTCTATTTGGTGCCGGTGACTGGAGCCAGCAATTCGCGCAGCAGCTTGAGCTTGGGCCGCACGCTGGCAGCACGGCCGTCCAGGCCTTGTGCCTTGCCGTAGGCCTCGTAGGCCAGGCGGGCATGGATGTCGCCCAGATTCTCGTAGGCAACGCCGTAGTTGGGGTTGTTGCGCACGGCCGACTCCAGGGCAGAGCGGGCCTTGTCGAGCTGGTTCTGGCCTGCGTAGATGACGGCCAGGTTGTTGTAGGGCTCGGGCAGCTCGGGGTAGTCCTCGATGAGCTGGTTCAGCGCGGCGATGGCCTCGTCGGTCTTGCCGCTGTCGGTCAGGGCCACGGCCTTGAGAAAGCGCATCTGGGGGTCGCGTGCGTTCTTGGCAAGATAGGCTTCGGCGCGTGCCAGGGCCTGGGTGCTTTTGCCGTTGCGCAGCAACTGGTTCACTTCCGTATAGTCGTCGGCGTGGGCGTGGCCTGTTGCGAGCAGGGCCGCCAGTGCCGCGAGGCGCAGGGCGGAGCGAAACGAGTTGCGTAGAGGCATGTAGGTGCTTTCGGGGCCTCGGGGAAACGCCCCGCGGCGCGGGCTTATACTGCTGTGAATTGTAGCTGAGGGGTGTGCTGGGTCACACGGGCTCTGCGCCTGCCGCTCCTGCTCCCTGCTGAGCATGCCTGCATCGGCGCCAAGGGTCCGGCGGCGCGTGGGACGCGCCCCCTGCAGCGGCCCTTTCTCCCCTGATGAACATCCATGAGTTTGCGTATCTACAACACGCTGTCGCGTGCATTGGAAGCGTTTTCGCCAATCGAACCGGGCCATGTGCGCATGTATGTGTGCGGCATGACCGTGTACGACCTGTGCCACCTGGGACACGCGCGCTCCATGGTCGCTTTCGACGTGGTGCAGCGCTGGCTTCGGGCCAGCGGAAATCGCGTGACCTATGTGCGCAACATCACCGATATCGACGATAAGATCATCCGTCGTGCCGTGGAGAACGGCGAGACCATTCGCTCGCTGACCGACCGCATGATCGACGCGCTGCACCAGGACGCCGACGCCCTGGGCATCGAACGCCCCACGCATGAGCCGCGCGCCACCGAATACGTGCCGCAGATGCTGTCCATGATCGGCCGCCTGCAGGACAAGGGCCTGGCCTACCAGGGCAGCGATGGCGACGTGAATTTTGCCGTGCGCAAGTTCCCCGGCTACGGCAAGCTGTCGGGCAAGTCGCTGGACGAATTGCAGGCCGGCGAACGCGTGGCCGTGCAGGACGGCAAGCAGGACCCGCTGGACTTCGTGCTGTGGAAAAGCGCCAAGCCCAGCGAGCCCGACGAGGTCAAGTGGGCCAGCCCCTGGGGCGCGGGCCGGCCGGGCTGGCACATCGAGTGCTCGGCCATGGGCTGCGAGATGCTGGGCGAGAGCTTCGACATCCACGGCGGCGGTGCCGATCTGCAGTTCCCGCACCACGAAAACGAGATTGCCCAGAGCGAAGGCGCGACCGGCAAGCCTTTCTCGCAGGTCTGGATGCACAACGGCTTCATCAACGTGGACAACGAGAAGATGTCCAAGTCGCTGGGCAACTTCTTCACCATCCGCGACGTGCTCAAGGAGTACGACGCAGAGACCGTTCGCTTCTTCGTCGTGCGCAGCCACTACCGCAGCCCGCTGAACTACAGCGACGTGCATCTGAACGATGCGCGCGGCGCGCTCAAGCGCCTGTACACGGCGCTGAGCCTGGTGGCGCCTGCCGAGGTCGCCATCGACTGGAGCCATCCCGCTGCCGCACGCTTCAAGGCTGCCATGGACGAGGACTTCGGCACGCCCGAGGCCGTGGCCGTGCTGTTCGAGCTGGCTGCAGAAGTCAATCGCAGCAAGAGCGCCGAGACGGCGGGCCTGCTCAAGGCCCTGGCCGGATGCCTGGGCTTGCTGCAGGGCGACCCCCAGGCCTTCCTGCAGGCAGGAGCGGCAGATGTGGATGCCGCCGCCATCGAGGCGCAGATTGCCGCACGCGCAGCCGCCAAGGCGGCCAAGGACTGGGCCGAGGCCGACCGTATCCGCAAGGCCCTGCTGGAACAGGGCATCGTGCTCAAGGACTCCCCTGCAGGCACGACCTGGGAGGCAGCCGCCAAGGGCTGATCCGTATGCCTTGCCAGACGTGCCGCGCCAGGTGCGGGGAGGTGCTTTGATGGCCTCCGCCAAACCCCTGGACACCATGGATTTCGAGCAGTTGCCGCTGGTGGCCGATCTGCCCGTGCCCGAACAGCAACCGGCCCCGCTGCCGGTGGTGACGCTGGGCGCGCGCGCAGGCTCGCCGCCTGCCGCCGCAGCGGCCGCTGCCGCCACGCCCAAGGCCAAGATATCGCTGCCCGCGCCTCCCGAAGGCGCGCCTGCCTACTGGGCCGAGGCCTGCCGCCAGCTCGTGCGGCGCGACCGCGTGATGAAGCGCCTGATCCCGCGCTTTGCCCACCTGGCCTTGCAGCCCGGTGGCGATGCCTTTGCCACGCTGGCGCGCTCCATCGTGGGCCAGCAGATCTCGATGAAGGCCGCGCAGACGCTGTGGAACAAGTTCGCACGCCTGCCTGCGCGGATGACGCCTGACCTGGTGCTCAAGCTCAAGGTGGACGACATGCGCGCCGTGGGCCTGTCCGCCCGCAAGGTGGACTACCTGGTGGATCTGGCCATGCATTTCACCGAGCACCGCCTGCACCAGGACGACTGGCAGGGCATGAGCGACGAAGCCATCGTGGCCGAGCTCATGTCCATCCGCGGCGTGGGCCGGTGGACGGCCGAGATGTTCCTCATCTTCTACCTGCAGCGGCCCAATGTGCTGCCGCTGGACGATGCAGGCCTGATCTCGGGCATCAGCCAGAACTATTTTTCAGGCGACCCCGTCAGCCGCAGCGAGGCGCGCGAGGTTGCCGAGGCCTGGAAGCCGTGGTGCACCGTGGCGACTTGGTATATTTGGCGCTCGCTCGAGACGCAGCCTGCCGCCTGAAGACAAACCGATCACACCCGATCAACCCCCGTTTTCCGGCCGGAACGCATGCACCGTGCCTGGCTGGGACAAGGAGAAACAAGTTGGCGAAAAAGAACTTTCTGGATTTTGAGCAGCCCATCGCCGAGCTCGAATCCAAAATCGAGGAACTGCGCTACGTGCAGACCGAAAGCGCAGTCGACATCTCGGAAGAGATCGAGCAGCTCAGCAAAAAGAGCCTGCAGCTGACCAAGGACATCTACAGCGACCTCTCGCCCTGGCAGATCACCAAGATCGCGCGCCATACCGAGCGCCCCTACACGCTGGACTATGTGCGCGACTGCTTCACCGACTTCATCGAGATGCACGGGGACCGGCACTTTGCCGACGACCAGTCCATCGTGGGCGGGCTTGCGCGCTTCAATGGCATGTCCTGCATGGTCATCGGCCACCAGAAGGGCCGCGACACCAAGGAGCGCACGCTGCGCAACTTCGGCATGACGCGCCCCGAGGGCTACCGCAAGGCCCTGCGTCTCATGAAGACGGCCGAGAAGTTCGGCCTGCCGGTCTTCACCTTCGTGGACACGCCCGGCGCTTTCCCCGGCATCGAAGCCGAAGAGCGCGGCCAGTCCGAAGCCATCGGCCGCAACATCTACGAAATGGCACAGCTGCAGACCCCCATCATCACCACCGTCATCGGTGAAGGCGGCTCGGGCGGCGCACTGGCCATTGCCGTTGCCGACCAGGTGCTGATGCTGCAATACGCCGTCTACTCCGTGATCAGCCCGGAAGGCTGCGCCTCCATCCTCTGGAAGACCGGCGAGAAGGCCCAGGACGCGGCCGATGCCATGGGCATCACGGCCCACCGCCTCAAGGCCCTGGGCCTGGTGGACAAGATCGTCAACGAGCCCGTGGGCGGCGCCCACCGCGACCCCAAGCAAATGGCCGCCTTCCTCAAGCGTGCGCTGGGCGATGCCTACCGCCAGCTGGCCGACCTCAAGCCCAAGGAACTGCAGGACCGCCGCTACGAGCGCCTGCAAAGCTACGGCCGTTTCGCCGATACCAAGGCAGACAATCGCTGAAGGACGGCGCCACGCTCTGGCACACTGAACGGCTCCCCTGTGGGAGCCGTTTTCTTTTTGTGCCGGGACTCGGCCTGAGTTCTGACATACCTGATCCAAGCCTGTGGAAATGCCGATCACCGACCTGCCGCAGAACCTGCCGGACACCTCATCAGACGCCGCGTCAGACGTCGCGTCAGGCGCCGCCTTGGGTGCTGCCATCCAGCGCTTTGCGCCACCGCTGCCGCTGGCCGTTGCCTTCAGCGGCGGAGCGGACTCCACTGCGTTGCTGCTGGCCTGCGCCGAGCGCTGGCCGGGCCAGGTCGTCGCCATCCATGTGCACCACGGTTTGCAGTCGGCCGCCGATGCCTTTGTGCTCCAGTGTGAAAAAACCTGTGCGCAGCATGCCGTCCCCTTGAAGATCTGCCGCGTGGATGCGCGCCACGCGCCGGGCCAAAGCCCTGAGGATGCGGCGCGTCAGTTGCGCTACGCCACGTTGATCAAGGCCGCCACCGAGCCCTGGCCTGCGCAGGGCGGTGTGCCCATGCCTGCCGTTCGTAGCCTGGCCCTGGCGCAGCATGCCGACGACCAGGTCGAGACGCTGCTGCTGGCACTGTCGCGCGGCGCCGGCGTTGCGGGGCTGGCCGCCATGCCGGCGCAGTGGAGCAGGGCGGGACTTGCGTGGTATCGACCGCTGCTTGATCTGCCTGGCCAGGTATTGCGGGACTGGCTTGCTGCGCGCGGCCAGGAGTGGGTGGAAGACCCTTCCAATGCCGATGCCCGCTACACCCGCAATCGCATCCGCGCCCAGTTGCTGCCGGCGTTGCACCAGGCCTTCCCCCAGTTTCGCGCCACCTTTGCGCGCAGCAGCCGGCATTGCGCCGAAGCGGCCGAGCTCCTGCAGGAGATGGCCCAGGCCGACCTGGGTGCGGTGGGCAGCCCGCCCCGCATCGCCGCATTGCAGGCGCTGAGCCCGGCGCGCCAGGCCAATGTGCTGCGCCACTGGCTGCGCAGCGTGCATGCCACCACCCCGAGCGCCGCGCAGCTCGATCAACTGCTCGCGCAGGTCGGCGTTTGCCGTACGCGAGGCCACCGCATCCATCTCAAGATGGGCAGGGGTTTTGTGCGGCGCCTGGGGTCAGTGCTCGATTGGTACAATTGACAGGTTTTGGTCCAACTTTGCACGAAAACCGGCGGCGCGCCAAAACCAAATGGCTTGCGCAAGACGGGTCTGGACGGACATTTCGCTACATGCGCAGTCCTCTTGAGCACCTGGCTTGCACAAGCACCCCCTGTCGTACAGCGCCGTGCCTAGCAGTTTCGTCACCCTGATATCCAATGGCACTGATCGTTCATAAATACGGCGGCACCTCGATGGGCTCGACAGAGCGCATCCGCAACGTTGCCAAGCGCGTGGCCAAGTGGGCTAGGGCCGGTCACCAGATGGTGGTCGTCCCCAGCGCCATGAGTGGCGAAACCAACCGTCTGCTGGGCCTGGCCAGCGAGCTGGCTCCCAGCTCGGCCAAAACGGCGTACTACCGTGAACTCGACATGCTCGCCTCCACGGGCGAGCAGGCGTCGTCGGCACTGCTGGCCATTGCGCTGCAGGCCGAAGGCCTGGAAGCCATCAGCTTCTCGGGCTGGCAGGTTCCCGTGCGCACGGACAGCAGCTTCACCAAGGCGCGCATCGAGTCCATCGATGACAAGCGCGTTCGCGCCGAACTCGACGCTGGCCGCGTGGTCATCATCACCGGCTTCCAGGGTATTGATCCCAACGGTCACGTCACCACGCTCGGCCGTGGCGGCTCCGACACCTCGGCCGTGGCCGTGGCTGCGGCGCTGAAGGCGGCCGAATGCCTGATCTACACCGACGTGGACGGCGTCTACACCACCGACCCGCGCGTGGTGCAGGCCGCCAAGCGCCTGAACACCGTGAGCTTCGAGGAAATGCTGGAGATGGCCAGCCTCGGCTCCAAGGTGCTGCAAATCCGCTCCGTGGAATTTGCCGGCAAGTACAAGGTGCCCATGCGTGTGCTCTCCAGCTTCACGCCCTGGGACATCGACCTGGAGGAAGAGTCCACCTCCGGCACGCTGATTACTTTTGAGGAAGACGAAAAAATGGAAAAGGCCGTCGTATCCGGCATCGCATTCAACCGCGGCGAAGCCAAGATCTCCGTTCTCGGCGTGCCCGACACCCCCGGCATCGCCTACGGCATCCTGGGCCCGGTGGCCGACGCCAACATCGAAGTCGATGTGATCATCCAGAACATCAGCAAGGAAGGCAAAACCGACTTCAGCTTCACCGTCAGCCAGGGTGACTACCAGCGCGCCATGGAACTGCTGCGTGACAAGGTCGTGCCTGCCCTGGGTGCCTCCGAAGTCGTCGGCAATCCCAACATCGCCAAGGTCAGCATCGTCGGCATCGGCATGCGCAGCCATGTGGGCGTGGCCTCCACCATGTTCCGTGCGCTGAGCCAGGAAGGTGTGAACATCCAGATGATCTCCACCTCCGAGATCAAGACTTCCGTCGTCATCGACGAGAAGTACCTGGAGCTGGCCGTGCGCGCGCTGCACACCGCCTTCGGCCTCGACAAGACGGAATAAAATCGATGTTTTGCCGAAACCGGCAAAAAAGCACGTTACAATAACGTCATTCCGGAAACGTGACCGAGTGGCCGAAGGTGCTCCCCTGCTAAGGGAGTATGGGGTGTAGAGCCTCATCGAGGGTTCGAATCCCTCCGTTTCCGCCAGAATCAAAAAGCCACCCGCAAGGGTGGCTTTTTTATGAGAGGGTTGCTTCGGCGGCCTGATCAAGTGGCTGGGGTTGATGCTCTGGTTGTGGTGGCGAAGTTCTTCTTGTTGGCTTGTTGAGAAAAACGTGCTACAATGCAAGGCTCTGCTGAAGAGAGTGATGCAGATCGCTGGTGTTGAAAAGATCGAAGAAATTTGATTGCAACGACGCTAAAAACTGTGCTAGAATTCAAGGCTTCGCTGATCACAGCAAGTCAGAAGCAAGGAAGAAATTCTTCGCTTCGATCCTTAAAAATATACAGCCGATAAGCGTGGGCGTTTGAGGCGAACAGCCAAGTTCTTTGGAGCTCGGCTCTTTGAAGCCAAAAAACGCTCATGAGAATAGAAGTGAAGTTCACTTCAATTCCGTTTTTATGAGTTAGTCGAAAGACTTTAAATTCAAGATCGAACTGTAGAGTTTGATCCTGGCTCAGATTGAACGCTGGCGGCATGCCTTACACATGCAAGTCGAACGGTAACAGGTCTTCGGACGCTGACGAGTGGCGAACGGGTGAGTAATACATCGGAA